>CAMFIF010000003.1 GCA_945952415.1 uncultured Rhizobium sp. | reverse complement strand
AAAAGTGTTACCCATGTCTCCGGTACGTTTCGTCACCTATCTCTCAGGTCGGACATCCACAAACTTTGAGTATTATAATGGGCTTGGCGGCCCAGTTCTGCGCATGCGAACCGGTGTGGGGCCTTCTGTGCGTTGCGCGCCCAAAGTCCTGCGGATCGCCGATTTTCTTTCCCCTATGGTCCAGGTTCCCAAGGCCGCTCTCGCAGAGGGTGGATTTCGACCGGCATTTCCCAAGATCGATTGCCGACGAGATCGTGATAGCAGCCATGGACACGGATCGGGCTGCCGATCGCCGGTCCTCCCCGCATCAGCTGGTGATGCGGGGCTGAGTGACGATCTTCATGAAGAGGGCGCTCATGGCTTCCTTGATGCCCTGCGTCGGCGTGACTTCGAAGAAGAGGCCGTCGCTGGCGCAGGCTTTCATCTTGGTGGGGATTTCGTTCTGGAAGGGGGCGATCCAGCTATTGTACCAGGAATTGGTCGGAAGCGGCAGATAGGTGGTGTAGAGCACGGCCACCTTGTAATTCTGCGCTTTCAAGGCATCGCAGAGCTTCACGTCCAGCGGTTCCTGGCAGCGACCGCCAGTCGTTGGCTTTGTGCAGGTCGTGGGCTTGTAGCTGTCGCCTACACCATCGGAAACGAGGAGCACCACCTTTTCCGAATCGGCGGATGAAGTGCCGCTGCCCTGGGCGCCCATCTTGGTCTTGATCTGGGTGAGCGCGTTGTCGAAGCTCGTCTGCTGGTCGTTGTTATAGCCCTGCTTAGGGATGGTCATCAGCTGGATGCCGGCCGCCTTGGTCTTGGCAAGCGCCAGGTCCACCGTCGGCGGCGTGACTTCGAGCAGCTTCGTGTCTTCGGCCTTTTCCCCGAAGGTGTAGATCGCCATGCGGTACTGGTTTGAGACGACCCGCTGGTTGGTGGCCGTATCCATCAGGGCAGCGGTGGCCTGGGCCACCACGTCGATGCGGATCGTTACGCCGAGCTTCTTGGCCAGGTTGTAGTAATCATTCTTGTCTTCCACGCCCGCATTGTTGATGTGGCAGGCAAAGGCGCATTTGTCGCCGGTATTCGCCACCATCTTGGAGACATCGGCAGGCGTGGCCGCTACGCCCATGGAGGGCGTATTGTCCACCAGCACGTAGAAGTCCCTGAAGGTTTCGAGCTGGTATTCGGTGGTGACGCTACCTGCGATGTCGACGCTATCCTGGCCGATCACGCGGAGGAAGGTGGTCGGCACCTTGGCCTGGTAGCTGAAAGTGGTCTTCAGCTTGCTGCCCACCTTCATCACGGAGACGCTCGTATTGGTCAGCGCGTCCACATAGCTGGCGGGCAGTTCCGCCTTGAAGAACTTCACCGCCTCCGCTTCCGAAACGGAAATATTGCCATCCTCGGTCATCTGGAACGCCTTGGCGGCGGCGGCCGATTTCTCAGACACCACCCCCACCATGGCCGCATCTGCTGCCTGGTCCATGGTGCTGCGTGTCATCAGCGCCGTGGCAACATCGACGGCCATGCCCGCTGCCCCCAGGAGAACCGGGAAAACGATAGCGGACATCATGCCGAAGTTGCCGCTTCGATCTTTTTTCAGACGCCACATCACTGCAAAGCACCTCCTTAAGTAGAGGCGCAGCTTCGCATGAAAGTGTTTAATTTAACAAAATATGGATAATTACTATCTAGTAAAATTATAAAAAGTAATTATTGGTTTTGCCGCGCAGGAAGGTCGGCCGGATGTCTCGGGGCTTGGCTCGGTTCTGTTGGTGTCGTTCGTTCAATCGGTTCAGGCGCAGGCCGGAATGGGCAGGGCCTCGAAATGGGGCCGGGCGAGCACGTAGCCCTGCATGAGCTCCACGCCCAGATCCCGGAGAACCTTCATTTCCTCGCGGGTTTCCACGCCCTCGCAGATCGGGGTGATCGACAATTCCGCCAGCAGAGCCAGCGTGTGGCGCACGATGGTTCGACGCACGGGATCGATATCGATGCCGCGGATAAGATCCATGTCGAGCTTGACAATGTCCGGCTGGAAATTGGTGAGCAGCTTCAGGCCCGCATGGCCGGCACCGAAATCGTCTATGGCGGTCAAGAAGCCGATATCGCGGTAGCAGCGCAGGATGTTCAGCAGGTGCTGGGTGTCCATCTGCTCGTTTTCGGTGAATTCGAAGATGATCCGGTTCAGCGGAAAGCCGGTCTTCAGCGCGGTCGCCAGCGTCACACGGATACAGGCGCGGGGCTCATAGACCGCATTCGGCATGAAATTGATCGACAGCTTCGCCTCGTCTTGCATGTCGTACAGGCGGGCCGCCAGCTCGATCGCCTTGACCCGGCATTGCTGGTCGAAGGCATAGCGATTGTCGTTGCTCACCTGACTGAGCACCGAGCCTGCGCCTTCGCCTCCGGGGCCGCGCACCAGCGCCTCATAGGCGAAGACCTTGCCGGTCGCGATATTGGTGATCGGCTGGAAGGCCATGGAGAAGGGCAGATCGAAACCACTGCCGTTCCGGCAATCCGCGCAGCTCTTCGTCATGCCCTGTTTCCTGCATTTGTGGAGAGGGCTTGATTATTATCTAAGTAAATTAATGTAACGTTGAAGCGAAACGGCCGGGTTCACGCGGCGCGCTTTCCCCATTCGGCAACGGCAATGCCGCCCAGCGCCATGGCAAGGGCCGCGATGTGGTAGCCATGGAGCGTTTCGCCGAGAATGGCGATGGAAAGAAGCGTGCCGAAGACGGGGACGAGATTGATGAAGAGGCCCGCCCGGTTGGAGCCGATGCCTTCGACGCCGAATATATAGAAGATCTGGGCGACCAGCGAAGCGAAGAGCCCGGTGTAGAGGGTGACGGCAAGCCCCGTGGCATCGGGCCAGATGGCGGTGCCGGAGGCCATTTCCCAGCCGACCAGCGGCAGGGAGGCGAGGGTGGCGCCAAGGGCCGGCACGGCCATCAGGCTTTTCCAGCCGATCTCGGGCCGATAGCGCAGGAAGACGGTGTAGAGCGCATAGGCCGCCACCGCAATCAGCATCAGTCCATCGCCGAAATTGAGCTTCAGGCCGATCAGCGTCGAAAGCGCGCCATGGGCGGCAATCAGCAGCACGCCGATGAGGGTGAGCACGAAGCCGGCAATCTGCAGAAGGGAAATGCGGGTGGAGAAGGCCAGGAAATTGAAGGCGAAGATCAGCATGGGGATGCCCGCCTGGATGATCGCCACGTTGATGGCCGTCGTGTAGAGGAGCGCCGAATAGAGCAGCGCGTTGAAAAGGGCATAGCCGACAATGCCATAGCCGAGGAGCAGCGGCAGGTTGCGGCGGATCATCGGCCAGTCGCGGCGGATTTCGCCGGTCGAAATGGCCGTGATCAGCAGGAGGGCGATGAACCAGCGGCCGAAGGTCAGCACCATCGGGCTGACATGGCCGATGGCCAGCTTGCCGGCCACGGCGTTTCCGCCCCAGGCGAGGGTAGTGATGATGAGAAAAGCATAGGATTTCAGGCGCATGTCTGGTCTCCGCCGGGGGTCCTGGCTGCGGCGCCATGACGGGAATTGCCGGTTCTGTGCCCGTAAAACGGTGCAATGTCACGCAAAAACCCGGATTGTGCGTTCTTACGGAATAGCTTTCCCGGAAACAAAACAGTATAGATGCGCGGGTTTGGCGGGGCCTAAGCCCGCTTTTGGTCTTTGAGGGTTGTAAGATATGACGAATGTCGTGGTGGTCGGCTCGCAGTGGGGCGACGAGGGCAAGGGCAAGATCGTGGACTGGCTTTCGGAGCGCGCCGATGTGGTCGTGCGCTTCCAGGGCGGTCATAATGCCGGCCACACGCTGGTAATCGACGGTGTCAGCTACAAGCTCTCCCTCATGCCCTCGGGCGTGGTGCGTCCCGGCAAGCTCGCCGTCATCGGCAATGGCGTGGTGGTGGATCCGCACGCGCTTCTCGCCGAAATCGACAAGCTCGCCGGCCAGGGCGTGAAGGTGACCCCGGACAATCTGCGCATCGCCGACAATGCCACCCTCATTCTCTCCGTTCACCGCGAACTCGACGGCATGCGCGAAGACGCCGCCGCCGCCACGGGCACGAAGATCGGCACCACGCGCCGCGGCATCGGCCCGGCCTATGAGGACAAGGTTGGCCGTCGCGCGATCCGCGTCATGGATCTGGCGGAGCCGGAGGCGCTGGCCGCCAAGGTCGAGCGCCTGCTTGCCCATCACAATGCGCTGCGCCGTGGCTTCGGGGTTGCGGAAATCGCCCACGATACCCTGATGCAGGAACTGAGCTCGATTGCCGATCGGGTTCTGCCCTTCCGCGATACGATCTGGCTGCTGCTCGACAAGGAGCGCCGCCGCGGTGCGCGCATCCTCTTCGAAGGGGCGCAGGGCTCGCTGCTCGATATCGACCACGGCACCTATCCCTTCGTCACCTCTTCCAACACGGTGGCCGGCCAGGCTGCGGCAGGTTCCGGCATGGGTCCGGGCTCGCTCGGCTATATTCTCGGCATCACCAAGGCCTATACGACCCGCGTGGGCGAGGGGCCTTTCCCCACCGAGCTGCATGACGAGATCGGCCAGTTCCTGGGCGAGCGCGGCCATGAATTCGGCACGGTCACGGGCCGCAAGCGCCGTTGCGGCTGGTTCGATGCGGCGCTGGTGCGCCAGTCAGTTGCCACCAACGGCATCACCGGCATCGCGCTGACCAAGCTCGACGTTCTCGACGGTCTGGACGAGCTGAAAATCTGCGTCGGCTATATGCTGGATGGCGAGCGGATCGACCACCTGCCGGCCTCGCAGGCACAGCAGGCGCGCGTCGAGCCCGTTTACATCACGCTGGAAGGCTGGAAGGAATCGACGGTCGGTGCACGCAAATGGGCGGATCTTCCCGCGCAGGCCATCAAATATGTCCGTCAGGTTGAAGAGCTCATCGGGGCACCCGTCGCTCTCCTGTCTACAAGTCCGGAACGGGACGACACGATACTTGTGACCGATCCGTTTGAGGACTAATGTCGCGGCTTCATTAAGGTTAGCAAGGTGTAAACCGTGTTCACGAGAAAATACTGATGGCGGATTTTGTAGCAGTCATACGCAGGGCGGTGGACGGTTTGTCCGACAATACGCCGGACCTGCGCGCCAAGGTGTATGAAAAGGCCCGTGGTGCCGTGCTTCGCCAGCTGGAGAGCATGAAGCCGCGCCCGCCCGAGGAAATGCTCCGCCGTCAGCTCGAAAAGCTCGAAGCCGCCATCCGCGAGGTGGAGGCGGAACATGCCGAGGCCCTTCCGCCGGCGGAAGAGGCGGAAACCATCCATCCCGAGGCCGTGGTGGAAGAGGAGCATGGCGCTTATGCCGAGGAGGCGCCGCCGGCAGCCGAGCCCGCGCCTCTATGGCAGCAGCCCGAGGCGGAACAAGAGCCCGATCATCAGGCCGTCGAGCCCGTTACTTCTTACGAACCGGCGCCCCAGGCGCCGGAACCCGTCAGCGCCCCCGCTTGGGATGAGGTGCCCGCCGAACCCGCTGCCGAGCCGGTGGCTGCCCATGAGGAGCCCGCTCCTGCCGTGATCGTGCCGGCACCGGCACAGGTTTCGCCTGCCCCCTATGCCCCGGCCCCTGCCCGTGCCCCGACGCTTTGGGATGACGAGAGCTGGGCCGATGAGGGCGAGGCCTCTCCGGCTCCTGCGCCCGCCTATGAGCCGGTTCAGCCGGTCCGGGATCTTGCGCCTCCACCGGCCGCCGAGCCGTCGCCGGTCTATTCTCCCGCGCCGCAGCCAGCGCCTGTCCTGGAGCCTGTATCCGAGCCGGCATGGGAGGAGCCCGCGCCGGAGCCGGTCGCCTCTTCTGAACCGGTGACCGAGACCTATCCGGATTTCGTGGTCGAGGATCCGACGGAAAAATATGCGGCGATGGAACCCGTGGCCATAGCCGAGCCGCTTTCTCAGCCTGCGCCCGCCACGGAATGGCCGACGGGCGGTGTCGATGCCGGTGCCCAGGCTCGGATCGGCGAAGAGGAATGGGTTGCCCCGGCCCAGTACGAGCCGGCACCCGATGCGGACCCGCCGACGCTGGAACAGGAAACCGGCTTTCCCGTGGAGCCCGGCCAGCCGGTGAGCGATCCGCTCGCCTGGTCGCCCGAAAGCCAACTGCCGATTGCAGAGCCCGCCGCCATCGAAGCGGAAGAAGTGAGAGCCGATCTCGCTGCGCCCGCACAGGATTACTTCGACGAGCCGGTGCTTGCGGCCCGTGCAGAGGAGCCCGCCGAAGCGGCACCGCTCGCGCCGCTCTTCCCGCCGGTCGAGGCGAAAAAGCCCGAGCCGAAGCCCGAGGATGACTGGGATCTCTTTGCCGCGGACCTGCCGCCGGCGACGCCGAAGCCGCAGGCGGCTGCCCCGGCCTGGGACGAATCGCCCTTTGATGACGTGCCGTTGCCCGCCTCCGGCCGCGCCGAACCGGCCCGGGTGGAGGAGCAGTGGGAGCCCTTCGAGGATTTCGACGCCTATGACCAGGCGGCCGAGCGCCGCGCCGATCGCGACGAGGAAGATGCGGACGACCTTCTCTATACGAATGTGGAGAAACCGGCGCGTTCCTACCGGATCGAGCCGAAGCGTCGGTTCGACTTCACCTCCATCGGTCTGGGGCTTCTCGGTCTCGCGCTGGTTGCGGGGTCCGGCTATGGGGCCTGGGTCTTCCGCGACACGCTGAGCGGGCTCGTCACGGGCCTCGTCTCTTCGCCGCCCGCCGAGACCCAGCCGAAGAGCCAGACCACCAAGACCGATGCCGGCACGACACCGGCTGCGAAAACCGAAACGGCAACCCAGCCCGCCGCCGGCAAGCCGGCCGCGCAGGAAACCGCAAGCGCCGAGCCCGAGATCCAGAAATTCACCCAGCGCCTCAAGGCCGACGGCAGCGAAGTGGACGAGGGCAAGGCGAGCGGCTCCGGTTCGGGCGAGGGCAAGTCCGTTGCCGAGCAGACGGTTGCCTCCGCCGAACCGGCGACGACTGCTGTTCCCGGTGCCGGTACGCCTGCGACCACCACGACGCCGGATGCGGCCATCCCGGTCGGCGTATCGCAGAAGATGTATCTCTATGAGGAAAGGGTCGGCCAAACCTCGCCCGTTGCCATCGAAGGGGCGGTCGTCTGGTCGCTGAAGAAGGTCACAGGTGACAATGGCAAGACCGAATCGGTAGTCGAGGCGCAGGTTTCGGCGCCCGAGCGCAATCTTTCGGCGCTGATCACCTTCAAGCGCAATCTCGATCCGTCGCTGCCCGCCAGCCATCTGGTGGAACTCGTCTTCTCGATCCCGAAGGATTTCGAAGGCGGCGCCATCGAAAGCGTGCAGCGCGTGGCGCTGAAGCAGACCGAACAGGATCGCGGCGATCCGCTGATTGCGGTTCCGGCGAAGATCACCGACGATTTCCACATGATCGCGCTCAATGATTATGCGGATGCGCGGGCGTTCAACCTGAAGCTTCTCGAGACCCGCGACTGGATCGACATTCCCGTCACCTATCGCAATGGGCGCCGGGCGCTGATCACCATGGAAAAGGGCACGACCGGCAGCGAAGCCTTCAAGACCGCCATCCGCGACTGGAATGCGGAAGACGGCGCACAGGCCGCTCCGGCCCCCGCCGCCAACGGCCAGGCACCGGCCCAGCCGCAATAAATCATCGGTCTCTGACCACAGAATGACAGGCGGCCCGGATCTTCATCCGGGCCGCTTGCATATCATGATCCTGGCGCTGGCGATGGGCCGCTTCCCTTCGAAACAGAAAAGGCCCGGACAACTTGCCCGGGCCGGTAAATGGCTGTTGGATGCTCCTGCGCTCAGGCTTCAACGAGGCGCAGTGCCTTCTGCCGCTCGGCGGCTTCCTTCTGGACCGCCTCCTGGACCTTTTCGAAGGCGCGAACCTCGATCTGGCGCACGCGCTCGCGGCTGATGTCGAATTCGGCCGAAAGATCTTCCAGCGTGGACGGGTCCTCCGAAAGCCGGCGCGCTTCGAAGATGCGACGCTCGCGATCGTTCAGCACGCCCATGGCGCGGGCCAGCATGCTGCGGCGGCTTTCCAGTTCGTCCTGCTCGATAAGCACCGTTTCCTGGCTGTCGTGATCGTCGACGAGCCAGTCCTGCCACTGGCCGGATTCGCCTTCCGAAGCGCGGATGGGTGCGTTGAGCGAGGCGTCGCCCGAAAGGCGGCGGTCCATGGAGACCACTTCCTCCGGCGTGACGTTCAGCTTCGTGGCGATCTGTTCGATCTGCTCCGGCTTCAGGTCGCCGTCATCGATCGCCTGGATGCGCCCCTTGAGGCGGCGGAGATTGAAGAACAGGCGCTTCTGGTTGGCGGTCGTGCCCATCTTCACCAGAGACCAGGAGCGCAGCACATATTCCTGGATGGCAGCCTTGATCCACCACATGGCATAGGTCGCAAGACGGAAGCCGCGGTCGGGATCGAATTTCTTCACCGCCTGCATCAGGCCGACATTGCCTTCGGAGACGACTTCGCCGATCGGCAGGCCATAGCCGCGATACCCCATGGCAATCTTCGCCACGAGGCGCAGATGGCTCGTCACCAGCTTGTGGGCGGCGTCACGATCCTGATGTTCCTGGTAGCGCTTGGCGAGCATGTACTCTTCCTGCGGCTCCAGCATGGGAAACTTGCGGATTTCGTCCAGATAGCGATTGAGACCGGCTTCTCCGCCGGAAATGATAGGCAATGAACCACGGGCCATGCAGCACCCCCTCGTCGAAATCCCGGCTCCAGATGGGGAAATCCCAAGGCGGCCGAGCGCAGCGGTCTATTGGAAGCCCCGCCGCGACTAAGTCAGATAATAACGCACTTATGACCTTTCAAGGGCAGGAACGGTATATTTGTTCCCGTTTTTTTCCGGTTACTTTCCGTGCCCTAGTCCCGGAGCGCCTCCACCAGCGCTTCCATGTCCTCAGGCATGGGCGCTTCGAAATGCATGACTTCGCCGGTCGAGGGGTGTTCGAAGGCGAGAAGGAAGGCATGGAGCGCCTGGCGCGTGAAGCCGTTGACCACCGCCTTTGCCTCTGCCGGCAGAAGATTGGCCTTGGTGCGGAAGGCCGAGCCATAATCCGCGTCGCCGATCAGCGGATTGCCCATATGGGCCATGTGCACGCGGATCTGGTGGGTGCGGCCGGTTTCCAGCTGGCATTCCACCAGCGAAGCAAGGCAGCTCGCATCCGGCTTTTCATGGAAGCGCTCGACCACCTCGTAGTGGGTGATCGCCTCGCGGGCATCCTCGCTCTCCTCCCGCTTGACGCTGCGCTTGGTGCGGTCGCCGGCGCGGCCGAGGGGGGCATCGATGGTGCCGCGCAGCTGGCGCGGACGGCCCCAGACCACGGCGAGATAGGCGCGCTCCAGCGGACCGGACCGGCCGTGATCGGCAAATTGCGCGGCCAGATGGCGATGGGCCGCATCATTCTTCGCGACGACCATGACGCCCGTCGTATCCTTGTCCAGGCGGTGGACGATGCCGGGCCGGCGGACGCCACCGATACCAGAAAGGGAATCGCCACAATGGTGGATGAGCGCATTGACGAGCGTGCCCGTCCAGTTGCCGGCACCCGGATGAACGACCAGACCGGCGGGCTTCACGAGCACGATGACATCGTCATCCTCATAGAGCACGTCGAGGGGAATATCCTCGCCCTGAGGGATCGGATCTTCCGGTTCCGGCAGGTTGATCTCGATGCGGTCGCCGAAGCGGATCTTGCGCTTGGGTTCGGTGATGATGCCACCATTCAGGGAGACGGCGCCCTGTTCGATCAGCTGCTTGATGCGGTTGCGGGAAAATTCCCCCTCCAGCGTCGCCGTCAGCCACTGGTCGAGGCGGCCTTCGGCGCTTTCGTCGGCCGTCAGCACTTTCCTATTGGCTTCCGCTTCGGTAAATGGGTCAGTCATCACTCTCGTTTCCGTGCTTTTTTGGAGCATCATGCGAGGCCGGTCGTAACGCGGATCCATGAGGGACCGCCAGCCAGGAAATGCACCTATCATGTCTCATGTTGACGACGACGAACAGGAAGACAAGCCGCTCGATCCGGTCATGGAAAGGGTCCGGCGCAAGATGGTGCGTCTCCAGCTCGTATCCGCCGGCGTCATGGTCGTGATGCTTATGGCTGTCCTCGGCGCGATTGTCTACAAGCTCACGCGGCCGGATCCGCGCGCGCAGGCGGCAAGCGTGGCGGCGGCGGGCATTCCCGTCGGCGAGAAGATCAAGACGGTCGCCAGCCTGCCGCCGGGCTTCCTCCTGCGCTCGGTCTCGCTTTCGGGTGGGCAGCTGCTCATCCACGGGCTTGCCAACGGGGCGACCGAACAGGCGCTGGTCTTCGACATCGCGTCGGGCCGGATCGTCGCCGAAATCACCCTGCGCTGAGGCCATTGCCCCATGCCCGTGCTCGTCAGGATCGAGGATCCCGCCGATCCGCGCGTCGCGCCCTTTCGCCATATTCGCGAAAAGGACCTGACCGGGCGGGAAGGCCGTTTCATCGCCGAGGGTACGGTGGTGCTCAGAATGCTTGCGGCCCATCATGGCGGGCCTGAAGGGTTTGTCGCCGAAAGTCTGCTCCTGCTCGAAAACCGGCTTGCGGGGCTTGAGGCGATCCTTGCCTCCCTGCCGGCGGATGTGCCGGTTCATGTGGTCAGCCAAGCCGTCATGGATGGCATTGCCGGGTTTCACATGCATCGGGGCGTGCTGGCGCTCGGGCGCCGTCAGGCGGGGTTTTCGCCGCCTCTCCGGCTGGAGCGGCTTCCGGAAAAGGCGCTGGTCGTGGTTGCTGCCGGTATTTCCAACCATGACAATATGGGCTCGATCTTCCGCAATGCGGCGGCCTTCGGGGCAGCCCTGGTGCTGCTCGACGAAACCTCCTGCGATCCGCTCTATCGCAAGGCGCTGCGCGTCTCGGTCGGCTCGGTGCTTTCCGTGCCCTATCTGCGCGGCGGGCCTCTCTCTGATTGCCTCGATCTCCTGCAGGCCCGGGATTTCGCCGTCTGGGGGCTATCGCCTTCCGGCCGCCGGGAGATTTCGGAGATACCCCTTGCGGCGCGCATGGCGCTGGTGCTCGGCACCGAAGGGGAGGGGCTGCCGGCTTCGATCATGGAGCGCTTCCACACGGCTCGGATCGCCCAAAACCCCGGGCTCGACAGCCTGAATGTGGCAACGGCCAGCGGCATCGCGCTTTATGCGATCGCCTCCCGTGGCGGCTTTCTTCCGGGCTAAGGTCGCCCCCGTTCAGGGCATGATGACGCGAATGCGGTCCGCCAGGCTTCTGCCCGCGCCATCGGCTGCGGCAGGCGCCTGTTCGATAATGCCACGCACCGGCGATGCATCGCCCTCTTCGGCGGCGGTGATCGCCACCATGCGCGCGGCCAGCGAGGCGAGCTCGTCGCGAAGGGCCGCATCATTCGCGCCGTTTCGGGATTTCTGGAACCGGTCCGCAAGGGCTGCGGCCTGGTGGCGAACCTCGTCCTTCATTTCTTCCACCGTCTCCGCCGTCACGGGCGGTTCATCCAGTGCTGCGGGCACGGGGCCGGTCTTCTTTCCGGCCTTGCGCTCGGCGGGCTGGGTTTTCATCTGGCGGCGGGCCTCGCGGCTTTCGGCCGAGATTGCCTTTATCTTCTCGCGCAGGCGCTGGATCTCGTTCGAGCGGCGCTCGATCAGCGTGTCCCGGTCGGCAAGGCCTGCCTGCTCGCGGGCGAGCTTGTCGGACAGGCGCAGCGTCTTGTGTTCTTCCTGCTCCAGCCGCTGCTCCGCCTCCTTGGCCCGGTTGGTCAGAAGCTTCACCTCCCGGCGGAGCGCATCCCGCTCTTCGCGGAGGGCCTGCACGCGGTAGCGGTCGTTTTCCATCTGGGTGTTGCGGGCGGCGAGATCGATCCGGGCATTGTCGCGGTCGGCGGCGATGCGATGGGACTGGCGCTGCAGATCCTCGATGGTGGCCGCCTGTTCGGACAGGGAGAGTTCCAGCGTGGAGATGCGCTCCTGGGCCTCCGTCAGCTGGGCCTCGCGGGCGCGGAGCGCCGAGCGGAGATCGCCCGCCTCGGTATTCATCGTGTCCATCTGCATCTTCAGCCCGGCATTTTCCGCGTGCAGGCGCTGCGCTTCCTGGCTCAGACTTTCCTGGGCGAGCTGGAGGGTGACGCGCTTTTCCCGCTCCTGATTGAGTTCCTGCTGGGTGCGGGACTGCTCGGCGGCAAAGGCGGCGCGGGCCATGTCGCGCTGGGCGCGCACTTCCTGGGGGGACAGGGGCATGGTCGCCTTCAGACGGTTTTCCGTATAGACGACGATGCGTTTCTGGATGGCCGGGGCCGCCAGCATGGCCAGCAGGGCGGCCGCGAGAAAGCCAAGCCCGAAGATGAGCGCATATTCGATCACGGAAGCACCGCTTTGAGGGGCGCCAGCCGGCATGATCCGGCGGGCCTGTCCATTGCCGTCATTAAACACCCCCGCCCGGCAACTTCAAGCGCCATGGCGAGGGCAGGCGAAAACACATGTATCTCAGAAAGGGTTCCAGGTCGGCTGGGTGGAAAGCTTGAGATAGCCGACATTGATGCCGAGACGGGCACCGAGCCCGGTGCGGATGGGCACGATGATGACCTGGTGGCTCTTCAGCACCGTCATGCCGACGCCTGCCACCACATAGGCCGAGCCGCTGACGCCGCCATAGCGATTGTAGAGTGAATCGAGGTTGGGCAGGTCATAGACCAGCATCATCACCCGGCTGCCCTGGCCGCCATAATCCAGCCCGAGGGAGGGGCCCTGCCAGAAGACATCGTGCTGGCCGATATTCTTGGTGTAGAGATCGCCTTCGCCATAGGTCAGGCCGGCGATGAAGGCGCCCGACCCTTCCTGCCCGAGAATGTAGCCGTTCGGCAGGCCATATTGCTGGAAGGCGTTTTCCACCACCTTGGCGAGGCCGCCGCTGGTCGAGCCGAAGAAATCATGTCCGGCATCGACGATTTCCTGAACCGTGTACTGGCTGGAGCTTGCCGCCTGGGCCGAGCGGCCGGGCAGCGCAAGGAGCGCCACCGCGAGCGCGGCGAGAAAGAAGGTGCGGGCCAGGGCATGCGCCGCCGGCCGAATTGCGTCTAGACGCAGTGTGTGGTGCATCCGATCCTCCACTGAAATCTGTTCTGGTCCTTCTGCCGCCCGTAAATGCATTTTGCGCCGATCGGATTAACAATCGGTTTACCAAATATGGTGTCATTATGGCGGGTAGATTTACCGATCCGCTAAGGTCGCGGACGGCGGGGTTCCAGGCACTGCAATCCACGGATTGGCGGGGCCCGGACCATCACGTTATTTTATCTATTCCGTATGAGGCGGACATCGCGCTGGCGATGCAGATTTCAGGAGGGCTGAATGTCCAGGAACCCCAATCTCACGCTGAGCGGCGCCGATCTTGCCGCCCTCTTGTGCAGCCGTGTCTGCCATGACGTGATTTCCCCCGTCGGGGCCATCAACAACGGTCTCGAACTGCTCGACGAGAGCGGCAGCGATGCGGATGCCATGGATCTGATCCGCACCAGTGCGCTCAATGCCTCGGTTCGGCTGAAGTTTGCGCGCCTTGCCTTTGGCGCCTCGGGTTCCGTCGGCGCGTCGATCGATACGGGCGAGGCCGAAAAGGCCGCCAAGGATTTCGCCGCTGCAGAGAAGAAGACGGAAGTGGTCTGGAATGGGCCGCGGGCGATCATTCCGAAGAACCGGGTGAAGCTGCTGCTCAATCTCTTCCTCGTGGCTTATGGCTCGATCCCGCGCGGCGGGGTGGTAACCGTCACGCTCGAAAATCCGGAATTCGACGCCCGCTTCACGCTGACCGCCAAGGGGCGGATGATGCGCGTGCCGCCGAAATTCATCGAGATCTATGCGGGGACGGTGGAAGAGGCGATCGACGCCCATTCGATCCAGCCCTATTACACGGTGCTACTGGCTGACGAGACCGGCATGCAGCTGAACCATACGGTGACCCCCGAGGAGATCACCTACACGGCCGTCGTGCCCGCCTGAGGGTTGCGGCCTAAAATGACCGCAGCGCAGTAACGATTCGTTAGCCGCAACTCGCTAACCTCCGGGATATTGTCGCATATGCCCGACATGGGCCGGAGGCAGGACGATGCAACGTCTGATGATCGCAGACGGATCCGACGTGGTCCGAAAGGTCGGGAAACGAATCCTGACCGAACTGAATTTCATGGTCTCCGAGGCCGGAACCGCGCAGGAGGCCCTGCATCGCTGCGAGGCCGACATGCCGAACATCCTGATCGTGGATGCGGGCCTTGAAGGCGCAATCGAGCTGATTTCCACCCTGCGCGGACTGCCGAACGGCAAGGATGTGCGCATCTATTACTGCGTCGTCGAAGCCGACCTGAAGAAGATGATGATGGGCAAGCGGGCAGGGGCAAACGATTTCCTGCTGAAGCCCTTCGACCGGAAGATCCTGACCCAGGCCTTTGCCGGACTTTCCGTCGCCGCGTGATCGCGAGACAACCACCCCCCAAAAGCGAAGACCGCCGTGCGCCTGCCGGCGGTCTTTTTCGTTGGCGGCTGGCCGGGTGTCATGGACCGGTACCTGTCCGCTGAAACGAAAAATCCCGCCAGGAGCGCTGGCGGGATTGGGAAGGGACAGGACGGATGATCCGCGATCATGCGGTTTCGAGATAATCCGTGCCGTCGGGCTCTCGCAGCACATAGCCGCGGCCCCAGACCGTTTCGATGTAGTTCGCGCCGCCGGCAGCATTGGCGAGCTTCTTGCGCAGCTTGCAGATGAACACGTCGATGATCTTGAGTTCCGGTTCGTCCATACCGCCATAGAGGTGGTTCAGGAACATTTCCTTGGTCAGCGTGGTGCCCTTGCGCAGCGAGAGCAGCTCCAGCATCTGGTATTCCTTGCCGGTCAGGTGCACGCGCTGGCCGCCGACTTCCACGGTCTTGGCGTCCAGGTTGACGATCAGGTCGCCGGTGGCGATGACCGACTGGGCGTGGCCCTTCGAACGGCGGACGATGGCATGGATGCGGGCTACCAGCTCGTCCTTGTGGAATGGCTTGGTCATGTAGTCATCGGCGCCAAAACCGAGACCACGGACCTTGTCCTCGATCCCGGCCATGCCGGAGAGGATGAGAATGGGTGTCTTCACCTTCGACAGACGCAGTGTTCTCAGCACTTCGTAGCCCGACATGTCAGGAAGGTTCAGGTCAAGCAGAATGATATCATAGTCATACAGCTTGCCGAGATCCACGCCCTCTTCACCGAGGTCTGTGGTATACACGTTGAAACTTTCAGACTTGAGCATCAACTCGATGCTCTGCGCGGTCGCGCTGTCGTCTTCGATGAGTAGAACCCGCATGTTTATCCCCTTTACCGCCGCATTAAGGTCGTCTTGGCCCCCTTACGCGATACGGATCCAGTCGTTGCCTGATTTGGAAGCTGCCACCAAATGGTTAACAAA
This sequence comes from uncultured Rhizobium sp., assembly GCA_945952415.1. Taxonomy (GTDB): domain Bacteria; phylum Pseudomonadota; class Alphaproteobacteria; order Rhizobiales; family Rhizobiaceae; genus Gellertiella. Next base: position 265,752 of record CAMFIF010000003.1, on the reverse strand, counting down.
TTCTGATTCCCTCTGACAAGGTGTACCGAACTTATTAAATATTTTTAGCACTCCCCTGATTTCCCATAAGAATCTGGCTTCAGGCTTGCTCAACCGAAATGTGAGGAAAACCCGCTAACCGATTCTTCTGACTCACCAATGCAGAACATTGTTTTTCTGCATTCAGTATTTACCTACCCTTAAAACCTCCCCCCTATCATTGACGATGCCCGTAAATGAAAGGTTACCAACGGTAGGTTTTTGTTAACGCCGCCCAATTTTTTTTAAGGAAGAAGGCGGTGGCAGGGCACTCGGGTTAATGAATTGAGTGGAGCCGGGGTCTCGTATCACGGGAGTATTGCGTATGAAGACGCGTGAGAGCCTAGTGCGCCTGAAAGAATTTCAGGTGAATGAAAAACGCCGGCAGCTGCAGCAGCTGCAGGTCATGATGTCGGAATTCGAACGCATGGCGAAGGAGCTGGAAACCCAGATCGCCCTGGAAGAGAAGAAGTCCGGCATTTCCGATCCGAACCATTTTGCCTACCCGACCTTCGCCAAGGCCGCACGGCAGCGTGCAGACAATCTTCAGGTCTCCATCCGGGAACTGAAGGTGCAGCAGGACGCCGCGACCGCTGCTCTGGAGGAAGTTCAGGCCGAATATAGCCGCGCCGCAGCGCTGGAGGAGCGCGACAGCGCCGTTCGCGCCCGCGCCTGAGATCGCCTGACCCTGCCGGTTTCCCGGGCTTTTCGGCCCGGCCGGGCGGATGCGCCACCGTGCCTTTTTCGAAAAACCGCAGCCACCGGGCAAGAGGTCCGGAGGCGGCGGTTTTCGTGTTTTTGCGGTCGCTATTCCGTTGGCCAGCATAACGGGCGGGGCGGCGGCACAAAGAAAAACCCGGTGCGCGGTGCGCCCGGGTTTTCCTTATAAGCAGGATATGGGTTTTACGGCGATCAGTGCCGATACTGCTGGAGCCGCGTGGTGCGCAGCCCGGCCAGACCGTGATCGTTGATTGAAGCCTGCCAGGACAGGAATTCCTCCACCGTCAGGGTGTAACGTTCGCAGGCTTCTTCCAAGCTCAACAGGCCACCACGCACCGCGGCAACAACCTCAGCCTTCCGGCGGATAACCCAGCGGCGCGTATTTGCCGGCGGAAGATCCGCAATCGTCAGCGGGCTGCCATCGGGACCGATGACATATTTTACTCGGGGTCGAATCATTTCGGTCATTGGACTCTCTACACAAACTCAAGACCACATAGGCGGACTCTAGCCCTGCACCTTTAAAAATTGACTAAGCGCTTCACGAAAATTTTCCCTATCCCCCCTGCTGTTGCGGTTTGCATCAAAACGCAGTTTCATTCCGTATGCAAAAAGCAAAAAATCCTTCTTTGAGTTTCATATTATTATATTTATGTGATAGATATTTTATAATTTGAGTGGAGGAAATTGGTTATTCCGGAATATATATAGGTATTCGGTATTCTCATTTGGGATTTAGATATGGAATTCTTCCTGTTCGCTCCTTAATACGCAATAAGACATTCAAATCGCGCCCGTCCCTTTACGAGACATTGTTTTCGTCGGACGGGAAGCCATGCAAAAATGAAGGGCCTGTGCCTTTACCGGGCTCCATCAGGGCAGAAATTCGGCCATGAGTTCGGTCTTTCCGGGTCCAAAATCGACCTGGGCGACGCCGCTATGCTGAATATGCAGCGTATCGCCACCATTCAGGGCTACCATCGTGCTCATCGACTGGCCTATGCTGGCCAGGGCGCCATTGCCGCGGAGGTTGAGAAGTGCAACCGCGCCATTCAATAGCACAGTTGCGCCATGGCCGGTTGAGGTAAGGGCGAGCAGCGAGAGGGTGAGTCGGTAGAGACCGCTGGCGGGCACAACCAGCTTCAGCCCCGGCCCGGGCGCCAGGTCGCCCGCGAGTTGGAAGCCCCCCTGATTGACGCTAAAGGACTGGAATCCCGAGACAGTTCCATTGGCGGGGGATGCAGTCTGGGCGTTCAGATGGGTGCGGCAGAGGGGCCGCGCCGGAAGCCGTACGAGGCCGTTTGTCTCGATCTGAATCGCATTTTTCCAGGCTGTCCCATCGGGAGACATTTTTAATCCGAAATTAGCGTTTCCGAAGAGCCCGAACTCGGCCCGGCCGGAAAAGCCGGTCTGGTAGAGAAGGGAGGCGGTTGCCTGCTCGTCGGCCCGGTTGATCTTCAGCTGATGGCCGGCGCCGCGATGGTTGAAGAGCGAGGCTTCGGAGGATATGGCAAGCCGGTTCGTCGTGTCGGGCGTGGCACCGGCACCCAGCATGTCCTGAACCAGCGGGGAGGGGAGCGGCAGGGGCTGCCAGGCGCTGCCGTCGAACCAGACCGGCCGGCGTCCGGCGAGCGACCAGGCGATCCAGCCCGGGCGCGCGGAGAAAAAGGTCCAGTCGCCGTCGATCAGGCAGGCAATCTGCCCGGCGCGGCCCTGCCAGCTTCCCGTTGCCGGCGCGATCACCGCATAGCAGGCGCCCTCGGCGGGATTGGCGGGCGGGGCGGGCAGGAGATCGGCGAGGATGATCTGCGTGAGAGCATCCAGTCTCTGGAGCGCCTCGTTATGGGTGACGTGTTTCTGTGCCTGATCCGGCATCAGATAGGGCAGTTCGAGGTTGGGCGAGGTTTCGCTCATGGTCTTTCTCCGGCTGGGTTTCCGGAGAGTATGGGCGCTGCTCTGGCACGGGGGATGAAAAAGCCCCGCCTGCGCTGATCTCAAAGGCTTTTCCGCCTGCCCTGTCCCCTCAGGGCAGGGCCTGCCGGCGATATTGGGGCGGGAGCCGCCCCCAGGCGACGAAATAGGGATTGGCATAGCCCGCATCCGGGCCATCCGGCCTTTCGCCATAGGTCAGCGGGCGGCCGTCCAGTTCCAGCGTCACGCCACCGGCGGCCCTCAGCACCGCATCGCCGGCGGCGGTATCCCACTGCATGGTGCGGGTGAAGCGCGGATAGACATCGGCACCCCCTTCCGCCAGCATGCAGAATTTCAGCGAACTGCCGATGGACTGGAAACAATCCGTCCCGAGGCCGCTCAGATATTCTCCGGTGCGCGGGCTGTTGTGGGAGCGGCTGGCAATCGCGACCGGCGGCGTTTCCGTCTCTCTGGTGCGGATCGCCCGGCGCTCCAGCGGCACGCCCCTGACATCGATCACCACCGCCTCCGCCTGGCCTTCGCCGGCGAGATAGAGCTTGCGATAGGCCGGCGCATAGACCGCGCCGGCAACCGGTGCCCCGGCATCGATCAGCGCGATGTTGACCGTGTAATCCGCGTGGCCATTGATGAATTCCTTGGTACCGTCAAGCGCATCGACGAGAAAGAACCGGCTGCAATGGACTTCCGGCATGCGTCCGGCGGCGATTTCCTCCTCGGCCACCACCGGCACGGCGGGAAAGGCGCGGGCGAGATGGGCGAGAATGATGGCTTCCGCCTGCATGTCTGCATCGGTCACGGGGGAGAGGTCGGGCTTCATGCGCACGCCATGACCCTCGGCGGCGACGCGAAGGATGGCCGCGCCCGCTTCCAGTGCCGCCTTTTCGAGCAGGTCACGCATCGCCGTGCCCGCATGCTCGGTCAGCGGCGCTTGCGCCTTTAAGGGTCATGTCCGTTTTTCTCCTCCCTCGAAGCACCCTCAAGTCTACTGGCGCGGGGGTCAGGCTGCAATGGCCCCGCTTCCCGGGGGTCTTTCAGTCGCGGCTGAACGAGCGGAGCGAAGCGGCACTTTTTGTCGCATTTCGCTGCTGACGGAACCTGCCATAGTTGCGCATATGTACCAGCGGCAAGGCGTTCCGCTCGCGCCCGCGGGGCGGTCGACGGAGGGGCTTGCCGTTTTCTGTGGCTGTGCGAATGTGCGGCCTATTTCACCTGCCCCGGATCTAACATTCCATGCGCTATTCCGCCCTGTCGATCTTCAGGAACGCACTTTCAGGCAATCGCGACTGGCAACCCGCCTGGCGCGAACCGGAACCCAAGTCCCATTACGACGTGATCATCGTCGGTGGCGGTGGCCACGGTCTTTCCACCGCCTATTATCTTGCCAAGGAATTCGGCATCACCAATGTGGCGGTGCTTGAGAAATCCTATATCGGCTCCGGCAATGTTGGCCGTAATACGACGATCATCCGGTCCAATTACGTCCTCGAGGGCAATGAACCCTTCTACGAGTTCTCGCTGAAGCTCTGGGAAGGGCTGGAGCAGGATTTCAACTTCAATGCCATGGTTTCCCAGCGCGGCATCATCAACCTCTTCCATGACGATGCCGGGCGCGACCATTATGCCCGGCGCGGCAATTCCATGATGATCCATGGCGTGGATGCGACACTTCTCTCGCGCGACGAGGTGAAGGCGCTTGTGCCCTATCTCAACTATGACCATGCGCGCTTCCCCGTGATGGGCGCGCTCTATCAGAAGCGCGCCGGCACGGTGCGGCATGATGCGGTTGCCTGGGGCTATGCGCGCGGCGCCGACATGCGCGGCGTCGACATCATCCAGAATTGCGAGGTGACGGGCATCCGCCGCGATGCAACCGGCAAGGTGACGGGAGTCGAGACCTCGCGCGGCTTCATCGGCTGCAACAAACTGGCGCTCGCAGCGGCGGGCAATACGTCCACCGTCGGGCAGATGGCCGGGCTCGAACTACCGATCGAAAGCCATGTGCTGCAGGCCTTCGTGTCGGAGGGGCTGAAGCCGGTCATCCACCATGTGCTCACCTATGGCGGCGGGCATTTCTACATTTCGCAGTCGGACAAGGGTGGCCTCGTCTTCGGCGCGAGCCTCGATTTCTTCGGTTCCTATGCCCAGCGCGGCAATCTCGCGACTGTCGAGGAAACCATCGAAGAGGGCGTTTCGCTCATCCCCGGGCTTTCGCGCTCACGGGTGCTGCGCTCCTGGGGCGGCGTCATGGACATGTCCATGGACGGTTCGCCGATCATCGACCGCACCGGCATCGAGAACCTCTACCTCAATTGCGGCTGGTGCTATGGCGGCTTCAAGGCCACACCCGCCTCGGGCTTCTGCTTCGCGCATCTGATCGCGAAGGGCGTGAGCCACGAGGTCAGCCGCTTCATGCGCCTCGACCGGTTCGAGCGCGGATATGCAATCGACGAAGCGGGCAAGGGCCCGCAGCCCAATCTCCATTGAGGCCCGATCAAGATGGCAAGCCTGATACCCTGTCCCCATTGCGGCTCACGGCCGAAAGAGGAATTCTCTATCCGTGGCGAGGTGCGCAGCCGCCCCGATGCCGCCGCACCCTTCGAAACCTGGTACCGTTACGTCTATGTGCGCGATAACCCCAAGGGTCGCCAGAAGGAATACTGGCACCATGTGCTTGGCTGCCGCCGCTGGCTGGTGGTGGAGCGCGACACGCTGACCCATGCGGTCTATGGCGTGACCGATGCGGCCGCCTATCGTGCAAGCGAAGTGAAGGAGGCCGCGGAATGACGGCATATCGTCTCTCCTCCGGCGGTCTCGTCGATCGCAGCCGGCCCGTGTCCTTCAGCTTCGACGGCAAGAGCCACAGGGGCTTTGCGGGCGATACGCTCGCCTCCGCACTCATTGCCGAAGACCGGCTGCTGGTCGGCCGCTCCTTCAAGTATCACCGCCCGCGCGGCGTGCTGACGGCGGGGTCGTCCGAACCGAACGCGCTTCTCACCATCGGCACCGGGGCACGCGCGGAACCCAACACCCGCGCGACCGTGCAGGAGCTTTACGACGGCCTCGTCGCGAAGAGCCAGAACCGCTGGCCGTCGCTCGATTTCGATATCGGCGCCTTCAACAGCCTGCTCTCGCCCTTCCTGGGCGCCGGCTTCTATTACAAGACCTTCATGTGGCCGAAGGCCTTCTGGGAAAAGGTCTACGAGCCCTTCATCCGCATGGCGGCCGGGCTTGGCAAGCTCACCATGGAGAGCGATCCGGACCGCTATGAAAAGGCATGGGCCCATTGCGACCTGCTTGTTGTCGGCGGCGGGGCGGCCGGTCTTTCCGCCGCGCTGACGGCGGGCCGCGCGGGCCTGCGCGTCATCCTGGCGGATGAGGATTTCCTCCTCGGCGGCTCGCTCAATGCCTCGCGCGCTGCGATCGGGGGCGTCAAGGCTCCGGATTTCGCCGCCAATGCCGTATCCGAGCTTTCATCGCTGCCCAATGTCACCCTCATGCCGCGCACCACCGTCTTCGGCTGGTTCGACGACATGGTGTTCGGTGCCGCGGAGAAGGTGCAGAAGCATGTGGCAGAACCGAGCCACGACCGGCCGGTCGAGCGCCTCTGGCGCATCGTGGCGAAGCACGCCATCCTCGCCACCGGTGCCATCGAGCGTCCGCTGGTCTTCGGCGGCAACGACAAGCCGGGCATCCTGACGGCAAGCGCCGTCTCCGCCTATGTCAACCGCTTCGGCGTGACGCCGGGAAGCCGTGTCGCGGTCTTCACCAGCGGCGGCACGGGCTATCGCACCGCACATGACCTCAAGGCCGCCGGCATCGAGGTCGCGGCGATCATCGACACGCGCGATGCGGCCGCCGACCGTGCGCCTGATGGCGTGAAGGTGCATTACAGGGGCGCTGTCGTCGACACGATGGGCGGCAAGCGGCTCACCGGCATCATCACCGAACGCTCCGGCTTCGAGGAGAAGATCGGCTGCGACGCGCTCGCGATCTCGGGCGGCTGGTCGCCGGTCATCCATCTCGCCTGCCAGCGCGGGGCAAAGCCGGTCTGGTCTGCGGAAAAGCAGGTCTTCCTCGCGCCCGAAAGCGATCCGCGGCTTGCCCTTGCGGGCGCTGCGGCAGGGCTGGAAACGCTCGGCGAGGCCGTTGCAGACGGTGCGGCGAAGGCGAAAGCCGTGCTCTCCGCGCTTGGCAAGACTGCGGCGACCGCGGACGTTCCCGAAGTCGAGGAGCAGGATTTCGCCGGTCACCAGCCTGTCTGGTATGTGGGCGGTGCGCGCTCGAAGGCCTTTGTCGATTACCAGAACGACGTGCATGTGAAGGATCTGGCGCTGGCGCAGCGCGAGAACTATACGAGCATCGAGCTCACCAAGCGCTACACCACCTCGGGCATGGCAACCGACCAGGGCAAGATCGCCAACGTGAATGCGACCGGCATCGTCGCCTCCATGCGCGGCGTCGATCCTGCTGTCGTCGGTACGACCACCTTCCGGCCCTTCTACACGCCCGTTTCGCTCGGCGTCATTGCCGGCACCTCGCGGGACGAGCATGGCCGTCCGGTGCGGCGCTCGCCGCTGCATGGCTGGGCGGAGAAGAACGGCGCGGTCTTCGTCGAGGCAGGCCTCTGGTACCGTTCCTCCTATTTCCCGAAGGGGGAGGAGAAGACATGGCGCGAGGCCGCCCATCGCGAAGTGATGGCGGTGCGCAAGGCCGCAGGCCTCTGCGATGTCTCGACGCTCGGCAAGATCGAGGTCTACGGGCCCGATGCGGCGGAGTTCCTCAACCGGCTCTATTGCAATCCGATGCTGAAGCTTCCCGTCGGCAAGGCGCGCTATGGCCTGATGCTGCGCGAGGATGCGATGGTGCATGACGACGGTACGGTTAGCCGCCTTGCCGAGAATCACTTCTTCATCACGACAACCACGGCCATGGCGGGCGAGGTGCTGTCGCACATGGAGTTCTACCATCAGGCCCAGTGGCCGGATCTCAAGGTGCGCTTCGTCTCCGTCTCCGACCAGTGGGCGCAGATGGCGATTGCCGGACCGAAGGCGCGGGCCATTCTCTCGAAAGTCGTCGATGCAGACCTCTCCGACGAGGGTTTCCCCTATCTGTCGGCGCGCGAGGTGCGGCTGAAGGGTGGGCTTGTGGCACGGCTCTTCCGCATCTCGTTTTCGGGGGAACTCGCCTATGAGCTTTCCGTACCGGCCGCCTATGGCGAGGCGGTGGCGGATTACATCATGGAATGCGGTGCCGAACACGGCATTACCCCCTACGGTCTCGAGGCGCTCAACATTCTGCGCATCGAGAAGGGCTTCGTCACCCATGCGGAGCTGAACGGCACCGTGACGGCCGACGATGCCGGCTATGGCAAGATGATGGGGATGCAGAAGCCCGATTTCGTGGGCAAGCAGATGGCGACCCGCTTCGGCCTGACGGCGGCGGACCGGATGCAACTCGTCGGCCTGAAACCGGTCGATCCGAAGAACGAGATCCGCGCGGGTGCCCATCTGCTGCGGGAAGGTGCGGAACCCTCCATGGCGAATGATCAGGGGCTGGTGACCTCCAACTGCATCTCGCCCGTGCTCGGCCATCCGATTGCGCTGGCGCTGCTGAAATCCGGCCGCGAGCGGATTGGCGAGACGATCATCGTCTTCGACCGCATTCGCGGCGACGAATTCCCGGCCATTGTCTGCCCGACCGTCTTCGTCGATCCCGAAAACGAGCGTCTGAAGGGGGAGGCCCAGGTCTCGCCCGCGCCCAAGGAGGAGGCATCCCGATGAACGGACCCTTCACGCATCGCCATCCCCTCGATGGTGCGATCTCGGCCCATCCGGGCCGTTCGGAAAACCATGTGACCGTGCTTCCGGAGCCGATGGTGCTTTCGGTGGCCGCCCTTCCCGGCGAGGACGATGCCGTTGCCGCTGCTCTTGTCGGCGTCTCAGCAACGGCGCTGAAGCCCTTGGGGCCCGGAGAATGGCTTGTTGTCCTCGAAAAGGCCGATCTTTCGCTCCAGCGGGAGATCGTGGAGAAGGCAGGCGCCCTGGCGCTCGTCACCGACCAGTCCAGCGGACGGGCGGTGCTGCGCCTTTCCGGGCCGAAGGCACGCGCGATCCTTGCCAAGATCGTGCCGCTCGACCTGCACCCCGAAGCCTTCGCCATCGGCCAGTCGGGCAACACCCTCTTTGCCCATGTGAGCGCCAATGTCGGCCGCATCGGCGAGGATGAATTCGAGATCGTGCTGATGCGTTCCTTCGCGCTCTTCGCCTTTCAGGAGCTCATGGAAATGGGTCTGGAATTCCGTCTCACTGCCGGATTTGCGACCTGAGCTTATGGCGCATCGAGAACAATCTCGATGTCGTAATTGGGTATAGTGCGCTTATCTAAAGCATGTCGCGAAACGGGGTGAAATCATCCCTTCCGCGACGGCCAAGAAAAACGGGGGGAACGGAGCGGCGGCCCGCGCGGGCAGTCCGGCGCTCCCTTCCACAACGCCTTTTGAACAGACCAGCGCAGCTGCGGGAAGCCCGCTCTGCGAGCGGTTTCTTATTGTCTGTCACATCCGGCGCCTGCCGGACCATTGCGGAGCTTCAACATGAAAAGTCATGCTCGGGTCGTCGTCATCGGGGGTGGTGTCGTCGGTTGCTCGGTTCTCTATCACCTGACCAAGTTCGGCTGGACCGATGTGGTGCTTCTGGAGCGCTCCGAACTGACATCGGGCTCCACCTGGCACGCGGCTGGCGGCATGCATACGATCAACGGGGATCCCAACGTCGCCAAGCTGCAGAAATACACGGTCGAGCTCTACAAGGAGATCGAGGCGCAGTCGGGCCAGGATATCGGCCTGCATCTCACCTCCGGCCTGATGCTGGCTGCCACCCACGAGCGCTTCGACTGGCTGAAGTCGATCCTCGCCAAGGGCCGCTATAACGGGCTGGAAGCGCAGCTGCTGACACCGAAGGAAGCGCATGAGATGATGCCGCTTCTCGATCCCGACCAGTTCGTCGGCGCGCTCTATGACCCCGTCGAAGGCCATCTCGACCCCTATGGCACGACGCACGCCTATGCAAAATCCGCCAAGATGAATGGCGGCGAGATCTACCTCCACACCAAGGTGGAAGAGCTCGTTCAGCGTGAGGACGGCTCCTGGCGCGTCATCACCGACAAGGGCGAGATCATTGCCGAGCATGTGGTGAATGCCGCCGGTCTCTGGGCCCGCGAAGTGGGCCGAATGGTCGGCCTCGAACTTCCGGTTCTCGCCATGGAGCACATGTATCTCATCACCGAGGACATGCCCGAGGTCGCCGAGTTCAACAAGTCGACCGGCAAGGAGCTCATGCATTGCGTCGACTTCGACGGCGAGATCTATCTCCGCCAGGAGCGCGGCGGCATGCTGATGGGCACCTATGAAAAGGCCTGCCGTCCTTGGTCGCCGATCAACACGCCGTGGAATTTCGGCCATGAGCTTCTGGCCGAAGACATCGAGCGCATCACGCCCGAGCTGGAAGTGGGCTTCCGCCACTTCCCGGCCTTCAACAATGCCGGTATCAAGAAGATCATCAACGGCCCCTTCACCTTCTCGCCGGATGGTAACCCGCTGGTCGGCCCGGTCCGGGGTCTCCGGAACTACTGGTCGGCCTGTGCGGTCATGGCCGGCTTCAGCCAGGGCGGCGGCGTGGGTCTCGCGCTCGCCAACTGGATGATCCACGGCGATCCGGGCTTCGACGTCTTCGCGATGGATGTTTCCCGCTACGGCGATTACGCGACGCTCGCCTATACCAATGCGAAGGTGCGCGAAAACTATTCCCGCCGCTTCTCGATCCGCTATCCGAACGAGGAGCTGCCGGGCGCGCGTCCGCTGCTCACCACGCCGATCTATGACAAGCTCAAGGATGCCGGCGCCATCTTCGGCGCCTCCTACGGTCTCGAGGCGCCACTCTGGTTCGCCCCCGAAGGCGTGACCGACCAGTTCTCCTGGCGCCGTTCCAACGACTTCGAGGCGGTTGCCGCGGAATCGAAGGCCGTGCGCGAGAGCGTCGGCCTCATGGAAACCTCGGGCTTTGCGAAATATTCGGTCACCGGCCCGGGGGCCGAAGCCTGGCTCGACAGGATGCTGACGCCCCGCATTCCGGCGACCGGCCGCATGACGCTGGCGCCGATGCTCAAGGAAGACGGCAAGCTGATCGGCGATTTCACGCTCGCCAAGCTCGGGGAGGGGGATTTCCTCGTCATCGGCTCCGGCATTGCCGAGGACTATCACATGCGCTGGTTCGAGAGCCACCTGCCGAAGGACGGCTCGGTGACGCTCGAGGCGCTGAACCTGCGCCTGACGGGTCTCGCCATCGCCGGCCCCAATGCCCGCAAGCTCATCCAGAAACTCACCCATCTCGACATGTCGAACGAGGCCTTCCCCTTCATGTCGATCCGCCGCATGGATCTCGGCATGGCGAAGGCCATCGTCGGCCGCGTCTCCTATACGGGCGATCTCGGCTATGAAATCTGGATGAAGCCGGAATATCAGCGCTACGTCTACGATCTGCTGATGGCGGAAGGGGCGGAATTCGGAATCAGGCTCTTCGGTCTGCGTGCGCTGAATTCGCTGCGCCTTGAAAAGTCCTACGGTTCCTGGTCGCGCGAATACCGCCCGCTCTATGGCCCCTTCGAAGCCGGCCTCGGTCCCTTTGTTGCGCTGAAGAAGAGCGCGGATTTCATCGGCAAGCAGGCAGCGGCGGAGGAAAAGGCCTCCGGCGGCACGCTGCGCCTCGTGACCCTGCTCGTCGACGCCAAGGATGCCGACGTGATTGGCGACGAGCCGATCTATTTCGGCGGCGAGGTGCGCGGCTGGGTGACTTCGGGCGGCTATGCCCATGCCTCGGGCAAGTCGGTCGCGCTGGGCTATGTGCCGAAGGAGATCGCCGGCGAGACGGATGGCTTCGAGATCGAGCTGCTCGGCGAGATGCTGAAGGCGAGCGTCCAGTCCACCGCGCTCTTCGACGGCAATGGTGAGCGCATGCGTGGCTGAATGTCAGCGGCGCCACGCTTTTAACGGGAAATCGAAACCAAACGACGTTTAAAATACACCCCGGGCCGCCCTTCAGGGCGGCCCTTTTACATTTGTCCGTTTGGCTTTCAAATGCTAAACATGAAAAGCAATACGGCAAAAGGGCCGCTTCCGGTCGCTTTGTGCCGGTTTCGGATCGCGAACGACCGATAATTCATGCATCGGCGTCGGTATCGACTGTGTGTGCGGAAAAAGTTATCCCCAGAGCATTTTGCTAAAAAATCCGCTAAAGTTAGTGTATTGCACTAAAAAATCGTTTGAAAATCAGCTGTTGCGCGATAAAGCCCGGAAATTGTCCTAATTCCGGCTTTCCTGCTTCACATTTATGGCGAAAGCGTTATGAAATCCCCTCATACGCAAGCCTCGCAAGGGGAAACAAGAGATGCGGCCCCAATTTGGCGCGCATCCGGGGGAAAGCTAATGGAGTATTTCGTCCAGCAGCTCGTCAACGGGCTGACTCTCGGGTCGATCTATGGCCTTGTGGCTATCGGTTACACGATGGTCTACGGCATTATCGGCATGGTTAACTTCGCCCATGGCGACATTTTCATGCTCGGCGCCTTCGCGGCGCTCATCGTCTTCCTGGTTCTGTCACCCATCATCGGCCTTGCCGGCGTAGCCGTTCTCGTGCTGCTGCTGGCCATGCTGGTGGTGGCCATGCTGGTGACCAGCCTGTGGAACTGGACGATCGAACGGGTGGCCTACCGGCCGCTGCGCGGTTCGTTCCGTCTCGCGCCGCTGATCACGGCGATCGGCATGTCGATCTTCCTGTCCAACTTCATCCAGGTCGCCCAGGGTCCGCGCAACAAGCCGATCCCGGGTCTGGTGAACAATGTCTACAACATTGCCGGCATCTCGATCTCGCTGAAGCAGATCGTCATCATGGTGGTCACCGCCACGCTGCTCGCCGTGTTCTGGTACATCGTGAACCACACGCCGCTCGGCCGCGCCCAGCGCGCCACGGAGCAGGACCGCAAGATGGCCGCGCTGCTCGGCATCGACGTCGACCGCACCATCTCGATCACCTTCATCATGGGTGCGGCTCTCGCGGCCGTGGCCGGCTCCATGTACCTCATCTATTATGGCGTCGCCTCCTACAATGACGGCTTCGTACCGGGCGTGAAGGCCTTTACCGCAGCCGTTCTCGGCGGTATCGGCTCGCTTCCGGGCGCCGTGCTCGGCGGTCTCCTGATCGGCCTGATCGAGAGCCTCTGGTCTGCCTATTTCACCATTGCATACAAGGACGTCGCAACCTTCGCGATCCTCGCCTTCGTGCTGATTTTCAAGCCGTCCGGTCTGCTTGGCCGCCCGGAAGTCGAAAAGGTCTGATCCGATGGCAGAAAACATCCAGAATTCCGCACGCCAGGACGACAGCCTTTTCCAGAAGGGCATCAAGGAAGGCCTGTTCGCAGGCGCCGTTTCGTTCGGCATGTTCCTTCTCTATATCGGCATCGTCACCGAGCAGAACATCCATAACGAGCTGGTCTACCGGTTCCGCTGGGGCGCACTTGCCGCCTTCGTGCTGATTGCCGCCGTCGGCCGCTTCCTGATCGTCACCGTGGCGCAGCCCTGGCTCGCCGCTCGCAAGGCGAATGCCAAGCCGAAGGTGGAAGAGAAGGGGCTTTTCCGGAAGCATTTCCTGAAGATCGCCTTGGTCTTCCTGGTCTTCTACCCGATCCTCGCGGTAACGCTCGCCGGCACCCAGGGCTCGCTGAAATATGTCGACAATTTCGGCATCCAGATCCTCATCTATGTGATGCTTGCCTGGGGTCTCAACATCGTGGTGGGTCTCGCCGGCCTGCTCGATCTCGGCTATGTCGCCTTCTATGCGGTCGGCGCCTATTCCTATGCCCTGCTTTCGAGCTATTTCGGCCTTTCCTTCTGGCTGCTTCTGCCGATCTCCGGCATTCTGGCCGCCTTCTGGGGCATGATCCTCGGCTTCCCCGTGCTTCGTCTTCGCGGCGACTACCTCGCCATCGTGACGCTCGCCTTCGGTGAAATCATCCGCCTCGTCCTCATCAACTGGACGGATGTGACCAAGGGCACGTTCGGGATTTCCTCTATCCCGAAGGCAACCCTCTTCGGCATCAAGTTCGATGCCTCCAAGGAAGGCTTCGCGGCCCTCTTCGGCCTGGCGCCGTCTTCGGCCTATTACAAGATCTTCCTCTTCTATCTCATCCTGGCGCTCTGCCTGCTCACCGCCTATGTGACCATCCGGCTTCGCCGCATGCCTATTGGCCGTGCCTGGGAAGCGCTGCGCGAAGACGAGATCGCCTGCCGGGCACTCGGCATCAACACCGTGACCACCAAGCTGACCGCCTTTGCGATCGGTGCGATGTTCGGTGGCTTTGCCGGCTCCTTCTTCGCTGCCCGCCAGGGCTTCGTCTCTCCCGACAGCTTCATCTTCATGGAATCGGCGATCATTCTCGCGATCGTGGTTCTCGGCGGCATGGGCTCGCTGGTCGGCATCGCCATTGCGGCGGTGGTGATGATCGGCGGTACCGAGCTGCTGCGCGAGATGGAATTCCTGAAGCATATCTTCGGCGACGACTTCACCCCGGAACTCTACCGTATGCTGCTCTTCGGCGCGGCCATGGTGCTCGTGATGCTGTTCAAGCCGCGCGGCTTCGTCGGCTCCCGTGAACCGACCGCCTTCCTGAAGGAAAGAAAGGCCGTCTCCAGCAGCTTTACCAAGGAGGGCCACGGCTGATGGCACCCGGGAACGCGACGATGACTAATGACGACATCATTCTGAAGGTGGAACATCTGTCGATGAAGTTCGGCGGACTGATGGCCATCAACGACTTCTCCTTCGAGGCCAAGCGGGGCGAAATCACCGCCCTCATCGGCCCGAACGGGGCGGGCAAGACCACCGTCTTCAACTGCATCACCGGCTTTTACAAGCCGACCATGGGCATGATTTCGCTTCGGCAGAAGAGCGGCAAGGAATATCTCCTCGAGCGGCTGCCGGACCATGAAATCACCAAGACGGCCAAGGTGGCGCGCACCTTCCAGAACATCCGCCTGTTCTCGGGCATGACGGTTCTGGAAAACCTGCTCGTTGCCCAGCACAACAAGCTGATGAAGGCCTCCGGCTATACGGTCCTCGGCCTGCTCGGCATCGGCGGCTACAAGGCGGAAGCCAAGCGGGCGATCGAACGGGCGGAATACTGGCTGGAAATGGCCGACCTGATCGACCGTGCGGATGATCCGGCAGGCGATCTCTCCTACGGCGCCCAGCGCCGGCTGGAAATTGCCCGCGCCATGTGCACCGAGCCGGAATTCCTCTGCCTGGACGAGCCGGCAGCTGGCCTCAACCCGTCGGAATCGGCGACCCTCAACAAGCTCCTGCGCTCCATCCGCGCCGACAGCGGCACCTCGATCATGCTGATCGAGCATGACATGTCGGTGGTGATGGAAATTTCCGACCACGTGGTCGTGCTGGAATATGGCCGGAAGATCTCCGACGGCACGCCCGATCACGTCAAGAACGACCCGAAGGTCATCGCCGCCTATCTGGGCGTCGAGGACGAAGAGGTCGAGGATGTTATCGCAGTGGTGGAATCCCTTGAGGGAGGCGAAAACGCATGAGTGGTGAACCGCTTCTCAAGGTTCGGGGTGTCGAGACCTATTACGGCAATATCCGCGCGCTGAATGGCGTGAATGTCGAGGTGAACCAGGGCGAGATCGCCTGCCTGATCGGCGCCAACGGCGCCGGCAAGTCGACGCTGATGATGACGATCTGCGGCAGCCCGCAGGCGCGCACCGGCCAGGTGATCTTCGACGGCAAGGACATTACCCGCCTGCCGACCCATGAAATCGCCCGGCTGCGCATTGCCCAGTCGCCGGAAGGTCGCCGCATCTTCCCGCGCATGACGGTGTTCGAAAACCTGCAGATGGGCGCGAGCCTCGACAATCTGAAGTATTTCGACGAGGACGTGAAGCGCATCTTCAAGCTCTTCCCGCGCCTGGAAGAACGCCAGTCGCAGCGCGGCGGCACGCTTTCGGGCGGCGAGCAGCAGATGCTCTCCATCGGCCGCGCGCTGATGGCGCGTCCGAAGCTTCTGCTGCTCGACGAGCCGTCGCTCGGCCTCGCCCCACTGATCTCCAAGCAGATCTTCGAGGCGATCAAGGAGCTGAACAAGACCGAAGGCCTGACCGTGTTCCTGGTGGAGCAGAACGCCTTTGCGGCGCTGCGCCTTTCCGACCGCGCCTATGTGATGGTGAACGGCAACGTCACCATGCAGGGCTCCGGCAAGGAACTGCTGGCCAATCCGGAAGTCCGGGCGGCCTATCTGGAAGGCGGCCGCCACTAAGGCGGGTGAGGGGAGAATTACAGATGCAAGGTCTTTTCTTCGAAAGCGATGGTTCGTCCAAGGACGTCATCCGCCTGATCGTTCTGCTCATCGGCTTCTGGACCGCCTGGCGTGCCGGGCGCGCCGCGGCGGAGGGCTGGTCCGATTATCCGATCGTGATCGTCTATTCGCTGCTGCTCGGCGTGATGATGCGCTTCCTGCATTATGCGCTGTTCCAGGGCCCGTTCATCAGTCCCTTCTACTATGTGATTGATGTGGTTCTGCTTTTGATTTTCGCTTCGATCGGTTTCCGGATGAAGCGGACCAATCAGATGGTCAATAACTACTATTGGCTTTATGAACGCACATCCGCATTTTCGTGGAAGAAGAAAGATTGACAGTCGCTTCGAAACTGTCTCAGATAATCCCAGAGGGAACTCTAATACCGCTGCAGTGGAGATGGGTATTGCAGCGGGATCACTTCAAAAGACCCATCCAATAATTGGGAGTAACAGGATGAAGAAGTCTCTTCTGTCGGCAGTTGCGCTTACGGCCATGGTCGCATTCAGCGGCACGGCCTGGGCCGACCTGCTCATCGGCGTCGCTGGTCCGCTGACCGGTCCGAACGCCGCCTTCGGTGCACAGCTCCAGAAAGGCGCTGAACAGGCTGCAGCTGACATCAACGCGGCTGGCGGCATCAACGGCGAACAGGTGAAGATCGTTCTCGGCGACGACGTTTCCGACGCCAAGCAGGGCGTTTCGGTAGCGAACAAGTTCGCCGCTGACGGTGTGAAGTTCGTGGTCGGTCACTTCAACTCGGGCGTATCCATCCCGGCTTCCGAAGTTTACGCGGAAAACGGCATCCTGGAAATCACCCCGGCTGCGACCAACCCGCAGTTCACCGAGCGTGGCCTCTGGAACACCTTCCGTACCTGCGGTCGTGACGACCAGCAGGGCGCTGTTGCCGGTGCCTACATCGCCGAGCATTTCAAGGACGCCAAGGTGGCTGTCGTTCACGACAAGACCCCCTATGGCCAGGGCCTGGCTGACGAAACCAAGAAGGCCATGAATGCTGCCGGCATCACCGAAGTTATCTACGAAGGCATCACCCCCGGTGAAAAGGACTACTCGGCCCTCATCGCCAAGATGAAGGAAGCTGGCGTCAGCGTCGTTTACTTCGGCGGTCTGCACACCGAAGCCGGCCTGATCATCCGCCAGATGGCTGACCAGGGCATGAAGGCAACCCTGATGTCCGGCGACGGCATCACCTCGAACGAACTGGCTTCGATCGCCGGCGACGCCGTCAACGGCACGCTGATGACCTTCCCGCCGGATCCGCGCCTGAACCCGAACGCTGCCGACGCCGTGAAGAAGTTCCGCGACGCTGGCTTCGAGCCGGAAGCCTACACCCTCTATTCCTATGCTGCCATGCAGATCATCGCTGAAGCCGCCAAGGCTGCCGGCGAAAACGATCCGCAGAAGGTTGCGGACAACATCCGCGGCAAGGGTCCGTTCAAGACCGTTATCGGCGACATCTCCTACAACGAGAAGGGTGACATCACCCGCGCCGACTACGTCATGTACACCTGGCAGAAGGGTGCCGACGGCAAGTACACCTACCTCCAGAACAAGTAAGATTTCCGGATCTTCTGATGGATGGGAAACCCGGCCTCTGGCCGGGTTTTCTCATTTCTGGCGTCTGTACGCGGGCGATGGCATCGCTATAGTCTGGCTCTCTGAACTGATTGCCGTGAGGATCGTGATGCGCCGCCTGTTTCTTCTCCTGATCTCTGCTGCCTCTTTTCATGCCGTGGCCGTGTTTGCCCAGGATGCCGCGCCTGACTGCGAGAGCATGTCCACCCAGGCGGACATGAACCAGTGTGCCGCGCGGGATGCGGAGGCGGCCGACAAGGCGTTGAACATCCAGTACAAGAAGACCCGCGCGGCAGCCCAGGCCTTCGACAAGCAGATGGAGGGCTCCGGGGCATCTGCCGTCGAGACGCTGACCGCGGCGCAGAAAGCCTGGATCCCCTTCCGTGATGCCACCTGCAACATCCAGCGGGCGATCAGCGGCGGCGGTTCGATCGAGCCTACGCTGGTTGCCGGCTGTCTCGAGCAGGAGACGAAGAAGCGCACGGAGGAACTGAAGGCGCTGGAAGAAAGCTTCCACCAGTGAACGCGTGACCCGCGAGAACCGCTGATTCTCCCCATCCCGGGGCGGAGAACCGGACCTTTGCGCTTCTCCTCTCACCACCGCCGAAGCGCTGTTTCATTTGCAGCGGTCGCTGTGCCAAAGAGGGGCTTTCCTGATCCCAAACGGGACGCTTTCGGTTTTAAATCGATACAACTGATAATTGGTGTTCCATCAACCTAAAGGGATGCGGATCTTTTTGGGTTCAAGGCCCGAAAAGCTGCAATTTTAGAGATTCGATTAAAGGAACGGGAAGGCGTGCGGGTCTATCTCGGGTATATCTTCCAACCCCCGGAAAGATCGTTCTTATGAAGAGATGGAATGTGGAAGGAGACGATGCCGGCGACTTTCGCATCCGGCAGTCTCTCAAGAGCTTCGTGCTGAGGATGACCCTCCGTGCAACGCTCCTCGGTATCGCCGCGACGGTCGTTCTGATCGCCGTGGTCCAGTCCCTCGGGCTGATCGTCGCCAATGCCGGCCATCTTCTGGTCCTCGGCGCGCTGGCGGCCTTCGTCAACGGCACGATCGCCCTCTGGCTGTCGTCGCGCGCGGGCCGCCTGATCCTGCGCCTGGCGCGCTCCAATGCCCGATTCGAGCAGCTGAGCCGCACCGATGCGCTGTCCGGCCTTCTCAACCGCCGCGCCTTCGGCGAGGCGCTCGGCCATGCCGCGCCCGGCACGTCGCTGGTCATCATCGATGTCGATCGCTTCAAGTCGATCAATGACACCTATGGACACAGCACGGGTGACGAGGTGATCCGCCGGGTCGGCGAAATCATCGCTTCGGCGGCGGGCAGTCCTGCTGGCCGGCTGGGCGGCGAGGAATTCGGCGTGCTGCTGCGAAGCGGCGCACTGGAGGAGCGGATCGCGCTCGTGGATAGCCTGCGTGCCCGTATTGAGGCGGAGGTCTTCCGGGCGGAAGAGCTCGCCTTCACCGTCACCATCTCCGCCGGCATTGCCGACGTGGAGGACGGGCGTTCCACCGAGGCGACCTATGCGGCGGCCGACAAGGCGCTCTATCTCGCCAAGGCGGGCGGGCGCAACCGCGTGGTACATGACCGCCAGGGCCTGAACCTCATCCTCGACATGGTGGCCCAGGACCGGCTGGACATCGACTTCGATCCCGCAGCGCTTACCCGCAGCGCCTGAAACGAAAAGCCCGGCTGGGAGCCGGGCCGTTTTTCCGTGTCTTGATCAGCGGGTCAGATCTGCCGCAGGGCATTCACGTCATTGATCTGGATGAGGCGACCGCGCACCGTTACGCCGGCGCGGCGGAGCGCCGAGAAGGCGCGGGAGAGCGCTTCCGGCGCCAGGCCGAGCTTGCCGGCGAGAAGGCTTTTCTGGAAGGGGAGGCGGATCGAGGCAGACGTGCTTTCCTTCGGGCAGCTCGTCAGCAGGAAATGCGCTACCCGCTGCGGTGCCGTCTGCAGCCGGTCATTGGCCACGCAATCCATGGTCGACAGAAGGTGATTGGCGAGCGATTGCATGATCGCGCGGGAAATATCGGTGTCCTGCTCGGCGGCGGCGCGTACCCGCTGAATGTCGAAGCGGGCGAGGGTCACATTTTCCGCAGCCTGGGCGTTGTAGCGATAGTTCGGCCCGAGATAGAGCAGGCATTCGGCAAAGGTGTCGCCGGGACCGCAGATGCGGATATCCGCCTCGCGACCGTCCTTGTTCAGCCGGTAAAGACGCACGTAGCCGGACAGGACGCAGTAGAAGCTCTCCGCTTCCTCGCCCTCGCGAAAGAGAATGTCACGGCTCTCGAAATGGATGGCCGTGGCAAGATCCGTCATTTTTTGCAGGGCCGCCTGGCCGAGCGACGCCATGAAGGGCGTCTTGACGAGGATGGATTTTTCACGGCTGTTCAGTCTCAGAAGCTTGTTCACCGTCATCACTCCGCAAGCGGCCCCTTGAGGCCGCGTTCCTGTTCGTTCGAAGAGGCCCCTCTCCGGGAGGCCACCGACCCGTCTCACCCTGCCTGAGGCCAGCTCACCCGGAGCGTCGGGCAGGGCCCGCAAACGGGCTGATCTGAAGGGAAGATAAGAGATTCCGCAGCGGAGGGTTTGATTTCGATCAATCGCGCGGGGCCATCGGGCAGAATATTTGCGTTTCGTCATGTCCTGCCGTTACGGCAAGCAAAAAGGCCGGGCGTGGGCCCGGCCTTTTCAAGGGTTCTCAGCGGTTCTTACTCGGCCGCGAGCGGCGGCAGGCGAACCACGTTGCTCTTCACCGTCTTGCCGCCCTGTTCCAGATCGTTCAGGCGCTTTTCCAGCGTTTCCAGCTTGTCCTGGTTCTCGTTGGCAAGACGCGTCAGTTCCTCATCCGACAGCGGCAGGTCTTCCACTTCCTTCTTGCCGACGAAACGGCCGAAGATCCAGCTAAGGAAACGCGACAGATAATCCATCAGCAGGAAGAATGCCGGAACCACGACCAGAGACAGCACGGTCGATACAATGATGCCACCGATCACCGCAATGGCCATGGGCGCACGGAAGGAGCCGCCTTCGCCCACGCCAAGCGCCGAGGGCAGCATGCCCGCCGACATGGCGATGGAGGTCATGATGATCGGGCGGGCGCGCTTGCGGCCGGCCTCGATCATGGCCTGCCTATGGTCCATGCCGCGATGGATCATCTCGATGGCGAAATCCACCAGAAGGATGGCGTTTTTCGTCACGATGCCCATCAGCATGAGAATGCCGATGAGGACGGGCATGGACAGCGCATTGTTTGTGATGATTAGACCCGCCGCCACGCCGCCGATGGCGAGCGGCAGCGAGAACAGGATCGTGAAGGGCTGGATCACATCCTTGAAGAGGAGGATCAGCACCATCAGCACCAGCAGCAGGCCGAGCAGCATGGCATTGCCGAAGCTCTGCACCATCTCGTTCTGCACCTTGGCGTCACCGCTTTCGGCAAGGCGCACCGACTTCGGAATGCCTGCCTCTTCTACGCCCTTCTTGAAGGCTTCCGTGGCCGTGTTGAGCGCCACGCCTGCCGGCAGGTTGGCCCCGATGGCGACAACGCGGTTGCGGTTGTTGCGCTTGATCGAGGACACGCCTTCCGAATAGTCGATGTCGGCGACGCTTGCGAGCGGCACGGTGGCGCCCGAAGAGGTCTGGATCTTCAGCGCCCGGATGGCGGCGAGATCCTTGCGCATGTCGAGCGAGGCCTGGGCCCGGATCGGGATCAGGCGGCCATCGAGCGCGATCTTCGGCAGGGCCGCGTCCACATCGCCGATCGTCGCCACGCGAACGGTTTCGGCAATCTGCGACGGCGTGATGCCGAGGCGGGCCGCCTCATCCATGCGGGGGCGGATCTGCAGTTCGGGACGGGGCAGCGAACCCTCCGCGCTTACATTGGCGAGCGTGGGGATGGAGCGCAGCTTGGCTTCCAGAATGCCGACGGCCTTTTCCAGATCCGCTTCATTCTTCGACAGGAAGTTGAAGGACAGATCGCGTTCGCCGCGGTCGTTCAGCTTCAGCACGCGGATGTCAGGCAGATCCCGCAGCTTGGCGAAGACTTCCGTTTCAATATCCCATTGCGGGCGCTCACGGCCGTGGGACGGGATCTTGGGCAGATAGTGACCGATCACCGGCAGCCGGCCGGCAATGTCGTTTACCAGCTTCTTCACCAGCGAATGGTCGAGCTTCTTCAGGTTGAGCGTGACGCTTGCGCGGCGCAGCTCCAGGTCGCCCTTGGGCGAGGCACCGCCGAGCACGAAGACCGTATCCACGCCCTCAATGTCCTTCAGGCGCTGGTAGATCTTGTCGGTGGCCTTCTCCGTATCGGCCAGCGAGGCATTCGGCGGCAGTTCAACGGAGAGCGTGATGCGCGAGGCATCTTCCGGCGGCATGAAGCTGCCCGGCACCTGCGATAGCAGGAAGAGCGATGCGACCAAAAAGCCTATCGCGCCGATAAGGGTCATGACCGGAGGCAGCCAGCGAAAGCCGACTTTCGCAAACATATAGTGCGTTGCCCGCCCAGACAGGCTGGTTGCGTGAGCCGTTCTCTGCCGCACCGATTCAGACCAGCGAGCAAGGAAGGAAGGAGCCCACCCGCCCGTTGTTGCACGCACCACGTGCGTGTAGCCACGCATGAACAGGCCATCGTTGCTGTGGTGGTCATCCACGGCATCTTCGGCACGCATCAGATAGGCCGCCATCAGCGGTGTGATGAGGCGGGCCACCAGGAGCGAGAAGAACACCGAGAAGGCAACCGTCAGGCCGAACTGGATGAAGTACTGGCCGGGAATGCCGGGCATGAAGGAGACCGGCACGAAGACGGCGATGATGGTGAAGGTGGTGGCAATCACCGCCAGGCCGATTTCATCCGCCGCCTCGATGGCCGCCTTGTAGGGGGTCTTGCCCATCTTGATGTGGCGGGCAATGTTCTCGATTTCCACGATCGCGTCGTCGACGAGAATACCCGTGGCGAGCGTGAGCGCGAGGAAGCTGACGAGGTTCAGCGAGAAGCCCATCAGGTCCATGATCCAGAAGGTCGGGATGGCCGAAAGGGGCAGGGCCACGGCGGAAATCAGCGTCGCGCGCCAGTTCCTCAGGAAGAGGAAGACCACGATGACGGCCAGAATCGCGCCTTCCAGCAGCGTGTGCATGGCCGATTCATAGTTGCCATAGGTGAAGTAGACCGAGTCATCGATCTTCTCGATGGAGATCTGCGGGTTCTCCGCCTTCACCTGCGTCAGCTGCTTTTCGATGGTTTCGGCAGCGGATACTTCCGATGCGCCCTTCGAGCGGAACACGGCAAAGGTGACGACCGGATTGCCATTGAGGCGCGAGAAGGACTTCAGTTCCTGATAGGTATCCTTGATCGTGCCGAGATCGGAGAGCTTCACGAAGCGGCCGCCCGAAAGCGCGATGGTCGTGTCGGCCAGGCGCGCCACGTCGCGGGCATCGCCAAGCGTGCGGATCGCCTGTTCGGAGCCCGCGATCTGACCACGGCCGGAACCGGCATCCGCATTGGTGCCGCGCAGCTGGCGGTTGATGTCGGAGGCGGTGATGCCGAGCGCGGCCATCTTGTCGGGGTTGAGCTCGATGCGGATTTCCCGGTCGGCGCCGCCGTAACGGTCGACGCGGCCGATGCCGGGCTGGCCCTGAAGCGCGCGCTTGACGGAATCGTCCACGAACCAGGACAGTTCCTCAAGCGAAAGATTGGGCGAGGAGACCGCGAAGGTCTGGATCGCCTGGCCTTCCACGTCGATCTTGGTGACAACAGGCTCGTCGGCCGATGCCGGCAGGTCGCTGCGGATGCGGTCGACCGCGTCCTTCACGTCCTGCAGGGCCTGGTTGGTCGGCACTTCGAGCCGGAACATGACCACGGTCTGCGAATTGCCGTCGGTCACGGTCGAGCTGATTTCATCGACACCGTTTATGCCGGCCACGGCATCTTCGACTTCCTTGGTGACCTGCATTTCGAGCTCGGCCGGGGAGGCGCCGCTCTGGGAAACGGAAATCGCCACCAGGGGAACGTCAATGTTCGGGAAGCGGGTGATCGGCAGCTTGTGGAAGGAGTTCAGGCCCACATAAATGAGCAGGAAGAACACCAGCAGCGGCGCAATCGGATTGCGGATGGACCATGCGGAGAAGTTCATCTTGCCGTTCCCTTAGTTCGATGCGGCCGCTTGGTCGCGGACGGGCTGGATGCGGTCGCCGTCGCGGACATAGGCGCCGGCCTTGGCGACCACTTCGTCGCCGGCTGCGAGGCCCTTGCGGATCTCGATCATGTCGGCGTCCTGGATGCCGGTTTCGACGGTTACCAGCTTCACGACGTTGTTTTCCACCTTGCGCACTGTGGTGCCCTCGGAGGAGGTGGTGATTGCCGTCAGCGGCAGGGCGACGCCCTTTTCTTCCGCGATGATGATGGATGCGCTGCCATACATGCCGGAGCGGGCCTGCTCGTCATCGTCGAGCGCCACATGCACGGTGCCGAGCCGGGTGGCGGGATCGATGGTGGGCGAAACGAGACGCACCTTGCCGGAGACCTGCTTTTGCGAGCCGGCAAGGGCGATGACCGCCTTCTGATCGGCCTTCAGGGGCAGAATATCGCTTTCGGACACGTCGGCAACCAGTTCCAGCGCGCCGTCCTGCTCGATGGTGAAGAGCGGTTGGGCAGAACCGGAGGCAATCGCTCCCACTTTGGCGTTGCGCACCGAGACGAGGCCGGATACGGGCGCCGTCACGCTGGTGCGGGCCAGCTTGAGATCGACATCGGCAATCTGTGCGTCCACCACCTTGAGGTCCGCTTCGCCAACACCAATTGCCTGGGTTGCGGAGCGGACACGGGCTTCGGCACCGACCGCGGCCGCCTCGAGCTGATCGGCCTGGGCACTTGAAATGGTGCCTTTGCCGGAGAGCGTCCGGGCACGATCTGCCTGGCGGCGGGCCTCGGCAGCATTGGCCTGGGCCTCGGCGAGCTGGGCTTTTACCTGCTGCAGGCCTGCCTCCGCTTTGGCGCGGGTTGCGAGAAGCTGGCTTTTTGACAGAAGAAGCGCATCGTCGTTCAGCGTGGCGAGAACCGCGCCAGCCTCGACACGATCGCCCACGTCGGCCTTCAACTCACGGATCGAGAGACCCTCGACCTGCGGCTGCACGAGCACCTCGTTGACGGGCTTGATGGTGCCGGAGGCGACGATCTTGCCGACCATCTGCCGTTCGGTCGCCTTGATCACCACGATGGCGGGAAATTGCTGCTTGGCCTCGGGCGCTGCGGCATCCTCGGCCCGGACCGCCGATGCGGTCGAAGCCAGGAGAAGCGCGAGGGTCATGCTCATCATGCGGAAGGTGTTGCGTTCCATACCCGTCATTCCAAATCCTGTTGATCGGTCCGACGTGAGGCGCGCAGGCCTGGTGCAGGCGGCATCCCTCTCGAACCGGTTTTGTCCTCGGCGGTCGCGAAGGCCATCCATCCCCCTGGATGTCAGTGCCTTGCCTCGCCACGCAAATCGTCAACCGTGAAAGGGCGTTTCATCCATTTGTCTTGCCCGTCATCGGCCTTGGCAATGTCCGCCGCCCCGCATTCAGGGAATGAGGGCACCGAACTGTCGTGCTGCCTGCTCTTTCCCTGTGGTTGCGCTAGAACCGCGCCGGCATTCTCCCGAAACTGGCAAATATCAGAAACCAGCCCTATGTGGGGATGCCCCATGCAAACCGCAAGGCATTATCAGGCGGTGTGGTGAATCCATGCAAAATTTCACCTAGCGAACCGGAAACCCGCTCCCGCCGGCTCTTTGTCTAATAACGAACAATTGTTAAATCAATGACCTGAAGGCAACAGTACTTCGCCGAACGCATCAATTGTTTTGATGCGGGCATGACAGCCGCGCAAACCATTGGCCGCGCGGCTGTTCCTCATGCGTTCACGCGCGGCCTATTTCAGGGCCGCATCGGTGATTTCGTGGGTGAAGGCGCCTGCCGGTTCCTTGGAAATGACCGGATCCGAACCGCCGCCGAGCAGGGTTGCCACGGTGCGCTTGTAGTCGGCTTCGTCGAGCGCGCCGTTCGAGCCGGCGGTGAGCTTCGCCACTTCGCCCATCATGCGCTTCTGGTGCTTTTCGGTCTGGGCGCCGGATGCGTCGTTGTCGAGCACGATGCCGGCAGCTTCGTCCGGGTTCTGCTCGGCATATTTCCAGCCCTTCATGGAAGCGCGGACGAACTTGACCATCTTGTCCTTGAAGGCCTGGTCCTTCAGCTTGTCTTCCAGCACGTAGAGGCCGTCTTCCAGCGTGGCGACGCCCTGGTCTTCATACTTGAAGGTAACGAGGTCTTCCGCCTTGATGCCGGCATCGATGACCTGCCAGTATTCATTGTAGGTCATGGTGGAAATGCAGGCAGCCTGCTTCTGCAGCAGCGGATCGACGTTGAAGCCCTGCTTCAGCACGGTCACGCCATCGGCCCCGCCCTGGGTGGAGAAGCCAAGCTTCGACATCCAGGAAAGGAACGGGTATTCATTGCCGAAGAACCACACGCCGAGCGTCTTGCCCTTCAGGTCCTCGGGCTTCGAAACGCCCGATTCCTTCAGGCAGGTCAGCATCATGCCCGAGGTCTTGAAAGGCTGGGCGATGTTGACGAGCGGCAGGCCCTTTTCGCGGTTCGCGAGCGCATCGGGCATCCAGTCGACCACCACATCGGCCCCACCGCCGGCCAGCACCTGAACCGGGGAAATGTCCGGGCCGCCCGGCTTGATGTCCACATCCAGGCCTTCTTCCTCGTAAAAGCCCTTGTCCTTCGCCACGTAATAGCCGGCGAACTGCGCCTGGGTGACCCACTTCAGCTGAAGGGTGACCTTGTCCGCCGCCATGGCCTGCATGGCCATCAGCGACACGGCGCCGGCGAGTATCAGCGATGTCAGCTTGTTTTTCATTCCTTGGTTCCCTCTTTTCTTGTTTACGCCCGTCCACCGCGGACAGACGGATGCCAGAACGTGACCGCGCGTTCCACCAGCGCGACCACACCGTAGAATGCGGAGCCGGCAAGCGCCGCCACGGCAATTTCGGCCCAGACCATATCGATGTTGGCGCGGCCCACCTCGGTGGAAATGCGGAAGCCCATGCCGACGATCGGGGTACCGAAAAACTCCGCCACGATGGCCCCGATGAGCGCCAGCGTGGAATTGATCTTCAGCGCATTGAATATGAAAGGCGCGGCCGCGGGAAGCCTCAATTTTGTCAGCGTCTGCCACCAGCTTGCGGCATAGGTGCGCATCAGGTCCCGCTCCATGTGGCTGGCGGCGGCAAGCCCCTGAACCGTATTCACCAGCATGGGGAAGAAGGTCATGATGACCACCACGGCCACCTTGGACGGCCAGTCGAAACCGAACCACATGACCATGATCGGGGCGACGCCGACGATGGGGAGCGCCGAGACGAAGTTGCCGATCGGCAGCAGCCCCTTCTGCAGGAAGGGGGAGCGGTCGATGAGGAGGGCAACGATGAAGCCGAGGCCGGAGCCCGCGACGAAACCTGTCAGCACGGCCTTCAGGAAGGTCTGACGGAAATCCGCCGCGAGAATCGGGAGGGAGTTGATGAGCTTCGTCCAGATGGCGGAGGGGGCGGGCAGGAGAATTGCCGGAATGGCAAAGCCCCGCACGATGCATTCCCAGACGACCAGCAGGGTCACCCCGAACAGGAGCGGAACGGCAAGCCCGAGCAGCCGGTTTGCGGTGGGGTTCGCAAGCTTCTGGCGTACGAGCCATTCATTGAGGCCCCAGGTCGCCACCCAGAACACCATGGCAAAGACCAGATAGCCGCTGTTCGCTTCGATGCCGTTCATGGCTTCACCCCCATCCGCTTCAGCACCATGGAATGGGCCACTCCGACGATGCCCACGAGCACGGCGGCAAGGGCTGCCGCCATGAAGAGGGCCGCCCAGATCTGCACCGTCTGCCCGTAATAGGAGCCGGAAAGCAGGCGGGCGCCAAGACCGGCGACGGCGCCGGTCGGCAGTTCGCCGACAATGGCCCCGACGAGCGAAATCGCGATCGCCACTTTCAGCGAGGTGAAGAGATAGGGCATGGAGGCGGGCCAGCGAAGCTTCCAGAAGACCTGGGCGCGGGAGGCGTTATAGGTGCGCATGAGATCGAGATGCATCATTTCCGGGCTTCTGAGACCCTTCACCATGCCGACGACAACAGGGAAAAAGGACAAATAGGTCGAGATCAGCGCCTTCGGCAACAGGCCGGAAATGCCGATGGAATTCAGCACGACGATGACCATAGGCGCGACAGCGATGATCGGCACGGTCTGGCTGGCGATCACCCAAGGCATCAGCGAGCGGTCGATGGCGCGGTTGTGGACGATGCCGATGGCGAGGAGAATGCCGAGCGCCGTGCCGATGCCGAAGCCCGCAAGCGTGGCCGAGAGCGTCACCCAGGCATGGTAGAAAAGGCTGCGCTTGGAGGTAATCGGCTTGTTGAAGGTCGTATCCCAGAGTTCCGCCACGATCTGATGCGGCGCAGGAAGCACCGGTCGCTCCTGGTTGAAGACCTTGGGCAGAAGCTCTGAGAAGGTGAGGGTGGTGCCGGCGCGGGCCGCCTGGTCGCGCTCGAAGGGGGCGTTCAAGACCACGACGAAGACATGCCAGACGATCAGGATGGCGATCACGACCGTGGTTATCGGAAAAATGCTGTCCTTGAAAATATTGGGCTTTTCCATGGATCAGGCCCCTCCCTGGCTGGGCCAGAGCATCAGTGCAATGGCGAGCGTGCCGAGCGCGATGCCTGAAAGCTGGGTCGGGCTGATCTTCTCTCCATAGACGAGGAAGGCGATCAGGTTGACCAGCAGCAGCTGGGTGACCGACAGGATGGAAATGGTGACGCCGAGACCGGACTCCCTCATCAGCGGCACCACGAGAATATTGCCCGTGACATAGAGCGCCAGCGCTCCCAGGAGCGTATAGAAGGGCGCGCCGCCCGCATAGAGCTTGAGCGTGGAGGCGGCGGCGATGAAGATGCCGGTGGTGACGCCGAGCATCAGGATGACCCAGAGCTTCACGATGGCCTCCTATTCGTCATAGGAATGGCCGGCGCGGAGCCCTTCGCGGACCCGGTGGGCAATTTCGAGGAATTGCGGCGTTTCGCGAATGTCGAGCGGACGCTCCCGGGGCAGGGGACTGTCGATCACATCCGTGACGCGGCCCGGGCGCGGGCTCATAACCACGATCTTGGTCGAGAGGTAGACCGCTTCCGGAATGGAATGGGTGACGAAGCAGATCGTCTTCTCGGTGCGGGCCCAGAGCTTCAGGAGCTGCTCGTTCAGATGATCGCGAACGATTTCGTCGAGCGCGCCGAAGGGCTCGTCCATCAGCAGCAGGTCCGCATCGAAGGCGAGCGCGCGGGCAATCGAGGCACGCTGCTGCATGCCTCCGGAGAGCTGCCAGGGGAACTTCTTGCCGAATCCGGTGAGGTTCACGAGTTCCAGCGTCTCGGCGATGCGCTTCTGCATCTCCGCTGCGGAATAGCCCATGATTTCGAGCGGCAGGGCGATGTTCTTCTCGATGGTGCGCCAGGGATAGAGCGCGGCGGCCTGAAAGACATAGCCATAGGCGCGGGCGCGTCGGGCCTCTTCCGGCGACATGCCGTTGACGGTGATGGTGCCGGCCGTCTTCTGCTCAAGATCGGCGATCACCCGCAGAAAGGTGGTCTTGCCGCAGCCGGACGGGCCGATGAAGGAGACGAAATCGCCCTTCTCGATGTTCAGATTGACGTTCGAGAGCGCATTGACGGGTCCGTCATTGGTCTCGAAGGTCAGACAGAGATCCCTGGCGGATACGACGGTCTTCTTGTTTTCACTCATGTCGTGGCGTCCCACATTGCCCTTCTCATCCGCCAGCCTTTTGGGCGCGGATATCCCCCTTAAACGAAAACCGTCCCTCGCCGCTTTCGCGGGAGGGACGGAAACTGTTCCATTCAGACGCCCGTGGCCGGAATGCCGGTGCGTTGCACCTTGCGCGGCGCGGTGATTTCCTTCCAGGTCGACAGCGCCCTGTTGACCGGGGTGACCGGCGGACGCTTGACGAACTGCCCGTGGCCTTCCCGCGTATCCACCTTGCCGTCATTGATGGCGAGGTGGCCGCGCGTCAGCGTGAAGCGCGGCAGGCCCGTGACTTCCTTCCCCTCGAAGACGTTGTAATCGATGGAGGACTGCTGGCTCCCGGCCGAAATCGTCTTCTTCTTCGCCGGGTCCCAGACCACGATATCCGCATCGGCGCCGACCAGGATCGCGCCCTTCTTCGGATACATGTTGAGGATCTTGGCGATATTGGTGGAGGTGACGGCCACGAATTCGTTCATGGTAATGCGGCCGGTGTTCACGCCATGGGTCCAGAGCATCGGCATGCGGTCTTCCAGGCCGCCGGTGCCGTTCGGGATCTTGGTGAAATCGCCGATGCCGAAGCGCTTCTGCTCGGAGGTGAAGGCGCAGTGGTCGGTCGCCACCACCTGCAGCGAGCCTGAGGAAAGGCCGGCCCAGAGGCTGTCCTGATGGGTCTTGTTGCGGAAGGGCGGCGACATGACGCGCCGGGCGGCATGGTCCCAGTCAGGGTTCGCATATTCGCTCTCGTCGAGCGTCAGGTGCTGGATCAGCGGTTCGCCATAGACGCGCATGCCCTTGGCGCGGGCGCGGCGGATGGCTTCATGGGCCTGTTCGCAGGAGGTGTGTACCACGTAAAGCGGCACGCCCGCCATGTCGGCGATCATGATCGCGCGGTTGGTGGCCTCGCCCTCCACCTCGGCGGGGCGGGAATAGGCGTGCGCCTCCGGCCCGTTGTTGCCTTCGGCGAGCAGCTTTGCCTGCATCTGGGCGACCACGTCGCCGTTTTCCGCATGGACCATGGCGAGCGCACCGAGCTCGCCCACGCGCTGGAAGGACGAGAACATCTCGTCATCATCGACCATCAGCGCGCCCTTGTAGGCCATGAAGTGCTTGAAGGAATTGATGCCCTTCTCGTTGACGATGGTCGCCATGTCGTTGAAGACCTGCTCGCCCCACCAGGTGACGGCCATGTGGAAGGAGAAGTCTGCCGTCGCGCGGCTCGTCTTGTTGTGCCACATGTTCAGCGCATCAACGAGCGACTGGCCGGGCGAGGGCAGGGCAAAATCCACCACCATGGTCGTGCCGCCGGCAAGGCCCGCGCGGGTGCCGCTTTCGAAATCGTCGGCGGAATAGGTGCCCATGAAGGGCATTTCCAGATGGGTATGCGGATCGATGCCACCCGGCATCACATAGCAGCCCGTCGCATCCAGCTCCTGGCCGCCCGAGAGGTTCTGCCCGATCTCGACGATCTTCCCGCCCTCGATCTTCACATCCGCCTTGTAGGTCAGATCCGCCGTGACGATCGTCCCGTTCTTGATGATGGTGCTCATGGATGTTCCCTCTTTTGTCTTTTGCCGTTCTGGACCCCCACCCCTAACCCCTCCCCACAGGGGGGAGGGGGACTTCCGCCCCATTCACCTCCGCCTTGCGGAGAGAACGTAAGGACGAGGGCATGTCCGAACACTCAGTCTGTCTTTGCCAAATTCTGCTCATCCATCAGGCCAAGCGCTCGCATGATTTCCTCGACGCAACCGTCGAAAGCCTGTTCCAGGTCTCCGGTGCTGATCCTGATCACCTGATAGCCTTGGCTCCGAAGCCATCTGTCGCGCTTCTCATCCCGGCCGATGCGCTCCGGGTGCTGATGAAACTCGCCGTCGACCTCGATCACAAGCTTTTTAGAATGTATCGCGAAATCCGCGATGTAAGGACCGATCGGCACCTGGCGTCTGACGTGAATGTCGAAATGGTGGCGGAATTCCCTAAGTTCCGACCAGAGCCTTCTTTCTCCATCCGTCATGTCTCGTCGCAGCTTTCGCGCGAAGCGTATGGTTGACTGCTGTATCATCGAAGGCGTCATGGCTCCGGATACCCCCACCCTAATCCCTCCCCACAGGGGGGAGGAGGACGATCTGACGCTGCCGGCTTCCCTTCGATAGCGTTGAACGGAAAGGTTGGGCACGTTCCCCTCCCCCCTGTGGGGAGGGGTTAGGGGTGGGGGTATGACGGAAAGCCACCATCCCCTTACTCCGCAACACCCGCCGTTTCGACCACGGCGTGCAGGAGCACGTCGGCGCCGGCGGCGGCCCAGTCTTTCGAGATGTCCTCCGCCTCGTTGTGCGACAGGCCGTCGACGCAGGGACAGAAGATCATGGCGGTCGGGGCGACCTTGTTCATCCAGCAAGCGTCGTGGCCGGCGCCGGAGATGATGTCGCGGTGGGAGTAGCCAAGCCGTTCGGCCGCGTTGCGGATCGTTGCGGTCAGCTCCGGGCTGAAGGTGACGGGGTCGAAATGGCCGACCGGTTCGATGGCGATGCCGACGCCCATGGGTTCCACGATCTTCGGGGCTTCCACCTCGAAGCGGGCCTTCATGGCATCCAGCGTCGCCTGGTTCGGCGAGCGGAAGTCCACAGTGAAGACGACCTTTCCGGGCAGTACGTTGCGCGAGCCCGGCGAGACCTCGATATGGCCCACGCCGCCCACGGCCGACGGCTGGTTGTCCATGGCGATGGTGTTGACGAGCTCAAGGATGCGGCCCATGGCGAGCGAGGCGTTCTTGCGCATCGGCATCGGGGTGGAGCCGGTATGGGCTTCCTTGCCGGTCAGCGTGACCTGCAGCCACCAGAGGCCCTGGCCATGGGTGACGACGCCGATATCCTTGCCTTCGGCTTCGAGGATCGGGCCCTGTTCGATGTGGTATTCGAGGAAGGCCTTCATCTTGCGGCTGCCGACGGGCTCGGCGCCCTCCCAGCCGATGCGCTTCAGCTCCTCGCCGAACTTCTTGCCCTTGGCATCGGTGCGTTCCTTGGCCCAGGCCTCATCGTGAATGCCGGCGAAGACGCCGGAGGCGAGCATAGCGGGCGCGAAGCGGGCGCCTTCCTCGTTGGTCCAGTTGGTGACGACGACGGGCGATTTCGTGCGGATGCCGAGATCGTTCATCGAACGCACGACCTCCAGGCCCGCCAGCACGCCGAGCACGCCGTCGAACTTGCCGCCGGTCGGCTGGGTGTCGAGATGGGAGCCGACATAGACGGGCAGGGCATCGGGATCGGTGCCGGGGCGGGTGAAGAACATGTTGCCCATGGTGTCGACGCCCATGGTGAGCCCCGAAGCCTCGCACCAGCGCTGGAAGAGCCTGCGCCCTTCGCCATCTTCGTCGGTCAATGTCTGGCGGTTGTTGCCGCCGGCAATCCCGGGGCCGATCTTTGCCATCTCCATGAGCGTGTCCCAGAGACGGTCACCGTTCACGCGCATGTTTTCGCCGGGTGCTGCCACCATGCGTTCATCCTCACCTTTTTTAGGGCGGCCGCGATCGTCCGCTCTGTCGTTCCCTTATGGCCAAGCGGAACGCTGTCCGCACCCTCTTTCGAAGGGGTTTTCGATGGCAGCCTTGGCGGCTTGTCTCATCGAGAATTTGACCGATTGGTAAACATTACAGCTTCCTTGGCCGCACTCAAGACCCTATTCGAAAAACTTCGCTGGAAAGAGGCGGTCCGCACGGGAAAGGCCCGGGCGCGGCCATGGCGATTGCCGGCCGCTCTCCGTCGAATGCCTCCCTCTTTAGCGTGGGGCGGGGGATTCTTTCAATGGTTCCGGGAATTTGATCTTGAACACTTCTGCGTTTGCTGAATGATAAGGCGACAGGAAGAGGAATGGGCGGGCATGGAAGAAACCGGGATTGTCGCGCCGCGCGCCGCACGTACGCTGCGCCGCACGCGCATTCAGGAAGAGAAGGAAGAGCAGATCCTGTCTGCGGCTCTGGATGTGTTTTCCCAGCATGGCTTTCGCGGCACGACGATCGACCAAATCGCCGAGGTGGCGGGCATGTCGAAGCCAAATCTGCTCTACTATTTCCGGACCAAGGAAGCGATCCACCGGGCGCTGATCGACCGGGTCCTGCAGACCTGGCTCGATCCGCTGAGGGCCTTCGATGCGGAGGGAGATCCGGAGCAGGAAATCCGCTCCTACATTCGCCGCAAGCTGGAAATGGCGCGGGATTTCCCCCGGGAAAGCCGGCTTTTCGCCAATGAAATCCTGCAAGGGGCGCCCCATATCGAGGATGAGCTCAAGGGGCCGCTGAAGGCATTGGTGGATGAGAAGGCGGAGGTTATCCGCACCTGGGCGCGGGCGGGCAAGATCGCCAAATGCGATCCCTACCACCTGATCTTCTCGATCTGGTCGACGACCCAGCACTATGCCGACTTCGACGTGCAGGTGCGCGCGGTTCTCGGGCAGGACCAGGCGGGCGAGGGGCGCTTCGACGATGCCGCCCGTCACCTGGAGCAGCTCTTCCTCAATGGCCTGGCCGTGAAGCGGAAGGCCTGATCCCGCTTCTCAATCCTTCAGCGCCGCCATCCAGGCGAGACCGAGCGCGGTCACCAGCGCGCCGGCGACGACCGGAAGCGTGACCCAGCCATGGCCGAGCACGCCTTCGAGCAGAATGATGAAGGAGGGCGTCAGATAGCCATAGGCCAGCACCTTCGGGGCGGGCAGACGCATCGAGGCAAATTGCAGCAGCATGAAGGTGATCGCCGTCGTGACGACCGCCAGATAGGCGAGCGACCACCAGACCAGCGCCGGCACCGCGGCATAATCGACGCTGGCGAGATAGGGGGCTGCGCGCACCGTCAGGAAGAGTGTGGCAAAGACAGTGACCCAGAAGCCGAAGACGACGGGATGTTCGCCGCGGTCGAAGGTGCGGATCAGCGGCACATAGATTGCGTGGGCGAGCACGCCGGTGAAATAGATCATTTCCCCGCGGCCGACATCGAAGGCGAGAATGGCCTTCACATCACCGCGGAAAATCACCCATACGGCGCCTGCGGCGGCAATGACGAGGCTGACCAGCACCGCAGCGCGGGTCTTCTGCCGGTTGATGAGGAGGGCAAAGCCGGCGCTCATCAGCGGCATAAGGGTAAAGACCGCGCCGGTGGATACGGGGCTCGTGAATTCCAGCGCCTTGAACATGGTCAGCATGTAGAAGCTGATCAGCCCGCCGAGGATCAGAAAGCGCCAGGACTGCCGCGGCCAGGCAAAGGGCTGGCGGAAGACGCCATAGGCGAGGAAGCCCATGACAAGGATGGTCAGCACATAGCGCAGGAAGGTCAGCACGCCCGTATCCATGGCCCGCGCCGCCAAACCGCCGAAGGAAAAGGAGCCGGCAATCAGCGCTGCAAAGAGCAGCATGGCGAGATGGGCGAGAACGCGGCCGCGCTTGACGTCCGAGGGGGAACTGACCTGTTGCATGGGGCACCTTCGGGGAATGACGGCGCCGTCCGGACGGACGGGCGACGCATCAAGCGCTAGCCGGTTCGCCCCACGAAGTCCAGCCTCCCGCGGGCATGGTCCTCATTCGGCCAGCGCGCGGGCGGGCACCTCCTCCTGCTTTTGCCCGTGGCTGAGGCGCGATTCCTCGTCTTCGACAAAACGGGTGATGGCCTCGACCATGAGCCAGTGATTGCTGCAATTCAGCTGTTTTGCCAGCGCTCGCAGGCGCTGGTCGATTTTCGCGCAGAGCTTGACGGAAACGGCCATGTTTTCTTCCCTTGTAGATTTCGAAAATAAACTAAATCTAAATTACCATTTTGCAAAGAGCCATTTGGCGACTAGCACAATTTTGGTCCAAGAAATCGCTCTTAGCCGCCCGATCACGGCGATATGAATGCGGATTTTTGTCCTTTCGATAAATTTCCTCCCGAATCGGAAACCGGCAAGGAAGGGATGCGCATGCAGATCCTCGCGCTCTGCGGCAGCCTCCGGGCGCGTTCGCTGAACATGGCCATACTGGAGGCGGCAAAATATGCGGCACCCGCCGGAATGGAGATCTCGATTTTTCGCGGAATAGGCGGCCTGCCGCCCTTCAGCCCCGATCTCGATTACAACCTGCCGGAGGTTGCGGTGGCCTTCCGGCGCCAGGCGGCCGCGGCTGATGCACTGATCATCGCCTGCCCGGAATATGCCGGGGGCATTCCCGGCATGTTCAAGAATGCGCTGGACTGGCTGGTGGGTTCGGAAGAGTTCGACAGCCGGCCGGTGGCGCTCCTCAACGTATCGCCCCATGCGGTGGAGGCGGAAGCGGCGTTGCGGCTCGTCCTTCGCACCATGTCGGCCCCGGTCGTCGAGGCGGCGTCGCGACGCATTCCGATCCGCAACCGCGAATCCACCGCCGAAAGCCTGCTTGCCGATCCCGAAATCCGGGCTTCGCTCGACGGGGCGCTGGGCGCGCTCCGGCACTCTCTTCTTTCCAGGACAGAGCAATGAAAAGGGCCCGGCGCTTCCACCGGGCCCCTGCGGGAGGATTTGTCGTTCTTTCTGCGCTCAGGCGCTGAGGCGGTTATATTCCCGGAAGGAATTGACCGGAAAGCGCAGGGCTGCGGCGATGCGCACCAGATAGGGAACCGCCACAACCTCACCGGCTTCAATCCGCGCGATTTCCTGCTCGGTCAGGCCGCAGGTCTCGGCGAGGTCGGTGATGGTGTAGCCGCGCTGGCGGCGCAGCTCGGCGGCGGTGTGAAGGCAATCATCGGTCTTGTTCAGCGAAAGGCTCATGGTCTGCTCCTGTTTTCGGCGCCGCTTCGGGCAGCCGTTTCTTCTTGTTGTTTTTCTGGGAAACATCGCATCGCGTGGCGGTCATCCTGTCCGCCACCGGGTGGGCCGCCTGAATTCCGGCCCGCCGACGGGTCTTGCCCGTATCTCGCTGTCCATGAAGCTAACATAACAGTTTTAACGCCATCCCAAATGCTTGGGTAAGCGCCCGGTTGAGAGGCATGATTACCGATTGCTGAAACTGTCCGATTTCGGTGCCCTGAAAAAGAAAGGGCCGGACCCCGTTTCGGGGCCGGCCCTCGTCCAGTTGCCGGAGGGAAGTCTTATTCGGCGGCCTGACGCTGCGCCATCGGGTTGTTCGGATGGGTCGTCCAGTTGGCATAGTTCGGATCGACGGTCCGGCCGGTGCGCTGGTCAAGGGCGCCAGCGGCGAGCGGCACCATGGTGATGCAGTTCTCGACCGGGCAGACATTGACGCAGAGATTGCAGCCGACGCATTCCTCTTCCTTCACTTCGAAATGGCGGACGCCGTTCACGAGGTGGGTGATTGCCTGGTGCGAGGTGTCCTCGCAGGCAATGTGGCAGCGGCCGCACTTGATGCAGGCGTCCTGATCGATATGCGCCTTGGCCACGTAGTTGAGGTTGAGATACTGCCAGTCGGTGACATTGGGCACGGCGCGGCCGGTGATATCGTCGAGCGTGCGGTGGCCCTTGGAATCCATCCAGTCGGAGAGGCCGGAGATCATTTCCTGAACGATCTTGAAGCCGTAGGTCATGGCAGCGGTGCAGACCTGCACGTTGCCGGCGCCAAGCGCCAGGAATTCGGCCGCATCGCGCCAGGTGGTCACGCCGCCGATGCCGGAGATCGGCAGGCCGTAGGTTTCCGGATCGCGGGCGATTTCGGCCACCATGTTGAGCGCGATCGGCTTGACTGCCGGGCCGCAATAGCCGCCATGGGTGCCCTTGCCATCCACCGTCGGGCTCGGCGCGAAGCTGTCGAGATCGACCGAGACGATGGAGTTGATCGTGTTGATCAGCGACACCGCATCCGTGCCGCCGGCCTTGGCGGCGCGGGCGGGCTTGCGGATATCGGTGATGTTGGGCGTCAGCTTGGTGATGACGGGCATGCGCGTGTACTGCTTGCACCAGCGCACGACCATCTCGATATATTCCGGCACCTGGCCGACCGCGGCGCCCATGCCGCGCTCGGACATGCCGTGCGGACAGCCGAAGTTCAGCTCGATGCCGTCGGCGCCGGTTTCCTCGACGAGCGGCAGGATGGCCTTCCACTCTTCCTCGACGCAGGGCACCATGATCGAGGCGATCAGTGCCCGGTCCGGCCAGTTCATCTTCACCTGCTTCATTTCCTGAAGGTTCACCTGAAGCGGGCGGTCGGTGATCAGCTCGATGTTGTTCAAGCCGAGCAGGCGGCGGTCGGCGCCCCAGATCGCGCCGTAGCGCGGGCCGTTGACGTTGACGACCGGCGGGCCTTCCGAGCCCAGCGTCTTCCAGACGACACCGCCCCAGCCGGCCTTGAAGGCACGCTCGACATTGTAGGCCTTGTCGGTCGGCGGCGCCGAGGCCAGCCAGAAGGGGTTGGGAGACTTGATGCCAACGAAGTTATTGCGAAGATCAGCCATGGTCTATTCCTCTCCTTGGCATCAGGCTGCGGTGCGGGCCGCGCCGACAAGCGCACGGGTGATGGATTCTGCGGCATCGCGCCCCTGCGCGACCGAGGTGACGGTCAGGTCCTCGCCGAGCTTGACGCAGTCGCCGCCGGCCCAGACCTTGGGCAGGGAGGTGCGGCCTTCCGCATCGATGGCAATGCGGCCGCCGCGGATGTCGAGACCGTTGAGGCCGTCTGCCTCGAAGGTCTGGCCGATGGCCTTCAGCACCTGATCGGCGCGGATCGTCACCGTTTCGCCGGTGCCGGCCAGCCCGTTGGCGCTGAGCGCCGTATATTCGAGCTCGATTGCCGTTGCCTTGCCGCCTTCGCCGAGCACGCGCTTCGGCTGCAGCCAGTGGCGGATGGTGACGCCCTTGGAGGCAGCCAGATCCTGCTCGAATTCGGAGGCGTTCATGTTTTCCTTGCCGCGGCGATAGGCGATGGTCACCTCTTCCGCGCCGAGGAGCTTTGCCTGGACGGCCGCGTCGATGGCGGTCATGCCGCCGCCGAGGACCACGACCGAACGGCCGACGGCGACGCTGGCCTTGTCCTTCGCCTGGCGCAGGCCGGCGATGAAATCGACCGCATCCTCGACGCCTTCGAGGTTTTCACCTTCCACGCCGAGACCGTTGACGCCCGCAAGGCCGATGCCCAGGAAGACCGCATCATAATTGGCCTGCAGGTCGGCAAGCGTGAAGTCGCGACCAAGCTTCTGGCCGTTCCGCACCTCGATGCCGCCGATGGAGAGAATGTAGTTCACCTCGTCCTGGGCGAAGTCGCCGGTCGACTTGTAGGTAGCGATGCCATATTCGTTGAGGCCGCCGGATTTTTCGCGGGCTTCGAAGATCACCACGTCATGGCCGTGGAGGGACAGGCGATGGGCAGCGGCAAGGCCTGCCGGACCGGCGCCGACGACGGCGATCTTCTTGCCCGTGGAGGCTGCCCGCTTGTAGAACTGGACGCCGCGCTCCATCGCAGTATCGGTGGCATAGCGCTGCAGGCGGCCGATTTCCACGGGGCGCTCTTCCGCCGTGTTGCGCACGCAGGCCTGCTCGCAGAGCGTTTCGGTGGGACAGACGCGGGCGCACATGCCGCCCAGAATGTTCTGGTCGAAGATGGTGCGGGCCGCACCCAGCGGATTGCTCGTCGAGATCTGCCGGATGAAGAGCGGAATGTCGATCGCGGTCGGACAGGCCGTCATGCACGGCGCGTCGTGGCAGAAATAGCAGCGATCGGAGGCGACCAGCGCCTCATGCTTGTCGAGCGGCGGATGCAGATCGGAAAAATTGGCGTCGTAATCGGCAGCGCTGAGGCGGCCTGAAGTGATACCCGGTGCCAGTCGTCCCATTGGTGGTTCCCCTTTTTTAGTAACGCACTGTGAGGCGAACGGTAGCGCAAAAAATTTATTTATCAAACGGTAAAATTTCGGCGCCGAGGACTTTTTTGGCTTTGCCTTGAGGGGCTTAGCCGGAGGGGGCGGAAAAGAGGGGTGCGGGTGCGGCGCACAATAGGTCCGTATTCTGCGGATCGTTTCACAAGATCAATATCTTAGAAATGTCTACTTGTTCAGTCGTGTCAACTCATTTTGGTGCGTTGCAGCAGGAGGGCTGTCGTCCGGTTTTCGCGGCTTCGTAACGGGCGGACAGCGGCGCTGGTGGCGTCCAGGCTGGCCGAAAAAACATGAGCGGAAAATTCATATTTATACTTTACTCGAAAACTCATGTTTTGTAGCGTGCCGCAACGCTCAACAGGAGAAGCATGTCGTGGCAGCGAAGCGAAAGGGAAACCGGCAGAAGACGGGAAGCGGGGCGGGGGAGGCCCGAACGGGTGGCGAGGTTCGGCCCATCCGCAGTTTTCTCTATGTCGGCGGGCGCGATTGCCAGGTCGCGCATTTGCGCGAAATCGCCAGCGCCCATGGGGCGGAGCTCATCCATCACGATGGCGGATTGCGCGAGGCGGTCAGCCGCATCGATACGGTGCTGCCCTCGGTGGACTGCGTTTTCTGCCCGATCGACTGTATCAGCCACGATGCCTGCCTTCGGGTGAAGACGGGCTGCAAGAAATTCGGCAAGACCTTCGTGCCGCTCCGGAACGGTTCGAAATCGAGCCTTGACCGGGCCCTTCAGGAAATGCGCGACCGGCAGGGGCGCTGAGCGCCTCAGGCGCTCCCGCGCGGTATCAGCGCGCCGGCAAAGACCGTCAGCCAGCCGGCCATGATCATGGTTCCGCCGGTCGGCGCGGCGCGGGGGAAAAGGGCCGTGCCGGCAAACTCGCGCATCAGCATGTCGGCGGTGAAGAGAAAGACGCCGAGCGTCATCAGGGCTGCGGCAAGCCGCCCGAGCCGGAGCGGAAAACCCCGGATTGCCAGCAGCGCCGGGCCATGGGCCAGGCAGAGAAGACCTGCCTGGGCGAGAAAGCGCGGATCGGGCATATGGGCGGCGGCGGCGGAAAGGGCCACACCTGCAAGGCCGATCAGGCCCGCGGCCGCAAGTGTGAGCCGGTCGCCGAGGCTGTTTCTTTCGATCATCGCGCTACTCCCGGTTCTGCATGTGAAAGGCGAGCCGCTCGATGGGCTGCCAGATGATGTCGCGCAGCTTTTCGTGGGACACGGTCTCGTCCAGCGCCCTGCGGAAGCAGAGAATCCAGCCATCCCGCTCCGCCGGACCGATTTCCGCGACGAAATGGCGGGCCCGAAGGCGCGGATGGCCGTATTTCTCCACATAGACGGGCGGGCCACCGAGATAGCCGATCAGATATTCCGTCAGCTTTTCCTCCGATCCGGTCATGTCCTTCGGATGCACCGCGCGGCAGGCGGCTGCCTCGGGCAGCGTGTCCATGAGGTCATAGAAGCGCCTCGTCAGCGCGCGGATGGTCCGTTCGCCGCCAATGGCCTCGAAAAGGGTGATCGTGGCGTCCGCCATCACGAATCTCCTCGTAGAATGGGCGGGATTTGTGAGCCTCGGCGACCGTTTCCGCAAGAACCATTTGGGGAACTGCGGCGTTTGGCCGTCTCAACTGTCCCCCGCTCAGGGCAGGAGCAGCACGTCATACTGGCCGATATCGAGGGGCAGCGCCTCAACGGCGAGCGATCGCACGGGCTCGTCTTCCACAAAGAGAAAGGCACGGGCATGGGTTTTGCCCAGGGCCGTGCGGAAAGCTTCCGCATCCGCCCCATAAAAGGCGGGCGAGAATTCCATGTAAAGCGGCGTACCGCGCTCCAGCAACGGCCGCATGGAACGGCAGGCGACTGGCTCATAGCCCTCGATATCCATCCAGATCAGCCCGATTTCGGAGGGTGCGATGCCCAGATCTTCGAGAATAGCCGAGACAGGGCGGACGGGCACCTCGATCTTCCGGTCCTTCCGCGACGAGCGGAGCGCCGAGCTCTTGCCGTGATTGTCGGGGTTCTGGAAAAAATCGATCCGGCCTTCCGTTTCCCCCGCCGCCACATGGACGAGATCCACCATCGCCAAAAGGTCGTTGCGGGCAATATTGCGCCTTAGCAGATCGAAATTGCGGGGATCGGGCTCCACCGAGACGATGCGCCGGAAGAGATCTTCGCGCGCCCAGTAGATGGTCTGGGTGCCGATATTGCCGCCGAGTTCCAGAAGAACGGTGCCGGCTAGGGAAATCCCCTCCGCCTCGAGCACCGACCGCAGGCGAGGAATGGCCGCCCGCTCGAAAGCGCCCTTCCGGTAAACCTTGCGGCCGATATAATCATGGGGGGAGAAGGTCAGCACGTGATCGCCGCAATCGGTGGTCATCTCGAGCACCCGTTCCGGCAGGGCATTGACCAGAAGCTCGCGCCCGTAGCGGGTCTCGAAGAAGCGGCGGACGAGGGCGTTTCGTCTCTTGCGGATGCGCTTCTTCCATCCTTTCCAGAATGCCATGATCTTCAGGGTCCTTCAGCGGGTGCGGTGCCGAATTGACAGGGCGGCTGACCGGGAAATAGGTATCCAATATGAAAATTGCATACTACGCGCCACTGAAATCCCCCTGGCATCCCGTTCCTTCCGGCGACCGGATGATGGCGCGGCTGACGATCGCGGCCTTGCAGGCCGCCGGCCATGCGGTGGATCTGGTCTCGGAGTTCCGCAGCTTTGCCCGTATGCCCGCAGACCATGGGCCGATGGGGGGTGTCGCCGAAGCCGAGCGGGCGCGGATCGAGGCCCGCTGGGCGCGGGAAGGCCGGCCCGATCTCTGGTTCACCTATCACGTCTATTACAAGGCGCCGGATCTTCTAGGCCCCGCGCTGTCGCGGCGGGCGGGCCTTCCCTATGTCACGATGGAAGCCTCGTGGTCGGAGAGGCGAAACGGTGAAGGCTGGGGAGAGGCGCAGGCAGCCGTGCTTGAGGCCGTCACGCAGGCGGCACTCAACATTTCCATGACCGCGCGCGATGAGGCGGGGCTCCAGCTTGGCGCGCCCGGAGCCCGGACCGCCCGGCTCAAGCCCTTTCTCGATGCGGCGGATTTCCTCGCCATCGACCCCACGCCGGAGGCCGGGCGGCTGGTGACGGTCGCGATGATGCGGCCCGGCGACAAATTCCAGAGCTACCGGGCGCTTGCCGGGGCATTGGCCAGGGTGAAGGCGCCCTTCACACTGGATGTGGTGGGCGATGGCCCATGCCGCCAGGAGGTGGAGGCGCTGTTCGCAGACTTTCCTCCCGGTCGCGTCACCTTTCATGGCGCGCTCGAGCGTCCCGCGCTTCTGGACCGGCTGAAGCGGGCCGCGATTTATGTGTGGCCGGGGGTCGGAGAGGCCTATGGCATGGCCTATCTGGAGGCGGAGGCCGCCGGCCTGCCCGTTCTCGCCTACCGCACCGGCGGCGTGGACGAGGTGGTGGAGGAGGACCGGAGCGGTTTGCTTCTGCCCTTCGGCGATGAAAAAGGGCTGGCCCGGGCGGTCGAGGCTCTTCTCGGTGACGAAGCGCTGCGCCGACGGCTCGCAAGCGGTGCGCGCCAGATGATTGCTTCCGAGCGGGGGCTTGACCGGGCAGCCGCGAAGCTCGATGGCTGGCTGCAGGCGATCGCAAGGGGAGAGACAGCATGAACGACTGGGGCAGGCAAAGGCTGGTGGAGGCCCTTGACCGGCGTGCGGCGGCGGGACGTCCCGCCCGCTTCTGGCTGCGTGACGACGATGCGGTGGAGCCGACGGATGCGCTGGCCCGCTTCCTGACCCTCACCGAGGCCTTTTCCGTGCCG
Organism: uncultured Rhizobium sp.; assembly: GCA_945952415.1. GTDB lineage: Bacteria > Pseudomonadota > Alphaproteobacteria > Rhizobiales > Rhizobiaceae > Gellertiella. Next base: position 222,586 of record CAMFIF010000003.1, on the reverse strand, counting down.
GTCACGCTTGCCGTCATCCCGGAGGAAACCGGGATCGCACTTGAAGCCTATCTGGCAGGCAGGGAGGGGGTGAGCATTGCTCTTCACGGCTGGTCGCACCGCAACTATGCCCCGCCTTCCGAGAAGAAGCAGGAGCTCGGCTCGCATCGCCCGGCCGCGCTGGTTCTGGCGGAACTGGCGACGGGCTTCGGCAAGCTTTCCGCCCTTTACGGCGAGGCCATGCTGCCGATGCTGGTGCCGCCATGGAACCGGATCGCGCCCGATCTTCTCTCCCTCCTGCCGCGGATCGGGCTTCGTACCCTGTCCGTCTTCGGCGCGGAAAAGGATCGCGGGCTACCCGAACTCAACACCCATGTGGATGTGATGGACTGGCACGGTACCCGGGGCGGGAGGCCGGCCGATATTCTCTTTGGGGAAATCGCGGCGCGGATCGAAAGCATGGGCGATGGACAGGCCATGGGTCTGCTGACCCATCACCTCGTCCATGACGGCGCGGTTGATGGCTTTCTCGGATCGTTGTTCGAGCTGACGACTGCCCATCCCGGATGCCGCTGGCAACCGGCGGGCGCGCTCCTTACAGCGTGACGGCCTGCAGGTCCCGGGCAAAGAACAGCGAGGACAATTCTTTCTGCGCGCGCGCTTCCATCGCTTCCAGCTCGCTGTCGATGCGGGTCGGAGAATGGTGGAAGATCGCGGTCTGCTTCACCCCTGCCTCGCGGGCGAGACGCACGGCCTGCTGCCAGGTGGAGTGGCCGAAGCCCTTGAATTTCTCCATTTCGTGGTCTTCGAAAGCGCCGTCATAAATGAAGAGATCGGCCCCGCGAATCAGGGAAAGCACGGTGTCGTCGAGCTTTCCGGGCTCGTGTTCGGTATCGGTGATCAGGGCCACGACCCGGCCGTTCCATTCCACGCGATAGCCGATCGAGCCGCCGGGATGGTTGAGCATGCCGGTCGTCAGCCGGGCACCGGCAATCGGTTCCAGAACATCCGTCGCCCTGAAATCCATGCAGCGCACGCGGGCGGCGCAGATATCGGGACTCACGGGGAAGAAGGGCGGCCGCATGATTTCCTTCAGCGTCTGCTGGGTGGTCTGCTGGCCATGTAGGTTGCCGGACCAGAGCGAGACCGTGGCGCGCGGATTGAAGAGCGGGCAGAAGAAGGGCAGGCCGATGATATGGTCGTAATGGAAGTGCGACATGAAGAGATGGGTGGTCTTGGTGCGGTCCGCAGCCAGTGCACGCCCCGCGAGCGGAAGACCGGACCCGGCATCGAAAAGCAGGGTTTCATCGTCGCAGGAGATTTCCACCGCAATCGTATTGCCGCCAAACCGCGCATAGTCCGCGCCCGAAACCGGCAGACTGCCGCGCGTTCCCCAGAACTTGACCCGAAACCCGCTTTCGCTCACGCTCTTCGTACTGCCTTCCTCGTGGGCGGGCCGGGCGACAACGCCCATTCCGTCCCGTTTTCCTTCGCGACGCTAACCCTTCAGAAAAACAGGGAGTTCCTCAACGCCGCCATCATTTTGCCATGCTAGCGAAACTCTCCACGGGTGGCGAGCAATTTCAAGGCTTGGCCGGACCCTTATTGGCAGTTATGTCTGAAAACTGTCTGAAAGCCCCAGGATTTGCCGATTGGAAGCCCGACCCCTCCACCGTTTCGCCGTGATTGCGGATGCCCATTTTCACGATCCGGAGGCGGATTTCGGCTTTGGGGGCTTTCCGGAGGCGGGCCGGCGGCTCAATCTCCGCCTGCCCGGCGACGTGGCCCGCGCGCCACGCATCTATAATGAGGCGGGCGCGATCCTTGCCCTTTCGCTCGAAAGGCTGGCCGAGGAGGGTATCCGCGATGTCGTGCTGCTCGGCGATTACTCCGATGACGGGCAGAAGGTGACTCTTGATGCGCTTTCCCGGCTTCTCGCCCGCTTCCGGGGAGAAAGGGGCATGCGGTTCTTCGCGCTTCCCGGCAATCACGATCTCTTCGGCGCCAAGGGGCGCCACCGGCGCAAGCGCTATGCGGGCTCCGAAGGAGAAATCGTTCTGGTGACCAGCGATCCCGATTACGACGATCCGCGCGCGGATCGCCGGATCGTCACCCCGGGCATGTATTGCGGCGGCTATCCCGACAATCTGCCTGCCGGGTGCGGTTTCTTCCGGGATGTGCCCTGCCAGTACTGGGAGAGCCCCTTTGGCACCGATCCCGATCCGGCGGAGCGGACCTATGGGCTTTTCGATGCCTCAGGCCAGGAAATCCGTCGGCTCATGGATGCCTCCTATCTGGTGGAGCCCGGTCCGGGCCTCTGGTTCGCGATGATCGACGCCAATGTCTTCGCGCCCGATCCCGAGGGCGAGGATGGGCTTGCCGACAGCACGGCGGCCGGCTGGAATGCCCTTCTTCTCCACAAGCCCTTTCTCGTCTCATGGCTTGCCGATGTGGCGGCGCGGGCGGCGCGGGAGGGCAAACAGCTCATTCATTTCTCCCATTACCCGGTGCTGGAGACGCTGGACGGCACACTTCCGCTCGAACGGATGATGATGGGCGAGAATGCCTTTCACCGGCGCATGCCGGGGCCAGGGGTTGCGGAAGCCATGCTTTCCGCTGGCATGCGGCTGCATTTCAGCGGCCATGTGCACGTAAATAACACGGCCCGGCACGAGGGCGCGGAGGGCGCGCTCGTCAATCTGGCGGTGCCGGCGCTGGTGGCCTTTCCGGCGGCGGTGAAGATCGTGACGGTGACAGGCAGCGAGGCCCGGATCGACACGCTTTCCCTGGACGATCTGCCGCTTGACCCGGTGATCCGGGCGGCGAACCGGCGTCTCGGGGAGATGACCGGGGCCGTGACCGGCGCGATGCCCGAGGCAGAGACGCTCGGCGCGCTTCTCGATGCGCATCTTGCCCATGTGACCGCACGGCGCTTCCTGAAGCGGGAATGGCCGGCGGAACTCGCCGCCCTTTTCAAAGGCCTTTCGCTCGCCGATCTTGCGCAACAAGCGGGGTTTCGGCAGGGTCTGCCCGAGGCCCTTCAGGATCTTTCCGCGCTTGCCTTCCTCACCGACTGGTATCGGCTCCGGGCGGGTGGCGCACTCGTGAAGCGCTTCATCGCGCCTGCGCGGCTTGAGGCCTACGGGGAGATTACGGGCCGGGCGTTGGAGCAACCTGCCGATCCCCGCCTTTCGGCTCTTTTCGAGACCATGAAGCACCATCTCGCCGGCCTGCCATCCGACCGGTTGACGGTCTGCCTGGAGACGGGCGCGATCCGGTCCTAGAGCGTCCGGTCTATTCGATGGCCTTCAGCTGGCTGCGGGCAAGGGTCAGTTCCTGGGTCGTATGGCTCAGGCGGTCGGCGAGAACCCGCATGACCTCGATGGTGATTTCGGGGAAATCGACGAGCAGCTTGAGGAACTGGTCCTTCTTGATGCGCAGGACATCGAGCGGGGAGGCGGCGCGGACGGTTGCGGTTCGCGAGACTTCGCAGAGGATCGCGATCTCGCCGACGATGGAGGAATATTCCGCCTCCGCCACCTTGATCTCGCCCGCCGGCGTATCGACCAGAATGTCGGCGGTGCCGTTCAGGATCACATAGGCGGCATCGCCGGAATCGCCCTGGTGGAAGATTTCCTCACCCGCGGCATACATGACCCGGTCCGAGGTGAATGCCAGAAGCTTCAGCTTGGCGGGCGCCACGCCGGCAAACAGCGGCACGCGCCGCAACAGTTCCACTTCGTCCTTCAGCAACATGGCCTCACTTGTCCCACTCTTCGTGCGCGGCTTTTAGCGGCTGGCGCTTATCTGTTTTATGACAGGATTATCCCTTATGACACAAGCTGTCTGAAGGTGTCATTGCGTTCCCTCAACTCGTGATGCTTGCCATCGCCCACCAAAGCGCCGCGCTCGAAGACCATGACGCGGTCGAAGAGGGGCGCGAGGCTGGCATTTGAGAGAACCCAGATGACCGCGGGCCTGGAGCCGCCCCGTTCCAGCAAGGCCAGGACATTGCGCACGATCTCGTCCTGCAGGCGGTGGTCGAGGCCCGGCAGCGGGCGGTTCAGGATGTAATAGTCGGACTGGCGGATCAGCGCGCGGGCGAGGTTCAATTTCTGGCGCTGGGTGGAGGTCAGGCGCCGCCCGCCCGGGCCGACATCGAATTCGAGGCCGATTTCCAGCACGTCGTCATAGAGTTCACGGCTCTTCAGCATGCCGGCGACAATCGAGCGGATGCGGTTCGCCCCATCCGGATGACGGTGGCTGATGCGGCCGAAGAGGATGTTGTCGAGCAGGCTTGCCGAGCCGGAATAGCGTTCCGGATCATAGGTTTCGAGCGCGCCCTTCAGCTCTTCGGGCAGACCCTCGTGGAACTGGCGGCGGGCCTCGACGATCTCGGCCATGCGCTCCTCGGTCAGCAGGCCGAAGCGGTGGCGGGGCTCGATATAGAGGAAGCTCAGGCGGATGATGGCGAGGCGCTCCTCACGCGTCGCCTCGGCGAAGCCGCGGCCCTTCAGCTTCTGCAGCATCACCTGATAGACAGGCAGGTCATCGGCGGTCATGAAGGTGAGTTGCTGGAAGAAGGGGTGGTCCGGTGGCAGGTCGCTGAAGAGTTCCACCGCGTTGGCGGCAATCTCGCGGCCCATTTCGAAGAGCGTGTTGGTCAGCCCGGTCTCCTGCATGACCGCGCGGAAATAGGCATTGTTGGCAATGGCGGTGCCGGCAAGCTCCGGTCCGGTCGCAGTGCCGAAGAGCAGGTTCTCGCCCACCGTCGCTTCCGGATTGTAGCGGCCGGGCTCGAAGGGCACGACGAGGCCGCTGACCCCTTCGGCAGCGAGCACGCCGCCCAGGGCATGGCGCAGCTCGATGATCCGCTCGGCAAGGTCGGGGCGCCGCTGCGGATCCATGGTGGAGCGCAGCGCAAGATCCAGAATGTCGCCGGACAGCTGCACCGCATCCAGCACGTCGAGGATGGCGTCGAAGAATTTCTCCGGTCCGCTGGCATTGGCCCCGGCATAGTCGATCCAGTCGCTGTGGATGTCGAGATCGGGATTGCCGGCCAGCCTCGCCTCGTTGATCTCCCAGCGACGCGCCTTCATCGCCGTATCGTCATAGACGGCGGGGCGAAGCGGCATGTGCTTGAGGCCGTAGGTGAGATTGTCCCTCAGGCTGCCGTAGAAGAAGTAGGCTTCCGAGGAGACATAGGAAATCCGCCGGCCGGAAATGGCCTCGGGCAGTTCCAGCAGATCCTCGCCACCGGCGGTAATGCGGCCGCTTTCCGGCCAGATGATGCGTCCGAAGGCATCGGCCAGCGCATCGCCGCCCGCTGCCGTGCGGCCGACGACCGCCACCGTCTCGCCGGGATTGATCTGCACCGACACCCGCTCCAGAAGCTTGGCGCCACTGTCGTCGGCGAGCGAGAGGTTGACGGCCGCGAGCGGATGGGCGAGCGGGGCGGGAAGCTCGGCCGCGGGCGCCTGGATCTTCGGGTCCATCACGCCGTCGACGGTGAACTGTTCCACCACCTGCACATATTTGACCTGCACGTCCTGGCGGATCTGATCCCAGTCGATAAGGTCCTTGAGAGGGCCCGGCAGGTCCTTGTAGGCGCTGATGACGGCGACGAGCTGGCCGATGTCGAGCTTGCCCTTCAGCGCCAGATAGCCGCCGATGCAGTAGAAGAGGAAGGGCGTGAGCTGTGCGAGGAAATTGTTGATGAACTTCACCATGAATTTCCACTGGTAAAGATCATAGCGGATCTTGAAGATCGTCCCCAGCCGGTGGGCGATGTCGGCGCGCTCGTAATTGGAGGTGTCATAGGCATGGATCGTGCCGATGCCATCGACGATCTCGCTGACGCGGCCGGCGAGTTCGCGCGCGGTCAGCTGCCGCTGGCGGCCGAGAATCAGCAGCTTGCGGCGCATGCGGGGGATGACCAGCGCCTGGATCGCCACCATCAGCGCGGCGATCATGCCCAGCCAGAAATTCTGCATCAGGATGAAGAACAGCGCCGTCAGCGCCTGGCCGCCAAGCAGCGCCGGCTGCACGAAGGCATCGCCGGTGAAGCCGCCGAGCGGTTCGATCTCGTCCTTCACCATGCTGGCAACTTCGGCGCCCTTGATGCGCTTGAACTGCTGGGGCGGGAAGCGCAGGATCCGGTCGACCAGCTCGAAGCGGATGCGGCGCAGAAGCCGTTCGCCCAGCCGGCCCTTGTAGGTGTTGATGTAGAGCTTGAAGAGCCCGTTCACCACCACCAGGAACAGGAAGACCATGCTGAGCGCAAAGAGCATGTGCATGCGATCCAGCGCGATGCCATCGAAGACATTCACCGTTCCGAAATAGGGAAGGTCGAAGGAAATCGGCATGAAGAGCTGTGTCGCGCCCGGATCGTCGAAGCCCTTGCCCTGGATAGGCCCGTTGACGATCTGCTTCGGCAGGTCGAAGGACAGGAAATAGGGCACCATCGAAAGCGCCACCACCAGCAGGATATAGAGCTGCTGACGCTTCGTGTGCTTCCAGATGTAGCGGGTGAGACGCGATTCCATGCATGCTCCTGAAGGGGCGCCCAAGGCGGACCGGAGACGAGAATATATTCCGGGCGAAATCGATTCTATAGAATAATCTTTGGGACTTTCAGAGCGCGTCGGCAACCGGTTCCCGCGCAAGAAGCGAGCGGAGAATGCGGGCGCTGCGCCGCGCGCCATCCCTCGCAAGCACAATGTCGGCGGGATCGGGAAGGGCAAGTGCGCGGATCACCGCCTCTGCAAGCCGGTCCGGATCGAGCGTCGCCTCCTCCACGGTCACGGCGCGGCCAAGGGCTTCGAGCCGTTCGGCGCGGGCATTCTGCTCGGTTTCGCCGCCGGCGGCGAAGGGAACGAGGATCGAGCGGCAGCCGGCCAGCAGAATGTCGCCCACCGTGTTGTAGCCGGCCTGCGAGATCGACAGCCGCGCCCGGGCCAGCAGGCCGGAGAAATCCCGGCGGAAGCGGGCGAGCGTGACCTGGGCCGGGCACTCAGCCTGAAGCGCGGCGAAATCCTTCTCCGGCAGGTTGGGGCCGGTGATGAGCAGCCAGGTCAGGGCGGGATCAAGCCGGCGGGCCGCGCCGATCGCCGCGTCCATGACCTTGCGGCCCACGGCTCCGCCGCCGGCGGACACCACGATATCGTGGCGGTCGGGGGAGGTAACGAGGGTCTCGGGGGCGACGAGGCCGGTATATATGACCTTGTCGGCAATGTCGGCTGCGAGCGCGAAACTGTCCTCGATGCGGGCAAAGGCCGGATCGCCATGGACGAGCACCGCATCGAAATGATCGCGGACAAGATCGGCCGTCTCCCGGTCGCGGCCGGGCTTGGTGCGGGCCTGCAGGAGATCGCGGATCGAGGAGAGGAGAAGGGGCTTCGGATTGCGTGCCTCGATCCTCTCGATCAGCGGCAGGAGTTCGAAGCGGACCTGTCTCCGGCCGAAGGGAAAAGCCTCGATGATGATCGCATCGGGCAGGATCTCGTCATGGATCGCCAGCAGCCTTGCGCGGCGCGCGGCCTTGTAGTCCTCGGTCGCCGGCCGGCCTTCCCCATCCATCAGGGTCGAGAATCCGTCATCGCCGACGACGAGCGGCGGCAGGCGGATTTCCCGCACGCCCTCTTCGACAAAGCCCTCGACGGGCAGGCCACCGGTGACCAGCGTCACCTCGAAGCCGTCGCGGGCAAGGGCGCCGGCGATCCGTCCCGCCCGGGCCAGATGGCCGATGCCCAGCAGGTGCTGGACATAGAAGAGGACCCGGGGCTTGCCGTTCATCAGCGCTTCTCCGCGGCAAAGGCGCTCTCGAAATAGGCTCCGAGATCGGCAATGCTGGTGTGATAGTCGAAATGGGCGCGGACCTTCGCCTCCGCCCGCGCGCCATAGGTTTGCCGAAGATCGGGATTGCGGATCGCCTTTTCCAGGGCGGCGGCAAAGGCATCCGGATCGTCGGGCGCGGTGAGAAAGCCGTTTTCGCCATCGGTCAGCAGTTCGGGGATGCCCGAAATGTGGGTGGACACCGTAGCCAGACCCTGGCTCGAGGCTTCGACGATCACGTTCGGCAAGCCGTCCCGGTCGCCATCGGCGGTGATGCGGCAGGCAAGCGCGAAGAGATCGGATTGGCGGTAGAGATCGAGCACGTCGAGCTGGTCGAGCGAGCCCTTCCAGGTGATGCGGTCGGCAATCTTCAGGCTTTCGGCAAGCGGCTTCAGCCGCGCCAGTTCACCGCCGCCTCCCACATGGACGAAGCGCCAGTGGAGATCGCCAGGAAGCTTGCTCAGCGCCTTCAGGAGGATGTCATAGCCCTTCTTCTCGACCGCCCGGCCGACGCTGACGATGCGGACGGGATCGTGAGGATCGGAGCCGTCGCGCGGGAGCCGCGTTCCCGGAAACGGAGAAAAGCGCGAGAGATCGAGGCCATGATAGCTCAGATGTACCACGCCCCTGCCGGCTGCCAGGTGCTTCAGATGCTCATAGCCGGACGCGGTGCAGGTGACCGTCCAGCGGGCCCGCTGCAGCTTGTCGGCCAGTTCCCAGTCCGGCGAGGTCCAGATGTCCTTGGCATGTGCGGAGACCGTATAGGGCACGCCCGTCATCGCGCTCGCATAGGCAGCGACCGAGCAGGGCGTGTGGATGAAATGGGCATGGAGCCATTCTCCCCCTTCCGGCCACTCGGCCACCAGCACGGCCGCCTGGCCAAGCCGGCGAAAGCGGTTGCGGCTGATGTCGCGGGCGAGATGGCGGAAGAAGCGAGGCAGGAGCGACCAGAAATGCCGGTTGACCAGCGCCCGGCCAAGGGCTGCGATGACGCGCAGCGGCTCTTCGTGCAGATATTCCGGCAGGTAGAGAACCGGCGCGCGGATTTCGTCATGGACGGGGTGGCGCTTCTTGTCCGTCGGGTGGCGAAGCGACACCAGGGACAGGCGGAAGCCTGCCTTTTCCAGCCCCAGAAGCTCCTGGGCGATGAAGGTTTCCGAAAGGCGCGGATAGCCCTTCAGGAGCACGATCAGATGGGGTTTTTCCGGCATGATCAGTCCTCAGGAGGCGGCGGTGCGCTCGGCCGTCCGGTTCCGCTCGCGCTCGTCGATCCAGGGGAGCACTTCCGCGGAGATGTTCGCAAGCCCCTCCAGGCGGAGATTGGGAGCGCCGGCGGAGGGGAGCGCGCGGGTCCAGAGCGCCTTCAGGGCTGCCGACATGCGGGCGGGATCCTCGGCCGCATCGGGCAGCAGCATGTCCACCAGCCCCAGTTCGCTTGCCCGCGTGGCGCGGATCAGCTGTTCTTCGCGGGGCACGACGCGGGGCACGATCAGCGCCCGCTTGTCGAAGGACAGGATTTCGCAATAGGTGTTGTAGCCGCCCATGGCGACGACGGCGGTCGCGCCGGCGATCAGCTCTTCCATGCGGTTGTCGAATTCGATCACCTCGATCATCGGCACCTTTTTTGCCTTGCGCATCAGCTTCTCGCGCTGGCGGGCGGGCATGTAGGGCCCGAGCACGATGAGCGCCCGGTAGGTGAGGGAGGGATCGGCCCGGTAGGCATCGATGACCTGATGGACGAGTTCCGCGCCATCGCCGCCGCCGCCGGTCGTAACGAGGAGATAGTCTCCTTCCGGACGGCTGCGATTGTCGTCGCGCGAGACGCTGCGCTGGAGGAAACCCACGAAACTCATCTTGTCGCGCACGCTCTGCGGCACGTCGAGGCCGGTCAGCGGATCGTAGAAATCCGGCGGGCCATAGACCCAGATGCGATCGAAATAGCGATCGATCTTCGGCAGGATGTCGCTGCGCTTCCATTCGGCATCGAGGAGATTCGGCGCGTCCATCACCTCGCGCAGGCCGAGCACGAGCTTGGTGCCGCGCGCCTGCAGGAATTGCAGGGTGGGCTCCACCTCGCCGCGCAGGCCCATGGGCTCCTTGTCGACGATGAAGATGTCCGGCTTGAAGGTCTCGGCGGTGTGGTGAATGATCGATCGGCGGATGGACAGCGTGTCCTGCAGGTCGATATGGCGGTCGAGCGACTGGTATTCGCCGTTGCGCAGCTTGATGACGCTCGGGATTTTCACGAAGTCCACGCGGGCGCGATAATCGAAGGCACCGGCTATGGTGGCGCCCGATACGATCAGGATCGAGAGGCCGCGATAGTCCTCGACCAGCGAATGGGCAATCGTCCGGCAGCGGCGCAGATGGCCGAGCCCGAATGTGTCATGGCTGTACATGAGGATGCGTGCATCTTCGAAACGGCGAAGCATACGTCTTCCACTTCACTTGTAGGGATCGGCAGCATCGCGCAAACCGTCGCCCAGGAAGTTGAAGGCGAGGATGACGAGGATGACGGGAATGGTCGGGAACAGGAGCCAGGGATAGAAGGCGATGACGCTCACCGAGCGAGCTTCGGTGAGCAGGATGCCCCAGCTGGTGATCGGCGGACGCAGGCCAAGACCGAGGAAGCTGAGCGCCGTTTCACCGAGGATCATGCCCGGAATGGCAAGGGTTGCCGTGGCTATCAGGTGCGACATGAAGCCCGGCACCAGATGCCGACCGATGATGCGGGCGGAACCGGCACCCATGAGCTGGGCGGCCAGAACGTAATCCTCCTCGCGCAGCGACAGGAGCTTGGAGCGCACGGCGCGGGCAAGGCCTGTCCAGTCGAGCAGGCCGAGGATGACGGTGATGCCGATATAGATGAGGATCGGGCTCCAGGTGACGGGCATGATGGCGGCGAGCGCCATCCAGAGCGGAATGCTGGGGATCGATTGCAGAACCTCAATCATTCGCTGGACGATCAGGTCGAACCAGCCGCCGTGATAGCCGGCGAGGCCGCCGATAACGATACCGAGCGTAAAGGAGATGGCGATGCCAAGAAGGCCGATGGTGAGCGAGATGCGCGCGCCATAGAGGATGCGCGACAGCACGTCACGCCCGAGCCGGTCCGTGCCGAGGAGGAAAAGGGTGCCGCCCTTTGCCGGGCAGGCGAGATGCAGGCTGGTTTCCGCAAGCCCCCAGAAACGATAGCTGTCGCCGGAGCAGAAGAAGCGGATCGGCTGAACATCGGCCGGATTGTCGGCATAGACCCGCTGCAGCGTGTTCATGTCGAGCGTCATGGTGCGACCATAGACGAAGGGGCCGACGAAGCGGCCGTCGTCGAACAGACGCACGCGCTGCGGCGGCTCGTAGATATGCTCCATATGGCGCGTGTGGAGATTGTAGGGCGCCAGGAACTCGACCACGAGGATCATGGCGTAGAGAATGCCGAGGAACCAGGCGGAGGCGAGGGCGAGCTTGTGGCGGCGGAATTTCCACCACATCAGCTGCTTCTGCGAGGCGCGGGCGAATTTCTTCTGCTTCGGCGTCGTCTCCTCGATGCGGTCCGGATCGAAGGGCGCATCGGAAACGAAGTGGCCGAGCGGCGCACCGGGCGCGGGCAGGGGGGAGGTCATTTTCTCATCGCTCACTTGGTGCTCCTCCCGGCAAGGCGGATGCGCGGATCGAGCAGCGCAAGGGCGATATCGGATATCAGCATGCCGATGACTGTCAGGAAGGCGAGGAACATCAGGAAGGAGCCGGCGAGATACATGTCCTGGCTCTGGAGCGCTTTTACCAGCATCGGGCCGGTGGTTTCGAGCGACAGCACGATGGCGGTGATTTCCGCCCCGGAGATGATGGCCGGGAGGATGGAGCCGATATCGGCGACGAAGAAGTTGAGCGCCATGCGCAGCGGATACTTGACCAATGTCCGCCCCGGCGACAGGCCCTTTGCGCGCGCCGTCACCACATACTGCTTCTGCAGCTCATCGAGCAGATTGGCCCTCAGCCGCCGGATCATGCCGGCGGTTCCCGCCGTGCCGACGATCAGGACCGGAATCCAGATATGGGAAAGGATCGAGCGCGCCTTGTCCCAGCTCATGGGTTCGGCGAGGTATTTCTGATCCATGAGATGGCCGATCGAAACGCCGAACCAGCGGTTGGCGAAATACATGAGGATCAGCGCCAGCATGAAATTTGGCACGGCAATGCCGAGCAGCCCGAGCAGCGTCAGCCCGTAATCGCCCCAGCTATACTGGTGGGTGGCGGAATAGATGCCGATCGGAAAGGCGATCAGCCAGGTGACGATGATGGTGAAGAAGGAGACGAGGATCGTCAGCCACATGCGGTCGCCCACCACTTCGGTGACGGGCAGCTGGTATTCGAAGGAATAGCCGAAATCGCCCTGGAGCATGCCGCCAACCCAGTGGAAATAGCGCATGACGGGCGGCTGGTCGAAACCGTACTGATGGCGCAGTTCCTCGATTTCCGCCATGTCCACGTCCTCGCCCATGGCGGTGAGTTCCGAGACATAGCTTTCGAAGTAATCCCCCGGCGGCAGTTCGATGATGGTATAGACCAGCATGGAAATGACCACGAGGGTGGGGATCATCGAGAGAAGGCGCAGAATGATATAGCGCAGCATGGTCAGCCCTCCTCCTTCAGGAAGAACGTGTCCGGCTTGTAGACGCCGAGGTAGGAGGTGGGCTCGAAGCCGAAGAGGCCCTTTTCCGGCACATTGACGAGCCGCGTCGCATGGACCATCGGCTGCAGTCCGCCATTGACGATCCCGATGGAGAAGACCTGGTCTGTATAAATGTCGAGCATCTTCGCCCAGATGGCGGCACGGGCCTCGGTGGTGGCCGAGGCCTCCCATTCTGCAAGCAGCTGCACGAGCTTGCGGGCCTCGGCGAGCTCCGGCGGTTTGCCCTTCTTGCCGACGGACAGATAATACATGCCCCAGACCGGCCATTGCAGCTGGTCGTCGGCGGTCGGCGCGATCTGGGAGGGGTTCATGTCGGCGGTCGGCACGCCATTGTCGATCCCGACCCACATGGACATCATGATGTCGCCGCCCATGGCGCGGCTGCGGAAGACATCGCGCTGGGACGTGCGCACGAAGAGCGAGATGCCGACCTCGCGCCAGTGATCGGTCACGAGTTCGAGCACGTCGGTTTCGAGCGTGCTTTCTCCGGCGGTTTCCACGACGATCTCCGCCTTGCGGCCATCGGGCAGCAGGCGGATGCCGTCGCTGTTGCGACCGGTGAGGCCGAGCTCATCGAGGAGACGGTTCGCCTCCGCGGGGTCGTGAGCGCTCCAGGCCTTCGCCAGTTCCTCGCGATAGAGCGGGCTTTCCGGCAGGACCGTATCGGCGCTTTCGTGGGCAAGGCCATAGAAGGCGGCGAGATTGATCTCGCGCCGGTCTATCGCAAGCGAGAGCGCCCGGCGCATCCGGACGTCGCGGAAGAGGTCGCGCCAGGCCTCGTCCCCGCAATTGAGGTTGGGCAGAAGCGCGACCCGCGAACCCTGCGTCCGCTTCCACAGGCTGACCTTCACGGGGAAGAGCTTCTCGCTGTCCTTCAGGAAGGTATAGTCGGCAAAATCCAGGCTGTTGATCTGGAGATCGCTTTCGCCGGTGCCTGCCTTGGCGGCGATGATATCAGGCGTGCTCAGCGACAGGATCACCCGGTCCACATAGGGCAGTTGCAGCCCGTTCTCGTCCACCCGGTGGAAATAGGGATTGCGCTCGAAGACGAATTGCTCGGCCGGCGGGGCCACCGTGTTGCGCCAGGGATCGAGGGTCGGCAGATCGGGATTTTCCGGGCGGTAGCTGCGCGACATCTTGATGTGCAGGTCGGCCCATTTCTTGACCCGGTATTCCTTCATCAGCGCCGAAAGGCGGAAGGGGTCCTGATAATCCTTGTGGAACTGGCGCATGTAGCCCGAGGGCATGAAGATGACGAGCGGCTGGGGGGCGGCGAGCTTCGGCAGGAAGTTCGGGTTCGGCTGGTCCCAGCGATAGCGGACCGTATACTGGTCGATGATCTCGAAGCGGGGCGGCTGGCCCTTGGCGAGCAGCTCGCGCGGAAGGCCGCCCTTGCGCAGGTCCTCATTGAGGATCACGTCTTCCCAGCAATAGCGGAAATCTTCCGCCGTCAGCAGCGCGCCATTGGACCAGCGATGCCCCTTGCGCAGATGGAAGGTGAAGATCCGGTCACCGTCGTTTTCCACCCGTTCCAGCACGTCCGGCTGCAATTGAAGGTTTTCGTCATAGCCGACCAGACGGGCATAGCCGTTGATGGTCATCAGGCGGATGTCCTTCTGGCTGCCGATCAGCATGCGCACCGTGCCGCCATGACGCCCGGGCTCCCGGCCCATGGCCTTCACATTGATCACGCGCGGGTTTTCCGGCAGGCGGGTGGCGGTATCCGGCAGGATGCCCTGGGCCACGCCTTCGTCCAGCATGGGGCTTCCGGTATAGGCAGCGGCCCGGGCGAGGCCAGGCCAGGCAAGGGCGGCAAGAATCTGAAGCGCGGTGCGGCGGCGGATCATGGGCGGAGCTCCGCGGGTTGGACAGCGCGTCTGGCGAGAACCAGGTGGCCATCGCCGAGATCGGCGGCGCTGAGGCCATCGGCCCCCTCGCCGGGGCGGAAGGCCTCGGGCCAGCGGGCGACATCGGAGGCACCGCTTGCTGAAATGGCGTTGAAATCGAGCGGGCGGTCTAGATCCGGGAAGGGGACGGCCGCGAGAAGGGATTTCGTATAGGGATGGACGGGCGCCCGCATCAGCCGGTCCCGCGGGGCGATCTCCACAATCCGGCCGTTGCACATCACGGCGATCCGGTCTGCCATGTAGTCGACGACGGCGAGATTATGCGAGATGAAGAGGGTGGTGAGGCCGAGATCCTTCTTCAGGTCCTTGAGGAGGTTCAGGATCTGGGCCTGCACGGACACGTCGAGGGCCGAGACCGGCTCGTCGCAGATGATCAGTTCGGGGCCGAGCGCCAGCGCCCGGGCAATGCCGATGCGCTGCCGCTGGCCGCCGGAAAAGGCGTGCGGATAGCGGTTGAGCGCCGTTTCATCGAGGCCGATGGCGTTCAGCAGGCGGCGGACCGTCTCAAGTCTCGTCTTCGCATTGCCGCGCCCGTGGATCTCGAGCGGCTCCATGAGGATGTTCTGCACCGTCATGCGGGGGGAGAGCGAGGAGACAGGGTCCTGGAAGATCATCTGCACGCGGGTGCGCAGCCGGTTGAGTTCCGCACCGCGGGCCTTGCCGATGTCGATGTCGCCATCGGCGCTGTGCAGGATCACCTGTCCCTCATCAGGGGTGATCGCACGCATCAGGATCTTGCTCAGCGTGGTCTTGCCGCAGCCGCTTTCGCCGACGAGGCCAAGGCATTCGCCCCGGTTGACGGTGAAGCTCACATCGGCGACGGCGCGGTGGAGCTTCTTTTCGCCCGAGCGGAGGAAGCCGCCCTTCCTCGTCGAGAAGGTCTTGCTGACATGGCTTACGGTGAGAAGGGGGCCTTCCGCGGAAACCTCTCCCTTCCCCCTTGCCGGCGCGGCGATATGGCCGGAAAGCGCTGCCCCGCCGCCGGTGATCGCACGCAGCGGCTTCAGTCTTTCGCCGGGTTTCATGTCGAAATGGGGGACGGCCTCCAGCAGGCCCTTCAGATAGGGATGACGGGGCGAGCGGAAGATCGCCTCCACCGGCCCCGCTTCCATGATCTCGCCCCGATAGATAACCACGACTTCATCCGCCACATTGGCGACGACGCCGAGATCATGGGTGATCAGCAGCATGGCCATGCCGAGCTTCTGCTGCAGGTCGCGCAGGAGCTTCAGGATCTGCGCCTGGATCGTCACGTCGAGCGCGGTCGTCGGCTCGTCGGCGATCAGGAGCGCCGGCCGGCAGATGAGCGCCATGGCGATCATTGCGCGCTGGCGCATGCCGCCCGAAAGCTCGAACGGGTACATGTCGAAGGCGCGTACCGGATCGGCAAAGCCCACGAGGCCCAGCATCTCCTCCGTCTTGCGGCGGCGCTCGGCGGCATCGTCGCCCGTGTGGATGGCGAGAACTTCGCTGATCTGGTCGCCGATCGTATGGAGGGGCGAGAGCGAGGTCATGGGCTCCTGGAAGATCTTGCCGATGCGCCGTCCGCGCAACGCACGGATACCCTTTCCATCGAGCGGGAGGCGCACGATGTCGATCGGCTGACCCGGCCGTTCGGGATCGGAAAACAGGATCTTGCCCTCGGCCACCGCAATCGCCGGCAGGATGCCCATGATTGCCTGGCTGATCACCGATTTGCCCGAGCCGGATTCGCCCACCAGCGCTGTGACCTTGCCCGGCAGAACCCGCAGGCTCGCATTCTTCACGGCCGGGATCACCCCACTCGGCACATGGAAGGAAATTTTCAGGTTCTCGACCCTCAGGAGGTCGCTCGCCGGTTCCGTCATCCCACTGTCCTCCCCAGACACCGAGACCCGGCTTTGTTTTGTGCCTTCATGCCTGTCCCTGCTGGCCACGGCTGATCCATGGCCCTCATGCGCAGGATCCGACCGCATGTTCCGGTTCTGTTATCCTGGCACGTCTCTATGGAAACGATTTAACAGCATAACTGTTTTGAGTAATCAACAGATATGGGAACGGAGCATTGCGATCTGAACAGATCGATTCTGGGCCGATCAGGGCAGGGTGGCGCAGAGCGCCCTGTTTTTCAGCACGTCGACGCAGTCCGGAGAGCGGCGATAATCGTCGTAAAACAGCGTCCATTCGCCTTCGCCGGCGGCCCGGTAGGGGCCGAACTTGAAATACTGGTTCTCAAGAAGGCCGGGATCGCTATGGCCGATGGCGCCGGTGACGGTCACGATCGGCTTGTCATTGGCGAAGATCTCGATATGGCCCGAACCATCCGGACCGGGTCGGGTATAAATGGCAAAATCGATCCAGCCGGAGGCGGGCGCAGGCAGCGGGTTGCCGTGGCTCACCACCCGGATCGCCTTGCTGCAGGCGGTGAATTCCGCCCCGTCCGCGGGCGTGAAGGCGGCATCCGTGGCAATCAGGGCACGGACCTGGTTGGTTTCCGGGCGGGGCCAGACGGGCGTTTCGCCGGGCGCGCAGCTGGCCACCGCATCCTTGGCGGCATCCAGCCGTTCCGGCCGGTGGTAATTGGTTTCCATGGTGGCAAAAAGCTTGCCGTTTCGAAGGCGCAGCGCGAGGAAGGGGCTGAAATCGCCTTCCGCATCCGGGCCGATTTCCCGCTTCCACTGGGCGATCAGATAGCGGTGATCGTTCTGCGGAATGGGATCGGCCATCTTCACTGCAAAGCCCACCCAGACGCCCTTGTCATAGGGTACCCGCAGCGCCGGTTTCTCCCAGATTTCGGCGCGCTCGCTGCAATTTTCGATTTCCGGATCGCAATGTTCGCGCACGCTGAGCTTCAGGCTCTGCCGACCGGAGAATTGCTCTGCTGACTGGAAGGTGAAGCTGCCGGCGGCCTGCTCGTCGTTCTTCTTGTAATAGAGACCGCCTTCCGGGGCGAAATCCTGTCCCTCGAAATCATCCTTCAGCTTCGCATGCAGCGCATCCGCCGCAGCGGGCAGGGCGCCGGCCAGCAGGGACAGGGCAAGGAGGGCGGCACGGTTTCGAAATATCATGGCAGGAGACGGTTCCAGGGCGTTTTCTGTTCGTTGGCGCGTTCGGCACTCTGGTAGAGCAGCATGACCTGTTCGGCTTCGGAACGGGCCTCCAGCGAGCGGCTTTCGATCACCTCGTAATGATCGAGCTGCATGTGATCTTCGGTCGGTTCGAGAACCTTGACCTTGGAGCGCACGCCCCGCAATTCCTCCACGCCCACATTCAGCCAGCTTCCGCCGCAATAATTCACGAAGGCGGCACTGGCGAGCACCGGCTTGGCATATTTCTTCGTCAGGCCCTGCAGGCGGTGAACCTCGTTCACCGAGGCACCGAAGGCCGAGAAGGTCAGGCGGTCCTTCAGCCCGACATTGCCGAACATGACATTGCCCATATGCAGGCCTATGCCGTAACGCACTGCACCCAGCGATTGCTTGGACCGGCTCCGGTTCAGTTCCTGCATGCGGTTCACCGCCTGGCGCGCGGCTGTCATGGCGGATTGGGCGGCCGATTCCGACGGTTCGCGATGGCGACCGCAGGGATAGATCGCCAGGAAGCCATCGCCGACGAAGCTCAGGATCTCGCCGCCATTGCGGTTGAAGGGCAGGGCAACCGCATCGAAGAACTGGTTCAGCGTGTCGATATAGACCTGCCGCCCCTCCCTCTCGGCGAGAAGGGTGGAATCACGCATGTCCACCATGACGAGCGCGGCGCGGATGCTCTCGCCATCGCCCCGCCGGATCTGGCCGGAGAGCACGCGCTGTCCGGCATTGCCGCCGAGATAGGTGGTGAGCATGTTGTTGGCGAGCTTGCCCAGCACCGCCATCTTGGCGGCGACCGCCAGATGGGTCTGGATGCGCAGGAGCGCCGCAATCACCGCATCGTCGAAGCCGCCGGGCGCATCGGTTGCCCAGGAGCCGATCATGCCCTGCTTGGTATCCTTGCCGAAGGACTGCACGAAGGCGAGGTAATCGGTCACGCCCATGCGCTTCAGTTCCGGGAAAACCGGAAACTCGTCCGGCGTTTCCGGCGTGATGTGGCGGCGGATATGGCTGAGATTGTGGCTCAGCAGATAGTAATAGGGGCTTTTCAGGAAGCGGTCCTTGTCATCCGGATCGCGCTCCGCGCGATAGCCCTCGACGGTCGTGCCCTCGCTGCGCTTCCAAGTGAAACCGACCGCATCATAGAGCGGATGGAGCACGGAAAAGGAGAGATGCACCCTGAGGAGCGGCAGGCCCGAGGCCGCCAGCCTTTCGCAGAAGCCCTGGACCAGAACCTCCAGGCTTTCCCCGTTCAATGCCGCCTGCTGCAGCCAGGTCGAGACCCCATCGAGAAGCGTATCGGATACGGGCGCGCGGTGGGCAATCTTCATGGGGCGGACATTCCGGAGCGGAGAGGGGCTTCGCGGCGTGCATTATGTGAACCGCGACATCATCCTGATACATGTAGAAAGCGAAGTATTCCCTATCAAGGTTGTTTGTTACACCTACGCGATTTTCAGCGGGGCGTGACGCCGCTCAGGCGGCGGCCTGTCGCTTCAGCCGGGCGGCGGCCATGGCATAGCCACCGGAGCCGCCATCGATGAAATGCATGTGATCGCGGCTCATCGGGGTGGGAACGAGGCAGGTGACCAGCGCGGTTTCCTGCTCGTGGATGCCATAGTGGCAGATGCCCTGGCGTTCGCCCTCCGCCAGGCGGGCGCGGATGAGATCGAGCCTTGCCCTGTCGATATCGACAGTCATCTTCAGACCGTCTTCATATTTGCGGAAATCGCTGTTGGCGGAGACATCCTCGCGGTAGAGCCGGGGATCGAAACTGCCGGCCTTGCGATTGAAGCGGGTGAGCAGCGAGATCATCACCACCTCGAAGGCCACGCGAAATGCCTTCTTCAGGCGCGGCAGGCCGGGCGGCACGGCGCGCAGTTCCACCCGGCAGGCGCCCGGCGAAAGGTTGACCGGCGGCCCTTCCTTGGGGAGCGGATGGCCGTTCCTGTCCCCGTCGCCCGAGAGCGCCACCACGTCGCTGACCAGTTTCTGGAAGGCGGTTGCGTCACTCTCCGGCACGGGCAGGGCGATGATCGAGACGATCAGCCCGTTGCGGGATCGAACGGGGTTCCAGCGGCAGGAAAGACCGGTCAAGTCGGGTTGCCCGGAGGAGGGGTCGGCGGCAATGCCGTAATGGCCGGCCTTCATCTGCTGCTCGGCCCAATGCACGCCGCCACCCGAGAACATGGCATAGCTGACCTGCTCGCTGGCGCGGAAACGGCCGACCCTGATATCATGGCCGGCGGCGCGGATATCGGAAAGCGGCACGAGCGCGACGCGGAGCACGAGATCCATATTGGCCTTCACCCAGTCGCGGGTTTCGGCCAGCGCCTGGCGGGCAGCCCCGGCCATGGCCGGCGGAACGGCGACGGCCGCGCCGTCACCGCCGAAGACGAAGGGCAGGTCATGTTCGCCGGCCGCATTCATCACGGCGGAAATCACGCTTGCGCCCGCCATGTTCACCGCCTTGTAGCGCCCGCTTTCGATCGCGCGGGTGGAATCGACGATATCGGCGATGGCCAGCCACCATTCGGCAGGAAGCGGCGTGTAATTGGCATCCCGGGTCACGCCATCGAAATCGGCAAAGACCGGAAGGCTCTGGAAGAAGGAATCCTGGGCGTGAGTGTCCATATCACCATCCTATCCTATAAATTCCCCGGGGTCAGCGCCTTCGCGGAGGAGAGGGGCGGATAATCTCCGACCGGCGTACCAATCCCTGCCTTTTCATGGTTTTCACCGGCCTGCCCACGCGATAGAAGGGCGCCGGAGAGGCGATATTCACCGCCTTTCTGCTTCCCATCGATTCCGGACGGACCTTTCATGAACAGCCAGCGCTTTTCCGCAGCCGACAGGCAGCTTCCGCTCATCGCTCTTTTCGCGGGCGGCATTGCGATCGGCGGCTCGCCCATCTTTGTCCGGCTTTCTGAGGTGGATCCGATGGCGACCGCCTTCTGGCGCACCGCGCTCAGCCTCGTTCCCTTTCTTCTCTTCGCCCTTTTCCGGGAGCGGGCGGCGCTCGGCCTGCCGAAGAGTGCGGCGGATCTCGCGCGGCTTGCCTTGCCCGGCCTGTTCCTGGCGGCCGATCTTGCCCTGTGGCATCTGTCCATCCGGATGACCAGCGTTGCCAATGCCACGCTGCTCGTCAATCTCTCGCCCGTCTTCGTCACCTTTGCCTCCTGGCTGTTCTTCGGCGCCGATATCACGCGGCGCTTTCTCGTCGGGCTTGCGATTGCCATTCTCGGCGTGGTGGTGCTGAAGAGCGGCGGTGCCAATGGTTTTGGCGGCGGCCACTGGCTCGGCGATCTCTTCGCCATCCTCGGCGCCCTCTTCTATGCGGGCTACATGCTGACTCTCGGGGCGGCGCGCAACCGCTTCACCACGCTGCAGGTGATGATCTGGAACAGCGGCGTGGCGGCGCTGACGATCCTACCCGTTTCGATGATGACCGAGGCGGTCTTCATGCCCCATTCGCTTGCCGGCTGGGCAACGGTGACCGGTCTTTCGATGATCAGCCATGTGGGCGGGCAGGCCTCGATCATCTATGCGCT
Source organism: uncultured Rhizobium sp. (assembly GCA_945952415.1). GTDB lineage: Bacteria > Pseudomonadota > Alphaproteobacteria > Rhizobiales > Rhizobiaceae > Gellertiella. The sequence goes on along the minus strand of CAMFIF010000003.1, from coordinate 201,561 downwards.
GGCCTATCTGCCCACCGCCTTTTCCTCGCTCACGCTGCTGCTCCAGCCGGTGGTCGCGGCCATTCTGGGCGTGGTGCTGCTTCACGAGCCGCTCGGCTGGAACGGCATTCTCGGCGGCGCTGGCGTGCTGGCCGGCATTCTCATCGCCCGCAAGGCGGTCTGATCGGGCGGCAAGGCCCGTCGCAATTGGCACTGGCCGTTTCGCCGCCATTCGCTAGTCTGTCGGCTCCATAGGGGGAGACAGGGCATGACGGTCATTCTGGATGGTGGGCTTGGCTGGCGGGAGGTGGGTCGAGTGGCGACCGGGGAGAGGCTCGCGCTGACCGAGGCCGCCTTCTCGCGTATCGAAGGCGCTGCCGCCATCGTGGAGCGGATCGTAGCCAGCGGCGTCAGGGCCTATGGCATCAATACCGGTGTCGGCGCGCTCTCCGATATGGTCGTCAGTCGCGATGCGCAGGCGGCGCTTTCCCGCAATATCCTGCTCAGCCATGCGGCCTCGGTCGGGCCGCGGCTTCCGGAAGAGGCGGTCAGAGCGATCATCGCGGCGCAGATTGCCAATTTCGCCCATGGCCATTCGGGCATCCGGCCGGAGATCGTCCGCACCTATCTCGCCTTTCTCGACCATCACCTGGTGCCGGAAGTGCCTTCGAAGGGCTCGGTCGGCTATCTCGTTCACAATGCGGCGATTGCACTTCTCCTCATCGGTGAAGGCAGCGCAATAGTTCGGGGCGAGAGGCTTCCGGGGGCGGAGGCGCTCGACGCCATCGGCCTTGCGCCGCTGACGCTCCGAGCAAAGGAGGGCCTGAGCCTCGTCAACGGATCTGCCTGCGCCACGGGTCTGGCTGCGCTTGCCCTTCACCGGGCCCGCCGCCTTCTCGACTGGGCGGATGCGGTGGCGGCGCTCTCGGCCGAAGCGCTCGGGTGCCAGCTGCCGGCCTTCGGCGCGGAGGTGACGGCACTTCGCCCGTCTTCCGGCATGGAACAGGTTGCTGCTTCGCTGCGCGCCCGGCTTTCCGGCAGCGGTCAGGTGGCGCTTTCCAGCGGGCGGCGCACGCAGGATGCGCTGTCCATCCGCTCCATACCGCACATGCATGGCGCAGCGCGCGATGGTTTCGAGGTTGCGGGCCGCGTGGTCGACCAGGAGCTCGCCTCCGTCACCGACAATCCGGCTCTGTCGGGCACGCCCGATGAGCCGGTCGTCACCTCCGAGGCCCATGCGGTGGCGCCGCATCTCGCGCTGGCGCTTGACGGTTTTTCCCTCGCCCTTGCCCAGCTTTCCCAGATCAGCGAGCGGCGGATGGACCGTCTCGTCAATCCCCTCGTCAGCGGTCTTCCCGCCTTTCTCGCCACCGATGCCGGCAGCCATTCGGGCTTCATGATCGCCCAATATACCGCTGCGGGCCTGGCGGCGGAAAACCGTAGGCTTGCCCAGCCCGCCTCCCTGGATGGCGGGGTGACATCCGGCCTGCAGGAGGATTTTCTCGCCCATCCGACCCCGGCGGCGCTGAAATGCCTGTCGATCATCGATAACGGTTTCCAGATCCTCGCCATCGAGCTGATGGCCGCCGCCCAGGCCAGCGACTGGGTGGCGCGGGAAGCACCGCGGGCGCCGGGCACGGAGGCGATCCATGCGATGGTGCGGGCCTGTGTCCCGCCCTATCACGACGACCGGCCGCTTTACCGGGACATGGAGGCGCTGAAGGCGCTGATCGAGGGGATCGATCCGCCGGCGGCGGAGGGCTGAGCCGGCCTAGCCGCCATTGACCAGCGCAAGCACCAGTTTCTCGATCGTTCCGCCCGGTGCCATTTCGGTGCGGTCGAAGGCGTTGCTCGCCTCCTGCTGCGCTTTGGAGAGGGCGCCGAGCCGTTTTTCCATGACGCCATAGATCCGCTTGCAGCCTGGGTCGTCATCGAGCGTGAAGCCCACCGTCTCCGCCTCGATTTTCCGCACCATGTCCTTGATCAGATCGCCGTGTACCCGTTCATGGGCGGCGATGCCGTCGCGAAAGATCTTCCACCGGGTTGCCAGCGGTTCCGGCAGCTTTTCGGCGGCTTCCGGCAGGGTATAGGTGATGACCAGCCGCGGCACGGCGCTTGCGAGCACGCAGGCCGTGCCCCGGTTCTGGTAGTCCCGTTTCCAGGTGAGGCGGAAATTCGTGTGCGCGATGGCGCGGATGTCTTTTCCGACGATCGGTCCGCGATGCCCGATGGAGCGGTAGAGGTCGATGCCGGTCGTGCCCGCCACCCGGTAGGTCGCAATCTTCTCCACCGGCTTCCAGTCCGCCTGAACCAGCGAGGGCGTGAGAACGAGGAGAGCGGCGGCGAGGGGAGCGAGGGCATTTTTCATGGCATCAGAGCACGATGATGCGGACATCGGGCACGACGGTGCGGGCGATGTCGCAGAGGTGGCGGTGATGGGTGAAATAGATCACCTGGCCGATCCGCGCCATGTCGCCGAAAAGCCGGAACACTTCTTCCGAGCGCGGCTCGTCGAAGGTTTCCATGATGTCGTCGGCAATGAAGGGCACGGGCGGGCGAAGGGCGGCCAGCTCCTCATAGCCCGCCAAGCGGAGCGCAAGATAAAGCTGATAGCGGGTGCCGGTGGACATGGCGTCGGTGAGCCGCGATCCGCCGTCGCGGGTCAGGCCGATCAGCGTTTCCCGGTCCCGGTCGGCGCGGGCCGTCAGCCCGGAATAATCGCCGCGGGTGATCTGCCGGAAGGCATCCGAAGCCCGGCGCATCATCGCGCTGCGGTGCTTTTCGCGGTAGAGTTCGAGCGCACTTCCGGCGGCAAGGGCCCCGGTGCGGAGCTTGAGATAGCGATAGCCGAGATCCTCGATGGTCAGAAGCAGGGTCGCCCGGTTCGCCTCCAGCGCGGCAACCGCGCCGTCGCCGCCCACCGCATCCAGCCGGTTGCGGGCGAGCGTCCACTCGCCATAGCGTTCGCGGCTTTCCTCCGACAGAAGCGCCACAAGGTCTGCCGCCTTCGCCCTCTGGCGCTCGGTTTCCTCGCGGTCGAGCCCGTCGAGCCGGGCAAGGGCAGCGACAAGGTCTTCGGCTCCCGAGATATCAAGAAGCTGATGGTCGATGCTGCGCTGCCGCTCCTCCAGCCGGTCGCGTTCCGCCAGGCGGTCGAGAAGGCGGATCGCCTCTTCGAGATCCTCGGCGCCGAACGCATCGAGAAGCTGGGCACGCCTGTGGCCGTGGGCGGTCCATTCCGCTTCGAGCCTCTGGCGCTCTTCCTCAAGGGTGGCGCGTTCGCGGGCAAGGCGCGCAGCGGTTTCCGAGCGGCGGCGGAGATCGGAATGATGGGCGGTCAGCGACCGGTCCCGTTCCTCGATTTCGCCCTTCGGGTCCAGCCCGCACAGGCGGAGAAGCGCATCGACCTCGGTGGCATAATGCTGCTGGTCTTCCTCCATGGTGCGAATGCGCTGGCGCAGCTGCTCGCATTTTTCGATCCGGCCCGGGAGGTCGGCCAGCGCGTCGATCAGGGCGCGCACCTCGGCAAGCGTCGCGTCCGGCAGGAACCAGCTGCGGGCGATCGCCTCCTGCCAGTTGCGGGAGAAGCGTTCGGCGGCGGCTTCCGCTTCCGCATGGTCGCGGCGGCGCTCGGCGCTTTCCGCCTCAAGTTCCGCCTCGCGCCGGGCAAGACGGTCGATTTCGGCTGCCTGGCGGCGCCAGCCGTCCAGCAGGGCCTCGGCGCGCAGGCGCAGGAGTGAGGGGCCTGCATCGGGATCGACCGTTTCGCCCGCCTCGGACAGCGCCTCGGCCAGGCTTTCGGTGCCGGCGGTTGCCTCCCGGGTCAGTGCCGCGATCCGCTCGCGGCTTTCGAGCAGCGCCTCGCGGGTCATCCGCGCCTCGGCCAGGCGTTCGATGAGGGCGGCGGCGCCGGTCAGGGCTTCGGCCAGCGGCAGGTCGGCGCGCAGCAGGCCTTCCGGCATCAGGGCGGCAATCGCCTGCCGCAGGGCGCTTTCTTCCGCTTCGAGGGAGGCAAGCAGCTCTCCTTCGCGGGCAAGGGCATCCCGGTCTGCCGCAACCAGCCGCTTCATCTCGCCGAGTTCGGCAAGGTCGGCCGCGCGGGCGAGGCGGGCCGCGGTCACCCCGTCATCGCGGCGAAGGGCGGATTCGAACGCATCGGCCGTTTCCGCCGTCAGGCTATTCCGGTGGTTCTCCCAGAGACGGTCCCGCTCGGCGCGGGCTCGTGCGGCACTTTCGTCGTCCGGCACGTCCGCCGCGCGGGCGGCGCGCAGGCGCTCGCCGCTTGCGACGATCCGCTCTTCAAGCGCCTCGATGGCATCCTGATGGCGCAGGCGGCGGGTCTGCAAACGGGCCGCGCTGTCGCGCCAGCTTTCCATCTGGCGGCGGTCCGGCAGAACAAGGGCGGGCAGCGCATCGGCGCTGCCGATCAGGCGGCGCAGGGGCTGAAGGGCATCCTCCAGTTCGCGCGCGAACCGTTCCGCCTGCCGCTCCTCGGCATCGAGGCGGGCGGGCTCGCCGCGGTTCGCCAGGCCTTCGAGCGCAGCTGCCAGCCGCAGCATGCGGGCGGGCGACACGGGATCGCCGAGCGCCTCCCGTTCGGCCTTCAGCCGGGCGAGATTTTCCTCCGCCCTTTCCCGCTCGCGCAGGCTCCTGGCGAGGGCCGTTTCTATGCCGGATTTTTCGGCAATCAGATCGCGGAAGCGGGCCGTGAGCGACGCCTCCATCACGAGGCTTTCCGGCTTGTCGTGATCCTGCTTGCCGAGGGTGCGCAGGAGAAGACCGAGGGCCGCCTCTTCCACCAGAAGCGACTGGCGCCGCCGGGGCAGGTCGGAAAGGGCCGTGCGGTGGCGCGCACGGGCATCTTCAAGCGCCTGTAGCCGTGCCTCCATGCCGGGGGGAAGCGCTTCCGGCATCCCGGCTTCCGCCTCCTCGTCCAGGGCCCGCAGCCGGGCGCGAAGGGTGGAGAGTGCGGTCTCCAGCCGGGTCTCGTCGCGGATGAGGGTTGGCAGGCTTTCCAGATGGGTGCGGGGCGGTCGCGGCAGGTCGGAGAGCGGCTGAAGCGCCTCCAGAAGCCGCGCTCTCTCGCGGGCGAGCGGCAGGGCCGTGACGAGGTTCGAAAGCCGTACCTCCTCGCTCCGGGCGGCACCGAGCGCATCTTCGGCGGTGCGGAAAGCGGCTTCCGCCTGGCGCGCGGCCTCCACCAGGCGGGAAAATGCGAGGGCCTGCGTATCGATTTCGGCGCGCTTTTCCTTCAGCTGGTCCAGTTCCCGCTTCAGGGCCGCAAGCTCCGTCTTCTGGCCACGGCGCTTATGGATCGCCTCGGCCTCTTCCTGGATCGCAGCCAGCGCCCGGCTGAGATCGGCCAGACCGGAACTGGCGGAAAAAAGCAGCTCGCCCAGATCGCCCTCGCTCTGCAGGATCGATTTGCCGCCTTCCCGGAGCGACTGGTCGTCCAGCGAGAACATGGTGCGGTAGGCCTTCTGGCTGATGCCGCCGAGGGCTGCCGAAAGCAGCGCTTCGTTGACCGGCTGGCCGTCCCCGTCGACAAGCGAGGCACCGCGCTTCTTCAGGCGCACGAGATGATGCGTCTGACCGTCGAAGGTCAGGAGGCCGCCTATCTGAAGCGCATTGAGCGCGTGCAGAAAGCCGTAGTCGCTGCGTTCGGGAATGCCGAAGAGGAGATCGAGAAAGCCGGAAAAGGCGGTGGATTTGCCCGCTTCGTTGAGGCCATAGACGAGGGTGAGATCGGGTGAACCGGCTTTCGGGCGGCCGAAATCCAGCGTCACATCGGTGAACTTGCCATAGCGGGTGAGGTCGAGACGGTCGAGCCTCATGGGGCGGCGCTCCCGGCAAGGCGGGCGATCACCTCCTCGCCGCTTTCCGCCATCAGCCGATCCAGAAAGGCTTCGAAATCCGCTTCCGTCTCGCCGGCAAAGCGGCGGCTCTCGGCGGGCAGGTCGTCCAGGAGATCCCGCACCAGTTCGCGCACGTCGTCGCGGAAACCGGGCCGGACGAGAACCTCCTCGCTGATGAGCGTGCCGAGCTCGACGATCGGATCGTGACCGGCCGCCTGAAGCAGGCCTTCCCGCTCCGTGGCAAGCTCGATGCGGTCGATCCAGGTTTCGCCGATCATTTCGGCGCGGTGCTCCATTTCCGTGCGGAAGAGATCGGCATCGCGGCGCAACTGGAAGGCAAGGGGCGTCCGCCCGGTGAGCTTCAGGCGCAGGACCGCGTGGCGCGACCGGATCGCCCGGCGACCTTCCTCGAGTGCGGCGGTTGCAAGATCGACGAGATGGCGCCAGTCGCGGGCCGCGGAGACATCGACCGGGATGCGGGCGAATTCGGCAAGGCTCGTCAGCCGCTCCTCGATGCTGATCCGCCCGTCATCACCGACCGTCACGAGGCTGACGGTTTTGGGCCCTGCCTCGTTGATATCGCGGCCCTGCGGCATGCCGGGCATGATCACGGTGGCGGCGCCCTCATGGGCGATGCGCTGGTGGATATGGCCGAGCCCCCAATAGGCAAAGCCCGTGCGATGAAGATCGGCGAGCGAGCAGGGGGCGTAGGGGTCATGGCCCGGCGCACCGTCGAGGCTCGTATGCATGAGGCCGATATTGACCGCGCCTTCGACGGCGGGGCGGTATTTTCCGAGCAGGCTTTCCGGCGCATGGGGCTTCGAGAAGCTGAGGCCATGCACGGCGAGCCTCAGCCCGTCCTTTTCGATATCCACGGTTTCGGCCCGGCCGGTGAAGATCTTCACCGAGGGCGGCAGCACCAGTTCCTGGGTGATGCGCGAGAGGGCATCATGATTGCCGCGGATCTTGTAGGTTCGGATGCCCGCCTGGTCGAGCCTTGCCATCTGGCTTGCCAGAAAGCGGGCGGTCTTCATCGAGGTCTGGTCACCGTCATAGAGATCGCCGGCGATCATCAGCGCATCGACCTGCTCTTCGAGGCAGAGATCGACGATGGCGATCAGCGCCTGACGGGTGGCGTCGCCGATCAGGCCGGCCAGATCCGCATTGCGGAGCGACAGCGACTTCAGCGGCGAGTCGAGATGCAGGTCGGCGGTATGGACGAAGCGAAAGGCCATGACCCTAGTTAAGGACAAGCCGCCTCGCCCGCAAGGCGGCATCGCCCGTTCTCCACCCCAAGCCCTCCCATCAAGCCTTCCTGGAACGGTCTATACGGTTTCTTTACGGGCTTCCCGCGCATCTCTACGCCGGCTTTATGCGGGAGGCGCTATTGCCCCGTCCGATCGGCAATCTTTCGGACGGAGATCATGACAGCTTTACAGACCGGCGGGCATTCCCCCGCTGCCATGGATGGAAAACGGCTTCTTGCGCTTTCTGTTGGCTCCATCGGGGTCGTCTATGGCGATATCGGCACCAGCCCCCTCTATGCCTTCCGCGAGGCGCTCCGCCCGGTGGCGGCGGACGGGGTGACGCCGGAGGAAATCATCGGCATCATCTCGCTGATGCTCTGGACGCTGACCATCATCGTCACGGTCAAATATGTGGCCTTCCTGCTGCGCGCCGACAATGACGGGGAAGGCGGCACGCTTTCGCTGCTCGCCCTTCTCTCCAACCGGGTGACGGCCGGCCACGGCAAGCTGCTCTTCCTCCTCGGTGTCATCGGCGCGGCGCTTTTCCTCGGCGATGCGATGATCACGCCGGCGCTCTCGGTGCTCTCCGCCGTGGAGGGGCTCAAGATCGTCGAGCCCGATCTCGGACGCTTCATTCTGCCAATCAGCATCGGCATTCTCGTTCTCCTCTTCATGGTGCAGTCGCAGGGCACGGGCGCCGTTTCCAAGGCCTTCGGGCCGGTCATGCTGCTCTGGTTCCTCACCATGGGGCTCGGCGGGCTGCACCATATTGCCGATGATCCGGCGATCTTCGCCGCGCTCAATCCTGCCCATGCCCTGCGCTTTCTTGCCGAGGACGGCTATGTGGGCTTCGTGGTGCTGGGCTCGGTCTTCCTGACGGTCACGGGGGCGGAGGCGCTTTATGCGGATCTCGGGCATTTCGGCCGCAAGCCGATCCAGCTTGCCTGGTTTGTCGCGGTCTTCCCGTCGCTGGCGCTCAACTATCTCGGACAGGGCGCCTTCGTGCTTTCCCATCCGCAGGCGGCGAGCGATCCCTTCTATCTGATGTTTCCGGACTGGGCGCTGGTGCCCGTCATTTTCCTCGCGACCGCCGCGACGATCATTGCCAGCCAGGCGGTGATCACCGGGGCCTTCTCGCTCGCCCGCCAGGCGATCCATCTGGGCTTCCTGCCGCGGCTCGAGGTGCAGCACACATCGAGCGTCGATACGGGGCAGATCTACGTGCCGCTGATCAACACGCTGCTGCTCTTCGGCATCCTCATGCTCATCCTGATGTTCCGCTCCTCGGAGGCGCTGGCGACCGCCTATGGCATCTCCGTGACAGGCGCGATGGTGGTGACCACCTTCCTGTTCTTCGACTATCTCCGGCTGCGGCGCGGCTGGTCGGTGGCGGCGGCGCTGGCGCTCACCCTGCCGCTTGCGGGGCTCGAACTGGTGTTCCTCTCGGCCAATCTGCTGAAATTCCTCGATGGCGGCTATGTGCCGGCGCTGATTGCCGTCGCGGTCATCGTGGTCATGTCCACCTGGCGGCGCGGAACCGCGGAGCTTCTGGAGAAGGTGCGGTCGAATTATATTCCGCTGTCGAGCTTCATTCCCTCCATCGAGCGGGAAAGCCGGCATGCGCCGGACCGGGTGACGGGCACCGCAATCTTCCTCACCTCGCAGCCGGATTTCACGCCGCCGGCGCTGCTTCACAACATCAAGCACAATCACGTGCTGCACGAGAAAAACATCATCCTTTCCGTGGTGACGGAAAACCGCCCGACCGTGCCCGAGGAGGAGCGGGGAACGATCCACCGCCTCAGCGACCGGTTCTGCCTGCTGACGCTTCACTTCGGTTTCATGGATACGCCCGACATTTCCCGGGCGCTCGGCGCCATGCGCAAGAAAGGCCTTGCCTTTGACATCATGTCGACCTCCTTCTATGTCGGCCGGCGCAAGCTGGTCTCCAATCCCCATGCGGGCATGCCCGGCTGGCAGGACGAGCTCTATATCTTCCTCGCTTCGCTCGCGGCCGACCCGTCGGATTATTTCCGGCTGCCGACCAACCGGGTGGTGGAACTGGGCACGCAGGTGACCATCTGAGCCCGCCCGCCCGAAGCAGAAAGGCCATGCGCGTGGTGAAAGCGGCCAAAAAGGATGCACTCCTTCGATCCGCCGCCTTCCGGCACGGGGCGGCGGTGGCGGTCGTCGTTGCGGCCTCGCTGCTTGCCCTGCCGCTGCGGGGACTGACGGATCCCGACAATCTCACCATGGTCTATTTCACCGCCGTGGTGATGATTGCGCTTAAGCTCGGGCTTGCGCCGGCCATTGTCGGTTCGGTGGTCAGCGTCGCGCTCTTCAACTTCCTTTTCACGCCGCCCTATTATTCTTTCGAGGCAATCAATCCCGCCTCCTATCTGACCTTCGGGATCATGCTGGTGAGCTCGCTTCTGGCGGCGGTGCTTACCTCCGGCCTGTCCTCGCGGCTGGCCGAGGCGGACCAGCAGAAGACGGAAACCCGCCTGCTTCTGGACGTCGCCCGCGCGCTTTCGTCCGCCGTCAGCCGGTCAGATGTGGAAGCCGGCCTTTCCCGCCTGCTTTCGCCCCGCTACCAGGCCCGCGTGACGCTTGCGGCAGGCACAGCCGGGGCGGCCGCCGTCACCCGGCTTTCGGGCCTTGTCTGGCAGGTTCCGCTGGGGGGCGAGGAGGTCGGCGGGGATGTTCTCCTGCTCGAAAGGGGCGAGCCCGGCGATGCCAGCGATGCGGCGCGGCTGGAGCTTGAAACCGTGGCGGCGCTTGCCGCGCAGGCGCTGCTTCGCATTGCCAATGCGGAAGCGGCGGCGCGGGCGACCGCCAACCAGGAAAGCGAAAGGCTGCGCAACGTGCTGCTCTCCTCGCTCAGCCACGACCTGCGGACACCGCTCACCGTTCTTTCCGGCACGGTGGCCAATCTGGCGCGCATGCGCAAGCGGCTGCCCCGCGATGCGATGGAGGAGGTGGCGCAGCTGACCCGGCAGGTCACCCGGCTGCAAACCTTTACCGGCAATCTCCTGAAGATGGCGGCCATTTCCGCCGGTCATCTGAGGCTGCACCGGGAGCCCTATTCGCTGCTGGAAATCGCCGGTGCCACGCTTCAGCGCCTCGGAGAAGTGAAGGGCGAACGCCGGCTGCTGACCCAGGTGAGCGGCGACATTCCCATGATCGACATGGATGGCGCGCTGATCGAGCAGGTGATCGCCAATCTGATCGACAATGCCATCCAGCATACGGAGCCGGAGGGGACGATCATTCTGGAACTTCAAAGGCAGGAAGGGCAGGTGCGGGTCAGCATCCGGGATGACGGGCCGGGGCTTGCGCCCGGCGACGATGCGGTGATCTTCGAGCGGTTCAAGACGGGCGACGGATCGCTTTCCGACCGCAAGGGCGGCGGCGGGCACGGGCTTGGCCTTGCCATCTGCCGCGGAATCATTGAGGCCCATGGCGGCATCATCGATGCCCGCAACAATCCGGAGGGGCGGGGCGCCTGTTTTTCCTTTACCCTGCCGCTTGGCGGGGCCAGCGGGAGGCTTTCATGATCCTGGTGATCGAAGACGAGCGGGATGTGCGCCGGCTGATCCAGCGATCGCTGGAAGCGCTGGGCCATGAGGTGATCGATGCGGAAAACGGCAAGACCGGGCTTGAGGCGCTGGTGCGGCAGAAGCCCGATGTGGTGATCCTCGATCTCGGCCTTCCCGACCGGGACGGCATGGCGGTGCTTGCCGCCATCCGGGAATGGAGCGAGGTGCCGGTGATCGTCCTTTCCGCCCGCGACGGCGAGAGCGACAAGGTGGCGGCGCTGGAAGCCGGGGCGGATGACTATCTCACCAAGCCCTTTTCGGCGGCCGAGCTTTCCGTGCGGATCAAGGTGGCGCTTCGTCATGCCGCGCGCGCCGTTTCCACCGGCGAACCTGTCATCACCGTCGAGGGCCTGAGCGTCGATCTCGCCGCCCGCCGGGTGACGCTTGAGGGGCAGGAAATCCATCTGACGCCCATCGAATACAAGCTGCTGACGGCGCTGATGCGCCATCGCGGCAAGGTGCTGACCCATGGGCAGATCATGAAGGAGGTCTGGGGCCGCCACAGCAATGACGGCAACCAGGGCCTGCGCATTCACATGCAGCATGTGCGCGAAAAGCTTGGCGACGATCCGCTTTCGCCGCGCTTCATCTTCACCGAACCGGGGATCGGCTATCGCTTCCGGATGGGATAGGGCGCTTGCCGTCCTAATCGCAGCGTCCGGGAACCTCGATTTCGTAGGTGGTCTTGCCCGGGCCGTTTGGCAGGATAGGCTTCAGATAGACCTTGAGATCGCATTCCTGCACCCGCACCGTCCATTCCTTCGCGCCATCCTTGCGGGTGCCGGTATTGGTGATCGCACCGATCGGGGCCTGATGCACGGCATCGGCCACGGCCTCGCTGCCGAGGATCAGGCCGATCTGTTCGCCGCTGTCGTAAAATCCGGAAAGCGCGGCGCTTGCCGGCAGCGCGGAAAGGGCAAGGGCGGCAAGCGGCAGGGCGAGATATCGCGCCATGGGAAACGGGGCAGGCTGAAAGCGGGACATGGGATCTCCTGAAGAGGGGGGAGCGGAGGCGAAGCAGGCCGTTCGCCGCTCCTTCCATACCTTTCCAATGGGGGCGGTAAAAACGTCTTTTTTGGGAGCATGGCCTTCCGCCGCCCCTCTGTATCAGAAGCGCTGCGGCGAGAAGGGCTGGATATCGAGCGGCAGGGGCGCGCCGGTCAGAAGATCGGCCACCAGCCTTGCGGTTCCGGCCGATTGGGTGAGCCCCAGATGACCATGACCGAAGGCATAAAGGACGCGTGGCGTTGCCCGGGCGGCACCGATGACGGGCAGGCTGTCGGGCAGGGAGGGGCGGAAGCCCATCCATTGCACGCCGCCTTCGGTCTTCAGCCCCGGCAGGAAGCTTTTCGCCCGGGTGAGCATGGCGTCCGACCGGCGGAAATTGGGCGGCAGCGAGAGGCCACCCAGTTCCACCGCGCCACCCACGCGAATGCCGGTCGAGAGCCGGGTGACGACGAAACCATGGCCGCCGAAGGTGATCTGGGTGCGCAGATCGAAGGCATCGGCGGGGAGGGTGGTGTTGTAGCCGCGCTCCGTTTCGAGCGGGATTCGCTCGCCGAGCGTGCGGGCAATGCGGTGCGAGAAGGCGCCCGCGCTGACCACCACCTGGCCGGCCGTGAGCTGCCGCCCACCGGACAGCGCAATCTCGACCCCGCCTTCCACCGGGCTCAGTGCGTTGACCTCGCCCTTTTCGATCCGCCCGCCGCGGCTCCTGAAATGGTCTGCCAGCGCCAGCGTGTAGAGCTTCGGATCGGCAATCGAGAACCAGCCGGCGGTGAAGGTGCCGCGGATGAAGCGGGGGGAGAGCCCCGGCTGGATCTCCGCCATGCCCGCCGGATCGAGATGATGGAATTCGATGCCATGCGCCTCGCGCGCCGTCCAGCCGGACAGGGAGGCGTTGAATTCCGCCTCGCTTTCATAGACCTGCAGATTGCCTTCCTTGCGCAGCATGGGAAGCGTGCCGGTGAGGCTCAGAAAACCTTCGAGCTCCGATTTGGAAAGATCCATCATGGCGGTCTGCGCCACGGTAGAATGGGCGACGCGGGCAGGCGCGCAGGCCCGCCAGAAGCGGAACATCCAGGGCGCGATCTGCAATGCATAGGCAGGCGGCACACTCAAGGGCCCCAGGGGATCGAGCAGCCATTTCGGCGCCTTGCGGAGAATGCCGGGCGAGGCAAGCGGCAGGATATCGGTAAAGGCAAAAGCCCCGGCATTGCCCGCCGAAGCCCCGGCCGCCGGCCCCTCGCGGTCGATCACCGTGACATCGAGCCCACGCGCCATGGCCGCAATGGCCGCCGAAAGACCGACAACACCGGCCCCGATGATCACCACATTCTTTTCCTTCATCGCCTGATGCTCGCTTCTTCCAGAGTCTCTGTGGCGTAGAAAATACATACTGTACGCAAGAAGTATATACGGAAATAGGGCGAGTTCGGGAAAAGGACGGTTGGCGCAGGGGAGGGACTGCGTCGCGCGGTGGCTTTCCTGTTTGACCCCGGCCTGCCAACCGCGCCAATCAAGTGTCAGGAGGTGTCCTCAAGGGAGGAAATTCCGCAATCTAAAACGGCGGGATACAAGATTACAGGGATAAATGGCGCACCCGACAGGATTCGAACCTGTGACCTTTGGAATCGGAATCCAACACTCTATCCAGCTGAGCTACGGGTGCGCTCGCCTGCCGACGGATTCGACCGTCTGGCTGTGGGGGTTCATTAACCCAGCTTGTGCCGCCTATCAATCCGTTTTTTTGAAATTCGCAATCCTTCGCTCCGCGCGTGCGACCTTTACTCCTTTTCCCGAGCTGTGCCGGCCTGGGTCAGGGCAGGGGCGGTGCTTAAGCAATGGTGCCAGAACAAGACCCTTATGTCCCGGGTTTCCGCGGTGTTTTTAGTTATGAAAGTTAACTGCTATATTTCACATGATATAAATAATAAGAATTTTCCGGTTAGAATTAGCATATTCGTTAGTTTTTTCTCTCTATATAAGATGCTTACAAGATGATTGGTGAAGGCGATGATTCACCCATATGGGTAGCGCCGGGGTCGTCATCCGAAAGCTTTTTTCAAACACGATCATTATTGGGAAGGATATAGGCATGAATATTTCGGTCGACTTTACTGCCACCCATGTCGAGGAAGGAATCGGATACTGGCTGCGCCGCGCCCAGCAGACGGTTTTGCATGATTTCAGCGAGACATTTGTTCCCTATGATCTTCGTCCCGCTGAATTTTCTCTGCTCATGCTGCTCGCCAATCACCCCGGCATCAAGCAGTCGGATGCGGCGGAGATCCTCGGCATCCAGCGTGCCAATTTCGTGGCGCTGGTGGATTCGCTGCAGCAGCGGGGGCTGGCCGAACGGCGCAAGCCCGACAGCGACCGCCGTGTCCAGTCGCTCTTCCTCACCCGTCAGGGCACGGATTTCGTGGTGGAAACCAGCGGCAAGTGGCGTCAGCACGAATCCCGCATGATTGCCCGGCTGGGCGGTATCGAGGAGCGGGACCAGCTGGTGGAGCTGCTCACCCGGCTCGCCTGCTGAAGGCGCGCCCGCAGGCGGGCGGGCGCTTCGTTTCCCGTACAGGCGTGACATGAAAAAAGGCTCCGCGAGGAGCCTTTTTTCGTGGCCTGTCGGCTGCTTGCCGCCCGGGTCCGGCTTCGGCCGGCCCCGGGGGCTTTCAGCGTCAGAGCCTGGCGGCGCCCGGTCCGGGAATGGCGCCCGGAGGGCACTTGCCGAGAATGATCATGCCGAGCACTTCATCCTTCGTCACATCCTGCGTGCGGGCATGGCCCACCACCTGGCCGTTCTTCATCACGGTCACGCGGTCCGCGAGATCGAAGACGTCGTGGATGTCATGGCTGATCAGGAAGATGCCGATGCCGTCTTTCTTCAGCTCCTTGATGAGATCGCCGACCTGGGCGGTTTCCTGCGGGCCGAGCGCGGCCGTCGGTTCGTCCATGATCAGGATGCGGGCATTGAAGAGAATCGCGCGGGCAATGGCCACCGACTGCCGCTGGCCGCCGGAGAGGGCCTTCACCGGCTCCTTGAAGCGGCGGAAGTTGGGGTTGAGGCGACCCATCACCTTGCGGGCTTCCGCTTCCATGGCGGCATCGTCCAGCGTGCCCCAGGGGGTCAGAAGCTCGCGGCCGAGGAAGAGGTTGGCGGCGGCGTCCACATTGTCGGCCAGGGCCAGCGTCTGGTAGATCGTCTCGATGCCATAGGCCTTGGCGTCGCGCGGGTTGTTGATGTTGGCTTCCTCGCCATTGATCATGATCGTGCCGCCATCGCGCGGATAGGCACCGGACAGGATCTTGATCAGCGTGGACTTGCCCGCCCCGTTATGCCCGAGGAGGCCGACGACCTCGCCGGGATAGAGCGAGACCGAGGCGTGATCCACCGCCTTGATGCCGCCGAAGGCGATGGAAATATCGCGCATTTCGACGAGCGGCGTGCGGGTTTCCGGTTGGATATGTTCAGCTGTCGCGTTCATGGACGGACCTCCTTACTTCACGCGGCGCTGGTAGATCGTGTCGAGCCACACGGACACGACAAGAACGCCACCAACAACCATTTGCTGCACGGCGGAGTCGAAGCCCACGAGCACCATGCCCGACTGCAGCGATTGCATGACCACGGCGCCGAGCATCGCACCGTAGATGGTGCCCATGCCGCCCGCGAGCGAAGTGCCGCCGATGACTGTCGCGGCGATCACGTAGAGTTCGTCGAACTGGCCAAGCGCATTGGTGGCCGAATTCAGGCGCGCGGAGGAAATCGTTGCCGAAATCCCGACGAGGAAGCCCATCAGGGCGAAGATCATCATCGTCATGCGCTTGGTGTTGATGCCGGCCAGTTCCGCGGCTTCCGGATTGCCGCCGATGGCGAAGACATAGCGGCCGAAGCGGGTGCGGGTGGCAAGGAAGGTCATCGCAATGCAGACGAAGGCGGCAATCAGCACCGGAATGGCAAAGCCGTGGGAGATGTTGAGCCCGCCTTCCGGCACGGTGATGTTATGGGCGGCGGCATACTGCTTCACGATGCCGACCGGCCAGAAATATTCGTTGGCGACGAAGGCCGCGCCGATGATCAGCACCGCCGAAATGCCTGCCAGGAAGACTTCAGCCCAGACCGGGCGCAGCGGGAAGCCGAAGCGGGCGCGCTGGCGCCTGCCGGAGGCCAGCATGAAGACCACGGCCACGCAGCCGATCAGGGCCACGAACCAGGTGCCCCAGTAGCCGATCGAGCCATAGGGCCCGCCGCCGATGAGGGCGAAATTGGCATCGACGGGCGAAATGGTTTCGCCGCGCGCCACCCACCAGGCCGCACCGCGCCAGACGAGCATGCCGCCGAGCGTGACGATGAAGGAGGGTATCTGGAAATAGGCGATCAGGACCCCATGAAAGGCGCCGATCAGCGTGCCGACGGCAAGGCCGAAGATCACGGTCAGAACCCAGATCATCGGATGGCCGAGGCCGAGATATTGCGGCAGGAACCAGACCTGGAACACGCCCATCAGCATGGCGGTGATGCCGAGCACCGAGCCAACCGACAGATCGATATGGCGGGTGACGATGATGAGGACCATGCCGGTCGCCATCACGGCGATCGAGGAGGTCTGGACCGAAAGGTTCCACAGGTTACGGTAGGTCAGAAAGGCGCCGTTGCCGTTATAGACAAGGCCGTAGACCTGGAAACCGGCCCAGATCAGGATCAGGGCGCCGAACATGCCGAGCATGCGGGTATCGATTTCCGTCGCGCGCAGAAACCGCTTGACGACCCCTTCATCGACCAGGGCCGGACCGGCGCTGGTTTGAGATATTTGGTTCATGGGTACTTCTCCCTTGTGCCCCTGCATTCAGGATATGCGCGTGCCTCCAGTCACCACCGGCACGCGTCCTGCCTCACATTGGGGAATATACATCACTTCCGGGACCCGAGCCTGGAAGTTTTCACGCAACGCCTGCGGTTTCCCAATCCGGGAAAGGAGCTTTCGGCCCGATGCCGGCGTGGCCAGCCTTTAAAAAACCGCGCCGCTTTGCGGCGGCGCGGTCTCCAGTCGGCAATCATCGGCCGCAAGGCCATGTTTTTACTTGCAAACTTCTACCGCGTTGGCGTCAACACCAGCGCAGAGCGTGGCCTTGTCGATCCAGTTTGCGTCCAGAACGAGGTTCAGCTTGTCCTTGGTGATGGCTTCCGGGGTGAGGAGAACAGCGTTCATTTCCACGCCCTTTGCACCGTCCTTGAACTTGCCGACGTTCGGAACATCGGTCATGGCCTTGCCGTCAGCCAGCATCAGAGCGGCGTTGGCAGCCACTTCGCCGAGCTTGCGGCTGTCCTTCCAGACCGAAACCAGCTGGGTGCCGAGAGCGACGCGGTTCAGAGCGGCCTTGTCGCCGTCCTGGCCGGTGACCGGAACCTGGCCGGCAAGACCCTGGGCAGCCAGAGCGGCAACGACGCCACCGGCCATACCATCGTTTTCAGACAGAACGGCATCGACCTTGTTGTCGTTGGCGGTCAGGATCTGCTCCATGTTCTTCTGGGCATTTTCCGGCTTCCAGCCATCGCTCGAGGCTTCGCCGACGATCTTGATGTCGCCGGAGTCGAGCTTCGGCTTCAGCACTTCCTTGAAGCCACGGTTCAGGAACGAAGCGTTCGGGTCGCCCTTGTCGCCGTTGATGATGGCGAAGTTGCCCTTGTCCTTCACCTTCAGCATTTCCTGCGCCATCAGACGGCCGACGCCGACGTTGTCGAAGGTCATGTAGAGCACGTTCGGATCTTCGATCTGAACGTCATAGGCGATGACCGGAATGCCTTCCGAGGTGGCCTTCTGAACGGCCGGCAGGATGGCTTCGGAGTCATAGGGAACGATGAGCAGCACGTTTGCGCCCTGCGAGATCAGCGACTCGACGTCGGTCAGCTGCTTGGCTGCGGATCCCTGCGCATCCGCGGAAATGTACTTGTCGCCATTGGCTTCGACGATCTTCTTGATGACGGCTTCGTCCGTCTTCCAGCGCTCTTCCTGGAAGATCTTCCAGGACACGCCGATGACCTTGTCCTTGGCCAGCGCATGGCCGGCAACAGACATGGCGAATACTGCGCTGGTCAGCGCAAGGGTCAGTTTCTTCATTTGGGTCCTCCCAGGTGGTTGCCGTGATTGCGGCCTCCCCACAACGCCCGGCTTTTCTCTGATCCTGCCGGAAAAAATCTTTTTCTCGACAGTCGAGAAAATAGATGTCAGAGTTTTCGCACCCTGTCAACAAGCCCTAAAGGGACGGATGTTGACAAAGGGCGGGGGCTTGTGGAGGAGGCTTCGCCCGGGATTGGTGAGAAGGGGAGCGAGACCGCGGAATGCTGGCGAAATCGAGTACGGAAATCGTGCGCCAGCAAAACAGTGCGCTGGTTCTGGCGCAATTGCGGCGGCACGGTCCGCTGTCCCATACGGAACTTTCAGATCGCACGGGGCTGTCTTCGGCGACCGTTTCGGCGATTACCGCCGAGCTTGAGCGCCATGCGGTCATCGAGCGGCAGGAGCAGGCGCCGGCCACCGGTCGCGGCCGGCCGCGCGTGTCCTTCACCCAGCGTCGGCGGTGCGGCTTTCTGGTGACTGTGCGGATCTCCTCCGACCAGATCGAATATTCGCTCGTTGATTATGGCGGCACGCTGATCGACAGGCTGGAGGAAACCCGACGCGGACAGGAGGAGGCGGCCCATTTCGCCCCGGCGCTGCGCCAGACAATCGAGCGGCTCTGCGCCCGTTCTTCCCTTTCTCTCCAGGAAATCCGGGTCGTTTCCATCTCCAGCAAAGGGCTTGTCGATCCCGCCGATCCGGTGCTCCTCTGGTCGCCGGTCTTCGGCACGGCGGAGATCGATTTCAACCGCATCCGGGGGGAGGGGCTGGAGCCCGATATCCTCCTCAGCAACGAGACGCGGCTTGTGGCGGGGGCGCTTGCCCGCATGGTGGAGCGGGTGAGCGAGGAGAAGGGCGAGGCGCCGCCGCGCGCGCTCTGCGCCCTCTCGCTCGGCCATGGAATCGGCCTCGGCATCGCCCAGCAGGACAGCAGCGGCGAATATCAGATCTCCGCGCCGGATTTCGGCCATATGCTGCACCTCGCCAATGCCGGTCTCTGTCGCTGCGGATCGACGGGATGCATCGAGGCGACGGCGGGTTTCTATGGCATCCTGCGCAGCGCCTTTGAAGTGCCGTCGGATACGATCCCGGCGCGATTCGTGCCGCTGTCCGAGATGGAAAAGCTCGCTGCCACCGCCAGGCGCGGCGACCGGCAGGCGCAGTTCGCCTTCCGTCAGGCGGGGCTTGCGCTGGGCCAGGGACTCGGGCGCATGCAAAGCCTCAACGAGAAGATGCCCATTTATTTCACCGGGCCGGGCGTGCGCTTCTACGATCTCATGGAGCGGGGCATTCTGGAGGGCATGGGCCAGAGCCGCGCGATTCGCCGGGAAGGGCTTCCCCCGATCCATATCATTCTCGACGAAACCGCACTGGTCTTTGCCGGCCATCTCGATCTCGGCCTCGAACACATGGACCGCACCGCCATTTCCGCGGGGCAGGATCCTATGGTCTGACATAGGGTTACGCCGCATCCGAGGCGGGGCGGATGAGCAACTCTGCCGGAATGCCGAGGCCGGCATTCGACAAGCCCTGCTGTTCCATGCGGAAAGGAATGGCATCCACGGCATCGGGAAAATCGAAGGGAAAAGAAGGGCTTTCACAGGCGTCCACAAGCGTCACCCAGATATCGAGCCGGTCGCCGTCCGGCGTGCCCGGTTGCGCTCTCCACAGCCATTCCAGGAAAGCGACCGGTGTGCTCCGGGCGGTATCCGCATATCAAAGCCAAGTACTCCCCTAGGGGGCAGCCGGCGGGGCGTGACCTGCAAGCCCGTCTCCCCGCCGAAGGTTGATGCAGGTCACCCAAGGCGGATGCGCCGGCCTTCCTTGACGGATTGCAGGGCGGCATCGGCCAGCTGGAGGGCCTTCAGGCCGTCCTCGCCGTTCGGGGTGATCGTCGCGCCCTTTTCGATGGCAGCGATGAAGCCTTCGATTTCCGCGGCATAGGCCTCGGTATAGCGGGTCATGAAGAAGTCGTGCAGCGGCGGGCGGGTATAGCCATCCGCATTGGCGACCTCGATGGAGACCGGGCGCTGGTTTTCGGCGCTCGCGACGCCCTTGGAACCGTGCACCTCGATGCGCTGGTCATAGCCGTAGGTGGCGCGGCGGGAATTCGTAATCACCGCCTGCCGGCCGGATTCGGTTTCGAGAATGACGGTGGCGCTGTCGAAATCGCCGGCCTCGCCGATGGCCTTGTCGACCAGGACGGCCGCATGGGCGGAGATGAAGACCGGTTCTTCGCCGAGCAGGAAGCGCGCCATGTCGAAATCATGGATCGTCATGTCCCGGAAGATGCCGCCGGAGCGCTTGATGTAATCGACCGGCGGGGCGCCGGGATCGCGCGAGGTGATCGTGACCATTTCGACCGTGCCGATCTTGCCCTCGTCGATAACCTTTCGGACGGCGGCGAAATGCGGGTCGAAGCGGCGGTTGAAGCCGACCATCAGCTTGCCCTTGGTCTCGGCAACGACCTTGAGGCAGGCCTTGACGCGCTCGGCGTCGAGATCGACGGGCTTCTCGCAGAAGATCGCCTTGCCGGCGCGGGCAAAGCGTTCGATCAGGTCCGCATGGGTATCGGTCGGGGTGCAGATGACCACGGCGTCGATGTCCTTCGCAGCCTCGATCGCCTCGATGGTGCGAACCTCGCAGCCATAGGCTGACGCAATCGCATCCGCTGCGGCCGGGAAGGCATCGGCCACCGCCACGAGCTTTGCCTGCGGATTGCCGCTGACGGCCTTTGCATGCACCTTGCCGATACGTCCGGCACCCAGAAGACCAAATCTTACCGTCATCGTCTCGTCTTTCTCCGAAATGCGGCCAGGCCCTCCTCCGGGCGGCTGCGAAAGGGTTGCCATGGGGCCAGACAGGCTTCAAGGTGCCTTTCCTCAATGCCCCCGAACAAGATGGAACAAAAGATCCGTTTTAATCTTGCTTCGGAATAAATATTCCATACTGATGGAGCGCGTCAAGCGAGGAAAGCATGCAGATCATCGATCCCAAACATCCTTTTTATCGGCCCCTCTGGGTGCGGCTGCTGGTGGTTGCGGTCTGTGCCATCTGGTTCCTGATGGAACTCTTCATCGGTTCGCCCTTCTTCATGGTGGTGATGGGCGCGCTGACGATCTACAGCGCCTGGGTGCTGGTGATCCGCTTTCCGAAGGATGGCGAAAACACCGCCGCCGGGGCAGGACCCGGCGGCGGCGACCAGGTTTAGCCGCCAAGCGCGGCGAAGAAGGGCTCGGGCCCTTCCACCTCCTGCAGCTTGCGGCCGCTGATCAGCCAGAAGCGGTTTCCGGCGGCCCGCACGAAGGCGCGGTCGTGGGACACCACGAAGGCTGCCCGGCCCTCGGCTGAGAGTTCCTGCGAGAGCGCTTCCTGCCCCTCGATGTCAAGATGGTTGGTCGGCTCGTCGAGCAGCAGGAAATTCGGCTCCGTCAGCCGGAGCATGAGGAGTGCGAGGCGGGCGCGCTGACCGCCGGAGAGCCGGTCGAGCGGCTTTTCCTGCTTTTCGATGGCGATACCCGCGCCGGCGAGCAGGCTGCGGGCCCGCTGTTCCCCGAGCGAGAAGCGCGCGGCCAGTGCGGCGAGCGGCGTGCGCGCGGTTTCCAGCATGGCAAGCGCCTGGTCCATATATCCGGCTTTCAGCGACGGTGTCGGCTGGATGGCCGGATCCGCCGGCTCCATCCCCGCAATCGCCCTTTGCAGACGCTCCATGAGGCGGCTCTTGCCGGCACCGTTCTCGCCGAGAAGCACGATCCGGTCCCCCCGGCAGACGAAGAGCGGGCCGGAGCGGAAGAGCAGGCTGCCATCCGGCAGGCGTTCCTCGAAAGGGGCGATGCGGATCAGCACGCGGGCCTGGGCTTCCGCGCCGCCAAGCGTGACAAGGCCGGCAGAGCGCTCCCGATGGGCGGCTTCGGCCGCGCTTTCGATCTTCTCGGCCCGTTCCTTCAGCTGCTTCGTCTTGACGGTCAGCAGGTCGCTGCCGGAATTGATGGCGATGTTGTTCAGCTTCGCCGCCTGCCGGCGCAGCTGGTCCACCATCTTCATGTCCTTTTCGAACTTGCGGCCCCGGGCGAGGTCCTCCTCGTCCAGCGCCTCGCGCGCCTGTCCATAGGGCAGGGCGAAAAGGCGGCTTTCCTGCGGGCGGAGGAACAGCGTGCGGTGCGTGACCCGGTCCAGAAAGGCGCGGTCGTGGCTCGCAATCACCACGGCCTTGCCGGGCGGAAGTCCGTTCAGCCAGCGCTCCAGAAGCACGATCTTGGCGAGATCCAGATGGTTGGTCGGTTCGTCCAGCAGCATCAGATCCGAATCGGCCAGGGCCAGGCGGGCAATCAGCACCAGCCGTTGCCAGCCGCCGCTCAGCTTTTCCACCGGCCTGTCGCGCAGCTCCTCGGGCATGCCGATATCGTCCAGTACGACATCGGCCCGCCAGCCTTCATAATCCCGTATCTCAGCCGGCAACGCATCGGCCACCGCATCGCGCAGCGAGAGCGGGAGAAGATGGGGCGGCGGCTCCTGTTCCATGTAGGACAGGGTGAGCGAGCGGGCGCGGGTGATGGTGCCTTCGCCCGGCTCGAACCGGCCGGCCATGATGTTCAGGAGCGTGGACTTGCCGCGCCCGTTGGCGGCGACCAGGGCAAGCCGGTCACCGGAGGGAATGGTGAGGTCGAGCTGTTCGAAAAGGGGTGCGCCGAGTGTGGCGCCAAGGGCATTGAGGGTGAGAAGAGACATAAGATCATGACCTGAAGAGACCGCGCCCGTCTGAAGGGGCATGCGGCAATCAATGGAACCGCGCACGCGTAAACATCCACGCACGGCGGCATTCAGGCTGACCGTTCTGTTGAGCAGCGTTGTCTCTGGTCAGCCCTGCAAACGCATTTGCAGGGCGAGATCAGGGCCAAAGCTTGTGCTCCTGTTGCGATAAAACAGCGTCACGATAGGCTCCCTTGACGGAATTTCGATAGCAAGATCGGTCGGACCTTGCAACCCCCGGCTTAGAGCAGGCCGAGGCGGCGGCTGGCAAGAAGACGGGAAATGGCCTGGTCGATCAGCAGGTTGGCGGTCATCATCCGCAGGTTAGCCGCCTCCCGATGGGCGGGGTGGACGACATCGGGATGGTTCTGGCGGGCAAAGAGCCGGCGCCTTTCGCCAAGCATCTCCACGCTGTCCGACGGGGTGAGGCCCAGATCTTCCGCGATTTCGGCGGGCAGCTGGCGAGCGAGATGGGCGGGAAGGGGTGGTGGGGCGGACAGAGCCTCTGGAATTGGCTCCGGATCCTCCACGGGTGCCTGCAAGGTTTCGTCCGAGAGATCCAGATAGGCGCCGTCGATCCGGTGCAGGCTGACCGAGACGCCCTCGAAGGCCGGGGCGACGAAGCCCGTGGACAGGCCACGAATGCGCGGCGCATCCGCTTGCGCCTCTTCCACGACGGGTTGTTCCTCTTCCAGGCGGGTGAGGACGGATTCGAAGAGCGATTGGCCGAACAGCATCGGGCAGGGCGTCTCCCGGTCAAAGGGAGGACAGGATCGCGCCGGCGGCTTGTGCCGGGCTGGTCAGCGATCAGGACTGGCTTTGCGATTGGCTCTGGGCGCGGTTCTCGACGGTCAGCGATACGCTCAGATACTCGCGCGCTGCACCCAGCCGCAGGCCGGAGACAGGTGCCGCTCCCTGATAATCGAGGCCACAGGCGAGGCGAACATAGCGATCGTCCGGGCATATCCGGTTTGCCGCATCGAAGCCGACCCAGCCGAGACCGGGCACATGCGCCTCCGCCCAGGCATGACTTGCCGTCTGCTGCTCGATGCCGTCCATGAACAGATAGCCGGAGACATAGCGCGCCGGCACGTCCAGAAGCCGCGCGGCGGACAGGAAGGCATGGGCATGATCCTGGCAGACGCCGACGCCATTGGCGAGCGCTTCCTCGGCAGTCGTTTCTGCATGGGTTTCGCCCGGCCGATAGGCAATTGCCGAATGGATCGCGCCCATCAGCCGGTGCATGCGGTCGAGCACGTCGCCGCCGCCGCCGATGTCCGCTGCGAGCGCGCGCAGGCGTTCGCCCGGTGTCGTCAGGGGCGTGTCCCGCTGGAAGAGCCAGAGCGGGCAAAAGCCCTGATGGGGCCCGTAAACGCCTGCCTTGTCCTCTGTCTCGATCTCTCCTTCGGCGAGGATAACGGTTTCCTTGGGTTCCTCCATGGTGGACCAGAGTTCCGTGCGGTTGCCGAACTGGTCCTGGAAGGTGACCTGCCGCGTGGCACTTTCCATGCGGACCGACCAGGAAAGCACCCGCTGGCCGGGGCCGGTGAGCGGGGTCAAGCGCAGGCGCTGGAGCGCGTAATGGACCGGGATGTCGTAGTGATAGCCGGTGCTGTGGGAAATCTTCAGATGCATTGTCTTCTTCTCCGCCGGCGGGTGTTCTGCCCCGGCCTGGCTCTTCGCCTGTTGTCAGGTATAGAACCGGTAGCCCTCGCTGATATCTATGCCCAACTGGTTGTTGTGGCGGATGAAATCCTCCAGAAACTCGTGCAGGCCCTGATCGATGATGTCACGAATGTTGCGGCTGCGCAGGGTGGCATAGATGGCCTCTGCCGTCTCGTGGCATTTCAGGCGCTGGCCGTAATCCGCCGCGAGATGGTTGAGGTCCCCGACGATCTTCTCGTAGCAATGGGCGAGGGAGCGCGGCATCTGCACGTTGAGGATCAGGAAGTCGGCGATGTTCGCGGCACGGTAGCCGCCGTCATAGACCCAGCCATAGGAGCGGTGCGCGGAGACCGAGCGCAGGATCGATTCCCACTGCACATTGTCGAGCGAGGTGCCGACGGAGGAGACGGAGGGCAGCAGGACGTAATATTTCACGTCCAGAATGCGGCTCGTATTGTCGGCGCGCTCCGTATAGGTGCCGATGCTGGCGAAGTGATAGATTTCGTTGCGCAGCATGGAGCCGTGGAAGGCACCGCGGATAAGGCCGGTGCGCTGCTTGATCGCGTGGATGATCTCCGGCAGTTCCTTGGCTTTCAGCGGTTTCGAAAGGGCGGCCTTCAGCTCGATCCAGCATTCGTTCGTGGCTTCCCAGGTGTCGCGGGTCAGCGCCGTGCGCACCATGCGGGCATTGTTGCGGCCCGCCTCGATGCAGGAGAGGACGCTCGAGGGGTTGGCGGTATCGCGCAGCAGGAAATCCACCGCATCGGCGGAGGTCAGCCTTTCGTGGCGCGCGCCATAGGCGGCACGGACGCCCGCGCTTTGCAGCACGCCATCCCAGTCGTCGTCGGTCGCGCCGCTACGGGTCAGCGCCACGCGGAGCCCCGCATCGACCAGTCTTGCAATGTTCTCCGCCCGCTCGATGTAGCGGAACATCCAGTAAAGCCCGTCGGCTGTTCTTCCGAGCATGTCAGTCCTCCAGCACCCAGGTGTCCTTCGTGCCGCCGCCCTGGCTGGAATTCACCACCAGGGAGCCTTCCTTCAGCGCCACGCGGGTCAAGCCGCCGGGGATGATCTTCACCTTGTCGCCGACGAGCACATAGGGACGGAGGTCCACATGGCGGGGGGCGATGCCGTTCTCCACGAGGACGGGTACGGTCGAGAGTGCCAGCGTCGGCTGGGCGATGTAATTGTCCGGGCGGGCGCGCAGCTTCGCTTCGAAGGCTTCGAGTTCGGCCTTCGAAGCGGCAGGGCCCACCAGCATGCCATAGCCGCCGGAGCCGTGGACTTCCTTCACCACCAGCTCGGACAGGTGGTCCAGCACATAGGCGAGGCTCTCATCTTCCGAGCAGCGCCAGGTGGGCACGTTTTCCAGCAGCGCCTTCCGGCCGGTGTAGAATTCGACGATCTCCGGCATGTAGGAATAGATCGCCTTGTCATCGGAAATGCCGGTGCCGGGCGCATTGGCGATGGTGATGTTGCCGGCGCGGTAGACATCCATGATGCCGGGCACGCCGAGCGCACTTTCCGGATTGAAGGTGAGGGGATCGAGGTAATCGTCATCGACACGGCGATAGAGAACGTCGATTGCCTGATAACCGCGGGTGGTGCGCATCTTCACCTTGCCGTCGATGACGCGCAGGTCCGAGCCTTCCACCAGTTCCACGCCCATCATGTCGGCCAGGAAGGAATGTTCGTAATAGGCGGAGTTGTAGATGCCGGGCGTGAGGATCGCGACCCTCGGCGTGCCGTCGCAGCCCGGAGGCGCCAGCGATTGCAGGCTCTGGCGCAGAAGCGAGGGATAATCCTCCACCCGCTGCACCTTGTTGCGGTGGAAGAGCTCCGGAAACATCTGCAGCATGGTTTCGCGGTTTTCCAGCATGTAGCTGACGCCGGACGGCGTGCGGGCATTGTCTTCCAGCACGTAGAACTGGTTCTCGCCGGTGCGCACGATATCCGTGCCGACGATATGGGTGTAGACGCCGCCTGGCGGCCGCACCCCGATCATTTCCGGCAGGAAAGCCGCATTGTTGGAGATCAACTGGCGCGGAATGCGGCCGGCCCGGATGATTTCCTGCTTGTGATAGATGTCATAGAGGAAAGCGTTCAGCGCCACCACGCGCTGCTCGATGCCCTGGGCGAGCCTTCGCCATTCCTTGCCGGAAATGATGCGCGGCACGATATCGAAGGGGATCAGTTTCTCGGCGCTTTCCGAATGACCGTAGACATTGAAGGTAATGCCGGTCTTGCGGAATATGTGTTCCGCTTCCTTCGACTTGGCGGCGAGCAGGGCCGGATCCTGTTGCGCGTACCAGTCGTGATAATCAACATATGGTTGTCGCGGACGGCCGTCCGCATCCATCATTTCATTGAATGCCAACGCTTCATTTCCCCTTTTTTTGACATCAAATGCCATTGTTTAAGGCAATGCAAGCGCCTTCTTTAAAATGTTTGTACGATGGGGCGCCAAAAGGTGGCGCTCCACCCGCGGTTGATCGTTTCTTGCGCAGGGCCTGCCGCTTTTCCGGGCAGCATGCCTGCCATCGCGGCTTTGACTTGGGGCGGGCCAGGGCCTACAAGATGGCACCCGTCCCGTCTGGCGCTTTCCCTTCCACCTTGTCCGGAGTTTCCCATGTTCAACCGGTTCGTCCCGGTGATTTTCGTTCTCTTATGGTCCTCCGGCTGGATCGTGGCGAAATATGCGGCCTTTCATGCGGATGCGTTGTTCTTCCTCTTCATCCGCTTCGGCATCTCGGCGCTTGCCATTGCGCTCTTCTGCGTTTTCTCAGGGGCTCGCTTTCCGGTGCAGCCGCGGCTCGTCATTCATGCCATGGCCTCGGGCGTCTTCCTGCACGGGCTTTATCTCGGGCCGCTGTGGTGGGCGATCGAGAAGGGGGTGCCGGCCGGGCTTTCCGGCATCATCGCGGGCCTGCAGCCGCTGTTGACGGCCATTGCCGCCGTGTTCCTGCTCGGTGAAAGGCTGACACCGCTCCAGCGGCTCGGCCTGCTAATCGGCTTCATCGGGATCGGCATTGCGATTTCGCCGAAGCTCGCCGCGCTCGATTTCAGTACGCTGCATGATCAGGCGCTGCCGCTTGCGGTCAATCTTCTCGGCATGGTCTCGGTGACGGCGGGCACGCTGTACCAGAAACGCTTCCTGCAATCGGGCGACATTCGCTGGATTGCGACGCTGCAATATGTGGGGGCAGTGCTGGTGCTGCTGCCGGCCTCGCTGCTCATCGGCGAATGGCATTATGACGGCAGCCTGACCGTCAACCTGTCCATGGCCTGGTCGGTCATCGGCCTGTCCATGGGGGCGATCGGCCTGCTTCTGATGCTGATCCGGCAGGGACAGGTGTCCCGCGCTGCCTCGCTCGTCTATCTCATGCCGCCGCTGGTGGCCGTGGAAGCGGCCTTGTTCTTCGGCGAGCCGCTCACGCCTGCCATCATCACCGGTGCCCTTGTGGTGGTGATGGGCGTCTATCTCACGAACCGGAAGGGGAGTGGGGAGCGGATAGCGAATAGGGAATAGGGAATAGGGAGTAGGTGTAAAAGAGAACCGGCGGAAGTTGTCTTCCGCCGGTTTTTGTTGATCAGGCCGATTCACGCTGGCGATTGCCGCCGCCGGCGCTGCGCTGACCCTGCCCCTGGCCGGGGCGCTTGCCCTGGGGGCGCGGGCCGCGGTGATGCGGCTTGCCGGCCGGGCGGCCGTGGCCAGCCGGGCGTTCGGCGCGTTCGCCGCCGCGGCCATCGGCCGCACGGTGTTCGGTGCGCTGGCCGTCCTGGCCGCGATGGGGCTTGCGGGCCCGCTTCTCGGAGGCGCCGTCGCCGCGTTCTGCCTGACCGCCGACAAAGCTTGCCGGACGTTCACGACGTTCACCACGTTCGCCGCCCTGGCGCGGGCCACGGGCTTCGCCGCCTTCACCATGGCCGCGACGGCCGCGATGACCGCGGGCGCCACCCTTCTTCGGACCGTCCTTGATGGAGGGGCCGTGGCCTTCCGGCGCGGTGCCGCCGGCAACGGTGATCGAAATGCCCATCAGCTTCTCGATGTCGCGCAGCAGGCGATATTCGTCCGGCGCGCAGAAGGCGATGGCAAGACCGTCGCGACCGTTGCGGGCGGTACGGCCGATGCGGTGCACATAGGCATCCGGCACTTCCGGCAGGTCGTAGTTGTAGACATGGCTGACGGCCGGGATGTCGATGCCGCGGGCGGCGACGTCGGTCGCAACCAGCACCTTGACTTCACCGTCCTTGAAGGACTTCAGCGCGCGCTCGCGCTGGCCCTGGCTCTTGTTGCCATGGATGGAAGCCGCCTTGTAGCCGACGCTGTCGAGATGCTTCATCAGCTTCTCGGCGCCATGCTTGGTGCGCAGGAAGACAATCGCACGGCCATCGGGATTGGCGTTCAGCTGATCCTTGAGGAGGGTCGTCTTGTCGTTCTTGCCGGCGACGAAATAGACCGACTGTTCGATCTTGTCGGCTGCCTTGCCGGCGGGCGAGACCTCGACGCGCTTCGGATCCGTCAGGTAGGAGCCGGCGAGATCGGCAATCGCCTTCGGCATGGTGGCCGAGAAAAGCAGGGTCTGGCGCTTGGCCGGAACCATCTTCGAGATCTTGCGCAGGTCGTGAATGAAGCCGAGGTCGAGCATCTGGTCGGCTTCGTCAAGCACGAGATGGGTGACCTTGTGCAGCGAGATCGCCCGGCGGGCGATGAGATCGAGCAGACGGCCCGGCGTGGAGACGAGGATATCGACGCCGCGGGTCAGCTGTTCCTGCTGCTTGTTGATCGAGACGCCACCGACGACGATGCCGACCTTGAGCGGCGAACGGCGGACGAAAAGCTTCAGGTTGGTGGCGATCTGGTTCACCAGTTCGCGGGTGGGGGCAAGGATCAGCGTGCGGCAGGTGCGGTGATCGACGCGGATGTTTTCCGCAAGCAGCATTTCGATGATCGGCAGGCCGAAGGCCGCGGTCTTGCCGGTGCCGGTCTGGGCAAGGCCGATCAGGTCATGGCCCTGCAGGACCAGCGGAATGGCCTGGGCCTGGATGGGGGTGGGCTTTTCAAAGCCGTTATGGGCAAGCGTCTCAAGCAGCTGGCTCGACAGGCCAAGCGAAGCAAAATCAGTCAATTCAATACCTTTCGGGGCGCCAACAGGATCCGCCGCCAAGGCGGGATTGCCCGGGCGGATCAGGTAGCGTCAAGAACCCCGCGTGATTTGGGAACTTGTCTTGTTGGATAAGCGGCTTTCGGTGCCTGTTTCAGTCAGATCCGGTGGAGCGGTCTTTGACCTCGCCATCCACCGGCCGGCACCCCTTTCCCTTGGCGAAGGATGGTTCCTCGCTCGGCACGCTCACGCGGCGGCCCTGGGGATGTAAGCACGAGCCGCATGTGGCCTTTTCTCATCCGAAAGTCAACCCACTCTGTACCGATTGCGGTCTCAGGCGGCAGAAAACTTCAGTTCGGCTTGCAATCCGTGGCCTTCGGTGCGGTTGGCAAGCGAAAAGGCGATGCCGTAGACCTCGGCAATCTCGCGGACGATCGAGAGGCCAAGGCCGGTGCCGGGTTTGGCATTGTCGAGCCTCCAGCCGCGCCGGGTGAGGTTTTCGAGATCCGCTTCAGGGACGCCTGGCCCATCATCCTCGACCCGGAAGGAAACCTGCCCGCCTTCCACCGTCCAGCGGATCCAGATTCGCGAATGGGCCCATTTGACAGCATTCTCCACGAGATTGCCGGCCAGTTCGCGAAAGTCGCCTGGATCCACGGGAAGCGTCACGTCCGTGGGGCCGGCCGTCTCGATCTCCAGCCGTTCGCCCGCTGGCGTGCGCCTCAGCGTGCGGGTGATATCGCCGACGAGCTTCGCCACCGGACTGTCGCCGCGGCGCAGGTCCGGACGCGCTGCTATACGGGAAAGCGCCAGTTCGCGCTCCACATGGGCGCGCATGGTGCCGGCCAGGTGATCGAGCTCGTCCGCCATCGCCGTCTCGCCCCGTTCCCGAAGCGTCAGGGCATCGTTGGAAAGCACCGTCAGCGGCGTTCTGAGGCCGTGGGCGAGATCGGCCGCCCGGGCCCTCGCCTTGTCGATCATGGCGCTCTGGGTTTCGAGCAGCTGGTTGACCGCATGGACGGTGCTCTGGAATTCGGTCGGAAAGGCGCCGGTCAGGCGCGTGTCCCGCCGCTCGCGGATACGATCGATGCCTTCGCTTAACGAGGACAGCGGCTTGAGGCCGAAGCCGAGCTGGGCGAGCGAGGCGCCGATCAGGAACAGGCCGAGGCCGGCAAGGGCGGGCAGGATATCGCGTATGAAGCCGGACTTTGCCTCTTCAAGCGTGCTTTCGTTGATGGCGACGGCAATGCGCAGCGCCCTTTCGCCTTCCGGTGCCGAGACTCGCACCTGCCGTTCGAGCACGATCACCGAGGTTCTGTCCGGTCCGGGCAGGATATAGCGATGGATGGACCCGTCCGTATGCCGGTCGTCCGGCAGGTCGAGCGACATGTCGAAGAGGGACACCGAGCGGATGACCTGTTTGCTGCGATCATCGACGATCTGCCAGTAAAGCCCGCCATAGGGGATGGCAAAGCGCTGGTCCACCGGGCCCGCCGGGCGGGTGAGGCGACCCGCGGCATCGAAGGTGAGGGCGCCGGCCAGCGTGTTCACATGGCTCGTCAGCTCCGCATCGATGCGCTTGCGGATATTGCTGGAAAAGAGGGAGACCAGCAGGGCGAAGGTCAGCGCCAGAGCCAGCCCGACGGTGAGGGCGGACAGGGCGAGGAAGCGCCCGCGGATCGAGGAGAGCCAGGTCATGGCGCGGCGATCCTGTAGCCGTAGCCGCGGCGTGTTTCGATGAGATCCTTGCCAAGCTTGCGCCGCAGCCTGCCGATCAGCACCTCAACCGAATTGCTTTCCCGCTCGAAATCCTGCGCATAGAGCTGCTCGGTGAGTTCCAGCTGCGTCACGTGCCGGTCGCGGTGCTGGAGCAGGTGGTGCAGGCAGCGATATTCGAGCGGCGTCAGGTCGACGGGCAGGCCTGAGAGCGTCACCGATTTCGTGCGCGGATCGAGCTTCAGGTCGCCTGCGGTCAGCACCGGATTGGCCTGTCCGACCGAGCGTCGCAGGATGGCGCGGAGCCTTGCCAGAACCTCGGCCACCTGAAAAGGCTTGGCGAGATAATCATCCGCGCCCGCATCGATCCCCTCGACACGCTCTTCCCAGTTGCCGCGGGCGGTGAGAATGAGGACGGGAAAGTCGCGGCCGGCCTTTCGCCAGCGCTTCAGCACGGTCATGCCGTCCATCAGGGGCAGGCCGAGATCCAGGATGGCGGCGGCGAAATCCTCGCTGTCTCCCGCATACCAGCCGGATTCGCCATCCCGCTCATGGGCAACGATATAGCCTGCGCGCTCCAGATGGGCGATGAGATCGCGGGCAATCAGGGTATCGTCTTCAACGAGCAGCAGGCGCATCATTCATTCTCGGTTTCGAGGATGCGGCCGCTGGCGGCATCCATCTCGATTTCCACCAGGCGACCGTCCTGCTGCAGCACCTTGAATTCATAGGTAATGGTGCCATGCCGGCGATGCGGCTCGATGCGGACGATATCGCCCGGGAATTCGCCCACAACGATGGCCTTGAGCTCGGGCAGCGGCTTCAGGAGACCCTTTTCCACGGCCTCATGTACCGCATCCAGCGTATCGCCCGTGCTCCCATCACCGTCACCATCGTCATCGGCGCGCAGGGGCGCGGCCATGATGGCAAGCAGGAGCACGGCCGGCAAAGAGAGAAAAAGAGGGTGACGCATGGGTCGATCCTAGCACGGCGAAGCTGAAGTTTCGCTGACATTTTCCGTCAGTTATCGCTCAGCGCCGCTCCGCTAGAACCGGCTCAACGGTCGGACACGGTGTCACGGCCTTAAAACAGGAGCATACCCCATGAAGACGTTTGTACTCGCCGCCGCCCTTCTTTCCGCTCTTGCCGCCGGTGCCGCCCGCGCCGAAGACGAAGGCAAGGCCTGCGACGTGCCGAAGGACAAGTGGATGACCGAGGACGCGATGAAGGAAAAGGCCAAGGCCATGGGCCTCGACGTTCGCCAGGTCAAGGTCGAGAACGGTTGCTACGAAGTCTATGCCATCGATGCCAAGGGCAACAAGGTGGAGCAGATCTTCAATCCGGCCACCGGTGAGCAGGTCGGCGCCGAAGGGGCTGAATGATGACTCATCTGTCTGCCGAAGGCCGGGTTCTTCCCGGCCAGAGCGGCGGCCGGATCAAGGTGTGGGATCCGCTCGTGCGGATCTTCCACTGGTCGCTGGTCGGGCTCTTCACCTTCTCCTTCTTCACCGGCGACGAATGGAAGTCGGCGCATATCTGGTCGGGTTATGCGATCGGCGCGCTTCTCGCCATCCGCATCGTCTGGGGGCTCGTCGGCACCCACCATGCCCGGTTTGCGAGCTTTATCTACTCCCCGGCGACCATCCTCGTTTTCCTTAAGGATAGTCTCACCTTCCGGGCGAAGCGCTATGTCGGCCACAATCCCGCAGGCGGGGCCATGGTGATCCTGCTCCTCCTGATGATCTCGGGCATCGTGACGACCGGTTACATGATGACCACAGACGCCTACTGGGGCATCGAATGGGTCGAGGAAACCCACGAGACGCTGGTCTACGCAACGCTCGGGCTTATCGCCCTGCACGTGGCCGGGGTCGTCCTGGCGAGCCTCGAACACCGGGAAAACCTGGCCCGCGCCATGGTCACCGGCTGGAAGCGGGCAGAGTGAGCCGCCCCCTTACGGATTGACGGTCAGGGAGACCCGGACCGGGTATCCCTCCGAGAGCCCCTCCCTGCGTCGCACATCCGCCTTGACGGGCAGGAGATAGGACCCGCTCTTCGCATCCGGAAAGATGCTGCTGCGAAAGGCGGTCGTTCCGATCCGGGCCGCCACCGGCAACTGGCCGAAGCCCCGGCGCGGCCCCGAAAGAAGCCGGATCGCCTCCGCCACTTCTGCAGGGAGCGTGATGAAATGCCAGGCACCCTTGCCCGAGTAGAGCCAGAGAGGCGCTTCGAATTCGAAGGAAAGATCCGGTTCCAGTGGCTGCCTCCAGGCTTGGGTTTCGCTCACACCGCGGATTTCACGGTGAAATGCCGCATGAGAACGACCTCCGCTATCGCTCCCATATAATCGGCAAAAGCGGGATCCTTCATCACATTTTCACCGGCGGCGCTGGCATGGGCAAGGCTTTCCCATTCCACGAGATCGGCAATCAGAAGCGGATCCTCGACACAATCCAAGGCTTTCCAGCGGACGAAGCCGGGATAGGTTCGCACGGCCGCCATGGCCTTTTCGCGCCCTGCGGATGCTTCGCTTCCCGGTATCAGCTTGCAGATGGCGATTTCATATACGGTATCAGTCATGGTCTTCCTGTCGTGATAGTGTTGACAGGGGCATATGATCACAGGCCTACTGACAGGGTTATGGCCACAACCTTGGTGAGCGATCATGCGGCCTGCAGACCGGCTATTCCGAATCATTCAGCTGATGCGCTCCACGGGGCGGGCCATGACGGCTGCGGAAATCGCCGAGCGGATGGAAGTGGCGCCGCGCACGATCTACCGGGACATGCAGCATCTCGTGGCATCGGGTGCGCCGATCGATGGCGAGCGGGGCGTAGGCTATCTGCTGCGCGAGGATTTCGATGCTCCGCCCATGACCTTCACCTTCGAGCAGCTGGAAGCACTGGCCTTCGGGTTGAGGGCCGTGCACATGCTGGGCGATGCCCGCCTCGGACAGGCGGCCCGTGAAGCTTTCGACAAGGTGGCCGAGCGCCTGCCGCCCGATCACCGGGACAGGCTGCGACAGGCCCCGATCCGTGCCTTCCGCTCATCCGTCATGGAGCCGCCTGCGCTCCTGGAGCCGGTCCGCAAGGCAATCGCCGAACGCCTGCTCTTGTCGATCCGCTATCGGGACGGGGAGGGAGAAGAAACGGTGCGCACGGTGCGTCCGCTCGGGCTATGCGTGTTCGGGCAGGTCTGGCTTCTGGCGGCCTGGTGCGAGCTGCGACAATCCTTCCGGGATTTCCGCATCGACCGGATCGCCTCGCTCTCCACTCCCGGCGAGCGGTTCGAAACGGGCCCCGGATGCAGTTTCGACGACTACCTGGCAGCGTCGTGACTGCGGGCCCGGTGGCATGAAAGAGATGCTTTCAATTGGGTGCGAAGAACCAATATGAAGTTTGGCCGGAGCGGTTAGCCCCGGCCAACTCTTACTGAACTTGTCTACGGATCGTTACCCGCACGAAGATTTGCCAGCTCGTGCGGGTTTTCCTTCGTCAGAAATCGGTGGCGACCCCGCCCTCTGCCTTGCGTCGGGCGACGAAAGCCTCGAGTTCCTCGGCCACGGCCGGATCGATCGGCGGTGCTTCGTAGCGCTCCAGCGTCTGCTTGAAGATGCGGTTGGCGTGGTCGTAGGTCGTTGGCCGGCCCGCTTCCGTCCAGGTTTCGAAATTGCGCCAGTCGGAGAGGATCGGCGAGTAGAAGGCGCTCTCGTACCGGGCGAGCGTGTGGGGGGTGCCGAAATAATGGCCGCCGGGACCTACATCGCGGATCGCATCGAGGCCCAGCGCATCGGCGCTGGTGTCGAGCGGCTTCAGGAATTCGGCGACCATCTGGAGAAGGTCCACGTCGAGTATGAACTTCTCGAAGGAGGCCGTCAGCCCGCCCTCGCTCCAGCCGGCGGCGTGCATGACGAAATTGCCGCCCCCCTGGGTGACGGCCCAGAGCGAAAGGGCCGATTCATAGGCGGCCTGTGCATCGAGCGTATTGGCCGCATTCACGTTCGAGGTGCGGTAGGGCACCCCGTAGCGGCGGGCGAGCTGGCCGCCGGCAATAACGGCCTTCATGTATTCCGGCGTGCCGAAGGCGGGAGCGCCGGTCTTCATGTCCACATTGGAGGTGAAGCCGCCATAGATCACGGGTGCGCCCTTGCGCACCATCTGCGCGAAGGAGAGGCCGCAGAGCGCTTCTGCATTCTGCTGCACCAGCGCGCCTGCGACCGTGACCGGGGCCATGGCGCCGGCCAGCGTGAAGGGGGTGAGCACGACGATCTGATTGCGGCTCGCCATTTCGATGATGCCCTGGAGCATGGGAATGTCGAGGCGCAGCGGCGAATTGGAATTGATGATGGTGAAGAGCGAGGGCTCGCTCTCCATCTGCTCTGCGGTGATGCCGCGGGCGATGCGGGCGATTTCCAGCGCATCGATATTGCGCTGCTTGCCGAGCGAATAGGCGTGGAAGGGCTTGTCCGTCAGCGTCACGATGTCGGAAAGGCATTCGAGATGGCGGATCGAGGCATGGATGTCGATCGGCTCCACGGGATAGCCGCCATTGACGTGAACCACGTCATAGCTTTGCATGAGCTTCAGCAGCTTGCGGAAATCTTCCCGGTTGCCGGCGCGGCGGCCGCCTTCGCGGTCGGCGACGAAGGGGGCGCTGGCGATCTGGGCGAAGACCAGATTGTTGCCGCCCATCTGCACGTTGCGCAGCGGATTGCGGCTGTGCAGCGTGAATTCGGAAGGGGCGTGCGCCATCATGTCCAGGATCAGCCCCCGGTCGAAGCGCACGCGCTCGGAGCCTTCGGTCACGGTCGCGCCCGCCTGCTTCATGATCGCGCGGGCTTCGGGCAGCATCACGTCCACCCCGATTTCCTCCAGCACCTGGAGCGAGGCATTGTGAATGTCCTCCAGCGCCTCGGGGGTCAGAAGTTCCGTGCGTGCCAGCGTGTTCTTGATATTCAGATAAGCGGCCGCGGGCGCCTTGCGCACCCGTTCCGCGCCCCGTCCGCCACCGCGCCTCGTCCGGCCGGATGCCGCCGAGTTCTCGATCGAGGGGGTAGAAACCGTCGCCAAAATGTCGCTCATGGATAACTCGCTGTAATTTCCTCGACACGATTTGTGGCAGAAATCACGGCGGGCCGTCCGCATCATTTGCGACAGGTTGCTGACTTCTTTGGGATAGTGAATATTCCGGAAGCGACCCTTTGCGGCGAATGGCCCGTTTCGCTCGCCCGCAAGGTTAACGCATTGTCAATGTGAGAGTGCTATCCCGGCAGACAGGGGAGGATATGGCCCCGGGAGCGTTCCATCTTGACACAGGCAAAGGCCGATTTGCTTGAGCTCGCCTGTCAGCGGATTGCCGCGCTGGACAGGCCAGCCTTCATCAAGGACCATATGCTTCGGTATGTGGCGGCGAACGACGCCTATCTGAAACTCCACGGCATCCTGCCCGGCACGCTCCGGATCTTTCCCTCCTATCGCGACCGGGCGCGCGAGGACATCGAGCGGCAGACGGTGACGGACGGCCGCGAGGCGACGCTCGTGGTAACCGCCCGCGACGGCCATGCGCTCGGCCTTGCGGAGGTGGAACGTTTCATTACCGACGAGGGGGAGATCTATCTCTTCGGCCAGATGCCCGAGCGGGCGCTCGGCGATGCGGCGGCCGATCTCGTCGCCATCCGCAAGGGGCTCGACAAGCTGGCGGAACCGGTGCGGATCCTGTCCGAAGACGGGCGGGTGCTCGTCGAAAACGCCGCTGCCCGCGGCGGCCGGGTGCCGGAAGCGGCACGGCAGACCGAGGGTGCGGTAAAGCGTTCGGTCGAAAATGCGCTTGAAATGCTGGATGTGGGCGTCGCCGTCTTCGATACGGACGGGCGGCTCCTCTACCGCAACCTGCGCATGGAAGGGCTCTATGGCGAGGCCGTCGGGCCGCTCAAGCCCGGGCTGACGCTCGAGGGTTTCTTCGGCGCGCTTTACGATTTCGGCGTGCGTCATTATCCCGGTCTCGCCGACCGGCTCGGCACGCGCGCGGCCTGGATCGAATCCCGGCTGGATTTCTTCGACCAGGATTATTCGGAAAGCACCGAACTTTCCTGCGACGGCCGCTGGCTGCGCTGCCTCAATCGGCGGCTGGAAAACGGCATGCGCATTCTGGTGCGGCTCGACGTGTCGGATCTGAAGCAGCAGGAATTGCTGCTGCGCGAGCATGTAGCGCGCAACGAGCTTTACCATTCCATCATCGAGCAGCTGCCCGTTGCCGTCTTTGCCCGCGACAGCGAGCACCGGATGATCTTTGCCAATGCCGCCTTCTGCGCGCTTTTCGGCCACCGCCCGCAGGAGCTGATCGGGCGAACGGAAAAGGAGAGCTACGGGGATGAAGGCGCGCAGGTCTATGCGCATAATCACCGGGTGCTGGAATATCATCTCACCGCGGCCATGGAGGAGACCTGCCATCATTCCTCGGGGCGGGAATTCTCCGCCATGTCGCGCACCAGCTGCGTCGAAACCGAGAATGGCGACACCTATCTGATCGGCTCGGTCATCGACATCTCGGACATCAAGGCGCGCGAGGAGGCGCTGCGCGAGGCCCAGGCGCGCGCCGAAGATCTCGGCCGCGACATGAGCGGCATCCTCAGCGGTCTTCCCGCCGGGGTCCTCGTCTTCAACGAGCATCTGGCAATCGAATATGTCAACGAGGCCTTCTTCCGGGTCTGCGGGCTGCCAGCGGATACGAAGATGCGTGGCCAGCCGGTGCACCACGCGATCGGGCTGATCTATGATCGCGCCGGTCCGGGGGCGGGGGAGGGCGAGGTGCTGGCCGAACGGCTGTCGCTGCTCTTCGAGCGGGGCAGCGAGGCCTCGGTGGAATTCGTCCTTGAAGGCGGGCGTTCGGTCCACGCGACCTCGCGCAATCTCACGGGCGGCAAGACGCTGATCACCTTCGGCGACATTACCGATCTGCGCCAGCAGCAGCGGGAGCTGACGGAGCAGCAGCGCCAGCTGGAAAACATCGGCCAGATGATGCGCGATACCGCGCGGGTCATGGCCCAGGGGCTGTTCATCGTCGATGACGGCGTCATTACGCTCTCCAACGCCGCGGCGGCGGAGACCATGTGCGTGCCGGAAGCGCTGATCGAACCCGGGCGGCGCTGGGACGAGTGTTTCCGCCACTGCCTGGCACGGGGTGATTTCGGCACGAGCGAGGAGGGCATGCGCCTTGCTGCTGAATGGCGGGCGCGGATGCAGGCGGAAGGCGCGATCACTGCCACCTTCCTGGCCAATGGACGGCGCTGGGTGCAGTTCCGGGCCACACTCAGCGCCCGGGGCCAGGTGCTCGTCGTTCTCAACGACCTCACGGATCTCAAGCGCCGGCAGGAAGAGCTCGAAAAGCTCCTGGCCGCCAGCGAGGCCGCCGACCGCGCCAAGACCGAATTCCTCGCCCATATGAGCCATGAAATCCGCACGCCCATCAATGGCGTTCTCGGCATGACGGAGCTGCTGTCTAAAACGGATCTCGACGCACGGCAGCGCACCTTTACCGAAATCATCGGCAAATCCGCCCATACGCTTCTGACCGTCTTCAACGACATCCTGGATTTCTCGAAGATCGACAGCGGACAGCTGGAGCTGAAACCGCAGGCTTTCGATCCGCTGGAGGCGGTGGAGGATGTGGCCGCGCTTCATGGCGCGGCGGCGAGCGAGAAGAATATCGATCTCTTCGTCCGGGCTGCCGCCGACGTGCCGCGCCGGGTGATCGGCGATGCCGGTCGCTTCCGCCAGATCGTCGGCAATGTCCTCAGCAATGCCATCCGCTTTACGGAACATGGCCATGTGCTTTTGGAAGTCCTGGCAGGCACCGCGCCGGACGGGACGAATCTCGTGACCGTGAAGGTCGAGGACACGGGTATCGGCATCGAGCCCGCCCGGCTCGACAGGATTTTCGAGAAGTTTTCGCGCGGCAGCGCGGGCGAGCAGCGCACCGCCGAGGGTACCGGGCTTGGCCTCGCCATCACGGCGGGGCTTGTCGGTCTTTTCGGCGGGACGATCGAGGCGAAAAGCCAGCCCGGCCAGGGTTCCAGTTTCTCGGTGCATCTGCCCATGCCGGCGGTTGCCACCGCCGACAATCGCCGGCCCGTTCCCGCCCATCTCAGGGGCGCCCGGGTGATGGTGCTGGACGGAAGTGCGCTCAACCGCAGCATTCTTCTGGAACAGCTGGTGGCCTGGGGTTTCGATGCCTGTGGGGCGGAGGATGTGGCCACCGCCCGGATGATCCTCGATGCGGCCGACGACATGGGCGTGCCGGTCGACGCAGTCCTGGTCGATTATCACATGGGAGACGGACTGGCGCTCGATTTCTGCCAGGCGCTGCGGGGCGAGCGCGGCTTTCACGCGCCGGCGATCATCCTGCTCGCCGCGCTCGACCAGACGGACCAGCGCCTCATCGAAACGCTGCAGGCGGATGCGCAGGTGGCAAAGCCGGTGCGGGCGAACATCCTGCGCAACACTGTCATCGAGGTCTTGCGCTCGCGCCACAACCGCCATCGCGATACCGACCTGCGCGGCGAGGGCGCCGGCGGAAAGCGCATCGGCGCATCCTCTGTAGTCTCAACCCGTTCGCCGCCAAAACCGGCGGAAGAAGCACCGCCGGAACGGGTGCGGATCATCGTTGCGGAAGACAATGACGTGAATGCCTATGTCTTCTCGCAGATCCTTGAGGCTGCCGGCTATGCCTATCGGCTGGCGGCGGACGGGGAAGAGGCCATTCGCCTGTGGCAGGAATATCATCCCGACGTGATCCTGATGGATATTTCCATGCCGGTCATGGATGGGCTCGAGGCCACGCGTCGCATCCGCCATATGGAGCGGGTGGCGGATATGCCGCCGGTCGCCATCATCGCGGTGACGGCGCATGACACCCAGTCCGGCCGCGAGCTTTGCCTTTCCCACGGCATGGATGATTATCTCGCCAAGCCGATCAGCCCGGAGGCGCTGGAAGAAAAGCTCGCCCGCTGGCTGAAGATGCCGGAAGCGGCGTTCAGGCCGGCCTGATGCCGCAGAGCATTTCTCGCTTGCCGGCAAAGCCCTTGCGCCTTTCGACCACAAAGCCCGCCGCCTGCAGATTGCGCCGGACGAAGCCGGCTGCCGCATAGGTTCCGAAGGTGCCGCCCGGCACCGTGTGGTCGAAGACCGCCTGCATCATCTCGGCAGACCACATGTCGCCATTGCGGGCAGGGGCGAAGCCATCGAGAAACCAGGCATCGAAGGGAGCCTGTTCTGCGCGAACTCCATCGAGCGCCCTGCCGCACACCACGCGGAGCCGGGTCTGCGGGTCGAGATCCAGGGAGACGATACCGGAAGGCTCCGCCGGCCATTGACTGAGCAGGGCCTCCCGCTCGGCGGCAATTTCCGGCCAGCGGGAAAGGGCGCGGCCGATATCGGCGGCCTGCATGGGGTAAAGTTCGAAGGAGGTGAAGGTCAGGTGACCGTCATTCCCCCGCCAGTCCTTCCACTGCCGCCAGGTCTCGCAGAAATTCAGCGCCGTGCCGAAGCCGAGTTCGCCGATCGTGAAGCGCGGCGTCTCGTTCCAGCGTTCCGGCAGCCCGTTGCCGGCGAGGAAGACATGGCCGCATTCCAGCCGGCCATCCGTCTGGCAATAAAAATGGTCGCCAAAGGCTTCGCTATAGGGCATATCGCCCTCGCGCCAGTCGAGGCGTTCTTCCGGGATGTCGTGCGGGGTGTCGGTCATGGTTCTTGGCGATAATGCCGGCAGGCTCGGGCGTCAATCGCCGCATGGCGCACACCTGTCGGATCTCCTGATCGTCGGCGGCGGCATCATGGGGCTCTGGGCCACACTTGAGGGTGCGAGCGCCGGTCTTTCGGTGACCCTGGCCGAGGCGGGCGGGCTTGCCAGCGGGGCGAGCGGCGGGCTTCTGGGCGCGCTCATGCCGCACATGCCGGATCGCTGGAATGCGAAGAAGCAGTTCCAGTTCGATGCCCTCCTGTCGCTCGAAGACGAGATCCGCGCGATCGAGGAGAAGACCGGGCTCAAGAGCGGCTACAGACGCTGCGGGCGGCTCATTCCGCTGCCGAAACCGCATCTCGCCGATATTGCCCGCGGGCATCAGGACGATGCGGCCCGCCACTGGGTGTCAGGCGAGAAGCGGTTTTACTGGAATCTTCGCTCACCGGATTTCGCCGGCGATCTTCTGGCGGGGGAGGCCTCTGCCTATGGGCTGGTGGAAGAGACATTTGCCGCGCGCGTGAGCCCGCGGGGCCTGACTGCCGCGCTGGCTGCTTTTCTGAAGAGCCATCCGAAAGTCACGCTGCTGGAGCATAGCCCGGTCGCGTCGCTCGATCCCGTGGGGCGGGTTGCCGTCATGGCAAGCGGGGCAAGGATCGGTTTCGGCACGGCGATTCTTGCCGCGGGTTATCGGACGGCCGGGCTTCTTGAGGCCCTGTGCGGCCCCTTTTCGAGAGCGCCCGTCGTGCCGGTCAAGGGCCAGGCGGCACTTCTTGCGGCGTCCCTGCCGGCGGATATGCCGGTCGTCTATCTCGACGGTCTCTACATCGTGCCCCATGAGGGCGGGCGGGTGGCCATCGGCAGCACGAGCGAGAACCGGTTCGACGATGCCCGGTCGACCGATGGCGCGCTGGACGGGTTGATCGAGGCGGCGCGTCTCCTCATGCCCCTTCTCCGGGAGGCAACGGTGATCGAACGGTGGGCAGGCCTGAGGCCCAAGGCCATCGGGCGCGATCCCATGGTCGGCCGGCTTCCCGGTTTCGATACCATCCATGTGCTCACCGGCGGCTTCAAGGTGAGCTTCGGCATTGCCCATGTGCTTGCCCGTCGCCTGATGGGCGGCATCCTGCGCGGCGACGGCGAAACCGGCCTGCCGGAGACCTTTTTGCCGCAAAACCATCTCGATCTTGCGGGCTGAGGCGGCTTTCTGGCTTCCGATTGTCCCCTGTTTTCGAATTTCGCCCGTCTCGACATTCGCGATTGGGGTGATACCGTCTGGCGAGACAAACCAGATGGGGCCTTGGATGGATTTTTCGAATTATCCCCGCGACATGCGCGGCTATGGCAAGGATATGCCGGATGCGAATTGGCCGGGTGGCGCGCGCGTCGCCGTCCAGTTCGTGGTGAATTACGAAGAGGGCGGCGAGAACAACATTCTTCATGGCGATGCCGCATCGGAAGCCTTCCTGTCGGAAATCGTCGGCGCGCAGCCCTGGCCGGGCCAGCGGCATTTCAACATGGAATCGATCTATGAATACGGGTCGCGCGCCGGCTTCTGGCGTTTGTGGCGGCTGTTTCAGGAAAAACAGATTCCCGCCACCGTCTACGCGGTCGCCACCGCCATTGCCCGCAGCCCCGATGCCGTCGAGGGCATGAAGGAGGCCGGCTGGGAAATCGCCTCGCACGGCTACAAGTGGATCGACTACAAGGATTACACCTACGAGGCGGAGAAGGAGCATTTCCGCCTGGCCATGGAGTTGCACGAAAAGGTGACCGGCGAGCGCCCGCTCGGCTGGTATACGGGCCGCGCCTCCATGCATTCGGAACGGCTTGCCATGGAAGACGGCGGTCTTCTCTATTCCTCCGACAGCTATGCGGATGATCTGCCCTACTGGATCAAGGGGAAGACGCCCGACAAGCCGCATCTCATCATTCCCTACACGCTCGACGCCAATGACATGCGCTTTGCGACCGCGCAGGGCTTCAATACGGGCGCCCATTTCGAGGGCTATCTGAAGGACAGTTTCGATGCGCTCTATCAGGAGGGGATCGAGGGCAAGCCGAAGATGATGTCGATCGGCCTGCATTGCCGGCTCGTGGGCCGTCCGGGGCGCATCCAGGGCCTGCGCCGCTTCATCGATTACATCCAGAGCCACGAGAAGGTTTGGATCCCGCGCCGCGTCGACATCGCCCGCCACTGGCACGCGCATCACAAGCCGGAGACGCTGTGATGATCAGCCGGGAGCACTTCGTGGAGCGCTTCGGCGGCATCGTCGAGCATTCTCCCTTCATCGCGGAACGCGCCTATGATAGCGGGGCGGTCAAAGAACCGCTGACGGCGGCCGGCGTCCATGCAGCGCTCGTTACCGCTTTCAGGGAAGCGAGCACGGAGGAGAGGCTTGGCGTTCTGCGTGCCCATCCCGATCTTGCGGGGCGCCTTGCCATTGCCGGCGAGCTTACGGAAGACAGCAGGAAGGAACAGGCCGGTGCCGGTCTCGACCGCCTGACGCCGGCCGAACATGCCCGCTTCACCGAGCTCAACGACGCCTATCAGGCGCGCTTCGGCTTTCCCTTCATCATCGCGGTCAAGGGTCTCAATCGCCACGACATTCTCGCGGCCTTCGAGAAACGGGTCGGCAACGCGCAGGAAGAGGAATTCGCCACCGCCTGCGCGCAGGTGGAGCGGATCGTTCGCCTGCGCCTCGATGCGCTTCTGCCGGAGGCATGATGGGCGAGCGGCTTCAGATCGAACCCCTGACCCGCGAGGCATTCGCGCCCTTCGGCGACGTGATCGAATGCCGGGCGGATTCCGTCCGGATGATCAATGGCGGCACGACGGAGCGGCACCATGCGCTCGCGCGGCCGGAGGTGATCGGCGAGGGCGCTTCGGTGATTCTCAACATCTTCCGGGGACAGCCGCGCCGCTTTCCCTATCGGCTCGACATGATGGAGCGGCATCCGCTCGGCAGCCAGAGCTTTTCGCCGCTCTCCGGAAGGCCCTATCTGGTGGTCGTGTCGCCCGATGAGGCCGGCCGGCCCGGGAGGCCGCGGGTTTTTCTCGCGGGAGAGCATCAGGGCGTGAACTATCACCGCAATGTCTGGCACCATCCGCTGATGGCGCTAGGGACGGTCTGCGACTTCCTGATTGCGGACCGCGAAGGCCCCGGCAACAATCTCGAAGAGTTCTTCTTCGATCAACCTTATGAAATCGAGGAGCCGACCCCATGACCGGCCTGACCACCCATGTGCTCGACACCGCGCTCGGCAAGCCGGCCGAGGGAATGGAGATCGATCTCTACCGGCTGCACGGCGACCAGCGCGAGAAGATCCGCACCGTCACCACCAATTCCGACGGCCGCGTCGATGGCGGACCGATCCTGATTGGCGACAGCTTCCTCGTCGGTGAATACGAGCTTGTGTTCAAGGCAGGAGACTATCTCCGCCGGCTGGGGACGCGGCTCACCGATCCACCATTCCTCGACGTGATCCCCATCCGTTTCGGAATCTCGGACACGACG
Source organism: uncultured Rhizobium sp. (assembly GCA_945952415.1). Lineage (GTDB taxonomy): Bacteria > Pseudomonadota > Alphaproteobacteria > Rhizobiales > Rhizobiaceae > Gellertiella. The sequence continues at coordinate 157,272 of CAMFIF010000003.1, read as the reverse complement.
GCGCATTACCATGTGCCGCTGCTGCTTTCGCCCTATGGGTATTCGACCTACAGGGGGAGTTGACGGCTTGCAGTATCATGACTTGTACGATATTTTGTACAAGTTGTAAGGAGGTGCGTATGCAGTCGGTCAATTTTTCAAAGGCACGGGAAGAACTGGCGAGCCTACTGGATACGGTGACGCGTGACCGCGTGCCGGTCGAGATCACCCGACGCGACAAGTCCTCCGTCATCATGGTCGACAAGGATGAATATGAGGGCATGATGGAAACGCTCCATCTGCTCTCTTCTCCCGCCAATGCCCGGCACCTGCTGGATGCGGTTGCCGATATCGCTGACAACCGCAACCTTATTAGTCACGACCTTGCTGAGTAATGGGGATGAAGCTCCAATGGGCACCCACTGTTTGGGAAGACTATGTCTATTGGCAGCAGACGGACATGAAGGTGGTTGCCCGCATCAACGAATTGCTGCGCGATGCGATGCGCCATCCTTTCGAGGGGATCGGCAAGCCTGAGCCGCTCAAGGGCCAGTTGCGCGGCTTTTGGTCGAGACGGATCACGCAGGAGCACAGGCTTGTTTATACAGTTCGCGGCACGGGCGCAGATTCGGTGCTGATCGTCGCGCAATGCCGCTATCACTATTGAACGCGAGCAGAGCCCTGGAGTTGGGTGCGCTCGCCCTGGTATAGCGTCAGCCCCCAGTCCCTATAGCCGATTTCGAAGCCTTGCCCGCAACATAAGTTTCCACCACAGAACGGTCGTCGCCGAGCGTCTGGAGCAGGAAGAGCTCTTCCGAAAGCGTCGAAACTGCCTCCATCTTCAGCGCCATGGCCGGTGTGGCGGCGGCGTCAAGGACGACGAGATCCGCATCCGTGCCCGGTTCCAGCGTGCCGATGCGGTCGGAGAGGGAAAGGGCTTCTGCATTGCCGAGGGTGGCGAAGTAGAAGCTTTCGAAGGGGTTGAGCCGTTCGCCCAGCAGCTGCTGGATCTTGTAGGCCTCGTCCATCGTGCGCAGCATGGAATAGCTGGTGCCGCCGCCGATATCGGTGGCGAAGGCGACGCGCACCGGCCTTTCGCGCTGCGTCAGGCGGCGGAGGGGAAAGAGGCCGGAGCCGAGAAAGAGGTTCGACGTCGGGCAGTGGACGGCGACGGAGCCGCTTTCGCTCATCACATCCGCCTCGCGCTCGGAGAGATGGATGCAATGGCCGAAGAGGCTCTTCCTGCCGAGCAGGCCGTAGCGGTCATAGATGTCGGTATAGTCCTTCGCGTCCGGATAGAGCGAGCAGGTGAACTCGATCTCTTCGCGGTTTTCCGAGAGGTGGGTCTGGATGTGGAGGTCGGGAAATTCGCGGGCGAGGGCTCCTGCGGCTTCCATCTGTTCCGGTGTCGAGGTGATGGCGAAACGGGGCGTGATTGCCACGTGATTGCGGCCCTTGCCATGCCAGTCGGCAATCACCTGCTTCGTGTCGTCATAGCCGGATTGAGCGGTATCGCGCAGCGCTTCCGGCGCATTGCGGTCCATCATCACCTTTCCGGCGATCATCCGCATGTTGCGCTTCAGGCTTTCGGCCAAGAAGGCATCGGCCGAGGCCTTGTGCACGGAGCAATAGGCAACCGCCGTCGTCGTGCCATGCCGCAACATCTCGTCGAAGAAACGCACGGCAATGCGCGCACCATGGGCGGGATCGGCGAAGCGCTGTTCCTCAATGAACGTATAGGTGTTCAGCCATTCCAGCAGGTTTGCGGCATAGGAGCCAATCACCTGCATCTGCGGGAAATGCAGGTGGGTATCGATGAAGCCCGGCAGGATCAGGTGCGGGCGGTGATCCACTTCCGGTACGCCATCCTCTGCCTCCTCCAACACCTCGCCATAGGTGCCGGATGCGCGTATTTCGCCATCGACGACAAGCACCGCACCATCCGGTTCATAAGAGTAGCTGGCGGCATCGTCGCGCGAGAGGGGCGCGCGGCGGAAGGACAGAAGCCGGCCGCGGATCAGAAGGGCGCTCATGGGGTCTTCGCTCCCGAGACGGAGGTTTCATACCAGGCCACGATCAGCTTGCGCTCCTCCGGCGTGACATCGGTGACATTGCCCGGCGGCATGGCATGGCTGCGGCCGGCCTGCAGGTAGATTTCACGGGCATGCGATGCGATCTCTGCCTCGGTTTCCAGCTTCACCTGCTTCGGCGGGCGGGCAAGCCCTTCCCATACCGGTTCGGCCGCGTGGCACATGGAGCAGCGCGCCGACACGGTTTCCACGACCGCGCCGAAATGGCCGTTTGCGGCAAACTGCCGGAAGGCGGGGGCGGCAGCCTGATCCTCTTCGCCGGTCAGGGCCTTCGGCACGGTCGAAAGCCACATGATGAGAATGAAGATCAGCAGGGTGACGATCCAGGTCCAGGTGGGGCGTCCCTTGCGGGCATGGGTGGTGTTGAACCAGTGCCGGATCGTCACGCCCATCAGGAAGACCAGTGCCGCAATCACCCAGTTGAACTCGGTGGCAAATGCCAGCGGATAGTGGTTGGAGAGCATGAAGAAGATGACCGGCAGGGTCAGATAATTGTTGTGCAGCGAGCGTTGCTTGGCAATCACGCCATATTTCGGGTTCGGGGTGCGGCCGGCGATCAGGTCCGCCACGACGATCTTCTGGTTCGGAATGATGATGAAGAACACGTTGGCCGACATGATCGTGGCGGTGAAGGCGCCAAGATGCAGGAAGGCGGCGCGACCTGTGAAGATCTGGGTGTAGCCCCAGGCCATGGCCACAAGCGCCACATAGAGCACGGCCATCAGGCCCCAGATGTTCTTGCCGAGCGGCGACTTGCAGAGCTGGTCGTAGATGATCCAGCCGATGGCGAGCGAGGCCATGGAGAGAGCGATGGCCTGTCCCTGGGTGAGGTCGAGAACATGCCGGTCGATCAGGAAAAGATCGGCGCCGCCATAATAGACCACGGCCAGCATGGCGAAGCCGGAAAGCCAGGTCATGTAGCTTTCCCATTTGAACCAGGTGAGATGTTCGGGCATCTGGGCCGGGGCAACCAGGTATTTCTGGATGTGGTAGAACCCGCCGCCATGCACCTGCCATTCCTCGCCATAGGCGCCCACGGGCAGGTGATCGCGCTTCACCAGCCCCAGATCGAGTGCGATGAAATAGAAGGATGAGCCGATCCAGGCGATGGCCGTGACCACGTGCAGCCAGCGAACGGCAAAGGCCAGCCATTCCCAGGCGATGGCATATTCATACATCCCGCATGCCCCTCTTCAGCGTGTTTTTTTCCAAATTGCGAGAATTTGCACGAGAAGGAAAGGGGAAGTTGCCGGAAACATGGGGATGGCCGGCCGGGAAGGGGAGCGGCGCGCCGCCTAGCTTCGAAATTGCTTCCTGCGATCAGACATAAAGAACGCGGTTGCCGAAGGGCGTATCCGGGTCGAAATTCTTCGTGTCGACCCTGAACAGCTTTGCCAGTTCCTCGGCAGCCTTGGCGGCGGCACTGTCGGAGCCGGAGGGATTGCGCTTGGCCTTCAGCTCTTCGATCTGCTTTTCGATGAGTTCGATCTCGGCCTTGAGCGATGCTTTTTCTGCCGCAGTCTTTGCGGCGGAAAGGGCGGCTTTCTTGGCGGTCAGTTCGGCCTGCAAATCGGAAAGGCGGCTTCCGTCAGAGCTGGAAGTCGCGGAGGGGGAAGCCATCAAAGACAGGCCTGAGGTGGCAGGGGCACAGCACGACACGGGGCATATCCTCCTTCACATTCGAAAATTCATATTTTCTTATATGAAGGTTCGGTTAATGCCCGGTTAATGGCCTATCCGGTCGGTCAGTCGGAAGAGGGCCATGCCGGCCAGCATGGCGGCCAGGAACAGAAAGACGGCCGGCTGAGCGCTGATCACCGCGGTGAGCGCGGGTCCGGGGCAGAAGCCGGCAATACCCCAGCCGATGCCGAACAGCACGGCACCTGCTATCAGCCGCCCGTCGATGGCCGTTGCATCCGGCATGTGAAAGCGCGCGTCAAAAACCGGTGCCGCACGACGGCGTGCCAGCCAGTAGGCGAGACCCGAGACGGGCAGCGCGCCCGCAAAGACGAAGAGGGCGGAAGGATCCCAGGCGCCTGCCAGATCGAGAAAGGCAAGAACGCGGCTTGGATTGGTCATGTCCGAAATGGCAAGGCCGGCGCCGAAGAGGAGGCCGCAGAGAATGGCGATCAGGAAACGCATGGGTCTTGCTCCTCACAGGTGCCGGATGAGGAAGACGGTCACCATGGCGACGGCCATGAAGGTGATCGTGGCGATGATCGACCGCGGGGACAGGCGGCCGATACCGCATATGCCGTGGCCGCTGGTGCAGCCCGAGCCGAGGCGCGAACCATAACCGACCAGCAGCCCCGCCAGCACGAGCGGGCCCGTGGAAACCGGGATCAGCACGTCAGGACGGCGCAGAAAGAAAGCCGCCAGACCGGCACCTGCCACCATGGCCAGAACGAAAAGGGCCGCTTCCGGGCGGAAGCCGCTGCGGGCGAGGCCGGCGGCCCCGGCGGCAAGTTCCGATATGCCGGCGATTCGCCCGGCAAGCAGAAGATAGAGCCCAGATGAAAGGCCAATGAGAAGACCGCCCGCAAGCGGCCACAGGGGATTGAGCGGTTCCATGCCAATACTCCGGGGGCGTCATGTCCCAGAGCTAAGCGCTGTTTGCGATGGAAGCAAATGGTTTTGTTTAATAATTTATTTGCCATTACACGGCGCACCGCCAGCGCGGCCGGATTGATTCGGCGGAGAAAACTCGCGGCATGGTGGCTGTCAATTGCCGGTATTTGGCGACATTCTCATATTGTTATAGGTCGCATGCCCGCGATAGATCTTCTACGATTAGTGGAATGCTTCGTCCATGATGGGACGAAAGAGCCAACCGAGAACGGATAGCCGCCATGACCAGCGTGACGCCCACTCCCTCCATTCTGGCCCAGAAACCCGTCCAGCTCCGCACGGACACCGCCACCGAACCGGTGATCACCGAGGGGCTGATTGCGGAAACGCAGAAGCCCCGGGTGCAGATTTCGGCACTCGAGGAAACGCCATCGCCTTCGCTGCATCAACTTATGGGCAAGGCAATGGACATTCTCACCATGATGCAGGCCGACCGGGCCTCCTCCGGTGACGTGATCGAGCCCGCCTTCGAAACCGCCGATCAGCCGGTGGAGATGAACGAACTCTTCGAGGCGCTCGGCATCCGCGGCGACGAGCGCGTGACGCGGGCGGATCTCGAAGCAGCCCGCCAGGATCTGCCGCCTGTCGGTGACAGCGTGGCCGAGGTTCTCCGCCTGCTTGGCGGCAGGGATGGCGACGCGGCCTGACGGGCAGTCACGAAGCTTCAGGCCTTTTCGAAGGGCGGCAGCCTGAGCAGTTCTGCCGCCACGAGGGCCGCGATCACAGCCGGGCGCTTGTCCTTCACGGCGCTGCCGCCGATCGGCAGCGTCAGGCGGTCAAGCCTTTCCGGCGCGCCACCCTCCCGCTTCCAGTGACCGGCAAAGCTCGCCCGCTTGGTGGCCGAGCCGATCATGCCGACATAGGCGAGGTCGTCGCGAAGCAGGGCTTCGCGGGCGATCAGAAAATCCAGTGCATGGTCATGGGTGAGGATGAGCACCGCGGCGCCAGACGGCAGCTCGGACAGTGCGGCTTCCGGCAGGGCGGCCAGCAGCGGACGTATATTGGCGGGCAGATCCTCAAGCTCATCGCTTCGGGTTTCCACCACCGTTACCCGCAGGGGCAGGGGCGCAAGCGCCCGCGCAATGGCCTTTCCCACATGGCCGGCGCCGAAAATCATCACCGGCCGGTTCGCCTCTTCCGTGGCGCGCGCCTCTTCGATCAGGTCGCGGGCCAAGCTCTCGCTCACGGGGGTAAAGCTCAGGGTCAGCCGGCCGCCGCAGCACTGGCCGCTGTCGGGGCCGAGGATGGTTACCCGCTCGCGGGCCGTTTCCCGGCCGGCAATCAGGGCGCGGGCATGGGCAATGGCATCATGTTCGGCAAAGCCGCCGCCAATCGTGCCATAGAGGTCGTTCTCGCGCACGATCATGGTGGTCCCGGCCTCCCGCGGGGCCGAACCCTCGACCCGGTCGAGCCGGATCAGGATCATCGCGCCCGGAGGGCTCAGAAACTCCATCAGGGCGCCGGCCGCATCGCCCGTGGGCGGCCTGTCCGGGGCCGACATGGCGCTCAGCCCCGCTCTTTCTTCAGCCGCTCCACGGCCATCAGCACCCGTTCCGGCGTGGCGGGGGCATCGAGACGGGGGCAGATCCTGTAATCGGCAACGCTTGCAACGGCCATGGAAAGCGCTTCCAGAACGGAAATGGCCAGCATGAAGGGCGGCTCGCCCACGGCCTTCGACTTGCCGATCGTCGCTTCCACATTCTCGGACCATTCGGCCAGCCGCGTGTTGAAGATCTTCGGCCGGTCGGAGGCAAGCGGGATCTTGTAGGTGGAGGGGGCGTGGGTTCTGAGCCGCCCCTTGTTGTCCCACCAGAGTTCCTCCGTGGTCAGCCAGCCCATGCCCTGCACGAAGGCGCCTTCCACCTGGCCTATATCGATCGCCGGGTTCAGCGACTTGCCGACATCGTGGAGAATATCGGCGCGGTCCACCATGTATTCGCCGGTCAGCGTGTCGATGGAGACTTCCGAAACGGAGGCCCCATAGGCGAAGTAATAGAAGGGCGTGCCGCGGCCCGCGGCCCGGTCCCAATGGATCTTGGGTGTCTTGTAGAAGCCGGCTGCGGAAAGCTGCACCCGGGCGAAATAGGCAAGGCGGATGAAATCGGGGAAGGGGATGGTTTCCTTGTTGCCGATCTCCACCCGGTTGGGCGCGAAGCGGATCGATTCCGGCGCCACGTTCCAGCGTTCGGCTGCAAAGGCAACCAGGCGGGTCTTGATCTGCCGGGCGGCGTCAAAGGCGGCGGCGCCGTTGAGATCGGTGCCGGAGGAGGCGGCGGTGGCAGAGGTGTTCGGCACCTTGGCTGTGGTGGTTGCGGTGATCTTCACCCGGTCGATATCCACCTGGAAGGCATCGGCCAGCACCTGGGCCACCTTGGTGTAGAGCCCCTGGCCCATTTCCGTACCACCATGGTTCAGGTGAATGGAGCCGTCCGAATAGACATGGACGAGGGCACCCGCCTGGTTGAAGGCGGTCATGGTGAAGGAGATGCCGAACTTGACAGGGGTGAGCGCAATGCCCTTCCGGATCACCCGATTTTCGCGGTTGAAGGCCAGGATCGCCCGGCGGCGCTCCTGATAGTCGGAAGAGGCTTCGAGCTCGTCCACGATGCGGGCGATGATATTGTCCTCGACCTGCTGGTGGTAAGGCGTCACATCCCGGCCCGAACCCTTTGGTCCATAGAAATTCGCCTTGCGGATCTCGAGCGGGTCCTTGCCGAGCGCATAGGCGATTTCCTCGATGATCCGCTCGCCGCCCACCATGCCCTGCGGTCCGCCAAAGCCGCGGAAGGCGGTGTTGGAAACCGTGTGGGTCTTCAGCGGTTTCGAGGTAAGATGCACATGCGGGTAGAAATAGCTGGAATCCGCATGGAAGAGCGCGCGGTCCGTTACCGGGCCGGAAAGATCCGCCGAGTAGCCGCAGCGCGCGGCATAGGTGGCATCCACTGCCTCGATCCGGCCCTCATCATCGAAACCCACGTCATAGGAGACGAGGAAATCGTGGCGCTTGCCGGTTGCGGTCATGTCCTCGTCGCGATCCGGGCGGAATTTCACCGCGCGCTTCAGCTTCTTGGCGGCGAGGGCTGCGAGAGCCGCGAACTGGTTGCCTTGCGTTTCCTTGCCCCCGAAGCCGCCGCCCATGCGGCGCGTGTTCACCGTCACCGCGTTCGAGGCAATACCGAGCACATGGCCCACCATGTGCTGCACCTCGCTCGGATGCTGTGTGGAGGACCAGACGGTCACGTCCTCGTCCTCGCCGGGGATGGCGAGCGCGATGTGGCTTTCGAGATAGAAATGCTCCTGGCCGCCGATCCGCATCTGGCCCTTCAGGCGACGGGGCGCCTTGTCGAGTGCCGTCTTCGCATCGCCGCGCGAAAGCGTCATGCCGTCGGTGACGACGGGTGCGCCATTCGCCAGCGCGCCGTCGATGTCGGTCCAGAAAGGCAGGTCGCGATAATCGATCCTGGCAAGACGCGCGGCGCGGCGTGCGGCATCGCGGGTCTCGGCAATCACCGCGAAGATCGGCTGGCCGTGGAATTCGACCCGCGTTTCGGCCAGCAGCGGCTCATCATGCTTGCCGGAGGGGCTGACATCGTTTTCGCCTGGCACGTCCTTGCCCGTCAGCACCGCTACCACGCCGGGATAGGCGGCGACGGCGGAGAGATCCATGGAGAGAATGTCCGCATGGGCGCGGTCCGACAGGCCGAGCGCGCCATGGAGAAGGCCCGCCGGCTCCGGCATGTCATCGATATATTCGGCCGTGCCGCTCACATGCTTGTGGGCGCTGTCGTGGCGCAGCGTCCTGTGCATGGGGCCACGAATGTCGAGCGCATTCAGGTTTTCGGCTTTGCTATCCATGGTTCAGGCCTCCCCTGCCGCAAAACGTTTCAATTCCTGGGGCTCGCCAATTGTTTCCAGATAGAAGCGGGTGAGCAGGTTTTTCGCTGTGAGCTGGCGATATTCCGCCGTGGCGCGCCAGTCGGTCAGCGGCTGGTAATCCGTATTGAATGCGGCCCGTGCAGCCTCGACCGTCTCCATCGTCCAGGGCTTTCCGACAAGGGCCGCCTCGACGGCCTTGGCCCGTTTCGGGGTTGCCGCCATGCCGCCGAAGGCGATGCGGGCGGTCTCGACCAGACCGGTTTCACCGAGGCGAAGCAGGAAGGCGCCGCAGAGCGCGGAAATATCCTCGTCGCGCCGCTTGGAAATCTTGTAGACTGCAAAGTGGGTTTCGGCATCGGGCGAGGGGACGGTCACCGCCTCCACGAATTCGCCGGGCTCACGGGCCTGCTTGCCATAGGCGATGAAGTAGTCTTCGAGCGGCAGACTGCGCGCGCCCCCATCGCGGGAGCGCAGGTGCAGGGTGGCGCCGAGCGCGATCAGCGGCGGGGGCGTGTCGCCGATGGGCGAGCCATTGGCGATATTGCCGCCGATCGTGCCCATGTTGCGCACCTGCTCCCCGCCGATCCGCCACATCAGCGGCGTCAATCCTGGAATATGGGCGGCGAGCACATCCATGGCGCGGCTGTACGTCACGCCCGCGCCGATGCGGATATCGGTTCCGGAAACCGAAACGGCCTGCAATTCCGCCAGATGGTTGATGAAGATGACGGGATTGATGTCGCGCATCTGCTTGGTCACCCAAAGCCCGACATCGGTGGACCCGGCAACAATGGTGGCGCCGGGATTTTCGGCAAGGATTTCCGTGAGATCGGAGAGCGAGGCCGGCACGAGAAGGCGTTTCCCGTCCTTTTCAATCTCGATGCGCTCCGTCACCTGCATGCCCCAGAGCTTGGCCATGATTTCCGTGCGCGCCTTTTCGAGCGGATCGAAGAGCGCGCTCGGGCGGCTTGCCGTCACCTCAAGCGCTGCCTTGACGATCGGCTCATAGCCGGTGCAGCGACAGAGATTGCCCTGCAGCGCGCGTTCGATTTCCGACCGGCCGGGATTTTCATGGGAGAGCCAGAGCCCGTAGAGCGACATGACGAAGCCCGGCGTGCAGAAGCCGCATTGCGAGCCGTGCTGATCGACCATGGCCTGCTGGATCGGGTGCAGCGCGCCATTGGCCGAGGCCAGATATTCCACCGTGACCACATGGGTGCCGGAGAGGGATCCCATGAAGCGAATGCAGGCATTGACGCTTTCATACACAAGCGCGCCATCCACCAGCCGGCCGACCAGCACCGTGCAGGCACCGCAATCGCCCTCCGCGCAGCCTTCCTTGCTTCCCGTCAGCCGCTTTCTCAGGCGCAGATAATCAAGCAGCGTCTCGGTGGGCGAAACATCCGTGAGGGAAACCTCGTCGGCATTCAGCAGGAAGCGGATGGATGATGGCATGGGGTTCCCTGATGTTCTTGTCGGTCTTGTGCATCAAATCAGGATTGTGGGGCAGATTTCATCCCGATTGAACCGGGAAAATGAAAAAAATCCGCCGGGAAGCACAGGAAATCTGCGCCCGGCGGTTCATTTTCCGATTCTTGCTCTTTCGGGTGCCTATTGCGCGGTCCAGCCGCCATCGATGGAAATATGGGTTCCGGTGATCTGCCGTGCCTCGTCGGACGCGAGGAAGAGGGCGGTCGCGGCCACTTCCTCCACGGATACGAAATCCTTTGTCGGCTGGAATTTCAGCATCACGTCGGATTTCACCTGGGCTTCCGTGATCCCGCGGGTGCGGGCCGTATCCGGTATCTGCTTTTCCACCAGCGGCGTCAGCACATAGCCCGGGCAGATGGCGTTGACGGTGATGCCGTGTTCGGCAAGCTCCAGCGCCGCGGTTTTCGTCAGGCCCATGATGCCGTGCTTGGCCGCCACATAGGCCGCCTTGAAGGGTGAGGCGACGAGCCCGTGGGCGGAGGCGATGTTGATGATGCGGCCCTTGCCCTTTGCCTTCATCAGCGGGATTGCGGCCCGCATGGTGTGGAAGGAGGAGGACAGGTTGATCGCGATGATCTGGTCCCATTTCTCGATGGGGAAATCCTCGATCTTTTCCACATGCTGGATGCCCGCATTGTTCACCAGCACGTCGACGCTGCCGAAGCTGCGGTTTGCCGTTTCGACCAGATCGGCAATCTCGGCCGGCTTCGTCATGTCGGCGCCGTGATAGGCAACCCCGTTGCCGAAGGCCTTCAGCCGCTCGACGATGGCGCTGATCTCCGCCTCCGGGCCGAAGCCGTTCAGCATCACATCCGCGCCCGAGCGGGCGAAAGCGGTGGCAATCGCAAGGCCGATGCCGCTGGTCGAACCGGTAATGACCGCCGTTCTCTTCATCAATGAACTCCCTTCCTGCGTGAGTGGCCCTGAGGATGCTTGCATCGCGCCCCGGCTTTCTGGAAACTAGGAGCAAGCGGTGCGTCTGACAATCATCCAAACGTGTGGCGTCGAAACGCGCGGGATGGAAAGAAGGGGCCTTTCGTTTCATTTTCGTTTGACATTCGTTTTTGCAATTTGTTGATTGAGCCGAAAATCCGGACATTCGCGATCAAGGGGGGAGGACCATGGCGAAATATGTGCTGGCGATCGATCAGGGCACCACGTCCAGCCGGGCGATCCTGTTCGACGACAAGATGAAGGTGGTGGCATCCGGCCAGAAGGAATTCACCCAGATTTTCCCGAAATCCGGCTGGGTGGAGCATGATCCGGAAGAGATCTGGGAAAGCGTTCTCTGGTCGGTAAAGGAGGCGATCCGCAAGGCAGGGATCGCGGCGACCGACATTGCCGCCATCGGTATCACGAATCAGCGCGAAACGGTGGTCGTCTGGGAGCGCGAGAGCGGCAAGCCCATCCACAATGCCATCGTCTGGCAGGACCGGCGCACCGCAAGCTATTGCGAGAAGCTGAAGGGGCAGGGGCTTGAAAAGACCTTTACGAAGAAGACCGGCCTGCTGCTCGATCCCTATTTCTCCGGCACCAAGCTTTCCTGGATGCTGGCAAACGTGAAGGGCACGCGGGCGCGGGCCGCCAAGGGCGAGCTCTGCTTCGGCACCATCGATACGTTCCTGATCTGGCGGCTGACCGGGGGCAAAAGCTTTGTGACCGATGCCACCAATGCCTCGCGCACGCTGATGTTCAATATCGCCACGCAGGAATGGGATGAGGAACTGATCGAGATCCTGCGCGTGCCGCGCGAAATGCTGCCCGAGGTGAAGGACTGCTCGGCCGATTTCGGGGTGACGGACAAGGCGCTCTTCGGGGCCGAGATCCCGATCCTCGGCGTTGCCGGCGACCAGCAGGCCGCCACCATCGGCCAGGCCTGCTTCGAGCCGGGCATGATGAAATCCACCTATGGCACCGGCTGCTTTGCGCTTTTGAACACCGGCAAGGACATGGCGCGTTCGCGCAACCGCCTGCTCACCACCATTGCCTACCGGCTGGATGGCGAGGTGACCTATGCGCTCGAAGGCTCGATCTTCGTGGCCGGGGCGGCCGTGCAGTGGCTGCGCGACGGACTGAAGGTGATCGGCAAGGCGTCCGAGACGGGCGATCTGGCCGAGAAGGCCGATCCGACCCAGGAGGTCTATCTGGTGCCGGCCTTCACCGGTCTTGGCGCGCCCCACTGGGACCCGGATGCCCGCGGCGCGATCTATGGCATGACGCGCAATACGGGGCCTGCGGAATTCGCCCGGGCGGCGCTGGAGGCGGTCTGCTACCAGACGCGCGACCTGCTGGAGGCCATGCGCAAGGACTGGAAGAGCGAGGGTGAGGGAACGGTGCTCCGCGTCGATGGCGGCATGGTCGCCTCCGACTGGACCATGCAGCGGCTGGCGGATATTCTGGACGCGCCCGTCGACCGGCCGCAGATCCTCGAAACGACCGCGCTCGGTGCCGCCTGGCTTGCCGCCTGCCGCGCCGGCCTCTGGCCCGACCGGAAAGGCTTCTCCAGGCAGTGGGCGCTCGACCGGGAGTTCAAGCCTGCCATGGATGAAAAGCTCCGCCGCCAGAAGATCCGCGGCTGGAGCCAAGCGGTGAAGCGCACGCTGAGCGACGGCTGACCCCGCTTTCCATCCTTCGGTTGAACACAGCGTTTCGGGGGCGAGGCTTTGCCTTTCGCCTCCGTCCGGCTTATCTCCGTTTCCATCGATCAACGGAGATAAGCCCGCCATGGAACTCGGCCTTTACACCTTTGCCGACGTCAATCCCGATCCCTCGGTGCCAAAGGGGCCGGAAGGGGCGCGTCGTCTCAAGGAACTGCTGGAAGAGATCGAACTGGCCGATCAGGTGGGGCTCGATGTCTTCGGCCTTGGCGAACATCACCGTCCCGACTATGCGGCTTCGGCGCCGGCGGTCATCCTGGCGGCGGCAGCGGCGCGGACGAAGCGCATCCGCCTGACAAGCGCCGTCAGCGTGCTGTCGTCGGACGATCCCATCCGCGTCTTCCAGCAATATTCGACGCTGGATCTGCTCTCCGAAGGCCGCGCCGAACTGATGGTCGGGCGCGGGTCCTTCATCGAATCCTTCCCGCTTTTCGGCTATGATCTCGGCGATTACGACATGCTGTTTACCGAAAAGCTGGACATGCTGCTGCAGATCCGGGACAGCGAAAAGCTGACCTGGTCCGGCGAGACCCGTCCGCCGGTCAACGGGCTCGGCATCTATCCGCGTCCGCTTCAGGAGAAGCTGCCGGTCTGGATCGCCGTTGGCGGCACGCCGCAATCGGTCGCGCGCGCGGGCTATCTCGGCATTCCGCTGGCCATTGCCATCATCGGCGGCGAGCCGCGCCGCTTCCAGCCGCTGTTTGACCTTTACCGCGAGGCGGGCAAGAAGGGCGGGCACGATCCGGCGACGCTGAAAGCCTCCATCAATGTCCATGGCTTCGTGGCCGATACGACCGAGCAGGCGGCGGAGATCTATTACGGGCCGCATACGGAGGTGATGAACCGCATCGGCCGCGAGCGCGGCTGGGGGCCTTCGGGGCGGCGGGAATATGACGCGCAGCGCGGGCCGCACGGCGCCTATTTCATCGGCGATCCCGAAAGCATGGCGGAAAAGATCGTCGCCCATCACCGGCTATTCCAGAATGATCGGTTCCTGTTGCAAATGGCCATCGGCCCGATGCCGCACCGGGAGATCCTGCGGGGCATCGAGCTTTTTGGCACGAAAGTCGCCCCCCTCGTCAGAAAGGCATTGACGGACGCAGCCTGACGGACCAAATCGCCCACTTCGGCCAGCGGGGCCTTCGCCCGCCGCAAGAGTGGATATGCGCAATGATCGTGAAGACGGATGACGAACTCGAGAAGCTGAAGGCCATCGGCCGCATCTGCGCCGAAGCGCTGAAGGCGATGAGCGAGGCGCTTCGTCCGGGCATCACCACCGCCGAGCTCGATCTCATCGGCCGCCGGATCCTCGAAGGCCATGGCGCTCAATCGGCCCCGGAATTCTGCTACCAGTTTCCGGGTGCCACCTGCATCAGCGTGAACGAGGAAGTGGCCCATGGCATTCCGGGCGAGCGGGTGATTGCCGCGGGCGATCTCGTCAATATCGACGTCTCTGCCGTGCGGGACGGGTTTTTTTCCGATACGGGCGCTTCCTTTGCCGTGCCCCCGGTGCCGGCCAAGACATCGCGGCTGCTGCGCGACGGCAAGCGGGCGCTCTGGATCGGCCTCAACCAGGTGAAGGCCGGCCAGCCGCTGGCGAAGATCGGCGAGGCCATCGGTGCCTTTGCCAACAAGAACCGCTACAGCCTGATCCAGAATCTGGCGAGCCACGGCATCGGCCGCTCGCTTCACGAGGAGCCGTCTGAGCTTTCCACCTGGCCTGACCCGGACGAGGAGCGGATCATGGAAGACGGCCTTGTCTTTACCATCGAACCCTTCCTCTCGCTCGGCGGCCATTTTGCCGAGGATGGCGGCAATGACGACAAGTGGACGCTCTACAGCGCGCCGAAGGCGCTGACGGTGCAGTTCGAGCACACGCTGGTCGCGACGCGGAACGGTCCGCTCATCCTGACGCTGGCCGACTGACATCGATCAATTTTCCTGAGTCTGACATCACCGAAAGGCGTTTGCCAGACGGGCGCGAAGGGCGCAGGGATAGGCCATGACCGGATCCTTCTCTTCCCGTTCCTCCCTCGCGCTGGGCCTTGCCGGGGCGCTTTCCATGGCCTGCTTCATGGGTTTCGGGCGTTTTTCCTACACGCCGATCCTGCCGGGAATGATGGCCGATCTGCATCTGACCGCGAGCGATGCGGGCCTGATCGCCTCGGCCAATTTCGCGGGCTATCTGGCGGGGGCATTTCTGGCTTCCGGCCCGTTCGGGCGCGGGCGGGAAAGGCTGGTCGTCTTCCTGTCGCTCGCGGCGACAGCACTGCTGCTGGCGGCCATGGCCCTGGCACATGGCCTTTTCGCCTTCATGGTGATCCGCTTTCTGGCCGGGCTTGCCAGCGCAATGGGTCTGGTCTTCACCTCGGCACTCGTGCTGGGCGCAGCCGCGCACTCTCCCCGGGTTCAGTCGATGCATTTCGGCGGCGTCGGATTCGGAATTGCCCTTTCGGCCTTCGTCAGCTTCGTGGCCGTGCCGCTTTCGGGCGCCGTGGAGCCGCACTGGCGGGCGGAATGGCTGACGGGCGGTGCCTTCGTCGCGGTTGCGGCGCTCATGATCGCCCTCCTTCTGCCGAAACCTCTCGTCCATGCGGCGGCGGCGAAAGCGGAGCCTCCGCTGCTGTGGACCGTCGCCATGCTGCGGCTCACCCTCTCCTATGCGCTCTTCGGCTTTGGCTATGTGGTGGCCGCAACCTTCCTTGTGACGATGGCGAGGGCGGGCGCTTCCGGCCATTCGGTGGAGTTTCTCGCCTGGCTGCTGGCCGGTCTTGCGGGCATGGGATCGCTCTTTCTCTGGCAGCCGCTCAAGGTCCGGCTGGGAACCGAAACCGCCTATCGGCTGGCGCTTTGCGCTGAAGCCCTGGGCAGTGTCGCCATGGTGCTTCTGCCGGCGGCCAGCGCGCCGATCATCGGCGGCATCCTCTTCGGCGCAACCTTTCTGGTGGTGACCGCCTATGCGCTGCAGATCGGCCGGGTTTATTCCCCGGACAGCCCGCGGCGGGTGATGGGGCTGATGACTGCCGGTTTCGGCGTCGGACAGATCATCGGCCCGGTCGCGGCGGGACTGCTGGTCGATCTGACCGGGACCTATCTGGTGGCGGGGCTGATGGCTGCGGGCGTTCTGGCGCTCGGCGGTCTGCTCGCGCCCGGGCGCATGGATTAAAAAATGGAAAGACGGAACCGGAAATATTGCTGAAAGACCCGGCAATGCTCTAGGGTCTGCGGCCAAAGGCCGGGGTTCCATCGGCCGCGTACCAACTATAGCTGGGCTCTCCCGTGTTCAAATCCTTCTTTCCCAATCCCCGCCTGTTCTTCATATCCGCCGTCCTCTGGGCCATTCTGGCGATAGGGCTCTGGTATGGGCTCGTTGCCGAATGGGGTGCCGCCCTTGGCATGGGTGCGCCCGCGCCCGATGCGCCGCCGGTGATTGGCGTATCCACCTTCATCCAGCCGGATTTCCTCTGGTTCTACCTCTATTTCGCGCTGATGACGGGCGCCTTCTATCTGGCCTGGGCGCGAATTTCCCCGCATCCTTGGCAGCGCTGGTCGGTGCTGGGTTCCATCGCCATCCTTTTCGTCACCTATTTCCAGGTGCAGGTGAGCGTCGCCATCAACAACTGGTACGGTCCCTTCTGGGACATGATCCAGGCGGCTGTCTCGAAGGCGCGGGTTGTGACAGGCGGGGAGTTTTACGGGCAGATCTGGATTTTCCTCTCCATCGCCCTCGTCGCCGTGGCCGTTTCCGTGGTGACGCGCTTCTTCGTCAGCCATTTCGTGTTCCGCTGGCGCACCGCGATGAATGACTATTACATGGCGCACTGGCCGAAACTGCGCACCGTTGAAGGCGCGTCGCAGCGCGTGCAGGAAGACACGATGCGCTTTGCCCGGACGACCGAAGATCTCGGTGTTAGCCTGATCGACAGCGTGATGACGCTGATCGCCTTCACGCCGGTGCTCATCCGGCTTTCGGCCAATGTGACCGAGCTTCCTCTGGTCGGCAGCGTGCCTTACCCGCTGCTGGTCGCGGCCATTTTCTGGTCGCTGTTCGGCACAGTGCTGCTCGCCGTCGTCGGCATCAAGCTGCCCGGCCTTGAGTTCCGCAATCAAAGGGTGGAAGCGGCCTTCCGAAAGGAGCTCGTTTACGGGGAAGACAAGGCGGATCGCGCCGATCCCATGACCGTGGCGGAGCTCTTCGACGATGTGCGGAAAAACTATTTCCGCCTTTACTTCCACTATCTCTATTTCAATGTCGCCCGCAGCTTTTATCTGCAGATCAACAATGTCTTCTCCATCCTGGTGTTGGCCCCCTCGATCATCGCGGGGAAAATCTCCCTGGGTGCACTGAACCAGATTTCCGGCGCTTTCGGTCAGGTGGCATCGTCTTTCCAGTATCTGGTCAGCGTGTGGCCGACGATCATCGAGCTCCTGTCGATCTACAAGCGTCTGCGCGCCTTCGAGGCGCAGATCGAGGACAAGCCGCTCGATGCGATCGAGGAGGAGCCCGTCAACGCCTGAGGCGGGGTCTACAGGGTCAGAGTGGGGAGGCGGTGCGGGTATCCGGGCCGCCTTCCGCCTTTTCGATGGGCAGGCGGGATTTCAGCCGGCCAAGCGCCTCCGCATAGGACACGCAGGCGACGCCCGGCTTGCGGCAGGTTTCGGTGAGAAAGCGGTCGAGCGCATGCCAGTAGGCGCCGCCGTTCATCTCGACGAAGTGGAAGCCGAGTTCCAGCGGCATGCGCTTGCCGTTGTATTCCCGCTCAAAGGCGGCGCGGAAGGCATCAAGACTGCGTGCCTCGAATTCCGCGGCGCGGGCCGGCTCTTCCCGCGTCTTGGAATGGCGGGCATAGAGATTGTAATCCATGGCGATCACGGGCTTGCCTGCCGGCCCCTCGGGAATGCGGGGCAGGCCGAAGCGGGGCAGGCCGCGATCCATCAACGGCAGCGACGGCCGGTGGCTGACGAGGCTTGCATCATAGGCAAAGCCTGCGGCGCGCACGGCTTCGGGCAGAGCTTCGCCAAGGGCGAGGTAGGGCGCGCGGAAGCCGATGATCCCCTGCGTCACGAAATCCTTCCAGCCGGCAGGTTCCCGCTGCGGAATGCCGGCCACGCGCCACCCGTCGAGGAGTGCCTGGCGGAAGGCCGCGAACTCCTGCATCCAGTCCGCCTTCGACCAGCCGCTTCCGTCGAAATGGCCGCAGGCATGGCTGGCAATCTCATGGCCTTCCAGATGGGCGTTCCAGATGTGATCCAGGCGGATGCGGATTTCCCGGTCGGTCTGGGCAAAGCCGGTTGCGGATTTGCCGGCCCCGTGATGCGGCGCCCTGTAGGCCTCCTGTTCCGGCGAGCCCCAGCGCTTCAGGAAGGTGCAGGAGAGAAAATAGGTGAAATGCGCGCCGGTGCGCGTGGCCATGCTGCGGCTCTTCACCCATTGGGCGTTGTCATGGGCGCCGTCGAAGGAAACGATGACGAGCTGTTCCGGCTTTTCCGCGGCATGCGCGGGCAGGGCAAGGGCCAGAAGGGCGATGGCTAGGGGAAGGGAACGCAAACTTGATATCCTTGACGTCTGAGGGCTCTTCATGCCTCCAGAATGAGGCAAAGCTTTGGTGAGGCTTTTCATCCGGCGCGGGAGAGGCTAGGACTTTTCCAAAGACGCGGCCGTGCCGCCATCTCCGGGGATATATTCATGACACTGCTTCTCATCGGCCTTGTTGCCTTTCTCGGCGTCCATTCCATCCGGGTTTTCGCTCCGGGGCTTCGGGCCGGGCTGATCGAAAGCCTCGGCAAAGGCGCGTGGATGGGGCTCTATTCCGTCGCCTCGGTGGCGACGCTGGCACTGCTCGCCTATGGCTTTCATCAGGCGCGGCTCGAAAGCGGCGAGCCGCTCTACACCGCGCCTGCCTGGATGGTGCATGTGACGGTCACGCTGATGCTGATCGCGCTGATCCTTGCCGTTTCCAGCGTGCTGCCGGCGGGTTACATCGCCACCAAGACCCGCCATCCGCTGATCACGGCGGTGAAGGTCTGGGCGCTTGCCCATCTCCTCGTCAATGGCGAGGCCTATGCCGTGATCACCTTCGTCGCCTTCCTTGCCTGGGCTGTGGTTCTGCGCATTGCGGTGAAGCGCCGGGCGCGGGCGGGCGAGGTGACCGAGCGCAGCTTCGTCAGCTGGATCTGGGATCTCGCCTCTGTCGTGATCGGCCTTGGCCTTGCCATCGCCCTCATCAAGGGGCTTCATCTCTGGCTGATCGGCGTGCCGATCCCCATGGCCGGCTGAGACGGACGGGAAAAAGGGCTTACAAAGCCCGGAAAATAAGGTTAGAAGGCGCCGAAGCCCAAGGGCTTTGTGGCAGCGGAGACAGGAATGGCATTCAACGACGACAGTTTTATTCGCGAAGTCAACGAAGAGCTTCGCTCGGACCAGTTCCGCACCGCATGGCAGCGTTTTGGTCGCTATGTCATTGCTCTGGCAGCCGTTATCGTCGTTGGGACGGCGGGCGAGCGGATCTATGCGTACTGGCAGAACTCCCAGGCTTCCGCTTCCGGCGATGCGTTCCTGGCCGCGACCGATCTTGCCAAGGCCAACAAGCCGGACGAGGCGCTCGGTGCGCTTGAAAAGCTGGAAAAGGACGGCTTTGCCTCCTATCCGGTGCTGGCGCGCATGCGCGCCGCCGCGCTGAAGGCCGAAAAGGGCGATGCCAAGGGCGCGATTGCCGATTTTTCCGCCATTGCCAAGGATAATGCCATTCCGGCGGCCATCCAGGATGTGGCGCATCTGCGCGCGGCCTGGCTGATGGTCGATACGGGCACCTATGAGCAGGTTTCCGCCGAAGCCGAAACGCTGACGGCGACGGGCAATCCCATGCGCCATTCGGCGCGCGAGGTGCTGGGGCTGACCGCCTATCGTCTCGGCGATTACAAGCGCGCCAGGGACTGGTTCCAGGCGATTGCCGACGATCCGGAAACGCCGCGGAATATCGGCCGCCGGGCACAGATGCTGCTGGACGTGATTGCCGCTTCCGGCAAGGCCGCCTGACCGATTTTTTCCTTATCGATGCCGTCCGCGCAGTGCAGCGGGCGGCCAAGAACAAGAAGAGCCCTTCGCGGCCAGAACACGAAAGTAGACCGATGAGCTTTACCGTTGCCATTGTCGGCCGCCCGAATGTCGGGAAATCCACGCTGTTCAACCGGCTCGTGGGGAAGAAGCTTGCGCTGGTGGACGATACGCCCGGCGTGACGCGCGACCGGCGGCCTGGCGATGCCAAGCTCGTCGATCTCCGGTTCCAGATCATCGATACGGCGGGTCTTGAAATTGCCGCGCCCGATACGCTGCAGGGCCGCATGCGCCAGCAGACCGAAACCGCCATCGACGATGCGGATCTCACGCTTTTCGTGGTGGATGCGAAGGCAGGGCTGACGCCCGTCGACATGACGCTGGCCGAGATGCTCCGCAAGCGCGGCAAGCCGGTGGTCCTCGTCGCGAACAAGTCCGAGGCCCGCGGTTCCGATGGCGGCTTCTACGATGCCTTCACGCTGGGGCTGGGCGATCCGGTGCCGATCTCGGCGGAGCATGGGCAGGGCATGCTGGATCTGCGCGACGCGATCGTTGCGGCGGTGGGCGAAGATGTGGCCTTCCCCGAGCCCGAGGACGTGGCGGAAACCGATGTGGTGATCCCGCGCCCCGAGGAAGGGGCCGAGGAGAGCGAGGAAGAGCCCGTCTATGACGAAACCAAGCCGCTGCGCGTCGCCATTGTCGGGCGTCCGAATGCGGGCAAATCCACGCTCATCAACCGCTTCCTCGGCGAAGACCGGCTGCTGACCGGCCCGGAGGCCGGGATTACGCGCGATTCCATCTCGGTGGAGTGGGACTGGCGCGGACGGACGATCAAGATGTTCGACACGGCCGGCATGCGGCGCAAGGCGCGCGTGACGGAAAAGCTCGAAAAGCTCTCTGTCGCCGATGGCCTGCGCGCAATCCGCTTTGCCGAAACCGTGGTCATCGTCTTCGATGCGACCATTCCCTTCGAGAAGCAGGATCTCCAGATTGTCGATCTCGTGCTGCGCGAGGGCCGCGCCGCCGTGCTCGCCTTCAACAAGTGGGACATGATCGAGGACCGGCAGGCGGTGCTTGCGGATCTGCGCGAGAAGACCGAGCGGCTTCTGCCGCAGGCGCGTGGCATCCGGGCCGTGCCGATTTCCGGGCAGACGGGCGAGGGCCTTGACCGCCTGATGCAGTCGGTCATCGATACGGACAAGGTCTGGAACAAGCGCATTTCGACAGCGCGGCTGAACCGCTGGCTGGAGCAGCAGCAGATCCAGCATCCGCCACCGGCCGTCTCCGGCCGCCGGCTGAAGCTGAAATACATGACGCAGGTGAAGGCGCGTCCGCCGGCCTTCATGATTTCCTGCACCCGGCCGGATGCGCTGCCCGACAGCTATACGCGCTTCCTGATCAATGGCCTGCGCACCGATTTCCAGATGCCGGGCGTGCCGATCCGCATCCATTTCCGCGCATCGGAAAATCCCTTCGAAAACCGCAAGAAGAAGCGCTGAGGGCGCATGGTTATGGCCCGGCCATGCCGGGCCGGCGGCGAATGACCTTGGCCATGACGCGCCGCATCAGGCGGCGGCGGGGCCTGACGTCATTGGCATCGAGGATATTGTCGAGAAACTGGCGGCTTGCTGCTTCCCAGCTGTAGGAGGCGGCCAGTGCGCGCGCCGCCTGCGGGCTTGCCTCAAGGGCGGCGAGGCAGGCGGCGCGAAGATCCTCGCAGACCACGCCCGCTTCCGGATGATCCTTCAGGATATCGACGGGGCCGGTGACCGGAAAGGCCGCGACCGGCACGCCTGACGCCAGCGCCTCAAGGATCGTGTTGCCGAATGTATCGGTGAGCGATGGGAAGACGAAGACATCGGCTTCCGCAAAGAGGCGTGCCAGTTCCTCGCCATGCTTGACGCCGGTGAAGCAGACATCCGGATAGCGCTTTTGAAGCGCGGCCCGTTCGGGCCCATCGCCCACCACCATCTTCGAGCCCGGCAGATCGAGATCGAGGAAGGCAGGCAGGTTCTTTTCCCGCGCCACGCGCCCGATGGTGACGAAGAGCGGCCGGGAAAGGCCGAGCGGGCGCGGGCTTTTCTCCCGCGGCCGGAAGCGCTCCGTGTCAATGCCGCGGGTCCAGCGCACCAGGTTCTTCAGGCCGCGGGCGGAGAGCTCGCGCTCCAGGCTTTCAGTCGCCACCATGCAGGCGGCGCCGGCATTGTGAAACCAGCGCACGAAGCGGTAGAGAAGCCCGAGCGGCAGCGGAAAGCGGGCCGCCACATATTCCGGAAAGCGCGTGTGATAGCAGGTGGTGAAGGGCTTGCCATGCTTCAGGCACCAGTGCCGGGCCAGAAGGCCAAGCGGCCCTTCGGTGGCGATATGCACGAAGGAGGGGCGGCATTTTTCCAGCGCCCGGGCCACCTGCCCATAGGTGGCGAGCGACAGGCGGATTTCCGGATAGGTGGGGCAGGGGACGCTGCGAAAGCCGGCCGGCGTGATGAGCCGGATATCCGCGCCGAAGCTTTCCAGATGGCTGATCGTGTTCTCGATGGACCGAACCACGCCATTGACCTGCGGATGCCAGGCATCCGTAACGATGGTGATTCTGTGCATGGCTCATCCTGCCTCTTTTCGCGGATCGGGACGGGGTAACGACTCGTCGCCGGTCCCATCATCATCTGCAAATGTAAGAGGGAAATGACAGCCTAACGCTGGTTTGCCGAAACGCGCATGCTGATCTTTACCAGCGCGCCGCGCTGGCCGATGACCTCCGCCGCGACAATGGAGGCCTTGCGGGCGGCGCGGTCCAGCGCCTCGCCGCGCATGAGATGCGCCAGAAGCGCCCCGTCGAAACTGTCGCCGGCAGCGGTTGTATCCACGATGCGGGGCGCGGGTGCGGCGGAAATCGGCGTCGTCGTGCCCTTCTGCCAGACGATGGCGCCTTCGCCCCCCTTCTTCAGCACGATGGCTTCGAGACCGAGCGCGCGGTAGCGGTCGATCGCTTCCTTCTGGTCACCGATGCCGAAATGGGCCTTCTCCTCGTCGAGCCCGGGGAGAACGAGCGTGGAGGCGCGGGCGGCGGCCTCGCAGGCCTCCTTCATGGCCTGACGGCTTTCCCAGAGCTGCGGGCGGATGTTGGGATCGAAGGAGATCGTCGCACCGGCCGCCTTTGCCCGGCGCAGTTCGGACAGCAGAAGCTCCCGGTCGGAGGGCGAGAGGATGGCGAGGGTGATGCCGGAAAAATGGATGAAGCCGGCGCGCTCGATGGTTCGACGCAGAAGCGCCGGATCGCCGGCCAGCTGGCGGGCGGCCGATGTATCGCGCCAGTAGACGAAGCTGCGCTCGCCATTATCGGCAAGCTGGATCATGTAAAGGCCGATCCTTGCATTGGGCACGACACGCACGCCGCTGACCCCGATGCCCGCCTCATGCATGAATCCGATCAGGGCTTCCGACAGCGGATCATTGCCGACGCCCGAGGCATAATCCACATGGAAGCCGGCAGGAAGCAGCTCTCGGGCATACCAGGCGGTGTTGAACGTATCGCCAGCAAATGCGGAGCGATACAGGCCACCTTCCACAGGGGCCATCTCGACCATGCATTCGCCAATCGACAGTAGCCGCTGCCTGTCCATCACCCGAAATTCCTCCCGCTGCCATGGAGACCGTGCCGTGAAAATGGCGGAAATCCGTCCATCCACAGTCTTTCATCCCAAAGGATGAATAAACCAGTCTTTTCGGAAATGGCACCCGTTTACGGGACCCCGGTGGCCCGTTAGATGGTTATCCTGTTGAAAACCCCATTTCGCGGGCCGCCCCGGCCCGGTCGGCCTCAGCCCGGAAGCGACAAGGATTCATCGAATGAACGAGACGAAGCGTGTGTCCCGCGGTAAAGACTGGTGGCGTGGCGCGGCCATCTACCAAGTGTATCCGCGGTCCTTTCAGGACACGACCGCCGATGGTATCGGCGACCTGCAGGGTGTCACGCTGCGCCTGCCCTATATCGCCTCGCTCGGGGTCGATGCCATCTGGCTATCGCCCTTCTTCACCTCGCCCCAGGCGGACATGGGCTATGACGTTTCCGATTATTGCGATGTCGATCCGATGTTCGGCACGCTTTCGGATTTCGACGAAATGCTGGCGGAAGCCCATCGGCTGGGTCTCAAGATCATCATCGACCAGGTGATTTCGCACACGTCGGACCAGCATCCCTGGTTCAAGGAAAGCCGCTCCAGCCGCACCAATCCCAAGGCGGACTGGTATGTCTGGGCCGATCCGAAGCCGGATGGCAACCCGCCGAACAACTGGCTTTCGATCTTCGGCGGCCCGGCCTGGGAATGGGATGGCGTGCGCCGCCAGTTCTACATGCACAACTTCCTGACCTCGCAGCCCGACCTGAACTTCCACAATCCCGATGTGCAGGATGCGGTGCTGAAGGTGCTGAAATTCTGGCTGGACCGGGGTGTCGACGGCTTCCGGCTGGATACGGTGAATTACTATTTCCACAGCCGGGGGCTGGAGAACAATCCGCCGGCCGATCCGGATGCGGAAATGGGCAATGATGCGCCCGACACCAACCCCTATGGCATGCAGCAGCATCTCTACGACAAGAGCCAGCCGGAGAATGTGGACTTCATGAAGCGAATCCGCGCGCTTCTGGATCTCTACCCCGACCGCGCGACGGTGGGGGAGGTGGGCGATGGCACGCGCTCGCTGCAGACGCTCGCCGCCTATACGAGCGGCGGCGACAAGCTGCACATGTGCTACACCTTCGATCTCCTGGGGCCGGAATTTTCCGCCGCCCATTTCCGCAAGTGCATCAATGCCTTCGAGACGAAGGTGCGGGACGGATGGGTCTGCTGGGCCTTTTCCAACCATGATGTGCAGCGGCATGTCTCGCGGTTCATCGCCCATCCCGACGAGCGGGACCATATGGCCAAGCTCTGCCTGACGCTGATTGCCACGCTGCGCGGCTCGATCTGCCTCTACCAGGGCGAGGAACTCGGCCTTCCGGAAGCGGAACTCGCTTTCGAGGATCTGCGCGATCCCTACGGCATCCGCTTCTGGCCGGCCTTCAAGGGCCGCGACGGATGCCGCACGCCGATGGTCTGGGATTCGACGGCCCGGCATGCGGGCTTCACTGCCGCCGACAAGCCCTGGCTGCCGGTTTCCCGGGCTCATACGGGCCTTGCGGTCGACAAGCAGGATCGCGATCCCGCCTCGGTGCTCAACCATTACCGCCGGATGCTAGCCTTCCGCGACGAGCATGCGGTGCTGCGCGAGGGGCGCTTCCGCTTCATCGATACGAACCAGGATCTCCTTGTCTTCGAGCGGGAAAGGGAGGGGGAGCGGTTTCGCTTCTACTTCAACCTGACGCGCTCGCCGGCAACGATCGAAGCGGATCGGGTGCTTTCCGAGGCGGTGCCCGTGGCGCTGCCCGGTTTCCCGCCGCAGGAAGCGGGAGAAAGCGTGCTGATCCTGCCGCTCTCGGTGGTCTGCTTCCGGCTTCCGGTTGCGGAATAATATTCGAAAGTACTTTACAAAAACTCCGTTTTGGCGATTATATCCGCAACCCCTTATGGATACGAGGTTGTGGAATGAAGCCCGGAGTCCTTTTCTTCGTCTTTGTCGCGCTAGCGGCATGCGCCTTCATGGCCGCACCCGCCTCGGCCATGACGCTCAAGGAATGCAGCGCCCTCTATCAGGCCGCCAAGAAGGCGGGCACGCTGAACGGCGAGAACTGGACCGCCTTCCGCGCCAGCCATTGCGGGGGTGCCGCAGCCGCGCCTGACCTGCCCGACGGAGGCGCGGAAAAGCTTGCGGTAGCCGCCGCTGCCGCGCCGAAAGACGCGCCGGCTTCAGTGGCTTCTCCTTCGCCCGCGGCGGTGGATGCGTTGCTGCCCGCGGCGCTCGATCCGAAATTTGCCGCGGAGAAGCCTTCGCTTGCGCGGCTCCACACCTGCTCGGCCGCCTATCGGGCATCCAAGAAGGCGGGTACGCTCAATGGCCTGCGCTGGATCCAGAAGGGCGGCGGCTTCTACAGCCTTTGCACCCGCAAGCTGAAGGCGGCGAAGACGGGCTGAGCTGCCGCCTGCCTTAGAGCCCCTCATCGGGGATGTTCAGCAGGTGGCCGCAGGCCTTGCAGTGCACCGCATCCGTATCATGCCGGGAGAGGCCGCATTTGGGGCAGGGATAGGTGACCTTGAAGGGCCGCACCAGCGCCTGGGCGAGCCGCACGAAAAGCGAAATGCCGACGATCATCATGACGATGGAGGTAAGCTTGCCGGCCGTTCCCGGCAGGGTGATGTCGCCGAAGCCCGTGGTCGTCATGGTCGTGACGGTGAAATAAAGCGCATCGACGAAACCGTTTCCGCTTTCCCGCTGCTGGAAGAAGAAGGTGTAGACGAAGCCCGATGCGGTAAAGAGGAAGACCACCATATTGATGGTCGCCCGCACCACATCGATCCAGCTCGTCAGATGAAAATGGCGCAGCGCGGCCTTCAGAATGGGCCGCCTGGCTATCGCCCAGATGCGCATGGCCCTGAGGAATGCGAAGCTCACCAGCATGTGCGGCAGCACGAGCGTGGCGAGGATCGCCAGATCCACATAGACCATGGGCGTGAGGAAGAAACGCCGCCGGTCCCGCGTAATCAGGAACTGGGCGGTGAGATCCCCCATGATCCAGAGCGCAAAGGCCAGATCCAGCAGGAAATAGGTGGCGTGGTCCTTGAGATAAGGCTGGGCGAGGAAGAAGGCAATGATGCCGAAATCGACCACCGCCATGACCAGCTGAAAGCGGAGCGCGGCCCTGTGCTGGCCGAGATAGAGGCTGCGCAGGTGGCGGACGAAGCGCGAGTGCGGGTGATGGCCGTTGCGGTTCATGGCTGTTTCAGAGGAGCGCGAAACGGTCGACATCCACCATGCCCCGATCGGAAATCTTCAGGTGCGGAATGACGGGAAGCGGCAGGAAGGCAACCTGCAGGAAGGGCTCCGTGAGCGTCGTGCCGAGCGCATAGGCTGCCAGCCTCAGATGGTGCAGCGTGTCGCGCACCTGTTCATAGGGTTCCAGGCTCATTAGCCCGGCGACGGGCAGGGCAATCTCCCCGGTGACGCGGCCGTCTTCCACGACTACGAAGCCGCCCTTGATATCGGAAAGCCGGTTTGCCGCGAGCGCCATGTCCTCCTCGCTGACGCCGACGACGCAGATATTGTGGCTGTCATGGCCGACGGTCGAGGCGATGGCGCCTTTCTTCAGCCCGAAGCCCTGCACGAAGCCATTGGTATGATTGCCATTCTTTCCATGCCTCTCGATGACGGCGACCTTGATGATGTCGTTGGCAAGATCGAGGCTCGTCTGGTTGCCGCGGGCGGGCAGGCGATAGCGCCGGTGTTCGGTGATGATTTTTCCCGGCAGCACGCCGATGACGGGCACTTCGCCTTCGCTGACCGGCACGCCGAAATCGGCTGCGGTGACGGTGCGGGCCTTCACGCTGTCGAGCCCGACGGGGGAGACCGGCTTGCGGCTTGCGAAGAGCGCGGGGGTCACGCGCCGTCCGCCGGCAAAGACCATGTCCGCCTTGCAGTTTTCCAGACTGTCGATGACCACGAGATCGGCCCGCCAGCCGGGCGCAACGAGGCCACGATCACGAAGGCCGAAGGCGCGGGCGGCGGAAATGGAGGCGGCCCGATAGATCGCCAGCGGCTCCACGCCATGCGCAATCGCGGTGCGGATCATGTAATCCAGATGGCCTTCCTCGGCGATATCGAGCGGGTTGCGATCATCCGTGCAGAGCGCGAGGAAGGGCGAAAGCCGCTCGGTCATGATCGGCATGAGCGCGTGCAGGTCTTTCGAGACCGAGCCTTCGCGCACGAGGATGTGCATGCCCTTGCGGATCTTCTCCATCGCTTCGGGAACATTGGTGCACTCGTGCTCCGTGCGGATGCCGGCGGCGAGGTAGCCGTTCAAATCCCGCCCCGAGAGCAGCGGGGCATGGCCGTCGATATGGTCGCCATAAAAGGCATCGAGCTTGGCGAGGCAGGTGGGGTCCTTGTGGACGACGCCCGGAAAATTCATGAATTCCGCAAGCCCGATCACCTTCGGATGGTTGCGGAAGGGGAGAAGCCGCTCGATCGGCAGATCGGCGCCTGAGGTTTCCAGATGGGTGGCGGGTACGCAGGAAGAGAGCTGCACCCTTATATCCATGATCGTCTCGACCGCCGAATCGAGAAAGAACTGGATGCCTTCGGTGCCCAGCACATTGGCGATCTCATGCGGATCGCATATGGCGGTGGTGACTCCATAGGGCAGCACGCAGCGATCGAATTCATGGGGCGTGACGAGCGAGCTTTCGATGTGCAGATGGGTATCGATGAAGCCGGGCACGACGATGCGGCCGGAAATGTCGATTTCCTCCCGGCCCTCATAGATTTCGCCCGTGCCTACGATACGGTCGCCGGAAATGGCAATATCCGAGGCTACGAGCTCTCCCGTCACCAGATCGAAGAAGCGCCCGTTCTTCAGCACGATATCGGCAGGCATGCGGCCCGTGCCCTGATCGATCAACCGTTCCAGTCTTTGGGTCATGCCAATTCGCCCCCACATCGCGAGTCATGTGTGCAACTGTAGCGGGGAAACGGATGCTAAGGAAAGTGAAACGGCGCGTCTGTGCCTTTTCCGCTCGGCTTAGAATTTGATTGGCTTGGGGCGAAGGTAGGGGTTCGCGGGATCGTAGCTGTGGCGGGGTTCTCCCTTTCCCGGACGCATCAGGTTTTTCTCCAGTACCCCCTCTGGCCCGTAAAGATGATCGATGCCCGCGCATAAATGGGCGAGGGTCTGAAAATTGAAAGAGGTGAATTGGGAGTTTGCCAGAAACATCGCATCGTCCCAAGCTTTTCCCTTGAGTTGAGACGCGCGAACATTCTTGCGGAGTTGTTTCTCTATTTTCTTATCAATAACGGCGCCCGTGCATTCCGACGAAAGCAAATTTGCCAGCATGATGTTCTTGATGTATTCCGAAACCGGGTTTGAAAGCGGCTGAGAGAAGGTTTTCAAGGGAAAGTTCACCGCGGGGTCATTGACCATCGATTTCTTCCAGAAGGATGGGTATTTTTCTTTGGCCATGCCATCCTCGGCATGAAATGCCGTGAAACAGGCAGCCAAAGCAATGAAGATAATCTTCCTGGATATGCGCATTGATACGTCCTTCGGGGAATGTTTGATTATCGTCTGTGCGGTGTTTGCGGGAAGAGAGAACGACCCCTTCGGGGCCGTTCCCTCAATTGGTCCATGAGGACCATATCTCAGATATTGTTCATCAGCACGTCGCGGAGCTTGGAGAAGAGCTCGTTGATCTGAGCCTTTTCGATGATCAGCGGCGGAGACAGCGCGATGATGTCGCCGGTGGTGCGGATCAGCAGGCCCTTTTCATAGGCCTTGAGGAAGGCGGAGAAGGCGCGCTTGGTCGGTTCGCCGGCAATCGGCTCCAGCTCGATTGCGCCGATCAGGCCAATGTTTCTGACGTCGATGACGTTGGGGCAGTCCTTCAGCGAATGGAGCGCGTCTTCCCAGTAGCCGGCGAGTTCGGCGGCGCGGGTCAGCAGGCCCTCTTCGCGGTAGGTGTCGAGCGTGCCGAGCGCGGCGGCGGAGGCGATCGGGTTCCCGGAATAGGTATAGCCGTGGAAGAACTCGATCATGTGTTCCGGGCCGGTCATGAAGGCGTCGTGTATCTCATTGGTGACGAAAACCGCGCCCATGGGGATCACGCCATTGGTCAGGCCCTTGGCTGTGGTGATGATGTCGGGCTTCACATCGAAATACTGGGCGGCGAAGGGTGCACCGAGACGACCGAAGCCGGTGATGACTTCGTCGAAAATCAGCAGGATGCCGTGCTTGGTGCAGATCTCGCGCAGCTTCTGGAGATAGCCCTTCGGCGGGATGAGAACGCCGGTGGAGCCGGCAACCGGCTCGACGATCACGGCAGCAATCGTGGAAGCGTCATGCAGCGTCACGATGCGTTCGAGTTCCGTGGCGAGGTCGCCGCCATGCTCCGGCATTCCGCGGGTGAAGGCATTCTTGGCGAGGTTGTGCGTGTGCGGCATGTGGTCGACGCCGGTCAGCAGCGTGCCGAACATCTTGCGGTTGGCGACGATGCCACCCACGGAAATGCCTCCGAAATTCACGCCATGATAGCCGCGCTCGCGGCCGATGAGACGGGTGCGGCTGCCCTGGCCCTTCACACGCTGATAGGCCAGCGCCACCTTGAGGGCCGTTTCCACCGATTCCGAGCCGGAATTGGTGTAGAGCACGTGGCCCATCCCCTCGGGCGCGATGTCGATCAGCCGGTTGGCAAGCTCGAAGGCCTTGGGATGGCCGAGCTGGAAGGCGGGCGCGTAATCGAGCTCGCCGGCCTGCTGGCGGATCGCCTCGGTGATCTTCGGGCGGCAATGGCCGGCATTCACGCACCAGAGGCCGGCGGTGCCGTCGAGAACGGTGCGGCCGTCATGGGTGGTGTAATACATGTCCTTCGCGCCGACGAAGAGACGCGGCTCCTTCTTGAACTGCCGGTTCGCGGTGAACGGCATCCAGAAGGCGCGCATGTCATTGGGCGTTGCATTCATACGGTCAGACATAATCTATCTCCTCGGCTCGGATTCGGAGCCACTTTCCCCTATTTCGGGGCGGATTTTCCGATGCGGAGCAGGAAAGTCAAAGCAAAAGCACGAATGGGTGCATCGAAACCTGTGATTGGCGCTGTACCCGACTGGCGATGCCCACGGAAAAGCGAGAAAACCGGCGGTGACCCCGGGCAGGCGTGTTTCCCAAAGGTTGCTGGCCATTCGAACGTTAGTATCCAAAAAAATAGATATAAAACCTTCAATGGCAAGTTTTGGGCAAGTTGCCGCTGCCATTCCTCGTGTGCGGATCGGCGCACGGACCTGGACAGGGCAAAAATACGGGTCTTTCGCTCCATTCCTCTGACCGGCGGTCAAAAAAGACAGGCCCCTGCGGCGCGTGCCGCAGGGGCCTTGTTGTTTGGATCAGGCAATGGGTGTCCCGGATGCTGCCACCTCGTCAGGCCGCCGCATCAAGGCTTTGCCATTCGTCCGTATCAGGCCGCGGAGCGGGCCTTTTCCGGCTGGCTGTAGATACCATCCAGCGTCTGCAGCAGGCTGATGACTGCCGAGGAATCGCAGGAGTAATAGATGGTCTGCGCATCGCGGCGCGTGTTGACCAGATGCTGGGCACGCAGCTTGGAAAGATGCTGGGACAGAGCCGACTGGCTCAGGCCCACCTGGTTCGCGAGGACGCCTACAGGAACTTCGTCCTTCACCAGAGCGCACAGAATCATCAGGCGCTTCGGATTGGCCATTGCGGACAGCAGGCCGGCGGCCGCGGCGGTGTGGTGGTCGAGTGTCTTTGTCATCATCTCTTTGTCTCTCCAACGCTGGCGGTCGTTGGTGGTTGGATGGTTACAGTGCACGAATGTTGCACTGACTGTATGATACTGATTACAACATAATTGTATATCACTAAAATTAGGGTATTGAACATGCTACTTTTCGAATGTCTGAAGCCATATGAGTCAGGTTCATATCCTGGAATGGAATTTCCACTCTCAGGAGAATATTTTTTGAGGAAACTTCAATTCCGCCCATATCCAAAGCTGTAAATTGCCAGTCATCCCGCTCATCGCGATATTTTGTTCTAGCAACTTCCTGGGCCAAACCTAAATTTGAAGTTGTGATTTCCTCTAAAATTTCCTGTTCATTTTGAGCCAAGCGCTCCGTGTCCGGATGGCTGATTATGAGATCCTGACCGTCGATCACATAGGCCTTGCCGAATCCCCCGTTGAGATTCGCGGTGACCGGTTCGAGCTTCACGAATCGAAAATCGTCAAAGTCGATGTAGAGCGCGGATTTGGGATGGCGGCGCAGGAAGCGGCCGCGCAGCCACTGGTGCAGCGGCTCGCTGCGCTCCACCCGGCGGGCGCGGGCCTGGAGGCTGAGGCGGGGGTAGGCGAGCGGATCTCCCTTGCCGGGTTCGCCCGAGAGGAGGGAACAGCGCGGATCCTGCTCCAGCGCCCTTGTATGGGCGGAGAGCGCGGATACGAGGATGACCGGGGTTCCGTCGGGTGCGGTTGCCGTCAGCACGCGGGTGGCGCTCGGAAAGCCCGTCTGCGGATCGATGACGGCAAGCGCAGAAAAGCGCGCCCCCCGCATGAGGGTGCGCGCTTCCCGTCTTGCATCGTCGTCGGTCACCCGGAGGACCGAAGGTTTCTCGTTCAACTGCCTGCCCTTCCGGAAAGAAGGGCGCCGGCTCAGCCGTCCTTGCGGCGGTGGCGCGTCAGCCCTTCAATGATGTTCTGGGCATTGATTGTGCCAATAATTGCGCCATTGTCCACAACTCCGATATTGCCCGGCTTGCGGGCGAGCGTATCGAGAATGTCGACGAGCGGCGTGGTGGGCGCGGCATTGCCGGAAACGGGCGCATCGGCCGGCCCGGGGGCTATGCCGCCCTGCATCACGTCGGCGGCGGTCAGCATGTTGATCGGGTTCATGTTGGCCACGAAATCCGCCACATACTGGTTTGCCGGGTTCTTGACGATCTCCTGCGGGGTGCCGCACTGGATGATGCGGCCGCCTTCCATGATGGCGATGCGGTTGCCGATGCGGAAAGCTTCGTCCAGGTCGTGGCTGACGAAGAGGATGGTCTTCTTCAGGCGACGCTGGAATTCCAGGAGCTCGTCCTGCAGGCGGGTGCGGATCAGCGGGTCGAGCGCGGAGAAGGGCTCGTCCATGAGCAGGATCGGCGCGCCGGTGGCAAAGGCACGGGCCAGGCCCACGCGCTGCTGCATGCCGCCGGAAAGCTCGTTGACCTTACGATTGGCCCATTTGGTGAGGTTCACCAGTTCCAGCTGCTCGGCCACGCGCTTGCTGCGCTCCGCCTCGGGCACGTTGGCCAGTTCCAGACCGAAGCCGACATTCTCCGCCACCGTGCGCCAGGGCAGGAGGGCGAATTGCTGGAAAACCATGGAGACGATGTGCATGCGGAATTCGCGGAGCGATTTCGCAGTCGAGCGGTAGGGGTTGATCGGCCCCGCCGGCGTTGCCACGCTCACCTCGCCCCGCACCACGGGCGCAAGCCCGTTCACGGCGCGCAGCAGGGTCGACTTGCCGGAGCCGGAAAGCCCCATGAGCACGAGGATTTCGCCTTCCTCGATGGTGAGCGTCGCGTCTGCCACGCCCAGTACCATGCCGGTCTCGTGGCCGATCTCGTCGCGGGACTTGCCCTGGTCGACGAGCTTCAGGGCCGCATCCGGCTCCTTGCCGAAGATGATCGAAACATTGTTGAAGGTGACAGCCGCCGTCATGCCACATCTCCCGCGTCAGAAGTCCGGAACACGCGATCGAGAATGATCGCGAGGATGACGATGCAGAGGCCTGCCTCGAAACCCTTGGCGACGTTGACCGAGTTCAGCGCCCGCACCACCGGCACGCCGAGGCCGTTTGCGCCGACGAGGGCGGCGATGACGACCATCGACAGCGAGAGCATGATGGTCTGGGTCAGACCCGCCATGATCTGCGGCATGGCGAAGGGCAGTTCCACCTTCTTCAACACCTGGCCGGGCGTGGCGCCGAAGGCCTGGGCCGCTTCAACCAGGGCCGGCGGGGTGGAGATGATGCCGAGCCTGGTCAGGCGGATCGGCGCGGGAATGGCAAAGATCACCGTTGCGATCAGCCCCGGCACCATGCCGAGGCCGAAGAGGATCAGCGCCGGAATGAGATAGACAAAGGTCGGGATCGTCTGCATGAGGTCGAGGATCGGCCGCATGATGGCATAGACGACCGGCCGGCGCGCGGCGGCAATGCCGAGCGGAATGCCTACCGTCATCGAGACGGCGCTGGCCGCCAGCACGAGGGCGAGCGTCTCGGTCGTTTCCTTCCAGTAGCCCTGGTTGACGATCAGCAGCAGGCCGAAGGCGGTAAACAGCGTGACGCCCAGCGAGCGGCGCATGTACCAGGCGAAGGCCGAGATGAGCGCGATGATGATGAGCGGATAGACCTGTTCCAGCGCGGTGCCCTTCAGAAAGGGCCCCTGCAGCAGGAAGAGCAGCAGGTCGATGCTCGCCTGAAGGATGGCAGATAGTGCGTTGAACAGCCATTCGCCACTGGTGGTCAGCCAGTCGACAAAGGCCTTCGCTCCCTGCCCGATCGGCAGTTTGTAAGAAGATAGCCAGTCCACGTTTCCAGCCTGTTCGTGTTCGCTATCGGACCCACGCAAGAACAATAGGGTGCCGATCGATATCTAGATCGATTGAATGGGGGGATAAGAAGAAAGGGCGGGACTTTTCCGGTGCCCGCCCTTTGATCAGGTATTTCTCAGAGGCCGAGGGCGGACTTGACGGCCGCCAGGCCATCCTTGCCATCGAGCGTGGTCACGCCCGCAAGCCAGGGTTCGATCGTGGCCGGGTTGGCCTTGAGATATTCGGTGGCAGCCGCTTCCGGCTCCTTGCCTTCGTCGGAGATCTTGCCCATCACGTCTGCTTCCATCGGCAGGGTGAAGGCGAGGTTCTGCAGGAGCTTGCCGACATTCGGGCACTCGGCCGCATAGCCGCCGCGCACGTTGGTGTAGACGGTGGCGCCGCCATAGTTCGGCCCGAAGATGTCATCGCCGCCGGACAGATAGGTCAGCTTGAAATTGTTGTTCATCGGATGCGGGGCCCAGCCGAGGAACACCACCGGCTTGCCTTCCTTCTCGGCGCGGGCAACCTGCGCCAGCATGCCCTGTTCGGAGGATTCCACCACTTCGAAATCCTTCAGGCCGAAGGTGTTCTTGTCGACCATGTCGAGGATCAGGCGGTTGCCGTCATTGCCCGGCTCGATGCCGTAGATCTTGCCTTCGAGGTCGGCCGAATGGGCGGCGATGTCCTTGAAGTCCTTGATGCCGAGGGCAGCACCCTTCTCGTTGGTGGCGAGCGTGTATTTCGCGCCTTCGAGGTTGGCGCGCACGACTTCAACCGACTTGTCCTCGCGATAGGGCTTGATGTCGGCTTCCATGGTCGGCATCCAGTTGCCGAGGAAGACGTCGATATCCTTGTTCTTCAGCGAGGTATAGGTCACCGGAACCGAGAGGACCTTGACGTCCGTCTGGTAGCCGAGGGCCTTCAGCACCACGGAGGTGGTGGCGGTGGTGGCGGTGATGTCGGTCCAGCCCACATCGGCGAAACGCACGGTCGCGCAGGATTCCGGATCGGCCGCATGGGCGGGTGCTGCGGAAAGTGCGACAAAGGACATGGTTGAGGCAAAGGCAAGCTTCAGCATGAGCTGCATATTCATTGATGTGGGCTCCCAGTTTTTTATCCCTACACGATAGAGCATATGACAGATTTCGGGAAGGTGCGCTGTGTATTTGCGCCGGATTCGCATGCCGGATTGCGACATCAGCGTTTTCGTGCCGAAAAAGTCCTTCAAACTGGCTTTCGTCAAGAAAAAGGGCTGTGGATTATGCGGCTTCGCGCCCTATTTTTTCGCGGCCCGATTGCGGAGCGGGGGGAGCCGGCACTAGGGAAGGGGGCATGGCCAAGCTCTACTTCAGTTATGCGGCAATGAATGCCGGCAAATCCACCCTGCTCTTGCAGGCTTCCCACAATTACCGCGAACGGGGCATGCGCACAGCGATCTTCATCGCCGCCTTCGACGACCGGGCCGGACGGGGCCGGATCTCATCGCGCATCGGGCTGGAGGCGGATGCCTATCCCTTCGGCGGAGAGGAGGATCTCTTTGCCATCATCGAGAGGATGCATGGCGAGGGTCCGCTTGCCTGCGTCTTCATCGACGAGGCGCAGTTTCTCTCTGAAACGCAGGTCTGGCAGCTCGCCCGGGTCTCCGACGAACTGCATATTCCCGTCATGGCCTACGGGCTGCGGACCGATTTCCAGGGCAAGCTTTTTCCCGGTTCGCGGGAATTGCTGGCGATAGCGGACGAGCTCCGCGAAGTCCGCACCATCTGCCATTGCGGCCGGAAAGCCACCATGGTGGCGCGGCTGGACGGCGAGGGCCGGATCGTCAGGCAGGGGGCGCAGGTGGATGTGGGCGGCAACGAGAAATATGTCTCCTATTGCCGCCGGCACTGGAGCGAGATCATGCGCTGCGACGAGGCGGTGTCCTGATCCTTTCGCCCTGTCATTGATCTTTGTCAGGGCCGCGTCATTCCGTCGTGCGGAAATTCGTCGCCGGATTGCTATATGCTCCCTGGTCGAAGCGGGGCCTGTCCCCGCCGACATCAAAGGAGAGACCCATGAAATTCACCTCTGCCATGCTCGCTGCCGCGCTGACGCTGTCGGCGGGTGCCGCCCTTGCCGATGGCGATGCCAAGGCCGGTGCGCTCGTCTTCAAGAAATGCGCCGCCTGTCACACCGCAACCGAGCCGACCAACAAGGTCGGTCCGTCGCTGATGGGTGTCATCGGCCGCC
This sequence comes from uncultured Rhizobium sp., assembly GCA_945952415.1. Lineage (GTDB taxonomy): Bacteria > Pseudomonadota > Alphaproteobacteria > Rhizobiales > Rhizobiaceae > Gellertiella. The sequence continues at coordinate 121,040 of CAMFIF010000003.1, read as the reverse complement.
CGGTCGCATCCTATGCAGGATATAATTATTCTCCGGCCATGAAGACCTTCGGCGCCGGCAAGACCTGGGACGAAGCCACGCTTTCGGCCTATCTTCCCGATCCCAAGGGCATGGTGAAGGGCACGAAGATGTCCTTCGTCGGCCTGAAGAAGGCGGAAGACGTGGCCAATGTGATTGCCTATCTCAAGGATCCGGCCGCCGCCAAGTAAGGCGCGCCGCAGGCCTCGTCACGACCAACGGCGCCGCGCTGCTCACGGCGCCGTACTCCCTCTCGCCTGCCAGATTGTCGCACCCGGCTCTTGCACTCGGTTTCCGGCACACCACATTGCTTAGCGCACGGTTTTCGGGCGCATCGTGAGAATCCGGGTTGCGCCACAGCTTTCCTTCGCCTTCAGGGTTGCGGAGGGAAGGCTGCCGGCGCTAGTTTCCGGAACAGACAAACGACGGGGAGTCCTGAATTCATGGCCAGCCTGCAATCCTTCGACCAGCAGATCGAGAGCACCAAGTCCCTGGTGCAGGAGATGAGAGGCAAGATCGAAAAATCGGGGCAGGTTCTCGACCAGTTTGCCAAGGCTGATACGAAGCTGGGCGATGCGGCCTTCGATATCGAAAATGCCCGCATTCAGGACGTCATCAACCAGCAGAAGGTGATGGAGGGCAATATTGCCGATCTCATCATCGGCCTGGAAGATGCCACCAATGTCTTCGGCTCCGAATTCGAGAGCATGAAGAACTATACCGGCATGGAAAAGTTCATCGGCCTCTTCTCCAAGCAGAAGATGCAGCGGCTGCGCACCGACCGGGTGCGCAACATGTCTCTCGCCGGTAATCTGCAGGAACTTCTGTCGAAATCCGACATGATCGTCGGCATCCTCAAGGAGCAGCGCGCGGTGCTCGACCAGCGCTACAAGTCGTCCGAGGCCAGCCTGATCAACGTGATCGAGCGGCGCAAGCAGGCGGTGGCTGCCCTTGGCGAGGTGCAGAAGAAGATCGAGAGCCTCAACCCGGCGCTCCTCGACATCGAAAACCGCATCGCGGCGTCCACCGACCAGAACCAGCGCACCGAGCTTGAGGGCGAGCGCTCGCGCCTTGCCACGGATTACAACCAGGCCCAGGCGCGCGAGCAGGAGCTTCTGGCCGAAAGCCAGACGCTGGAACGCTACACCTCGATGTTCCAGACCTTCGTCGATTCGCTCAACAACCAGATCGCCGCGCAGAACACGCTGATCAACAAGCTCACCATCGATACCGAGCAGCGCATCGTGCTTTACAAGGCACTCGAGGATTCGCTGAAGACGGCGGCACAGCAGGACGTGGCACACAAGATCAACACGCTCGGCAGCCAGGTGGACACGGCGGCGGAAGAAACCATGGCCGGCATCGGCTCGGCGGCCCAGCGCCATATCGGTGACCTCCTGGAGCTGCACGAGAAGAACATGCTGGCCACCCAGGATATCCAGCGCCGCAAGAAGCTGGCGGACGAGGCCTTTGCCCGCCGCTTCCAGTCGGTGATGGACAAGCACAATGCCGCCAATTACGTGAAATCCTAAGGGCCTTCCCCTGGCTTCACTGTCCCAGCGGGGTCCGATTGCGCCATGTTGACACCCACACAGGCCGTCTCCGACTATTTCCAGCGCATGGCGGCGGCCCTTCGCGGGCTCGAAACGCTGGCGAAACCCGAAGCCGGCGGGCAGGCGCTCTCCGGCGAGGATTTTGCCGCAAGCGTGGTCCTGCCCTATATCGGCCGGCTGAAAACCTCCTTTGCGGCCTGGGAAAGCCGCATCGGTTTCATGGACCAGTTCCGGATCTCGCGGGCGGAAAGCGGCTTTCCGGTTTTCCAGTCCGTTCTGGAGCTGGAAAACGACCGGGCACAGGCAAAGGACCGGCTTTCCACCATTCCCGATGCGCCGGCTCTGAAGCGGGAGATGGCGGATTTCATCCTCACCCGGCGGGCCTTTCCGCAGGCGCTGCAATCGCGGCTGGCGGAGCGCCACTATCTGGAGCGCCTGTCCGGCGGACAGTTCTTCCAGCCCGTCACCCTGCCGGAAACGCTGCATGTGACGGTCAATCCGGACAATCGCCGCCCGGTCTATTTCGCGAGTTGGGGCGCTTATGACGGCACGGCGACGCTGCCCATGGTCTATGCGGTGCGGGTGGAGGATTCCTCCGAGAATGTGGCGCGCCTCTTGGTGACCGGGGAGGGCCGTCTCAATCCCGAGGTCAAGATCCCGCTGCCCGTGGGCGGACTTCTCAATCCGGAGCTTGCGGTGGCCTTCGACCGCTTCGTGACGGCAAACAGCGCCTATTCGCTGACCCCCGCCACCATTGCGGCGGCGATGGACCGGGATTTCCCCTCGCTTCATCCCAAGCGGCTGACGCGCTATGTGCTCGGTCCCTTCTATGCGAGCGGGATTACCGAGAACAATTCGAAGATCAACGAGATCCTTTCCCGCGTCCGCCGCTCGGAAAATGCCTGGCTGATGACCTGGACGGTGCAGGACATTCTCTCGGTGCGGGAGATTCCCGAAAGCCGCGGCTTCTTCTCCTCGACGCCGGCCATGCAGGAATTCCATATCGATACGGGCGATCTCGAAGCGGCTCGCATGGGGGTGAGCGCCTATGCCAAGCACGCGCTCGTGCCGCATGATGCCTATCAGGCGCTCTATGCCTCGGGCGAGGCGGAGACGATCTTCGACGGGTTCAAGGTGCACGTCATTTCCGGCGACAACGTCATCAGCGAGGTTTGATCCATGGTTTCTCCCACCGGACAGGATGCCGGGCTGACGCTGATCGCCGAGGCCGATCTCCTGAAGCAAAGGCCCGTGGCGCAGGCGCTCGTGACGCGTTTTGCTCTCGTCGGGCCGACCGAGGGGCCGCAGACCGGCGCGATTGCCGGAACCGGCCGCCGCTTCGTGCCGACGGTTTCGACGGCGGGGCTTTCCCGGACCCGGGAGGTGGAATTTATCCGAACGGTCGCCGCGCGCCGGCCGGATGATCCGCTTCTTTCGCCCGAAGCCCATATGCTGGTCTATCGCACCCGGCGGGGGGCGGAGGTTGCGCTCGCCGTCTCCCAGATCTTTGCCCGGCAGACCGAGCTGGAAGTGCTGCAATCCCGCAATGCGCAGGCGGCCCTGGCCGGCGCCGATGCGGAGCGGTTTCGCGCCCTGTTGTCGGGTTCTGCCTATATCGCCGCCTTTGCCTTTGCCGCCTATCTCTCGCGCATGCTCCCGGGGGAGGGGGAGGCCGCGGGCGACATGGCGGGGCCGGACTATCTCTTCGATACGCCGCAGGATGCGCTGAAGGCGCTCGTCGCTGGCCTCGACCGGGCGGTGGGTTCCGCTGCCGACGATGCGGCGATGCTGGCGGCTGCCAGACGCTATGCCGGCGTGGTGCTCGAGGGCCTCATCGAACGCAAGGGGCGGTTCACGGGCCTGGCTGCCTTCATGAACGCTCATCTGAAGCTCGAGACCGAGGATTTCGTGCTCGACGGTTTCGACCGCCCGCCGGTGGAGCGCAGCCGGCCGCTGGTCATGACCTTCCGCAAGCCGGAAGAGATCGTCGGCAACCATGTTGCAAAGCATCAGGCCATGCGGCTGGCCCGCATGCTGGTTGCCTATGATTTCGAGCGGCGCATGAACCCCTTCGTGGAGGTGGGCGGCTTTCTGTTCACCTTCATCGGCGATGGCATGCCGGGTACCGGCAAGACCATGCTGATCCAGATGATGGCCGGCATGATCCATGATTACTGCCAGATGGCCGGCTATCCCTTCCATTACGAGAATTTCGGCGTCGACCAGATTTCCTCCTATCAGGGCAAATCGGGGCAGAACTGCAAGGAATTCGTCCGTTCGGTGATGAATCCCGACGTCATCGGCTTCGGCACGATCGACGATATCGACCAGGTCGCGGCGCGCCGCAACGACGACCGGGCCTCGGCCGGGCAGCAGGAAGTGACCGCCGTGCTGATGGAAAGCTTTGCGGGCGCCTCCACGGTCGTCCGGGGCAATGCCACCTTCGGCATGTTCTCGAACTATCCCGAGAATGTGGACGATGCGCTGCGCCAGCGGGCGGGCGCGCGCTGGCTGGTGGACGGGCCGCAGACCCGCGACGATTACATCGACATCTTCCGCATGCTGGTGGGCAAGAACACGGCGATCCCGCCCGGCGATCACGTGGCGCTCGAAGGCCAGGGGATCCGCAAGCCGGTTGCCGAGGCCTATGATCGGTTCTCCCGCCCGTCGGAGGAAGCGCTGCTTTCCATCTGGGAGCGTTTCGAGAAGGAGACCGGCGGCATACGCACGCTTGCCGATATCGGCACCTATCTCTACCGCATTCGCGAGGCGGAGCCGCGCTTCACGGGACGTGCGATCAAGAACATTGCCGATGCGGTGAAGATGCGGGCGATGGATGTGGACCTGCCGGACGAGTGGTTTGCCACGCCCGGTGCCTTCCTGCACAAGCCCTATGAGGAAAAGGTGGCGATGATTTCGGCGTTGCGCGGCCCCGTGACCATCGACATGGTGCTGCAGGAAATCAATCGCTATGCCGATAGCGAATTTCGCTATGCGGACAAGGCGGATGCCGCTGCGGTGGCGGAGATCGTCCGCCGCGAAAGGCAGCGCGAAAGGGCCGTGCGGGAAATCGAGGGCCTGAAACGCGACGGGCGCTGGGAGGACTGACATGCGCCCCATCGCTTCTTTCCAACGGCCCATGGGGTGCCCGGCATGAAGAGACTGCTGGAATCGGAACTGGTCTACGGGCGGCTTCTCACCATCGAGGAACCGCATCTCATCGAGCGCTATAACAAGGCGCTCAGCGGCTTCGGCCTGCCGCCGGTCACGCTCGAGCGCTTCCGCATCGACATGGTGGGCTTCTCGCCCGAGGTGGCGCAGGCCCTTGACGACATGGATTATCTCGACCCGCTGAAGGTCAACCGCCGCTTCATCATCCTCACGCCAGACCAGGAGCGCCTGCCGCTCGCCCATTCGAGCTTTTCGAACACGGCGGCGCTGATGCATGCCTTCTTCGAGGCGAATGCCCGTGCGCTCCATGCCATCACCATCAAGGATGCGGTCTATGGGGAGATCGAGGATTCGGTGGCCGTCGTCGACACGCTCGATGACCTGCTGTCGATCAACGAGGTGCGGTTCCGGGTGCTATCCGCTGACGACGTGCTGGGAAAAGCCGCCGAACTGCGTGGCCTCGTGGACCGGCTCGTTGCGGAGACGGATCTCTGGCGTGACGACCAGACCCTCAACCGGATGGTGGATCTCGCCCGCGTCACCGGCGACATCCGCCAGAATGCACTGGTGCCGGACCAGCTCGTCTTCCGGCACGAGGCCTTCTGGGCCAATCATTTCGGCGGTGTCTACGTGTTCCTCGACGACAAGACTGCCACCGTGATCTGCGACCCCAAGGCGCCGGGTTTCCGCCGCTCGCGGCCCTGGCAGGTGAGCTATATTCCCGCCGACGATCCCAAGCTGATCTTCGATTTCCTGGCGCGGTCCGGGCGGCTGCAATTGCCACGCGCCAGCTGGGTGCAGCAATCGGGTCTGATCGAGCATCGCCGTGCCATGGCCGTGGAGACGCTGATTGCCGATATCGCGCCCGATACGGACTTTTCCCGGCTCGATCCGGCCTTCGTGCAGACTTTCCTGCAGCGCAATGCGGCGGCGGTGACGGCCGATGGCACCTATCCTTTCCTCACAGAAAAGCTCCGGGAGCTCGGGGATACGGGCGAGGTGCGGCTCGATCTCGTGCCGCCGCCCGCGCGCTTCCTTCTGGTGCGCGCCGAGCCGGGGCATCGGGATGCCTGGCTGACCAACCGGCTGATTTCCGCGCAGGTGCCCCAGGATTACCTCTCCCGGTTCATTTTCGACCGGGAGGGTTTCTACCTCAGATATGAGAAATACAGCGATAATTTCCGCAATCATGTTGTGTCGCGGCTGACAAGTTCATATCTGAAGGACAAGCGAGCCATTCGCGAAAAACTCTATGCAATGGGAGAGGACGACCATGCTTGATCCGATCATCGCCTTTTTCGAGCGCGTGTTCCGCGGCATCGGCCACGGTTTCGGGCTTGTCGTGGCATGGCTCGTCTGGCCCTTCATGGCGGCGCATGGCTGGTACAGGGGGCGCAGCTGGCTGGTGCGCCTGCCGGTTGCCGGCTTCCTGCTGGTCCTCGTGCTCGGCTATGGCTATTTCATCGTGCAGACCCAGGTCTGGACGAATTTCGATCCGAATTTCGTCGACAGCTACAAGCTCGGCGAGCGCAATCTCTCCGCAGGTCTCGAAAAGCCGGCGGCGGCGGGGGCGGCCAAGACCTGCCAGCGCTCCGCCGTGGTCGACGTGACCGCCAAGCTCATCGACGACAATGTGAACCAGAATGCCTGGATTTCCTCCATGCTGCTGTACAAGCTTGGCTTTTTCGGCACCGACTGGGATCACACGCCCTTCCTCGACAACAAGGCCTCCTTCCAGCGCGGCGTGAACGAAGCGGTCCGGCGCACCACGGTGGAGCTCGTGGATACGCTGGTGCGCATGCGCGGCACGTCTGCGATCAACAACAACCTGCAGAGCGCCCGCAGCAAGCTGCAATATGAGGAAACCAACTGGTATTTCGGCCTTTCGCCCTTCGGCCCGCTGACGCCGACGCCGAGCCAGTACCGGGCGGCGATTGCCGATCTCAAGGCTTTCAATGCCGAACTCGAGAACTGCACTGCCAATTTCGACACGCGCGCCGATAACCTGCTGATCTTCGTGGACCGGGTGGCCAATTCGCTCGGCGGCACATCCGCCATCCTCAAGGAGCGGGCGGAACAACATGCCAATGGCTGGTTCGACACGCGGGCGGATGACCGGTTCTGGTTTGCCTATGGCCAGCTCTACGGCTATTACGCGATCCTTTCCGCGGTTCGCGCCGATTTCGACCAAGTGCTGAACGAGCGCAACCTGAAGCCGATCTGGCTTGAAACCCTGAAGCAGTTCCAGGGCGCGCTGGCGGTCCAGCCCGCGATCATCTCCAACGGGCGCGAGGACGGCTGGATCATGCCCAACCATCTTTCGACCATGGGCTTCTATATTCTGAGGGTTCGTTCGAACCTGGTTGAGATCCGGTCGATTATCGATCGCTGACCGGCAGAAGGGGCTCGCAAGAGCCCCTTCTCACAGGTGCTTTCCTTCGCTGATGCTTTCACGAAAGGGCGGATCTGTTCGGACGGTAGACTGCGCGCGCCCATCCACGCCCGGAAAAGGCCGGCGCTTCCGGCTTGCCCTGCGGTGGCCGTGATGGATCAGGCGATCAGCTTCAGACGGATGGCCTTGGCCACGAGCTGGGTGCGGTTCACGCAATCCAGCTTGCGGATGGCATTGGTCAGATAGGCGTTCACCGTGTGGTCGGAGAGGGAGAGGATCTGCCCGATTTCGACCGAGGTCTTGCCCTGCGCGGTCCAGCTGACCACTTCCAGTTCGCGCGCTGAAAGCGGGCTGTGGTTCTGGTCGCGGTTGATATGGATCTGGCCGAAGACTTCCAGCGCATGGAGCGACAGCAGTGTCAACTCGTTCATCTCGCTCTGGGTGAGAGCCGCGCGCTGGCCATCGAAGCGAATGCCATAGCGGTTTCCATCGGTGAGGTAGAAGGAGAAGATCGCGCCCGTCATCAGCTTGTGGCGGTCCATCAGGGCCAGCATGTCGCGCACCGGCTGCTTCAGCGCGGACTTCGACAGATCCTGGATCGACCAGGACACCGGAAGCTGGGAACGACGCAGCTGTGTCGCAATCGGGCTTGCGGTCAGCATCTGCGCCCGGTCATATTCACGCACGAAGACGCCGGGCAGTGTCGACTCCAGGATCAGCGGCGCAATGGCGCGATCCTGTTCCGTCGGTACCCGCAAAAGGGAAACGTGGTCGTAATTGAAGGACTGGCGCACATTGCCCAGTGCGATCCTCAGTGCTTCCCGGCTTTTGGCTGCCGCAAGTTCCCCAGTCAGCAAGGTTTGGCGTCCGGTATTAATCATTGAACCGTTCCGGCCCGGACCTAGCGTCAGTCCGAGACTCAATCATGTTGCAGATGTATGTCTTTTGCACGCGGCGGGATTTAAGACGTAAGTCGAATCCTTTGCAATGCTAAATCTTGCATTCACGCATCATGATATTATAAATTATAGCGGTTTCTGCAAGTGAAAGTGGTCAAACCGGAAGAAGAGCGGTGCCTTTTACCTCTTCCATCACCGCATAGGTGTGGGTTTCACGAACGCCGGGGAGGGGAAGGATGACTTCCGACAGAAACTGGCGGTAGGCTTCCATGCCTGCTACGCGCGCCTTCACCAAATAGTCGAATCCGCCCGCAATCATGTGACATTCCATGACGTCGTCGGATCTTTTCACTGCGGCATTGAACGAATCAAAGACGTCCGGCGTCGTGCGGTCGAGCTTCACTTCGACGAAGACGAGCAGGTTGCGGCCGAGCTTTTCCGGGGAGAGGATGGCCATGTAGCCGGTGATGTAGCCATCGCGGGTGAGGCGCTTGACCCGTTCTGCGGTCGCGGTTGGCGAAAGATTAACCCGTTCGGACAGTTCGATATTGGACAGGCGCCCTTCCTTCTGGAGTGCGCGAAGGATCTTGCGGTCCAGCCGATCGAGTTCCTTCATTTTTCTCTGTCCCCGTCCTGTTTTCCGGCGATTATTTCTAGAATTCTGGCAAAGTTTGGCGAAAGGATCAACCGTGTCCTGAAAAAGAACAGGGCCTTTCCTTTCTGCCTCAGCCTTCGGGCGAGGATTTCTTCTTGGCGACGGTCTTTTCGAGGATGCCGAGCATGAGCGCCGAGACGACGAAGGTAAGGTGCATGACGGTGAACCAGAGAAGCTTGTCGTTCTCATACTGGTTCGCATTCATGAAGACCTGCAGGAGATGGATCGATGAAATCGCCACGATGGAGGAGGCGACCTTGATCTTCAGGCTGCCGCTGTCGAGCTTGCCCAGAAACGACACTTCGTTTTCGCCTTCGCTCTCCTCGGCTTCCTCGAAGCGCGAGACGAAATTCTCGTAGCCTGAAATCATCACCATCACGATCAGGCTGGCGACCAGGGCCGCATCGATGAGACCGAGGATCGCGAGAATCATTCCGGCCTCGTCATATTCCATCACATGGATGGCCATCTTGTAGAACTTGCCGAGGAAGGAAACCGCATAGACGGCGAGCGCGCCGACCAGGCCGAGGTAGAAAACCACGAGAATCCAGCGGCTCGACAATATTATGCGCTCGATAACCAGTTCGATCGATTTCATGGTCCTGGGGCCCCTGCATTACGGCTTTTCCGCTTGTGCCATGGCTTGCCCCGCCGCTTCAAGCGCCAAGCGTTCCGGGAAGAGGCTCTTTTTCCACCGGGATTTTGCCTGCCCTTCCATGCCCCGGTGCCCCGAATGGGCTAGAGTGCCGCTGTTTCAGGCGGGGATCGGCAAGGGACATGGAGGCGCAAGCGACGTGATGTCGCAATTGGCCAACAAGGTGGCAGATCCCGGCGTGTCTTTCACGGGCATTTGCGGCTCTATTGCCCGCATCTTGCCTTCCAATCAGTTTGCCCAGGGAGCGAATGCAAATGGCAGAAGTAAAGTCCGATATCGAAATCGCGCGCGCCGCGAAAAAGAAGCCGATCCTCGAGATCGGTGCCAAGCTTGGCATTCCGTCCGAGCATCTTCTGCCCTACGGTCATGACAAGGCGAAGATCTCTGCCGAGTTCATCGCCCAGCAGCGCAGCAAGAAGAACGGCAAGCTCGTGCTCGTGACCGCGATCAACCCGACGCCGGCCGGCGAAGGCAAGACCACGACCACCGTCGGTCTCGGCGACGGCCTGAACCGCATCGGCAAGAAGGCCGTGATCTGCATCCGCGAAGCTTCGCTTGGGCCCTGCTTCGGCGTGAAGGGCGGTGCGGCTGGCGGCGGTTATGCCCAGGTCGTCCCGATGGAAGACATGAACCTCCACTTTACCGGCGACTTCCACGCCATCACTTCTGCCCATAACCTGCTGGCTGCTCTCATCGACAACCACATCTACTGGGGCAACGAACAGAACATCGACATCCGCCGCATCGCATGGCGCCGCGTGATGGACATGAACGACCGCGCGCTGCGCGAGATCGTCTGCTCGCTCGGCGGCGTTGCCAACGGCTATCCGCGCGAAGCCGGCTTCGACATCACGGTTGCTTCCGAAGTGATGGCGATCCTCTGCCTTTCCAACGACCTGAAGGACCTGGAAAAGCGCCTCGGCAACATCATCATCGGCTACCGCCGCGACAAGACCCCGGTCTTCGCCCGCGACATCAAGGCCGATGGCGCCATGACCGTTCTGCTCAAGGACGCCATGCAGCCGAACCTCGTGCAGACCCTGGAACACAACCCGGCCTTCGTGCATGGCGGTCCGTTCGCCAACATCGCGCATGGCTGCAACTCGGTCGTTGCCACCACCACCGCGCTGAAGCTCGGTGAATATGTGGTCACCGAAGCCGGCTTCGGTGCCGACCTCGGTGCGGAAAAGTTCTTCGACATCAAGTGCCGCAAGGCCGGTCTCTCGCCTGACGTTGCCGTCATCGTCGCGACCGCTCGCGCCATGAAGATGAACGGCGGCGTGAAGAAGGAAGACCTCGGCAAGGAAAACATCGACGCGGTCAAGAAGGGCTGCGCCAACCTAGGCCGTCACATCCAGAACGTGAAGAAGTTCGGCGTGCCTGTCGTCGTAGGCATCAACCACTTCTTCTCGGATACGGACGGCGAAATCCAGGCGATCAAGGACTACGTTGCCACGCTTGGCGCCGAAGCCATCCTCTGCAAGCACTGGGCCCACGGCTCTGCCGGCATCGAAGACCTCGCCAAGAAGGTGGTCGAGCTTGCCGAATCCGGCCAGTCGCAGTTCGCTCCGCTCTATCCGGACGAAATGCCGCTGTTCGAGAAGATCGAGACGATTGCAAAGTCGATATACCATGCCGGCGAAGTCATCGCCGACAAGTCGGTCCGCGACCAGCTGCGTTCCTGGGAGGAGCAGGGCTATGGCAACCTGCCGATCTGCATGGCCAAGACCCAGTACTCCTTCTCGACCGACCCGAACCTGCGCGGCGCGCCGTCGGGCCACACCGTTCCGGTGCGTGAGGTTCGCCTCTCTGCCGGTGCCGGCTTCATCGTCGTCATCACCGGCGAGATCATGACCATGCCGGGCCTGCCGAAGGTTCCGTCTTCGGAAAAGATCTACCTCAACGAACAGGGCTACATTGAAGGTCTGTTCTAAGAACCGGCTTTGAAGGTTCAGAAATAAAGAGCCCGGCGCAGCGATGCGCCGGGTTTTTCGTTCGTATCGGCACATCGTTCGTCATGCTCGGGCTTGTCCCGAGCATCTACCAACCGAGCAGCCTTGATTGACGATTGCAGATCCTCGGGACAAGCCCGAGGATGACGAAAGGGGCGGGCTGACCTTCCCGGGAACGGCGTCCTAACGGACCACTTGCACGCCATTTCTCGCTGCTGCGGCTTCGAGCGCGTGATCGGCCGTCACTATGGGAATGTCCTTTTCCATCGCCAACGCCAGATAGCTGGCGTCATAGGCGGTAAGGCCTTCTTTCAGGCAGAGCGAGAGAATGAGCCCGTCACTGCCGCTGCCTTGATCGACCAGCGGCAGATTTCGCAAATGCATAATGGCTCTGCGCAAGCCGGCTTCGTCCAGCCGGCTTCGTTTGTGTGCCTTGATCAGGATATTGCGGATTTCGAACCAGAAGAGGGAAAGGACGAGGGCACTCTCGTGATTCAGCCGGTCAAGGATATTATCGGCGCGACCATCCTTCTCATCGGGCAGAAACCAGATGGCGGCGATGGAGGCGTCGACAACCAACGCCATCAGCGGCGACCTTCATCCCGCCATTCGAGGATTTCCGACATGTTGGTGGATTTTCTGGCGACGCGCTCGGCCCTGATCGATGCAATGGTGGAGGCAATGTCCTGCTGAGTCGCAATACCGGTCATTCGCGCCACCGGCGTGCTGCCCCGCTGGATGATCACATCCTCGCCGCCCTCGACTTTTGCAAGAAGGTCCGCCAGGCCAGCCTTGTCTTCGCCAATCTTGACCACCACGGTCATCGTCGATCTCCAGAAAGCAACAAGGCAATATTTAAGAATTTTCTGAATTTAAGTCAAGACGCTCTCGTTTTTTGCGATTGGGATGAGTGGCCGCTGACGCTTTTCCCTTGCGCCGCATCCAATCTGCCGCTAGAAATTCCGGCCATGAACACGTCCTTGAACATGATTGCAAACTGGTGGTGGGCTCGCTGAGGCGGCCTTGACCAGTCATGTCCGAAAGGACGAAAGACCAAGCCGCCCGAGAGTTTCGAGGCGGCTTTTTTGTTACCCGCCTCAAGCCCGGGCAGAGAGCAGAAGGGGAATGCGAGAATGGCCACGATCATCCGGGATGACGGCGCTGAGATCTACGAGACGAAGGGGGGAATCACCGTCACCCGCCAGCGGCGCTCCACGCCCTATGCGGATGCGGTCTCGTCCTATGTGGACCGGCTCGACGAACGGCGCGGCTGCGTTTTCTCCTCGAACTATGAATATCCGGGCCGCTACACTCGCTGGGACACGGCGATCATCGATCCGCCGGTCGGGCTGTCGAGCTTCGGGCGCCATGTCTGGCTGGAGGCCTATAACGAACGCGGCGAGGTGCTGCTCTCCTTCATCAGCCGCAAGCTGGAGACGGTGGACGAGATTTCCATCACCGGCGTTGCGCCCCGCCGCGTCGATCTCAAGGTGAAGGATCCGGATCGGGCCTTTACCGAGGAGGAGCGCTCGAAGATCCCGACCGTCTTTACGGTCCTGCGCGCGATCACCGATCTCTTTCACTCCTCGGCTGATGCCAATCTCGGCTTCTACGGTGCCTTCGGTTACGATCTCGCCTTCCAGTTCGATGCCATCGACTTCAAGCTGGAGCGCCCCGCCGACCAGCGCGACATGGTGCTCTACATCCCGGACGAAATCCTCGTCGTCGACAACTACGCGGCCAAGGCCTGGATCGACCGCTATGATTTCGAGATGAACGGCGTGACCACCGCGAACAAGGCGGGCAGTATCACCCCCGAGCCCTTCCGCATGACGGACACGATCCCGCCGCGCGGCGATCATCGTCCGGGTGAATATTCCGAGCTGGTGGTGAAGGCGAAGGAGAGCTTCCGCCGGGGCGATCTCTTCGAAGTGGTGCCGGGCCAGAAGTTCATGGAACGCTGCGAAAGCAAGCCTTCGGCGATATCCAAGCGCCTCAAGGCGATCAATCCGTCGCCCTATTCCTTCTTCATCAATCTCGGCGCGCAGGAATATCTGGTCGGCGCCTCGCCGGAAATGTTCGTTCGCGTGTCCGGCCGTCGCATCGAGACCTGCCCGATTTCGGGCACGATCAAGCGCGGCGACGACCCGATCGCCGACAGCGAGCAGATCCTGAAGCTGCTGAACTCGAAGAAGGACGAATCCGAGCTCACCATGTGCTCGGACGTGGACCGCAACGACAAGAGCCGGGTCTGCGAGCCGGGCTCGGTGAAGGTCATCGGCCGCCGCCAGATCGAGATGTATTCGCGCCTCATCCACACGGTGGACCATATCGAGGGGCGTCTGCGTGATGGCACGGATGCCTTCGATGGCTTCCTCAGCCATGCCTGGGCGGTGACGGTGACCGGTGCGCCCAAGCTCTGGGCCATGCGCTTCATCGAGGCGCATGAGAAGAGCCCGCGCGCCTGGTACGGCGGGGCGATCGGCATGGTGGGCTTCAACGGCGACATGAACACGGGGCTGACGCTGCGTACCGTCCGCATCAAGGACGGCATTGCCGAAGTGCGCGCGGGCGCTACGTTGCTCAACGATTCCATTCCGCAGGAAGAAGAAGCCGAAACCGAACTGAAGGCCTCCGCCATGATTGCCGCGATCCGCGATGCCAAGTCTGCAAATTCCGAAAGCAAGGGCCGCGATGCGGCCAAGGTCGGCACCGGCATCAACATCCTGCTCGTCGATCACGAGGACAGCTTCGTGCACACGCTGGCCAACTATTTCCGCCAGACGGGCGCGACCGTGTCCACCGTGCGCACGCCGGTACCGGAGGAAATCTTCGACCGGCTGAACCCGGATCTGGTCGTGCTGTCGCCCGGGCCCGGCAGCCCCAAGGATTTCGACTGCAAGGCGACGATCAAGAAGGCGCGCGCACGCGATCTGCCGGTCTTCGGCGTCTGCCTCGGTCTGCAGGCTCTGGCGGAAGCCTATGGCGGCGAGCTTCGCCATCTCGCGATCCCCATGCACGGCAAGCCGTCCCGCATCCGCGTGCTGGAGCCCGGCATCGTCTTCTCCGGTCTCGGAAAGGAAGTGACGGTCGGGCGCTATCACTCGATCTTCGCCGATCCGACGACACTGCCGCGGGATTTCATCATCACCGCGGAAACCGAGGATGGCACGATCATGGGCATCGAGCACACGAAGGAGCCGATTGCGGCGGTGCAGTTCCATCCGGAATCGATCATGACGCTCGGCGGCGATGCCGGCATGCGGATGATCGAGAACGTGGTGGCCCATCTTTCGCGCAAGGCAAAGACCAAGGCCGCCTGAGGCCCCTATCTCCCGGGAGGGAGACGGTTTATGGAAAAGCCGCGCCGGCCTGTCTTGCCGGCGCGGTTTTTTGTTTGGCGCCTGTGTTGCGCCATAACGTCAAAGGAGAATGCCCATGGGCAAGACCGACGTTTCAGGCCTCTCCCAGCTCGGCCAGAATGTGGAAGCCCCCAAAAGCCCGGAGGAAGCGGTGCTCGAACGGGTGCCAGCCTCCCATGCCGGGACGGATTACGTGGTGCGGTTCACCGCGCCGGAATTCACCTCCATCTGCCCGATGACCGGCCAGCCGGATTTCGCCCATATCGTCATCGATTACGTGCCGAACGAATGGCTGGTGGAGTCGAAGTCGCTGAAGCTCTATCTGCATTCCTTCCGCAATCACGGTGCCTTCCATGAGGATTGCTCGATCGATATCGCCAAGCGGCTGGTCGCGCTTCTGGAGCCCAAGTGGCTGCGGATCGGTGCTTACTGGTATCCGCGCGGCGGCATCCCGATCGATGTCTTCTGGCAGACGGGAGCCCCGCCGGCGAATGTCTGGCTGCCGGATCAGGGCGTCTCGCCCTATCGCGGCCGCGGCTGAAAGACGGAGAGGGGGCAGGCTGCCCCCTTTTGTTTTACCGGATGGCCGGCAGGAGAACGGGGCTTGCCCGGCGCAGCAGGCGGCCGGCAAGGAAGCCCATGGCGATCAGCCCGGCGGTGGTGAGGAGAAAGCCGAGTGCAAAGCCGCTCGGGTCGCCGCTCGTTTCCAGGCCATGGGTGTGGCCGTGAAACAAGGCGAAGCCGGCGATGAGGGCAAGCGAGGCGACATAGCGCTGCGGCAACACGGCAAGGGCCGTGAGCACGAAGGCCGAGAGCATCACCATGCCTTCCGCGGCCGGCAGGGTCATGCCGAAGCGGGCAAGGCCGAAACCGCCCGCCATGAAGGCGAGGAAGGCAAGGGCGAGGAGCACGGCAGGCCGGCTGCGGAAGGAAGAGGCGGCAAGGCCTGCGGCCATCATCGCGGCGAGGTGATCGAGCCCCGTCAGCGGGTGGAGGAGCCCGGCCTGAAGACCGGCCTCCACGCCATGGCCGCCATGGGCGAGCGCCGGAGAGGCAATCAGAAGGGGAATGAGAAAGGCCAGTTTTTTCATCGGCAGGGCTCCTCGGTGCGGGTGATCAGCAGCAGGCTCTCATATTGCATCGCACAAGATGAACCGCGAAACGGAGCCCTGTCCATCCCCCCATGACGATTTTCTGACGGCAGCTGCCGCCTCCGAAGTCGCCTTAGCGGCGCAGGGCAGGGGCCGGCTGCTTATAAGCATTCCTTCACCCTTTGGCGGCTTGGCGCTTTCTTCCATTGTCATCATGCCTGACTCGCATTATCTGCTGTAAAGAACGACATCTGGAGATGGTTGATGAGCGAAGAAGACGACAAGAAGACCGAACTGCCGCTGGGCAAGGAAACGGAAGCGAACCTGTTCAAGTCCCGTTCGATCTTCATTTACGGCCCGATCAACATGGAGCTGGCGCAAAAAGTGTGCTCGCAGCTCGTGGCGCTCGCCGCTGCCAGCGACGAGGACATCCGCATCTTCGTCAATTCTCCGGGCGGTCACGTCGAATCGGGTGATTCGATCCATGACATGATCAAGTTCATCAAGCCGAAGGTCTGGATGATCGGCACGGGTTGGGTGGCCTCGGCCGGCGCGCTCATCTATGTGAGCGTTCCCAAGGAGCGCCGCCTCTGCCTCGCCAATACCCGCTTCCTGCTGCACCAGCCGTCCGGCGGCACCCGCGGCATGGCGTCGGACATCGAGATCCAGGCCCGCGAGATCATCAAGATGAACGAGCGCCTGAACAAGATTTTCGCCGCCGCCACCGGCCAGCCGATCGAAAAGATCGCCAAGGACACGGATCGCGACTACTGGCTCTCCGCCGAGGAAGCCCGCGATTACGGTCTGGTTTCGAAGATCATTTCGAACCAGGGCGAAATCGGCGCCTGAGGCCTGAAAGCGTTCCAAAATGGTTGAAAGCGCCTGCGAAAGCGGGCGCTTTTTTCATGGGACGCCGAAACCACTTGTAAGGCGGCGCTATTTGTCGGAATAGTCCGGGCTTACGAAGTCTGCTTTGATCTTGTCGGACAAGGCCTGTCCGGGAGGGAACCATGGGAAAGCACAATCACGAGCGGCATGACGGCGCGGGCCGACGCCGGGCATGGCTTTTCCGCCTTGCGGCGCTGTTCCTGCTTCTGGCTGCCCGGCCCATCCTGGCGCTTGCCGGAGAAACCACCGTGATGCTGAATGGCGGGATTGCCGCAACGCTCAATATTCCCGATACGGTGAAGCCCGATTCGCCGCCGGCACCGGCGGTGCTGATGCTGCACGGCTTCGGCAGCGCGCGTGACGAGGTGGGCGGGCTCTTCGCCCGGCAGGCGGAGGCGCTGGCGGTGCGCGGCATTGCTTCGCTCCGCATCGATTTTCGCGGTTTCGGCAAGAGCGACGGCGATACGGGTGCCACGACCATCGACAGCCAGCTCGACGATGCCAAGGTGGGGCTCGCCTATCTCACCAAGGTCAAGGGCATAGACAGCGCCCGGGTCGGCGTGCTCGGCTTCAGCCTCGGCGGGGGCATCGGCATGCTCGCCGCTGCCGATGAGCCGCAGAAGATCAAGTCGCTCGCCACCTGGTCCTCTGTCGGCGATTTCAAGGCCGATTTCCTGTCGGAACTCGGGCAGAAGGCCTTCGACCGTGCCAAGGAAGACGGCATTGTCGGCATCGATCTCGGCTGGCGGACCATGGCGCTGAAGCAGTCCTTCTTCGACAGCCTCGGCAATCACAAGCTGGACGAGGCGATTGCCCGCTATACCGGCGCCTACATGGCAATTGCCGGTGCCAAGGATTTCTCCGCTTCCTATCTGGTGAATTTCGCAAGCCTCGCCAAGGCGCAGACGAAGCTTACCCATGTGATCCCGGATGCGGACCACATTTTCAATGTTCTCGGCGACGACCAGTCCAAGGCGCTGGACGTGATTTCCAAGACCACCGACTGGTTTGCCAGCACCCTCTGATCCTCTCCCTTTCCGGTTTGTCTTCATGCTGAAAGATCTTTCCCCGCAAGCCTTCTTCATGGGGCTCCTGACCGCATTCGTGGGCTTTGCCAGCTCCTTTGCCGTGGTGCTGCAGGGCCTGAAGGCGGTGGGGGCCAGCGATGCCCAGGCCGCCTCGGGTCTGATGGCGCTTTCGATCTCCATGGGGCTTTGCGCCATCGTGCTCAGCGTTGCCACGCGGCTTCCGGTCAGCATTGCCTGGTCGACGCCCGGCGCGGCCCTGCTGGCCAGCGCGGGTGCGGTTGCCGGCGGCTTTCCGGCGGCGGTCGGGGCCTTTCTGGTCTGTGCGGTGCTGATCGTGATTGCCGGGCTGTTCAAGCCGCTCGGCCGGGCGGTTGCCGCCATACCGGCGCCGCTTGCCAATGCCATGCTGGCGGGGGTTCTGGTGGGGCTCTGCTATGCGCCGGTGAAGGCCGTTTCCTTCAATCCCGCCTTCGGTCTTCCCATCGTGCTTGCCTGGCTCTTCGTGGCGGCCTGGAAGCGGCTCTATGCGGTGCCGGCGGCGCTCATTGCCTTTATCGGCGTGCTCGCCTTCGGGGTGGACATTCCGCCCGGCGCGCTTTCCGCCTGGTCGCAATCGCTGGGGCCCACGGTCGTGCCGGTCATGCCGGAATTTCATCTGCCCAGCATCATCTCGCTCGGTCTGCCGCTCTTCATCGTGACCATGGCGTCGCAGAACATTCCCGGTATCGCGGTGCTGAAGGTCAATCATTACGAACCCAATCCGGGTCCGCTCTTTGCCACGACCGGCCTTTTCTCGCTGTTTTCGGCACCCTTTGGCGGCCATGCCGTCAATCTTGCGGCCATTACCGCCGCCATGTGCGCGGGGGAGGATGCTCATCCCGATCCCGCCCGGCGCTACTGGGCAGCCATTATTGCGGGCATCGGCTATGTGGTCTTCGGGCTGCTGGCCGGGGCGGTCACGGGTTTCGTCGCGCTGGCGCCGCCGGTGCTGATCCAGGCGGTGGCCGGCCTTGCGCTGATCGGTGCCTTCTCGGGCTCCGCCTTTGCGGCTCTCAAGGAGCCGGACACCCGGGAAGCGGCGGCGATCACCTTCATCGTCACCGCCTCGGGCGTCACTTTTGCGGGCATATCCGGCGCCTTCTGGGGCCTTCTTGCGGGGGGCCTCGCCATGGGGCTGGCAAAGGCCGCCCGGCGCGCCTGAGGCTCAATAGCCCGGCGGCACCAGAACCGCGTTCGGATTCTGGCGGAAGCGCTGCACATCCATTTCGATCGGATAGAGATCGGTTTCGGCATCATAGGCATTCTGCCGGGCCCAGCGCAGGCCGCGGTCGAGATCGTCGATCTGCTGGCGAATGTCCGATTTTCGCTGCTGATCCTGGGTCTGCTTCAGCTCGTTATAGAGCTGGTCGATCTGCGACTGTTTGGAAGAGATTTCGTTGCGCAGGCTGTTCAGCCGCGAGCGCGCCTCATGGGCCCGCTTGCCGATGCCATAGCCGCGCAGGAAGCCAGCGGAGAGATTGGGCGGGCAGACATTGTAGTAACCATCGCCCGCTTCGCCGCGCTGAAGTCCGTTCAGCGGCGTGCAATAGCGGGTGACGCCCACCTTGTAGCCCTCGCTCCAGAGGGACTGGTCCGGCACGATCTTGATGCGGGCGCAGGATTTGGTGTGATCGGCAAAGCGCGACTGGGGATCGTAACCGGCCGCGCCATCGGCCTCGCCGATCACCCGCCAGTCCGCCGCGCGGCATTCTTCCTTGGACAGGCTGTTGCAGGAGGCCAGGCCGACGGCACAGGCTGAAAGGACAAGGGCTAGGGCAATGCGCATATTCCACCTCTTTTGGTTGTTAATACATTATTTGCGGCCGGAGAGTTGAGAAGCGTGAATCTCGGACTAATCCAAAGTCAATCTTGGGCGTATTGGGGCTTGACCGGCGCGCTTGCGCCGCTTAGCTTCCCCGCCATGAAGACACGGATCGCTTCCATTGATGTGCGTTTTGAACCGGGCCGCCACGCGCTGCCGGTCCGCACCGCCGTGCCAAACTCGCTTCTTCTTCTCGGCCTTATCCGCGGTTGCCGGGTCCGTTGAGGAGCGCCCGGCGGCCGGGCAAGCTATTGCGCTAAGAGCTCCTCGACCCATCTGAAAATCTGCATATGAGACCATGGATGGTCGCCGCAGCCTATCGCCAGCCGCCTGCAAACAGGCTATCAGCGGTGCCGATGCTGCGGTCGAAAGAGACGAGAAGACGAATGGAAGCCACCCGCAATTCCGCCCGCAAGGGCATGCCTGAAGCGGCAATCAAGTATCAGCCCTATCCGCAGGTGAACCTGAAGGAGCGCACCTGGCCCTCGAAGGTCATCGACAAGGCACCGATCTGGTGCTCGGTGGACCTGCGCGACGGCAACCAGTCGCTCGTGAACCCGATGGGCCATGACCGCAAGGCCCGCATGTTCAATCTCCTGCTCGACATGGGCTTCAAGGAAATCGAAATCGGTTTCCCCTCCGCCTCGCAGACCGATTTCGACTTTGCCCGCTGGTGCGTGGAAGAGGGGAATGTGCCCGAGGATGTGTCGCTGCAGGTTCTGGTGCAGTGCCGTCCGGAACTGATCACCCGCACTTTCGAGGCGCTGGAAGGCGCCCATCGGCCGATCATCCATTTCTACAATTCCACCAGCGAGCTGCAGCGCCGCGTGGTGTTCGGCAAGGATGTGGCCGGCATCAAGCAGATCGCCGTGGATGCGGCAAAGATGATCATGGACATGGCGGCCAGGGCGGGCGGCAATTATCGCTTCGAATACTCGCCGGAGAGCTTTACGGGCACCGAACTCGACGTGGCGCTGGAGATCTGCAATGCGGTCATTGCGGAAGTGAAGCCGACGGCGGACAACAAGCTGATCCTCAACCTGCCCTCGACCGTCGAGATGTCGACGCCGAACATCTATGCGGACCAGATCGAATGGATGTGCCGGAACATCGATTCGCGCGAGAACGTGCTGATTTCGCTGCATCCCCACAATGATCGGGGCACGGGCATTGCCGCGACCGAACTCGGGCTGATGGCGGGTGCCGACCGGGTGGAAGGCACGCTCTTCGGCAATGGCGAGCGCACCGGCAATGTGGATATCGTCACCCTGGCACTCAACATGTATACGCAGGGCGTCGACCCTATGCTGGATTGCTCCGATATCGAGCGGATCAAGGCGGTCTATGAATATTCCAACGAGATGGCGATCCCCGAGCGGCACCCTTATGTGGGCGAACTCGTCTATACCGCCTTCTCCGGCTCCCACCAGGATGCGATCAACAAGGGCATGAAGGCGATCAAGACCGCCAACAAGCCCATCTGGGAAGTGCCCTATCTGCCGATCGACCCGCAGGATGTGGGCCGGACCTATGAGGCAATCATCCGCATCAATTCCCAGTCCGGCAAGGGCGGCATCGCCTATGTGCTGCAGCAGGATTACGGGCTCAACCTGCCGCGCAACTTGCAGGTCGAATTCCGCGAGGACATTCAGCGCATCACCGACGAACAGGGCAAGGAGCTGCCGTCGAAGGCCATCTACGAGCGCTTCCTCGAGCGCTATGTGAACCAGCCGGGCGCGCGGATCGAATTCGTCGATCACCACACCTTTGCCGATCCCGAGCACAAGGGCCAGCGGATCGTCGATGCGGAAATCCTCGACAGGGGCGTTTCCACCCGCATCGAAGGCCGGGGCAACGGACCAATCGACGGTTTCGTCAATGCCCTCTCCACCTATCTCGGCATCGACATGAGCGTGCTCGACTATTCCGAACATTCGCTCCAGCACGGATCGAATGCGGCGGCGATCTGCTACATGGAAATCGCCCATGGCGGGGGCAAGCTCTTCGGCGTCGGCATCAACACCAATATCGTCGCGGCGTCGCTGGAAGCGGTGGTCTCGGCGGCCAACCGGGTGCTTGCCGAACGCGCGGCAAAGGCCTGAGCCATGGCGCTTCACGCCGAATGTTTCGGCCGGACGGGGGGTGGAACGCCCCTTGTCCTGCTGCATGGCTTCGGCGGTCTTTCCTCCGCCTGGCGGGCGGTGGCGGAGGGTCTCGATCCCGGGATACCCGTCCTCGCCTATGACCTTCCAGGCCATGGCCGGTCCGTGTCCGAGGGGGCGGGCGGTGCCGGGCGCGTGGCGAAGGCGATCCATGCCGATCTCGCGGCCCGCAAGATAGAGGGTTTCCATCTCTGCGGCCATTCGCTGGGTGGGGCGGTGGCAGCGCTCATCGCGCTGCGCAACAGCGAGCGGGTGCGCTCGTTGACGCTGCTTGCACCGGGTGGCTTCGGACCGGACATCCAGGCGGGCGCGCTTGCCGCCTGGCGGGATGCGACAAGCCCGGAACTGCTCCGGGCCGCGCTTGCGCCGATGGCGGCGGCGGGTTTTCGTTTCGGGGAGGAGCTGATCGCGGATCTTGCGGCGGCGCGCAGCCAGCCGGGCGCCCATGAAGCGCTCTGCGAGATCTTTGCCGCCATGGTCGATGGCGAGGGCAGACAGGGCGTGCTCCCCGTCGAAGCGCTCGGCGGGCTGACGATGCCGGTTTCTGTTCTGTGGGGCGACGAAGACGGAATTCTGCCCGTCTCACAGGCTTTGCAGCTTCCTCGTTCAATCGCGGTAACCGTCCTTTCCGGTGCCGGTCACATGCTGATCGAGGAGCGGCCCGATGCGGTCGTGGCCGCTCTCAGGGCCGTTCCCGGCCGATAGGCGAGGGGCCAGGCGGGGACTGACCCCGCCGGATTTCCATCCTCAATAGGTGCCGTAGCCGTTCAGCGCCTGGAGCAGCGAGCGGTAGGCCCAGGTATTTTCGCCGCCGCGGTCGCGGATTTCCACGAGCTGCACCTTCGCCGCCTTCACGTCGCCCTGTTCGATGAGCGCCTGGCCCATGTAGGATCGGGCGAGGATGTAGTTTTCATCCGCCTGCAGCGCCTTCTTGTAATAGCCCATGCCCAGCTCCATGCGGCCCGCCTTGCGGTTCGAATAGCCGAGGTAGTTCAGGATGCGGGGGTCGTTCTGGTTGGAGGCGAGCGTCAGCACGCGGATGGCATTGTCATACTGGGCGGCATAGGCGAATTCGCGGGCGGCCTTGTAGAGGTCGTCATCGTTGAAGCCGCTCTGTTCGGGCGTCACGCATTCCTTCTTCTTCTTGTCCCAGACCTTGCCGTCCTTGCACTTGGTGGTGGTTTCGGTCTTCGGCGGCGGGGCGGTTTCATCCGTTTCCTCGCCGGCGGCGAAGACGGGGGCAGAGAGCCCCAGGGAGAGGCCTGCGAAAACGGCAAGCGCCGCGAAGCGTTTCAGATGCGGGGTCATGACCATCCTCCTCCGGTGTGGTGACGGAAGGAAGAATAGGCGCTGGCGACCCGCCGTCAAACGGGACGGGCAAGCAAATTCCCGTGATCGGCATTGGGTTCGGGCAGAAGCGGAATGTGGCCGGTCAGCTCTATCCCCGTTCCCGCCGCGTTCAGCTGGTGGCGCTCCTGGTGGAGATGCCAGTGGCCCGCCGTGCCGCTGATGCGGAAGAGATTGTAGCCGGCACGCGGCTTGTGTCCGCCCGGACCCTGGCTTGCGGAGGCGATGCCGGCCACCGGCACGCGCCCGTCCCGTCCCTCCAGCCAGAAAAGCGAATTCACATGGGTATGGCCGTGGATCACCAGTTCGGCGCCCGCTTCCTTCAGCACCTCGCCGAAGCGGCCGATGCCGACCAGGCGCTTGTGCGTGTCGGCGGCGCCGCGGACGGGGGGATGGTGGATCATGATTACCCGGAACAGCCCCTCGGCCCTTGCCGCATGGAGGAGCTTCAAGGTTTCCTTCGCCTGGCGCGGGCTGAAGAAGCCGGCGGCGGAAAAGGGTGGCGTCGCTATCGCGCTCGAACAGCCGATCAGCGCCACCGGACCGCGGCGGCGGATATAGGGAAAGAGTTTCCGGTCCGGATCGAAGATGGCGGGCGTATCATCGCCCCGGACATAATCGTGCCACAGCGCCATGGCCCGCTCATAGGCACCGCGCACATAGGCATCGTGATTGCCGGGGACGACGGAGGTATCGAGCGGCTTCCCGGTCATTTCCAGCCAGTCGCGCGCGCCGATCAGCTCGGTCTTCGAGGCGAGGTTCACGAGATCGCCGGTTATCGCCAGGTGGTCCGGCTGGTGGCGCCGGATATCCTCCAGCACCTGGATCAGCGCGTTCGGAAAAAGATGCTTGCGCCGGTTGCGGTGCCAGTTCACAAAGCCGGTGATCCGCTTGGAGGCGAGTTCCAGGAGCGTGAGCTTCGGAAGGGGTCCCAGATGGACATCGGATATGTGGGCGAGCGTGAACATACGAGACACATAGACAGCGGACATGACGGGGGCAAGGGACATGGCGGAAAAGGGCGTGCCGGAGATGCAGGGAGCGTTGCAGCGCCTGGGTGTCTCGCTGCTGCATGTCTATTTCCGCTTTCGCCGCGGCATGACGCTGGGCGTCCGCGCGGCCTGCTTCGACGAGGAGGGGCGGATCTTTCTTGTGCGTCATACCTATGTGCCCGGCTGGTACATGCCGGGCGGCGGGGTGGAGCGCAACGAAACCGCCTTCGATGCCCTGGAGAAGGAGCTTCGCGAGGAGGGCAATCTCGAACTTGTCGAGCCCCCGGTGCTCTTCCACGCCTATTTCAACACCCGGATCAGCCGGCGGGACCATGTGCTCTTCTACCGGGCGCTGGTGCGCCAGACCGCACCGCGCCTGCCGGACCGGGAGATTGCCGAATGCGGCTTCTTTCGCCTCGATGACCTGCCCGATGGCCTGACGCGGGCGACGCTTGACCGGCTGGCCGAGCTTTCCGGCGAAAGGCCGCCCAGCCATTACTGGTGAGGGGAAGTGTCAGGCGTTCTTCATTGCCTCGGAGAGCGCCTCGATATGTTCCGGGCCGATGCCGCAGCAGCCGCCGATCAGGCTTGCGCCGGCGCGCACCCATTTCTCGGCGAAGCGCCGATAGTTTTCCGGGGTCAGATCCGGGCGGATGTCGTGCAGATCGGCATTCGCATCCGTATCGTCAGCCTCGGTGGCGAAGGCGTTGGCGTAGATGCCGATGCGGATCGACGGAGGCAGGACGGCGCGCGCCGCCTTGACCGCCGCCTCCATCACTTCCGGCTGGCTGCAATTGAAAAGCAGGGCTTGGGCGCCGCAGAAGCGGGCCGCTTCCGCTGCCGCCGCAATGGTTTCGCCCGAGCGGAGTGCAGGCGCGATCGCGCCCGTTTCCACATCCCTTGCCCGGCCATCATCGAGCGTGAAGGAAATCCAGAGCGGTCGGCTGTCATGGCCAAGGAGGCTGCGCACAAGACGGGCCTCGGCGGTGGAGCTCAGGGTTTCTGCAAGCCAGAGATCGACCGAGGGGGAGAGCGCTTCGATCAGCACGTTCAGGATCGGCGTGGCCTCGGTCTCGTTGAAGAGGTCCGGCCGGTAGGAACCGAGGACCGGGGGAAGGGAGCCCGCAACCCGCACGCCCTTTTCATCCGCCGTCTGCCGGGCAATCTCGCCCGCCAGCCGCGCAAGCCGGAACCCGTCCTTCTGGAAGCGTTCCTCGCCGATATGGAAGGGGACGACCGCATAGGAATTGGTGGTGATGATATCGGCACCCGCCGCAGCAAAGGCCGCATGGGCCTTGCCGACGAATTCCGGGGCTTCGATGAGGGGCAGGGCCGACCATTCGGGCTGGCGGAAGGGCGCGCCCGAACGGGCGAGTTCACGCCCCATGCCGCCATCGAGAAGTGTCACCGCCTGCCGCATCCTCAGCCTTCCTTTCCGTGTCAAAGCGCTTCCCGCCCATGCGGGCTTTCCAGATCCATCAGCGGCCCGACCGGGACGACGCCCGTGGGATTGATGGTTCGGTGGCTCCGGTAATAATGCTCCTTGATGTGCCGGAAATTGACGGTCTCGGCAATGCCGGGATGCTGATAAAGCGACTTCAGATAGGCCTGGAGATGGGGATAATCGGCAATGCGGCGGATGTTGCACTTGAAATGGCCGACATAGACGGGATCGAAGCGCACCAGCGTCGTGAAGAGCCGCCAGTCGGCCTCGGTGAGGTCCTTACCCATCAGGTAGCGGTTGGTGGAAAGCCGCGCCTCCAGCCGGTCCAGCATGGCAAAGAGAGCGGCGACGCTTTCCTCATAAGCATCCTGGGTGGTGGCGAAGCCCGCCTTGTAGACGCCGTTATTGACCGCATCGTAGATTTCCGCATTGAGCGCATCGATGTCGGCGCGAAGCGGTTCGGGATAGAAATCCAGCCGGTTGCCGGTCAGTCCGTCAAAGGCGCTGTTGAACATGCGGATGATTTCGGATGATTCGTTCGAGACGATCGTGCCGGTCTTTTTGTCCCAGAGCACGGGCACGGTGACCCGGCCGGAATAGGCGGGTTCGGCCCGGGTATAGACCTGCCAGAGATAATCGGAACCGAAGAGGCCATCGGCGGTTCCACCATCGCGGTCATGAAATTCCCAGCCGTTTTCCAGCATCAGCGGATCGACGACCGACAGGCCGATCACGTCCTCGAGACCCTTGAGCTTGCGGAAGATCAGCGTGCGATGCGCCCAGGGACAGGCGAGCGAAACATAGAGGTGATAGCGCCCGGCCTCTGCCTTGAAGCCGGCATCGCCCGTCGGCCCGGCGCTGCCATCGGCCGTCACGAAGCTGCGAAACCGGGACTGCGCCCGCTTGAAATGGCCCCTGGTCTTTTCCGTATCGTACCAGACGTCGTGCCAGACGCCCTCGATCAACATGCCCATCTTGCTGTCTTTCCTTGACTTTGTCGGGGCAAGCATAGGGCTTTGCCGCATGAAAGCGAGTGAGCGCCTGGTGAACACTGCGTTTTTTGTTGGCGCGGAGAAAAATACCTGCTATCGGCGTTCCCACGATTTTCATCCATCGGGACGGTACAAATCTTCATGAACGCACGGGTTCTGCGACGACGCTGAAGGAAAGATGCCACGCCACCACGGCGTGACCCAGACCTTTTCTCTGCCCGCATGACCCCGGACCCTTCCATGAAGAAGCATGACTTTGCCTACCTCGCCGAGGACGCCTCCCACGACGCCATCATCGAATTCATCAATGACGAGGCCTTCGGTCCCGGCCGCTTTGCCCGTGCGGCGGCGCGCATCCGCGAACAGGGTCCCCATGACCGGTCCCTCTCTTTCGTCTGCACGGACAAGGGCGCGGTGATCGGCTCGGTGCGGATGACGCCCGTGATGGCGGGCGGGGTCAGAGGCCATCTCCTCGGTCCGCTCGCGGTCCGGCCCTCGCACAAGAATCTCGGCATCGGCCAGAAGCTTTGCCGCCTGGCACTCGATGCGGCCGAGAAGGCGGGCTCGGAAGGCGTGGTCCTCGTCGGGGATCCGCCCTATTACCAGAAGATCGGCTTCGAGCGGGTCGAGCCCAAATCCCTCATCTTTCCCGGCCCCGTCGACCAGCACCGCGTTCTCGTCGTGCCCTTCGCCTCTGACGTGCACGGGCGGCTGAAGGGCGTGATCGCGTGGCGGAAATAAAACTTCAGCGTGTTAATGGTTGATTTACTATCTCACTAAAGGTGGTATTCTCTCTTGTGTATTGGGGCAAGGAGGAGGATCCCATGCAGCGAGTGATGGAGATAAGTGCGCTTACGCTTCAAAAAAGCGGCGACAAGCCAATTGAAATCCATGCGGAGGGCAAGGTGCCGACATCCGGATGGAGAAATCCGGTGCTCACGCCGTGGCGTTACATCACCCCGCCGAAAGACGGCATTCAGGATTTCGATTTTCAGGCTGACGAGCCGGCTGGGGTTAGCCTTCAGGTCATTTCAACCGTGACGGCGACACTGACGACAGAGCTGGATATCGAGAACTTCTGGGGCGCCGGCAATGCGCTTAAAGGCGTGAGAGTTCATGCCCGCGCAGACTCCCGGGAGGCAGGCTTCACTCTGGATCTGGTGGACGGCGACCGCTGGGTTCCATGGCCGTGGAAACTCCGGGACGCGGGCAGTTCAACCGGGCAGACAAGCGAAATGCCCATTTCCGCTCTCATCGGGCATCATGTGAGGATCTATCGCGAAGGCGACGCCTTAACCTTGGACTATAGCCCGGATCGTGTGAACATCGCTCTTCGCCGAGATGAACCGGTGATTGCCCATATCAGCTTCGGCTGAAATCGGTGATTGAGGGGCGCTTCAGCGCCCCTCGCGCCACCAGGTGAGGCCGAGGCCCATGACCAGCAGCAGGACGCCCGCATAGCCGCCGAGGAGCGGCAGGGTGGTGACGCCCTTCAGCACGGATTCGCTGCTCATGCGGATGAGGATGCGGCCATCGGCATCGACGCGCGCGCCATCCCGGATCGGCAGGATCGCCGGGATTTCGGGATTGTCGGGATTGCCGATCCGCGCAACCATGCCGCCGGTCGCCTCGGCCACCGGCAGGAGCTTCCTGTCCGTTGAAATCATCGCCTTGAATTCGGGTGCATCGGCCGTGCCCACATGGGCAAGGGCGGTGAAATCGCCGTTCTTCACCTCGAATAGGCCGGTTTCCTCGACGGGCATTTCGGCCCGGTAGAGGCCGGGTTCGGCTTCGGCGAGCTTCAGGTCGGTTTCGCGGCCCGAGGGGCTTTTCACCCGGGCGGGTCCGGGGTCGCCGTTCATCGTCTGGCGGGTCACCAGAATGCGGTTTCCCGAGGCCGAGGCGGTCAGCGCCTCTTCCTCGAGGTCGGGATCCTTCATCAGCCAGTGGGCAATGCGGCGGTAAAGGGCGGCATGGGGGCCGCCGCCTTCGAAATTCCGGGCCCAGAGCCAGCCCTGATCGGACAGCAGCATGGCCACGCGGCCCTCGCCGGCGCGGTTCAGCACCAGCAGCGGGCGCTTGTCGGCGCCTTCCATGACCACCTTGCCCGCCGGCGGCTCAACACCGATGGTGCGGAACCAGCGGCCCCAGGCGGGCGGTTCGCTTGCCCCGCCCTCAAGCCCGCGGGTGACGGGGTGTTTCTTGCCCTCTTCCGAAATGCGGGGATAGAAGCCCTTCTCGATCACCATGCCATCGGGGGCAGCGGGCAGTACACCCTGGAGGGGAGTAAGCGCGATGGAATCCTCGCCGGCATGTTCGGGACCTGCCGCAATCAGCAGGGCGCCGCCGCGATCCACATATTGGGCGATGTAATCATAATAGAGCAGCGGCAGCACGCCGCGGTGCTGATAGCGGTCGAAGATAATCAGGTCGAATTCGTTGATCTTGTCGACGAAGAGTTCCTGCGTTGGGAAGGCGATCAGCGACAATTCGTTGATCGGCGTTCCGTCCTGCTTCTGGGGCGGGCGCAGGATGGTGAAATGCACCACATCCACGGAGGCATCGGATTTCAGCAGGTTTCGCCAGGTGCGTTCGCCCGCATGGGGCTCGCCCGAGACCAGAAGCACGCGCATGTTTTCGCGAATGCCCTCGATCAGCTGGATGGCGCGGTTGTTGGTTTCGCTGATCTCGCCGGGCAGAGGCTCTGCGGCGATTTCCACCACATTGGCACCGGCTCGGCCGATCTCGAAGCGGAAGGCGGTGGGCGCGCCGGTCACCGCATTGAGCGTCGCGGTTTCGCTGCCGTTCACCCGCACCGTCACCCGCGCCGGCTGACCCTCCGGGGCGCCGTCATCCGTCACGCGGAAGAGGACTTCCACTTCCTTGCCTTTCAGGCCGAAGCGGGGGGCCTTGACGATTTCCACCCGGCGGTCGGTTTCGCCCTCGCGCCCGGTGATGAGGCTGGAAACCGGGGCGGAAAGCCCCTGGGGCCTGCCGTTGGCGGGAATATCATGCACCTGGCCATCGGTGATGAAGAGCGCGCCGCCGATGCGGCCGGCCGGCACATCCGCGGTCGCATCGGAGAGCGCGGCGAAGAGACGGGTGGAGGGGGCATCACTTTCCGGATCGGGCCTTGCCTCCACCAGGCGCGGTTCCACACCGGCTATGCGCGACAGGCGCTCCTTCAGGGCTTCCGCGGTCTTTTGCGTCGCCTTCTGGCGGTCCGGCAGCTGCTGGCTCTGGCTCTGGTCGATGATCACGGGGACGATGGTGGAGAGCGGCTCGCGGTCTTCCTGCCGGAGTACCGGATTGGCAAGGGCCGCGACGAGCAGCAGGCCCATAGCGATCCGCAGCGCCGCGCCGCGCAGGGAGCGGTGGAAGCCGATGGCGCCAACGACCACGATTGCCAGGGCGGCCAGCGAAATCAGCGGCCAGGGAAGAAGCGGCTGGAAAACGAGATCCATCAGTTGCCCAGCCTTTCGAGAAGGGCCGGCACATGCACCTGGTCACCCTTGTAGTTGCCGGTCAGCATGTACATCATGATGTTCACGCCGGCCCTGTAGGCATATTCGCGCTGGTTCTCGTCCGGCGGAACGGTCGGAAGCTGGGGATTGCCCATGTCGTCTATGGCCCAGGCGCCGGCAAAATCATTGGCGGTGATCATGATCGGCGTCACGCCGTCGGCGGAGACGGGGGCGACATCGCTGCTTCGCGCGCCGCTCTTGTCGCTTCCCTGTCCCGCTTCCACCCAGAGGGGGGAATCCGCATAGCGTCCCGGAAACTGGTTCATGAGATAGAAGGAGCGGGTGAGCACATGGCCGCGCGGCACGGGTTCGAGCGGCGGAATGTCGAGATCGGCGAGGATGGCGCGCAGCCGTTCGCCGTTCGGGGTCGCCTGACCGCTACCGCCAAAGGACTGTTCGGACTGGTCGCGCGTATCGAAGAGAACCGTGCCGCCCGCCCGCATATAGGCGCCGATGCGGCCGATGGCTTCCGGCGTCGGCATGGGCGCACTGGCGCTGACCGGCCAGTAGATCAGCGAAAAGGCCGAGAGCTCGTCCTTTTCAGGATGGATTGCCACGGGTTCGCCGGGCTCCAGCGCCGTGCGGAAGGTGAGAAACTGGGTGAGGCCGTAAAGTCCCATGCGGGATATCTCGTCCACTTCCTTCTCGCCGGTTTCCACATAGGCGAGATGGGTGGTGTCGAGATGCTTCAGCAGCACCTCATCGCCGGGGCGGCTATCGTCCGCCCGGGAAGGTGCCGGCTCAAGCGAAATCCCGGCCAAGCATGCCAGCGCCAGAAGAACCGCGGCCGCGGAGCGCCTGCGGGGGAGGGCGAGAGCGCCATTCAGCCAGAGCATGACAAGGCCATCAATCAGCAGGAACAGCAGCGCGCCCCCCAGGAACCAGGGCGTCAGATTGACGGGTTGCGGGCCGGTGACCGGCAGGCGCTTCACCCAGGGGGCGGCCCTTTGGCCGGGATCGAGCGGGCGGATCCTGCTTCCTTCCGGCAGAAGATTATGCGCCAGGAAGCCTTCTTCCTCGCCATAGAGCCCGGGCGGATGGGTGAGATCGGCCGCCTTGGCGAGATCGCGCGCCGGGTTGAGCGGCCGGGCATTGCCGGTTTCCGCCGAAAGCGAGCCATCGGCGGCGAGCAGCCGATAGGGCGGAAGCGGTTGGGTCTTGCCGTCGGCATCGGGCTTGCCCACCGGCGCTCGCGCCATCTGCACGAGCTGGCGGAGCATATCGACGAAATGGCCTGATAGCGGCAGATCGGACCAGCTGGTTTCGGCGCTCACATGGAAGAGCACGATCGAGCCCCGCCCGAGGCGGCGCATGGTGACGAGGGGCGTGCCGTCCCTGAGGCTCGCCAGGGTACGGGCCGCGAGATCCGGCGAGGGTTCGGCCAGCACCTGGCGGCGCACCTTCACGTCCTCTGCCGGCGGCAGGCCGGCGAAAGGCCCGGTTTCCGGAAAGGGGGCGAGCGCCTGCGGTTCGCTCCAGGAGAGGACACCGCCGAAGCGGCGTTCGCCTTCGCGCAGCGGCACGGTCGCGAAGGGATCGTCCTTGCCGGCTGCCGCCAGCTGCGGTCCGGCAAAGCGGATGAGCGTGCCGCCGGCCTCTATGTAATCGGTAAGCGCCCTGGCGGCTGCGGCCGGTACCTTGCCCACATCGCTCATGACGATGGCGGAGGGGCGGGTTGCCAGCAGCTCCTTCAGCGCCGCATCCAGCCCGGAAACACGGGATTCGGAAATATCGGCAAAGGGCGCGAGCGCGCGCTTGATATAGTAGACGGGGGAGAGCAGGGGCCGTTCCGCATCCGCCGTCTCGCCGCCGAGGATGGCGACACGGCGCCGCTTCGATCCTTCGTCGAGCAGGTGAACCGAGCCGGCATTGGAAAGCGTGCCGACCGCGAGGCGGGCGAAATCATTGCGAATGTCGAGCGGCGCCTTGAGCACGGTTTTCGCCTCGGTCGCGCCCGTCGAGAAGACGAGATTCTCGGACGCGATCGCCCGACCCTGGCGGTCATAGGCGGTGAGGGGCATTTCGGCTGCGTCCCGGGCGTCGAGGCGGGAGACCGTCACCTGCATGCCGTCATTGACGTTGCGGACATCGGTGACCGCGATCGCGACCTTGCCATCGCCTGCGAGCAAGCGGAAATCGCCCGGCTTCAGTGCGGTCAAGGCTTCGATGCTGCGGTCTCCTTCGGCAAGGCTTACCCCGTCGGTCACATAGGCGAGCGTGCCCGGCGCGGTGCCGGAAAGCCCTGCGGCGAGCCGATCCGCCAGCCCATCGCGGTTGACGGAAACGGGGCGCGGGCGGGCCGCGAGCAGTCGGGTGCGGGCCTCGGCGGCGCTTAGGGGCGTCGCATCGGGCTTGTCGTCCACGGTCAGCAGGAAGGATACCGGCCGGTTGGCGCTTTCTGCTTCGTCGATCAGCTCTTCGGCCGCGGCCAGGCGGGCATCCCAGTCATTGGCGGCAGCCCAGCTGTTGTCGATCACCAGCACGAGCGGTCCCGCTGCCGAAAGGGCCGCCTGGCGCGGATTGAGCACCGGGCCCGCCATGGCAAAGATCACGGCTGCAGCCAGCAGCAAGCGCAGCAGGGTCAGCCACCAGGGGCTTTTCGCCGGGGTTTCCTCCCGCTTCAGCAGGGCGGCAAGAATGCGGAAGGGCGGAAACACTTCCCGTTCAGGGCGCGGCGGCGTGATGCGCAGCAGCCACCAGATGGCGGGAAGGGCGATGAGGGCCGCCAGCACGGCCGGTGTGGCAAAACCGAGCGCGCTCATGGCCGGCCATCCGCTGAAAGCATCAGATGAAGCGCGGCAAGCGGCTCGGAGGCGGGACGGTCGGTGCTGTGGATCACATGGTTCCAGCCCATGCGCCGCATCTCGGCGGCAAGGGTTTCGCGCCGGGCCAGATAGGCCTGCCGATAATCCTCGGCAAGGCTGTCCGCCCGGCCGGCCGTCAGGCTGCGGCCGGTTTCCGGATCGATGAATTCGGTGCGTCCCGCATAGGGGAAGCTTTCCTCCGCGGGATCGGCAATCTCCACCAGATGGCCGCGAATGCCGCGATGGGCGAGCGGCTTCAGCGCAGTCAGTATCCTGTCCGGATGGTCGAGGAAATCGCCGAAGAGGATCAGGTCGACGCTGCCCCTGATGGCGGCGGGATCGGGAAGGGCAGGCGTCTGCGCGGCATGGGCGAGGGCAACCGCAATGCGCTCGGCTGCCTGCCGGTTCGCCTGCGGCTCGAGAAGGCCAGGAACCCCAAGCCTTTCGCCTGACCGGGCGAGGGTTTCCGCCAGCGCCAGCATCAGCACGAGGGCGCGGGCCTCCTTGGAGACGGGGGCAAAGCGCGACCGGTAGCGCATGGAGGGGGAGAGATCCGCATGGAGCAGGATCGTATGGGCTGCCTCCCATTCCCGGTCGCGCACATAGGTATGGTCGTCGCGGGCAGAGCGGCGCCAGTCGATGCGGCTGAAGCTCTCGCCTTCGGCATAGGGGCGGAACTGCCAGAAATTTTCGCCCATGCCGCGCCGGCGCCGGCCATGCCAGCCCGAAATGACCGAATTGGCCACGCGGCGCGCCTCGACCAGGCAATCCGGCATCAGGGCCGCGCGCTCATGCGCGAGCTGAAGTGCCTCCCTGGAGGCGAAGGCCGGGCTGGTCTCGCCGATCGGTGCCACGACTTACTGTCCGATCTCCGCCGAAAGCTCGGCGATCACCTGGCCCACCGTCATGCCCTCGGCACGGGCGGCGAAGGTCAGCGCCATGCGGTGCTGGAGGACGGGTGCTGCCAGCGCCCTGACATCGTCGAGCGAGGGGGCAAGGCGGCCTTCGAACAGGGCACGGGCGCGCACGCAGAGCATCAGCGCCTGGCCGGCACGGGGGCCGGGGCCCCAGGCCACGTGACGGGCCGGACCCTTGGCGCCGGGTTCAGGCCGCGCCGAACGCACGAGCGAGAGGATCGCCTCCACCACGCTTTCGCCGACCGGCATCTGGCGAATGAGCTTCTGGATCTCGATCAGCCGGGCGGCATCGATGACGGCTGCCGCCTCCGCCTCGCCGAGGCGGGTGGTTTCGACGAGGATGCGCTTTTCATCGGCACGGTCGGGATAGCCGATATCCACCTGCAGCAGGAAACGGTCGAGCTGGGCTTCGGGCAGCGGATAGGTGCCTTCCTGTTCCAGCGGGTTCTGGGTGGCGAGCACATGGAAGGGGGAGGGCAGGTCGAGCCGCTTGCCGGCGACGGAGACGTGGTATTCCTGCATGGACTGCAGGAGCGCCGACTGGGTGCGCGGGGAGGCGCGGTTGATCTCGTCGGCCATCAGCAGCTGGGTGAAGACCGGGCCTTCGATGAAGCGGAAGGAGCGCCGGCCCGCGACATCCTGTTCCAGCACTTCGGAGCCCAGAATATCCGACGGCATCAGATCCGGCGTGAACTGGATGCGGGCGGAATTGAGCCCCAGAACGGTGCCGAGCGTGGTGACAAGCTTGGTTTTGGCCAGACCCGGCACGCCGACGAGAAGCGCATGGCCGCCGGCCAGAACCGCAACCAGGGTGTTTTCCACCGCGGCCGACTGGCCGAAGATGACCTTAGCGACTTCCAGCCGGACGGTTGCGATATCCTGCAGCGCGCGTTCCGCAAGGGCCACCATTTCCGTATCCGAAAGGGAGGCGCCGATACCGGTCGTTACATCCATGCTGGTCTCCGCTTGTCGGTGCGCGGCGCGAATCGCCGTCCTTCACCGATCTGATTACCCTAGTGTCGCTTATAGCAAGTTGACGGCTGACAAGCGCGCATCAAATGACTATCTCATTGGTTCTAGACATAAAGCGAGACGCAATCATGGCAACCGAGGGAATTCAGGCAACGGGCGATGCGGCGGGGCTGGCCGCCTTGATCCAGCGGGCTGCTGCCGATACCAATGCGGGCGCCGGGGGACTGCCGCCGGTGGAGCGCTGGAATCCACCCTTCTGCGGTGACCTCGACATGGAAATTCGGGCCGATGGCACCTGGTTCTATCTGGGTACGCCGATCGGACGCGCGCCTCTCGTGCGGCTCTTTTCCACGGTGCTGCGCCGGGACGAGGACGGGAAGACCTATCTGGTCACCCCTGTGGAAAAGGTGGGCATCCGGGTGGAAGATGCGCCCTTCGTCGCCGTGGAAATGCAGCGCACCGAAGAGGCGGGAGAGCCGGTTCTTACCTTCCGCACCAATGTGGGCGACGTGGTGCGGGCCGATGCGGACCATCCGCTCCGCTTCGTCATTCACGGCCGGAACCGCGAGCTCAAGCCCTATATCCTCGTGCGCGGCCGTCTGGAGGCGCTGATCTCGCGGGCCGTCATGTATGATCTCGTCGCGCTGGGGGAGGTTATCGACCTGGACGGCGTGCCGATGTTTGCGCTGCGCTCGGCGGGCTCGATCTTTCCCGTCATGCCGCAAGCCGATCTCAACGCCCTTTCCGGTGACGCGTGAAGGCCGCCGCTTTTGCCTTGCCCTTCAGTGCGGAGGATTTCCGCAGCCGTGCGCTTGACCAGCGGGGCCTGCCGGTGGAGCTTGCCTGGCGCCACCACGGCGATCATGTGCTGAACCCGGAATCGATCAGCCATATAGAGGGACTGAACCTGCGCGATGCGGCGGTTCTCGTGCCGGTCATCGACGATGAGGACGGGGCGAAGGTGCTGCTCACCCAGCGCACGCAGTCGCTGCGCAAGCATTCCGGCCAGATCGCCTTTCCGGGTGGGGCGATCGACCCCGGCGACGGTTCGCCCGAGGTGGCGGCGCTGCGGGAGGCGGAGGAGGAAATCGGCCTTCCCCGCCATTTCGTCGAGCCGGTCGCGCGGCTTCCCGATTATTATGCCATGACCGGCTTTCGCATCACGCCAGTGCTGTCGGTCGTCCGGCGCGGCTTCGAGATCCGCCCCAATCCGCATGAGGTGGCCCATGTCTTCGAAGTGCCGCTTTCCTTCCTGATGGATCCCGACAACCACCAGCGCGACAGCGCGGTCTGGCAGGGCATGGAGCGGCATTTCTACCGCATGCCCTATGGCGACTGGATGATCTGGGGTATCACCGCCGGGATTTTGCGAACCATGTTTGAAAGGCTTTATGCATGAGCCCTGCCGAAGGCGCCCTTCCTTCCCTTGCCGGAGAGACCTGGTTTCAGGCGGCCCCGCTTCAGAAGGTGCTCGATCTCCTCAACCAGGACGGAGCGGAGACCCGGATCGTCGGCGGCGCGGTGCGCAACAGCCTGATGGGCTATCCGGTGGCCGATATCGACCTTGCAACGACGCTCGAGCCGAAGGCCGTGATGGCGCTTGCGGCCGGGGCGGGTATCAAGGCCGTGCCGACGGGGATCGACCATGGTACCGTGACGCTTGTCGTCGATGGAAAGCCGTTCGAAGTGACGACGCTTCGGCGCGATATCTCCACCGACGGCCGCCATGCGGAAGTCGCCTTCGGCACGGACTGGCAGGCAGATGCCGAGCGGCGGGATCTGACGATCAACGGACTTTATGCGGACCGGAACGGCCAGGTGATCGATCTGGTCGATGGGTTGAAGGACATCGAGCGCGGTACCGTTCGCTTCATCGGAAATGCAGCCGAGCGGGTGGCGGAGGACTATCTGCGCATTCTCCGCTTCTTCCGATTCTTTGCCTATTACGGCCAGTTCCGCCCCGATGCGGACGGGTTGCGGGCAGCGGCGCGCGGGCGCGACAAGCTGAAGGCGCTTTCGGCCGAGCGGATCTGGTCGGAGCTGAAGAAGCTTCTCGCCGCGCCCGATCCTGGCCGTGCGCTTCTCTGGATGCGGCAGGCGGGCATTCTCACGGAAATCCTTCCCGAAAGCGAGAAATGGGGGATCGATCTCATCCCAGCGCTTGTCGAAGCCGGTGCGGCGCTCGGCTGGGAGGCCGATCCGATGCTGCGCCTTGCCGCCATCGTTCCGCCCGATCCGGAGCGGCTCGCCGCCCTTGCCACCCGCCTGCGGCTTTCGCGGGCGGAAGCGGCTTTCCTGCAGGCCTTTGCCATGGCGCCGGCGGTCAAGGCGGATCTTGCGGGAACCGCGCTCGACCGGATGCTCTATCGTCATGGCGAGACGGGTATCGTCACCCGGCTCCGGCTCGCGGTCGCCTCGGCGCGGGGCGCGGCCGGTGGCAATCCTTCAGCCATGGCAGAAAGCCTTCAGCTGCAGCACTTGCTGACGCGCGCCGAGGCCTATCGAAAGCCGGTCCTTCCGGTCACGGGCGCCGATCTCATCGCGGCGGGCATAGCTGCCGGCCCGAAGCTCGGCGAAATCCTCGCGCAGATGGAACGTTACTGGGTGGAGCGCAATTTCACGCCCGAAAAACAGGATTTGCTTTCCCGGCTCGAGGATTTTGCACGCCGGATCTGAGCAGCCTCCGGTTCAGCCGGCAGGGATCTTTTCCGCGGTGATCCGCCCCTTGATGCGATCCACCATGCTTTCGCGGATCACTTCTTCGCCATGAGTGCTGCGCATATGCTCAACCGCGCGGCGCACGATTTCGGCATCTTCCTCGGCACGCGTATGCCAGGCGCAGCCCGGCACCAGGGATCCACATTCGAACAGTCGCATGGTCGGTCCTCCTTTTGTACTGACCTGTCAGGTAGGACGGTCGAAAGGGGATGCCATGGCCATTTCTGGCCATGGTCGACATGGATCTCCGTCAATCCCGCATGGCCCAGGCCTCGAAGCAGGCCGAGCCATGATAGGCGGCGGCGCGGCTCGCCTTCAGCGCCGCATTTCCTTCCAGCGACCGATCGAAGGCCGGGCTGCCGGAGAGCTGGAGCTTTACCTGTTCTACGAAATAGGCGTGGGGCAGGTCGAGCCCGCTTTTCAGCCGCAAGGCCTTGGCCAGGCGGTCGATCATTTCGGCGCTTCCGATCAGCCGCGATCCATCGGTGGATCCAGATGCTGCCGGTTTTGCCGTTTCGACGGAAACGGGCGGCGTTTCCGCGGTGTGCGCAGTCGTATCCATGAGGCCCTCCCAAGTGGATTCATGCTACAAGGATATTGCCAGCGCACATTACGCCCGAATCACCTGTTCCCCCAACGAAAAAAAGCCTTGGGTTGTTTTTTTGTCGCAGGCTGTCAAGGCCAGCGGGCCATGGGCGGCAGGGAGGAGAGGATGGAATCCACATTCCCGCCGGTCTTCAGGCCGAAAATCGTGCCCCTGTCATACAGCAGGTTGAATTCCACGTAGCGTCCGCGCCGGATCAGCTGCTCCTCGCGGTCCTCCTCGGTGAAGGGCTGGTTGAAATTGCTGCGCACGATCTTGGGATAGACCATGGAAAAGGCCCGGCCCATATCGCGGGTGAAAGCGAAATCGGCGGCCCAGCCGCCTTTTTCCCTGTCGGAATGCAGCCAGTCATAAAAGATCCCGCCCACGCCGCGCGGCTCGTTTCTGTGCTTCAGGAAGAAATATTCGTCGCACCAGGTCTTGAAGCGCGGATAATCGGCGACCGGATGGCGGGCGCAGACGATTTCCATCGCCTTGTGGAAGAGTTCGGTATCCGGGTCTTCCTGGGTGCGGCGGCGATCGAGCACCGGGGTCAGGTCCGCTCCGCCGCCGAACCACAGGCTGGTGGTGACCACCATGCGGGTGTTCATGTGCACGGTCGGCACGTTCGGATTGCGGGGATGGGCGATCAGCGAGATTCCGGAGGCCCAGAAGCGCGGATCTTCCGCCGCGCCCGGGATCTGGTTGCGGAAATCGGGCGAGAACTCGCCATGGACGGTCGAGGTGTGGACGCCGACCTTCTCGAAGACGCGGCCTTCCATCATAGACATCAGCCCGCCGCCGCCGTTGCCTTCCTCGCGCAGCCATTCCTTCTGGATGAAGCGGCCAGGCTTCATCTCGCGGAAGGGGCCGGAAAGCTCATCTTCCAGCGACTCGAAGATCTGACAGATGTTCGTGCGCAGATGCTCGAACCATTGACGGGCCGCCAGTTTCTTTTCTTCGAGATCCTCAGGAAGCCCGCGGGGTAAGTCCGGTCTTTCCATGCCTGTCTCCAAATGGGTTTTTGGCCGATTGCTAAAATTCAACCGTGTCTAGCAGCCAAGCCGGCGGCCTGTCAGCAAGGGATTGGGCTATATTAACGGTTTTTGACTCGCAAGCCGAACGGAGGATGATTATGTTTTGCGGGAGAAAGGATCGGCAGCCATGGCACGCATTCCCGGACCGCCCGCATTCGATGGCCTGAAGAAGCGCATTCGGGCGCATCGCGCCGCCGGCAGCGCAGCGCCGGGCCAGGGTTTCGTGCGCGAAACCTTCTGCATGAGCCGCGAGGATGCGCGGGTCAAGGCGCGGGAATGGTTCGATGCATTTCCCAAGGCAGCCTACTGGACCGAGGTGGAAAGCTGGCGCCAGCTGGAGGGGGACAGGATAGAGTTCACCATGCGGCGGCTGCCCAGCGCGGATTGATGTCTTCAGAGAAGCCGGCGCAGTTCAGGCGCTGAGGCGGCGGGCCTTCCAGGCGTCTTCGGACGTTTCCGTCTGCACCATTATCGGTGTCAGGGCGAGCGCAAAGGTTTCGAATTCCACCGGCGGCAGCGGCTTCGACCAGAGAAAGCCCTGGGCGCGCGAGCATCCGATGGTGGCAAGCTGGGCGGCAACGGCCTGGGTTTCCACGCCCTCGACCACGGCTTCGAGCCCCATGCGTCGCGAGAGATCGACAATCGCCGCCAGCAGCGCCAGCGCTTTCGGATCGCCTTCGAGATTGTTGACGAAGTACTTGTCGATCTTCAGCGTCTGCACATCCAGCTGACCGATGCGGGCGAGATTAGAATAGCCCCTGCCGAAATCGTCAATCGCAACGCGCACCCCGGTTGCGGCAATGCGGGTGATCTGGCCGCTCGTATCCTCTTCCTCCAGCGTTCGGCTTTCGGTGATCTCGAT
Organism: uncultured Rhizobium sp.; assembly: GCA_945952415.1. Taxonomy (GTDB): domain Bacteria; phylum Pseudomonadota; class Alphaproteobacteria; order Rhizobiales; family Rhizobiaceae; genus Gellertiella. Next base: position 81,161 of record CAMFIF010000003.1, on the reverse strand, counting down.
TTCCAGCAGGTTGGGATCGAGGCCCGAATGGCGCAGTGCATCGGCGACGATCCGCTCCAGGTCGCCCCAGCGAAACTGCACCGCCGAGACATTGACCGAAACCGGCAGCCCTTTCAGCCCGATTTCCTGCCAGCGGCGACAGTTGCGGCAGGCTTCCTCGATCACCCAGGCGCCGATATCGCGGATAAGCCCGGTCTTTTCGGCGATGGGGATGAAATTGTCGGGCGGCACCAGGCTGCCGTCCTGTTCCCAGCGCAGGAGAGCCTCGGCCGAGACGATCCGGCCGGATTCAATGTCGATGCGGGGCTGGAAATGCAAGCGCAGTTCCCCGCGCGATTCCGCCTTCTCGAGCTTCTTGTCCAGGATTTCCATGGTTTTCTCTTGGGTCATGAGGACTCCGGCTTTTGCGCAGGGATCAGGAGGAGAGGAATGGCCCGCCGATGAAGGCTATGGCTATGGCAAAGAGGCCGGTGTGGATCAAACGGGCCGCTGCCGGCAGGCTCAGAAGAAAGGATACGCCGATAAGGGCCGCAACCTTTCCGAAAAGCATCGCGTGGCCGAGCGCCAGGTATCGGCGCCTTGTCGGGTGCGACGGCGCTGTTTCGGTGCCATGCCGTGTGGGGATGAGAACTTCGTCCTCTTTGCTGCGGGTTTCGATCGGCGCTTTGCGTGGCATGCAATCTCATCCTTCATTGATTTAGAATATCAGGTAACACTGAAATCTAAACAAAAGGAAAAGGGCGTTCGTTAATTTTGACGGTCCGGAAACGTGCCGGTCTGGCGCAGCGCTTCCCCGGCGATCATGCCCACCGACACGGCCAGGTTGATCGAGCGTTGGCCCTCGACCATGGGAATGCGGATCCGCGCATCGGCCCGTGCATGAACGGCATCGGGCACGCCGGCACTTTCCCGGCCGAAGAGAAGAATGTCCTCCGCCGAGAAACGAAAATCGCAATAGGGCAGGGACGCCCGGGTGGTGGCGAGCACCAGGCGCCGGCCGTTGCCGACAGCCCATTCCTCGAACCGCTCGAAGGTGACGTGCCGGGTCAGTGCGGCAAGGGCCAGATAATCCATGCCCGCCCGCTTCAGGTTGCGGTCGGAGAGATCGAAGCCGGCGGGCTCGATAATGTCGACGCCGAAGCCGAGGCAGGCCGCAAGCCGCAGGATGGTGCCGGTGTTTCCGGGAATGTCGGGCTGATAAAGGGCGATGCGGGGCTTGTTCATGGGCGATTTCTCTAGCGGCAATGTGGTGTTCCGGCAACATGGCGTCGGCGAAGGGCGGCCCCGCCAAAATTGATAGTTCCCAAATCGCCGGGCTCGCGATAGTGTCCTGACATCTTAAACGCGAAACAGGAGGCCGCCGTGACAACAGACGCTGTGACGCGCCTCCTCGCATGGCGACCAGCCACACCCTGACACCCCGTCAGGCCTCGCGTATTTTCCGTAAACACCATTCATCCTGCGCGTGAGCGCATCCGGACGTCCCGCCGCGAATTCCTGACCGGTGCGTCTTGCCGTCCGGGCTCCGTCTCTTAAGGACAAATCCTATGTTTGCCTGGTTTGAAAACCGACTCAATCCCTTTCCCGAGCAGTCTCCCACGGCGCCCCCGCGGGGACTCTTTGCCTTCTGCTGGCATTATTCCCGGGCTGCCGCGCCCTGGCTGCTGCTGCTCGGCTGCCTGACTGCCATTCTCGGCACCGGCGAAGTGCTGCTCTTCAAGTTCCTCGGTGCGATCGTCGACTGGCTGTCCACCTCGAGCCGGGAGACCTTCCTGGCCGATAATGGCCACATGCTGATTGCCATGGCCGGCGTGCTGGTGGCGATGCCGCTGCTGAGCCTCTGCCACAGCTTCATCATGCACCAGGTTCTGCTCGGCAATTATCCGATGATTGCCCGGTGGCAGATGCATCGCTATCTGCTGCGCCATTCGATGAGCTTCTTTGCCAATGACTTTGCCGGCCGCGTGGCCACCAAGGTCATGCAGACCTCGCTTGCGGTCCGCGAAACGGTGATGAAGCTGCTCGACGTCTTCATCTATGTGGTTTCCTATTTCGCCTCGATGATCTTCGTCGTCGCGAGTGCGGACTGGCGTCTGGTCCTGCCGATCCTGATCTGGCTGGTGATCTACATCACCCTCATTGCGCTCTTCATTCCGAAGTTGCGCAAGAGCTCGTCCGATCAGGCGGATGCCCGGTCCACCATGACGGGCCGCGTGGTGGACAGCTACACCAACATCGCCACGGTAAAGCTCTTCTCCCATGCCGGGCGCGAGGAAACCTATGCCCGCGAGAGCATGAACCTATTCCTGCAGACGGTATACCGCCAGTTCCGGCTGGTGACCTGGCTGCAGACGCTGGTGGAGATCAACAATTACGTCACGCTCTTCTCCGTGGCGGCACTGTCGATCTGGTTCTGGCTGTCGGGGGATGCGACGACCGGGGCGATTGCGATCGCCATTGGTCTCGTCATGCGCATCAATGGCATGTCCCACTGGATCATGTGGGAGGTTTCCGCGCTCTTCGAAAACATCGGCATGGTCTATGACGGCATGGACATGCTGGCGAAGCCCCATGACATCGTCGATGCCGGTGCGGCGAAGCCGCTTGCGGGCAGGGAAGGCGACATCCGCTTCGAGAATGTCCGTTTCCACTACGGCAAGGCAAAGGGCGTGATCGACAATCTCTCGCTCCACATCCGTCCGGGGGAGAAGATCGGTCTCGTTGGTCGCTCCGGCGCCGGCAAGACGACGCTGATGAACATGCTGCTTCGCTTCTACGATCTCGAGGGCGGGCGCATTCTCATCGACGGGCAGGACATCGCGACGGTAACGCAGGACAGCCTGCGTTCGATGATCGGTGTGGTGACGCAGGATACCTCGCTGCTGCACCGCTCCATCCGCGAAAACATTGCCTATGGCCGTCCCGATGCCACGGACGAGGAGATCATCACCGCCGCCAAGCGGGCCAATGCCTGGGATTTCATCCAGCAGCTGGAAGACCTGCAGGGCCGGAAGGGTCTCGATGCCCATGTGGGCGAACGGGGCGTGAAGCTCTCCGGCGGCCAGCGCCAGCGCATTGCCATCGCGCGCGTCTTCCTCAAGGATGCGCCGATCCTCATCCTCGACGAGGCGACTTCGGCGCTTGACTCAGAGGTAGAGGCCGCCATTCAGGAGAACCTCTTCTCGCTGATGGAGGGCAAGACGGTGATCGCGATCGCGCACCGCCTGTCGACGCTGACCGAAATGGACCGCCTCGTGGTGCTGGACAAGGGCGCCGTCATCGAAACCGGCACCCATCAGGCGCTGGCATCCGGCGATGGCATCTATGCCGATCTCTGGGCGCGCCAGTCCGGCGGCTTCCTGCCTGACCAGGTGGATCCGGAAGAGGAGGCCCGCAAGAAGGCTCGCGCCGAGGCGGAAGCCGAATATGAAACCGAAGAGGAATGGGACTGATCCCTTTGTCTCTTCATCTCGATCCGCAGCGACGCCGGCCTTCGGGCCGGCGTCATGCCTTTCGGCGGGGCTCTGGGGCAGGTTCTGGTTCTGCCGCCTCGTCCTCTCGCTTTTCCACCACGGCCAGCGAAAGGCCCATGGCGGCGAGAACCGCGAGCACGGATTTCAACGTCGGATTGCCATTTTCCGTCAGCGAGCGGTAAAGCGCCTCGCGGGAAAGCCCCGTCTTCCGGGCGATTTCCGTCATCCCCTCGGAGCGGGCCGCAATGCCCAGCGCATGGGCGATATAGCCGGCATCGGCGGTTTCGAAGGCGAGGGTGAGGAAGAGGGGAAGGGACCGCGGGTCGCGCAGGGTTTCTGCGGGATCATAGGGTAGCAATTCCTCAGTCTTCATCGCCGTACCTCCTCGCAAGATCCCGTGCCCGTTCTATATCGCGTGACTGATCTGCCTTGCTGCCTCCGTAAAGGAGTAGAATAAGTTCGCTTCCACGCCGCAGGAAATAGATGCGATAGCCAGGCCCCGTGTGAATGCGAACCTCCGCCAAACCTCCACCCAGAGATTTGCAATCACCCAGCTGACCCAAGGCAAGCCTTGCCAGCCTTGAGGCAACTGCCGCCTGCGCAAGGGGATCCCTCAGGGATTGCTGCCAATCCCTGAAAGCCTGGGTCTGTTTCAAGATTAACATGGGCGACCGTAATTTAAAAGCTACAATTCTGAAATTCAGAATATTCTTTTATACGGGTTACCCAGGGTATACACAAGGGTGGGCTCAATCGCAGGGGAGGCTCTTCAGGCTCTTGGCGATGCGCTTGATCAGGCCGTCATAGCTGATCTTGCGCAGGGCGGGATAATCGAAGCGGAAGGTGATGAGGGCATCGTCGCAGCCCCTGATCGTCTTGACGTAGAAGATCGTGCGGTCGCGAAGTCCGGAGGCGACGAACCAGCCCTTGCCGGAGGCGAAATAGCGGGCTGCCGGATCGGCCTTGGCTGCCGCCTTTTCCGTCTCGAAGCGCGCGCCGTAGCTGCCATAGGCCATGAGTTCGGCATAGCCGTCGGGGGTCGTCCATTTCTGGCCGTCGCCATTTTCGGGGGCGGGCTTGGCCAGGAAGCCGCCGGGCACATCGATGGAAAAGCGGAAGCGGCCATTTTCATAATGTTCCCAGTCGCCGGCCAGCGCCGGGGCTGAAAGGACCGCCATGAGAGCGAAGGCGAGGAGAAGGGGTCTGGTCATGAGGGTGCCTCCCGATAAGGTGTGAACAATCCGTATGCCATCATTACACGAAATTCAGTTGGACGGCGAAGCGATCGGTCCTATATGGCGGGCATGCTCATCCGCTCCGTTCTCCGACTCTTCGAAACCTGGATCGATCCCTTCGCGCCGCGGGAGAACCTCACGCCTCCCGGCTCGCTCTGGGCCTTTGTGTGGTTCTATATTTCGCCGGCCCGCTGGCCGTTTCTGGCCATGCTGCTGCTCGGCGGCGTGGTGGCCATGCTGGAGGCAGGGCTCTTCTACTTCGTTGGCCGGATCGTGGACATGCTGGGCACCGTTTCGCCCGCTGCCGGCTGGCAGGGGCTGATCGCCGCCCATGGCAGCGAGCTTGGCTTCATGCTGGCCGTGGTGGTGCTTGTGCGCTTCCTGGCCGTCACGCTCGGCGCGCTGGTCGAGGAACAGACCGTCATCCTCGGCTATTACACCATGTCGCGATGGCAGGCCTATGCCCATGTGGCGCGCCAGTCGGTGGGCTTCTTCCAGAACGATTTCTCCGGCCGCATCGTCACCAAGGTGCTGGCAGCGGGGCAGGCAACCGGCGACCTGATGGTTTCCCTGCTCCAGAATGTGTGGTTCATCGTCATCTATACCGCCTCGACTATGTTCCTCTTCGCACAGGTGGACTGGCGGCTTGCCGCAATCGTCATGGTCTGGGTGCTGGGCTTTCTCGCCATTTCCCGGTACTTCGTGCCGCGCATCCGCAAGTTGTCGCGGGGGTCGGCCGAGGCGAATTCGCAGCTCACGGGCCGGATCGTCGATGCCTATGCCAATATCCAGACGCTGAAGCTCTTCGGGCGCGAGGAGGACAATGACAATTACGTCAAGGCGGGCTTCCAGAAGGTGCATGATGCGGTGAAGCATTTCGCCCGGCACATCACCGGCGTCAGGGCGTCGCTTGCCCTTCTCTCCGGCCTGATGATCGCGGCCGTTGCGGGTTATTCCGTCGATCTCTGGTTCAAGGGCGCTATTACCGCGGGCGGCGTTGCCGTGACGCTCGGTCTGGTTCTGCGGCTGAACATGCTGCTCAGCCGTATGATGACCCATTTCAACTCGGTGATGCGCAATATCGGCACCATCCAGAATGCGGCCGAGATGCTGTCCGAACCGATCCGTCTCAAGGATCGTCCCGATGCGCGGCCAATCTGCCCGCAATCCACGGAGATCCGCTTCGATGACGTGACCTTCCATTACGGGCGCGGCAAGGGCGTGATCGAAGGCCTGAACCTCACCATCCGCCCGGGAGAGAAGGTGGGTATCGTCGGCCGCTCGGGCGCCGGCAAGTCCACGCTCGTCAACCTGCTTCTCCGCTTCCACGACGTGGAGGCCGGGCGCATATCCATCGGCGGCGAAGATGTCTCGGCCGTGACCCAGACATCGCTTCGGGCACAGATCGGCATGGTTACGCAGGATACGGCGCTGCTCAATCGCTCGATCCGCGACAATATCCTGCTCGGCCGGCCGGGGGCGAGCGAGGACGAACTCAACCGCGCGATCCGGCTGGCGGAAGCGGATATCTTCATTGCCGGGCTCCAGGACCAGAACGGCCGCAAGGGGCTCGACGCCCATGTGGGCGAGCGGGGCGTGAAGCTCTCGGGCGGTCAGCGCCAGCGCATCGCCATTGCCCGCGTGCTCCTCAAGGATGCGCCGATCCTCGTGCTCGACGAGGCAACCTCGGCGCTCGATTCAGAGGTGGAAGCGGCAATCCAGACCAATCTCGACCGGCTGATGGAGGGCAAGACGGTGCTTGCCATCGCCCATCGGCTCTCCACCATCGCCGCTCTCGACCGTCTCGTCGTGATGGACAAGGGGCGGATCATCGAGGAGGGCACGCATGCGGCGCTGATTGCCGCCGGCGGTCTTTATGCCGAGCTCTGGGCCCGGCAATCGGGCGGCTTCATCGCGCTCGACGAGGCAGCGGAATAGGGCTTTCCGCGCCTTGTCCCTCATGGGTGCAAAGGCATGGGCGCGGGGAGGTATGGGCCTCGCCCATTTTCACGGCCGGCTTCGCCCGTTATTCACCAAGAAAATCCCGCGACAAACCGTCCTTATCTCCTTGCGAAGGCTGGACATAAACGCTGATCAGGCATAGAACGCGCCGGATTGCCGGGGAATCTGTGGCTAAACTATGGCCACGGGATTGATTCGGCGGGGGCACTACGGATCAATCGCAGACTTATTGCGTGAGAGGATGGTTAAGCCGTGAGCGAACACGACATCAAAAGCGAAACCTTGGGCGAGCCAACTCGCCGCGATTTCCTTTATCTGACCACAGGAATGGCCGGCGCAGTCGGCGCAGCGGCCGTTGCATGGCCGTTTATCGACCAGATGCGGCCGGACGCTTCGACGCTCGCTCTCGCCTCGATCGAAGTCGACGTTTCGGCGCTGCAGCCGGGCATGTCGCTGACGGCCAAGTGGCGCGGAAAGCCGATCTTCATCCGCAACCGCACCGACAAGGAAGTGGAAGAAGCCAAGGCCGTACAGCTGACCGACCTCAAGGATCCGGTTGCGCGCAACGCCAATATCGCTCCCGACGCGCAGGCCACCGATGTTTCCCGCTCCGCCGGCGAAGGCAAGGAAAACTGGATCGTGATGATCGGCTCCTGCACCCATCTCGGCTGCGTGCCGCTCGGTCAGGCGGGGGATTTCGGCGGCTGGTTCTGTCCGTGCCACGGTTCCCACTACGATACGGCAGGCCGTATCCGTAAGGGTCCGGCTCCGATGAACCTTGCCGTTCCGAACTATTCGTTCATTTCCGATACAGTGATCAAGATCGGTTAAGGGGATACTGATTATGAGTGGTCATTCGTCTTACGAACCATCGACCGGACTTGAGAAGTGGATCGACGCGCGCCTGCCGCTGCCGCGCATGATCTATGACAGCTTCGTTGCCTATCCGGTTCCGCGCAACCTGAACTATGCCTACACCTTCGGTGCGATGCTCTCGGTCATGCTGATCGTGCAGATCCTCACCGGCGTGGTTCTTGCCATGCATTATGCCGCCGAAACCACGGTTGCCTTCGCCTCGGTCGAAAAGATCATGCGCGACGTGAACCATGGCTGGCTGCTGCGCTACATGCATGCCAACGGCGCCTCCTTCTTCTTCATCGCGGTCTATCTGCACATTGCCCGCGGCCTCTATTACGGTTCCTACAAGGCGCCGCGCGAAATCCTCTGGATTCTCGGCGTGGTCATCTACCTCCTGATGATGGCAACCGGCTTCATGGGCTATGTTCTGCCCTGGGGTCAGATGTCCTTCTGGGGCGCAACCGTTATCACCGGCTTCTTCTCGGCCTTCCCCTGGGTGGGCGAGTGGATCCAGCAGTTCCTGCTCGGCGGCTTTGCGGTCGACAATCCGACGCTGAACCGCTTCTTCTCGCTGCATTACTTGCTGCCCTTCATGATCGCCGGCGTCGTCGTGCTGCACATCTGGGCCCTGCACGTGACTGGCCAGACCAACCCGACCGGCGTCGAAGTCAAGACCAAGACCGATACCGTGCCCTTCACGCCCTATGCGACGCTGAAGGATGCGCTCGGCGTATCGATCTTCCTGATCGTCTATGCCTGGTTCGTCTTCTACATGCCGAACTATCTCGGTCATCCGGACAACTACATCCAGGCCAACGCGCTGAAGACCCCGGCTCACATCGTTCCGGAATGGTATTACCTGCCGTTCTACGCGATGCTGCGCGCCATCACCTTCAACATCGGCCCGATCGACTCGAAGCTCGGCGGCGTTCTGGTGATGTTCGGCTCGATCATCGTGCTGTTCTTCCTCCCCTGGCTCGATACGTCCAAGGTGCGCTCGGCCGTCTACCGTCCGTGGTACAAGCTGTTCTACTGGCTGTTCGTCGTCGACTGCATCCTGCTCGGCTGGCTCGGCTCGCGTCAGCCCACCGACCTCTACACCTTCATGGCGCAGCTCGGTACGCTCTACTACTTCGCCTTCTTCATCGTGATCATGCCGCTGCTCGGCCTGTTCGAAACGCCGCGCCGCATTCCGAATTCGATCACCGAAGCCGTGCTCGAAAAGAGCGGCAAGACGGCTGGCGCAAGCGCCTGATAGAAGCGACAGAGAGGGACTGAAACCATGAAAAAGCTTGTTGCAAGCATTCTGTCGCTGGGCATCCTGGCAGGCGCGGCCACCGCCGTGCTCGCCGCGGAAACCGCGGACCTCAAGGAGGCCGTGGAACATGCCGAGAAGAACCTGCACTATCCGATCCTGAAGCCGAAGCATGTCAACTGGAGCTTCGCCGGCCCGTTCGGCAAGTATGACAAGGCCCAGCTTCAGCGCGGCCTGAAGGTCTACAAGGAAGTCTGCTCGGCCTGTCACTCCATGAACCTGGTCTCCTTCCGCAGCCTGGAAGATCTGGGCTATTCGGAAGACCAGGTGAAGGCCTATGCTTCGGAATATGAAGTGCAGGACGGCCCGAACGGCGATGGTGAAATGTTCACCCGCAAGGCGGTTCCGTCGGATCGCTTCCCGTCGCCCTTCCCGAATGTCGAAGCCGCCGCTGCCGCCAACAACGGCGCCGCCCCGCCGGACTTCTCGCTGATCGCGAAGGCCCGTGGCGTGGAACGCGGTTTCCCGACCTTCATCTTCGACATCTTCACCCAGTATCAGGAAAGCGGCCCGGACTATATCTACTCGCTGCTGACCGGCTACCAGGAGCCGCCGGCTGGCGTCGAAGTGGCCCAGGGTACGCATTTCAACCCCTACTTCATCGCTGCCAAGGCGCTTGCGATGCCGCAGCCGATCTCCGACGGCCAGGTCACCTATGACGATGGCTCGCCGCAGACGCTCGACCAGTATGCGCAGGACGTTGCCGCCTTCCTGATGTGGGCTGCCGAACCGCACCTGCCGGAGCGCAAGCGCACCGGCTTCATGGTCATGGTGTTCCTGGCGATCTTCACCGCACTCATCTACGTGACGAAGAAGTCGGTCTACGCCAACAAGGAACATTGATCCTTCCGGAGCGATCCGAAGAGACGGAAAAGGCGGCCCCCGGGCCGCCTTTTTCATGGTCATGACCCGGTGGAGTTGTTAATCTCCGCGCGGTCCTCGCGTCAGCATCATGAACGGAATTTCCATGTCCATTTCCCGATCGGAACTTGCCGATACCATCCGCTCCATTCCCGATTATCCGAAGCCCGGCATCATCTTCCGGGACATCACCACGCTTCTCGGCAACCCGCGTGCCTTTCGGCGGGCGGTGGACGAGCTGGTGAACCCCTATGTGGGCATGAACATCCGCAAGATCGCCGGCATGGAGGCAAGGGGCTTCATCCTCGGCGGCGCGGTGGCGCACCAGCTTTCGGCCGGCTTCGTGCCGATCCGCAAGAAGGGCAAGCTGCCGCATGAAACGGTCTCCATCGCCTACAGCCTGGAATATGGCGTGGATGAAATGGAGATCCATCGCGATGCGGTCCTGCCGGGCGAGAAGGTCATTCTTGTCGACGATCTGATTGCGACCGGCGGCACGGCGGTGGGGGCGGTGCAGCTTTTGCGCCAGATCGGGGCGGACGTGGTTTCCGCCTGCTTCGTCATCGACCTGCCGGATCTCGGAGGCCGGGCCAAGCTCGAGGCGCTGGGTGTGGAAGTGCGCACCCTGGTGGAGTTTTCCGGCCACTAAGCCGTCTTCAACCTCTGATAAATATCTCGGGCCGGAGCACTTGCTTCGGCCTATTTATATGCTAATAAACTAAATGAAATTGTAATATCTGGTATTTTCAACAATTGATGAGGAGAGACGTCATGACGTCGATTGCCAAATTCTGTTTCGTTCTGGCCATCACGGCAACCGCAGCAGGGCATGCGGTGGCGGGTGAAGCGGGCGATGTGATTGCCGCTGCTACCACCTATTTCAATGCGCAGAATGCCCACGATATCGAAACTGTCAGCAGGATGATGGTGAATTCGGAGGACTTCCTTCTGATCCGGGGCCCGATGGTGCTCTGGGGGCACGATCCCGCGGTGAAGCAATATGAGGCGCTCTACAAGGGCGTCTGGAAGATGAAAACGGATGGAAAACCGCCGAAAGTCGTGATCCTCAACGAGGGGGCTGCCGAAACATTCGTGCCGGTTACCTTCACGGTCGGTGCGAAGAGCGGCGAAACGAAGGACTTCGCCCTGAACGTCACCCAATTCTGGGTCAAGCAGGGCAGCGACTGGAAGATCCAGAGTATTCTCGCTACACCGGTGAAGACGAACTGAGGCTTCACGGCCGCTTGCATCACTCCTGGCGGGGCGGTTTCGTCTCGCCTTTCAGGCAAATTCGACGATGGCGCTTTCAAAGCGGACGACCGGTTCGCCGCGCTGGTTCTCGCCCTCGCACAGAACCTGGTTCATGATCCAGCCGGGGCGGGAGGAGAGATCGCGGTGGCCGAGCGGCGTTACCGAATAGGTGATCGTATCTCCGGCAAAGACGGGGCGCAGCCAGGAGAGCTTCTTGAAGCCGGGGGATGGCCCCATCTTCGGCGGTTCCCTGCCCTCGCTGCGCAGCCGACGGTCCTCGGCCTCGAAGAAGGTCACATAGCTTTTCATCCATCCCGCACAGGTGTGCCACCCGGAGGCGCAGAGCGCGCCGAACAGCGATTGCCTGGCCGCTTCCTCATCCACATGGAAGACCTGCGGATCGAAGCGGGTGGCGAAGCGGATGATATCCTCGGCGGAGAAATGCACGGTGCCGATCTCGACCTTCTGGCCGACGGGGTAAACCTCGGTCAGTCTCATGCGGCATTCTCCCGGGCCTGGCGCATGCCCATCATGATCGCATTTTCGCCGGTGCAGACCGGCTCGCCCTTCTGGTTCACCACTTCGTGGCGGAAGCGCACGAGGCCGATGCCCGGGCGGGATTTCAGCGGGCGGGCTTCTATGACCGTGGTCTTGCCGGACAGCCGGTCGCCCGCAAGAACGGGGTTGCGCCATTCGAGAAAATCGATGCCTGGCGAGCCCTGCGAGGAGGATTGCAGCAGGAAACTGTCGGTCAGCATGCGCATCATCATGCCGCTCGTATGCCAGCCGGAGGCGGAGAGGCCGCCCAGAATGCTTGCCTTGCCCGCCTCTTCGCTGAGATGCATGGGCTGGGGATCGAATTCGCGGGCGAAATCGATGATCTCCTCCGCCGTCACGTCGCGCGGGCCGAGCGGAAAGCTGCGTCCTACGGTAAAATCTTCATAACAATAAAGCTTTTCGGCCATGCCTCTTCCCCTGGCGGAATTCGGGCTGCACAATGGAGAGCAAATTCCAGCTTTTCAAGGTGCCTTCATGCCCCTTTGGTCTCATGCGCTCGGTATTTCCGGCGATATTGACGAAAATGTCCGGGCGGAGCTTCAGAAGCTGGCTCTCCACCAGGTGGAAGCGGGAGAGGTGCTGTTTCGCCCGGGCGATCCGGCGCGCGGCTTCATCGTGCTCCTCAAGGGGCGCATCCATGTCTATCTCACGGGTCGAAACGGCCGGGAGCTGCTGCTCTACCGGGTCGAGCCCGGCGAAAGCTGCCTGCAGACGACGCTCGGCCTGCTGGGGGACGCGCCCTATCACGGCGAAGGCGTGGCGGAGACCGATGCGGAGGGCTATCTCATTCCGCCCGCGCTGTTTCTCCGGCTGATGGCGCAATCGGAAGGGTTCCGCAGCTTCGTCTTCCGCGCCTTTGCGCACCGGCTGTCGGATTCGCTCTTCGTGCTGGAACAGGTCGCCTTCGTGAAGGTGGAGGAGCGGCTGGTGCGTGAGCTTCTCCAAAGGGCCGATGCGGAAGGGCGGGTGAGCGCCACGCACCAGCAGCTGGCGGTGGCGATCGGTTCGGCGCGGGAAGTGGTGTCCCGGAGGCTCGACGCGCTTGCCTCGGCTGGCCTGATCGCGCTCGAACGGGGCGGCCTCAGGCTCTCCGACCGGGCGCGTCTTGCGCAGCGTTTGGCTGCGGCGCGTGACTAAGTCACCGACGGGGCGGGGCGGACAGGTTAGGGGAGGGGCAGGCCTTTGAAAGGCCGGTTCTAGAAGGAGACCCCTGTTCATGTTCAAGACCAATGTCGGCACCCTCGACCGCGTTCTGCGGATCGGCCTGGGCCTCGTCCTCATTGCCCTTTTCTTTCTGAAGCCCGATATGCCCTGGCGTTTCGCGCTGCTGATCGGCATCGTGCCGCTGGCGACCGGGCTTTTCTCTACCTGCCCGCTCTACAGTCTTCTCGGGCTTTCCACCTGTCCGGTGAAGCGCGCCTGAGCGATTAACCCTTCGCCTCGCTTGGGCCTTTCATTCACCGGAATCCGGTTTAAGAATGGAGCCCATGGCCGGAGCGTTTCCGGCTCTTGAGGCGCGGGGCGGACATGGATGGCATGATCGAACGGGAACTGGCGGCGGCTGCGGGCGCGGGGATCATCTCCCCGGAACAGGCCGAAAGACTGGCGGAGTTTCTGGCAGGGCGGCGCAGTGATGGCCCTCCTGCGGCGTCCGCGGCGACCGATCCGGTGGCCAATGCGCTGGAAGATACGGAAATGCCGCGCTTCGTGCGCGGCTTTCACGATATTCTCATCACCATCGGCGTCATCATCCTGCTTGCGGGCATTTCGGGCCTCACCCATCCGGCCTGGTCCCTCGTCGCCATCATCCCCCTTGCCGAGCTTCTGGTGCGGCGGCAGCGCCTCGCCCTTCCGGCCTTCACCCTGACGCTTGCCTATGCAGGCGCGATCACGGCCTTCGTCATGTGGCTGATGGGAGATCTCTTCACGGAGCAACCGGAAGAGACGGCGACGACGTTCTTCTCCTTCCTGGTGGGCTACATCATCGGCTTCGTGCCCTTCTACTGGCGATACCGGGTGCCGGTGGCGCTGTCCTCGATGATCGTTCTCTGTGGCGGCACGCTCATCCTCACGCTCGCTGCCGTAACGGAATCGGTCTTCTACGGGGATGGGGCACACCATCCGGTTCTCCTTCTCTCCTTCTGCCTTGCCGGGGCGCTCGGGCTTCTGGCAACGGCGATCTGGTTCGATCTGAAGGACCCGGCGCGGATCACGCGCCGTTCGGATGTGGCCTTCTGGCTGCATCTCGTCACGGCGCCGGCGCTCCTCTATTCGCTGCTGGGGCTGATCTTCTCCCTTCGCTTCCCCGATCTCGACGGGTGGGATGTGGGCGCCATCGCGCGCGGACAGCCGATGACCGTGGTGGCGGTGGTCTCGCTCTTCATCCTCTTCGGTATCGTCATGGATCGCCGCGCCTTCGTGACGGCCTCGCTGCTGTCGCTTGGTTTTTCCGTCGCGACGCTTCTTCAGCACAGGCTCGACAGTTTCAGCAGCATCTTCTTCATCTCGCTGATGGTGCTCGGGGCGATCGTTCTCACCATCGGCGTTCTCTGGCCGGCGCTGCGGCGGGCGGTTGTCGGCAATCTGCCGGCTGGACTGAAACGAAAACTGCCGCCTCTTCGGTGAAGGGCGGCAGCCAGAAGCACACGGACGGGAACAAGACCGATCAGGTATTGAACTTGAAGTGGATGACGTCGCCGTCCTGCACGACATATTCCTTGCCTTCGTCGCGGGCCTTGCCCGCTTCCTTGGCGCCGGTTTCGCCGCCGAACTTGACGAAATCCTCATAGGCAATCGTGTTGGCGCGGATGAAGCCGCGCTCGAAATCCGAGTGGATCACGCCCGCCGCCTGTGGCGCCTTGGTGCCACGCACGATGGTCCAGGCGCGGGTTTCCTTCGGGCCGACGGTGAAATAGGTGATGAGATCGAGCAGGTGATAGCCGGCGCGGATGAGACGGTCGAGACCGGCCTCGTGAAGGCCGAGGGCCTCCAGGAATTCCTTGGCTTCCTCATCCGGCAGCTGGGCCACTTCCGCCTCGATATTGGCGGAAATGATCACGCATTCGGCGCCCTGTTCCTTGGCCATGGCTTCCACGGCGCGGGTATGGTCATTGCCGGTTGCGGCATCGGCTTCCGCCACGTTGCAGACATAGAGCACGGGATGGGAAGTGAGCAGGTTGAGCCCGCGCAGGATCTTCACCTCGTCTGCGCCGAGGCTCTGGGCCAGCACGCGGGCGGGCTTGCCTTCGGAGAGCAGCTTCTGCACCGCTTCCATGATGGGCAGCTGCGCCATCGAGTCCTTGTCCTTGCCGGTGGCGCGCTTGCGGGTCTGCTCCACGCGGCGCTCCAGGCTGTCGAGGTCGGCAAGCATCAGCTCGGTCTCGATGGTTTCGGCATCGGCGACGGGGTTGATCCGGCCTTCCACATGGGTGATGTCGTCATCCTCGAAGCAGCGCAGCACATGAACCACCGCATCCACCTCGCGGATATTGGCGAGGAACTGGTTGCCGAGGCCTTCGCCCTTGGAAGCGCCGCGCACCAGACCGGCAATATCCACGAAGGATATGCGCGTCGGGATGATTTCCTTCGACTTGGCGCTATCGGCCAGCACCTTCATGCGCGGATCGGGCACGGCCACTTCGCCGGTGTTCGGCTCGATGGTGCAGAAGGGATAGTTGGCCGCCTGCGCTGCCGCCGTGCGCGTCAGCGCGTTGAAGAGCGTGGACTTGCCCACATTCGGCAGCCCGACGATACCGCATTTGAAACCCATGGTGAGGCCCTGTCTTCGTCTTGAATTCCTGTTGCATGCCTTTTGCGGAAAGGGGCCGAGAAGGTCAAGGGTCGAAGGGGGAAATCCTTGGCTGCCGGCCTCGGCACGGAATTGTTAATGCGGGCATGCTTTCATGGCGGCCGAACCTGTGCCTGCCGGAGTGGATGATGCCGCTTGCCTATTATGCCATTGCCGTTCCCGTCTTTCTGTTCTTCGGCCTGTTGCATCATGCGGTTCGGGGGATTTTCAATGTCTATCCGGATCGGGGCTACACGAACACGCCGCGTGACGGCTACAGCTTTACCGACGACTTCCTCAGCGGCAACTACAGCGTGACCGATCATCTGGTTGGCACCGAGTATGACGAGAACGGCTATTACGAGCTGCACAGCCTGAAAAATCTGCGCATCGCCTGCCAGTTCGCCGTGGCGGGCGGTCTTGGCGCGCTGCTTCTGGTTCCCGGTCTGGATCTCATATTCCGGCAGGCGGTGGATTTCGTCGCGCTCTGGCTCTGGGATCTCTTCCTGTTCCGGCTCAGCAACCTCAAGCTCGTCTGATCACTCGGTCTTTCCGCCGAAGAGCTTCTTCAGCATGTCCGCCATTGGACCGGTGGCGGGGAGGGCTTTCGGCTGGGCGTGGTTGCGTGCCTGATGGATGTGAGACTTTCCGGCTGCCGCCTTCTGCGGCTTCGGCTTTTCCGCCGGCGCGGTCTCGTCCACTTTGCCGCCTGTCGCCAGCGCGATCTTGTTCAGGAACTGCGAATCTTCGCCGCGCAGCAGCATGTCCGCATGGTCGGCAATGGTGTCGAGCAGCGGTTCCAGCCAGGTGCGGTCGGCCTTGGCGAAATCGCCCAGCACATGGTTGTGCACCTGTTCCTTGGAACCGGGATGGCCGATGCCGAGCCGCACGCGGCGGTAATCCTTGCCGCAATGGGCATCGAGCGACTTGATGCCATTATGGCCGCCATGGCCGCCGGCAACCTTCACCCGCACCTTGCCCGGGGGGAGATCGAGCTCGTCATAGAGCACGGTGATATCGGCCGGGGTGAGCTTGTAGAAGCGCATGGCTTCGCCCACCGCCTCGCCCGAGAGGTTCATGAAGGTTTGCGGCTTTATCAGCAGCACGCGTTCGCCGCCAATCTCCCCTTCGGCAATCTCGGCCTTGAACTTTTTCGACCAGCCGGAAAAGCCATGGCGGCGATGGATGGCATCGACAGCCATGAAGCCGATATTGTGCCGGTTTCCGGCATATTTGCTGCCCGGATTTCCGAGACCGGCAATCACCCGCATGGTGCACCCCATCCTTGCTGAACCTGGCCGCTCCAGCGCATTCCGGGCGGCACCGCGGGGCTTACTTGGCGTCGGGCCGAAGCGGCGTCAATCGGTTTTTTGCACGAAGTTCTGCAGATGCTGGGCGGGCATGCCATATTTCCGGTAGATGCGGTCCTGCTCGCCGCTCAGAACCAGCGCATCCAGTTCGCTCTGCAGCTTGCGGACGGTTGCGGTCGGCACGTCGAGGCTGCAGGCCAGGGCATAGATGGCGGCGGGCATGGAGAGCACTTCCTCCAGCGGCTGGCCCTTGTCCGCTTCCGCCCGGAAGGCCGCCTCCGAGGTCATGGCGAGGTCGATGCGGCCGCTCACCAGTTTCTTCAGCGTCAGGCCGAAATCCGAGGCATAGTCCAGCTTCCGAAAGCCCTTCTTCTGAAGGTAGTCGGCGGCATAATCGCCCCGCTGCACGCCCACGGTGAAGGCCTTGGCCTCCTCAAGCGTCTTCGGGGCGACCGCGGTGCCTGCCTTTTTCACCAGCACCACCCGCCCGCCGCCGAGCGGCTCGATCCACTTGAACAGCGGGTCGCGCTCCGGCGTGTGGTTGGTGGCGTAGATGCAGGTGTTCGGTTCATGGGTGGCGAGGTGATAGGCCCGGGCCCAGGGCATCATTTCCATGCGGTATTCGATCTTCGCCCGGGTCAGGATCAGATGCACCTGGTCGGCACCCGAACCGACAATCTCGCCCTTCACGTCGAAGGAATAGCCGGGATAGGGCTCAGTAAGCACCCGGAGCGGTTCTGCTTCCGCCCGCCCGAGGCAAAAGAGGAGGAGGACTGCCGTCGATGCCAGAATACGCTTCATCTCGCTCTCCCAGTCGAGTCAACGAAGGCACGGCGCCGGTGGCCCCGGGGAACCCTGAAGGCCACGGGCAGGCTGGCTCTGGCCCTGACTGAGTCCTGCTGCGACCGGTCCCCTCTTTCTTCTTCTTCGCACCGGTTGCGGGCGGATCATGCGGGCGTTCTGGCCTGCGCGATATCGCTTTCGATCATCTCGACGAGTTCGTCGATGGGCAGGGGACGGCTGAAGAGATAGCCCTGTCCGCAATCCACGCCCATTTCCAAGAGTATGCGCCATTGCTCCTGGGATTCAATACCCTCTGCAATGACGGTGCAGGCCATCTTGTGCGAAATGGCGGCAATACCCTCGACCAGCATGCGGCTGCGGTCATGCGCCTCGCGCCCGCCGGCGGTGAGCGCGCGGATGAAGGACTGGTCGACCTTGACGATATCGACCGGGAAACGGTTGAGATAGCTCAGCGAGGAATAACCCGTGCCGAAATCGTCGAGGGCAATGCGGCAGCCAAACTTGCGGATCTGGTCGAGGATCGCCAGCACGTCGGGGTTGCCCTGCAGCAGCACCGCTTCGGTGATTTCGACCACGAGCGCATCCGGGCGGATGCCATGGCGCTCGATCAGCGCGGCCAGGCGGGCGGGCAGGCTCGATTCGACCTGCAGCGGCGAGAAATTGATCGCCACATAGGCATCCGGCAGGTCATGCTCATGGACGATGCGGGCGAAATGGGCGAGCGACTTTTCCAGAATGCGGTTGCCGATGCGGATGATGCTGCCGGTTTCCTCGGCAACGGAAATGATGTCGCCGGGGGGCAGCACACCGCGCTCCGGGTGGAGCAGCCGCAGAAGCGCCTCGAAGCCGACGATGTCGCCGCTCTTCAGGTTCACGACGGGCTGGAAATAGGCGTCCAGCCAGTCATGCGAAAGGCCGGCCTCGATGAATTCCTCCAGTTCGGCGCGCCGGCGGGTCTGATCGGTCATCGATGGATCGTAGACCTGCGCGCCGTTCTTGCCCTCGCGTTTGCGGGCATACATGGCCATGTCGGACATCTGCAGCAGTTCCGCGCCGGAGCGGCTGTGCTGGGGGTAGAAGGCTATGCCGATGCTGGCCGAAAGGCGCGCCTCGATGGTCGTGCCCGTATCGAAGGGGTTTTCGAACAGTTCGGTGATCGCTTTTGCGAGCTGGAACGCCGAGTGCTGGGCCTCGGGCGCCATGCGCAGGATGGCAAATTCATCACCGCCGAGGCGGGAGACGCAATCCTCGGGCTTGAGCACCGGCAGCAGCTTGCCCACCACATCGCAGAGCACCGTATCGCCCGCGGCATGGCCGAGATTGTCGTTGATCCACTTGAAGCGGTCGAGATCGATGAACAGGCAGGCCAGTTCCTGGCCGGTCTCGTCGGCCTGGCGGATGCGCTCTTCGAGAGCCGCCTCGAAGCCCTTCCGGTTCATCAGGCCCGTCAGGTGGTCTGTCACGGCCTGGCGGCGAATGCGCGCCTCGGATTCCTTCAGCGCGGTCACATCGGTCATGACGCTGAGCGAGAAGGAACTGCGCAGATCCCCGCCGCCGGGCGGCGTTTCGACGATCAGCACGTCCATGCGCTCGCCATTGGCCTTGAGGAAGCGCACGGTCACGTCCTTGCGGGCGCCGGTTTCATCGGTCTCGCGCCCGCGGCTGGAATAGAGCTCGCTGTCGGCGGGGTCGACCATGCTGGCGAAGAAACGGCCGATCACCTCGGCCCGGCTATAGCCGGTGGCCACCAGCCAGTAATCGGATACGGCGGTGATGCGGTCATCCGTATCGATGGAATAGAGCATGGCCGGTGTGCGGTTGTAGATATCCGTCGCGCGGCGATGGGCGAGGCGGAGCTCGCGCTCTTCCTTTTCCAGCTTGCTCTGCATTTCGTTGAAGCGGGCGGCAAGATCGCCCATCTCGTCTCGGGAATCCCAGTTCACCCGCTGGCGCGAGCCGAACTTGCGCGTGGCATCCACGGCCGCCGTCAGCCGCATCAGCGGCGTGATGATCATGATGCGGTTGCCGATGATGGCGGCGGCCGAAACCGCCATGACCGCAAAGGCGAAGATGGAGATGAAGCCGAGCTCGATGGGCTTCAGCGAGGAGAAGAGCCCCACTTCCGGGTAATAGACCACCACTTCGCCGATGCGCTCCGGTCCCGAGGCGCCCTCATGCAGGATGGGTTCGGATACGGAATCGAGCCGCACCCCGCCGGGGCGGATGGTCGTCGATGTGCGCATCAGCTGGAATTCATTGGCGTCGCGGATCAGCACCTTGGCGATGGCGGGGTCGCTCACCATCATTTCGGCAATGTCGCCGACGCTTTCGCCATCGAAATCCCAGAGCGGCTGGGACAGGGCCTTGGCATTGCTGGTTGCGACGATGGTGGCGTGATTGACGATTTCCGTGCGCGCCCGCGCCGATGCCAGGAACAGGAACAGCACGAAAAGCGGCGCAACGAAGATCAGCAGGGCACCGCTCAGAATGGCAAGAAAGCGGCTTTCGACCGAATGCGTCATGCGGCCGCTTCCCGGAGCGCATGGTTTTTCCCTGCCGCACCGGCCCGTTCAGGATGGTACTGTCGTCTCCTCATCAGCGGCATGTCCATCCCCGGCATGAAGTCTCTAGCAGGATGAATTTACAAAAGCGGACCGAACAGAGAGGGCTGGCGTCGATCAAAACGATTCAGGCCTCCCGTAACTCCGGAGCAAACATCACATGGTTTGCAAGCAAAGCACAACATTTATACTTGATACAAACAAAAAAAGTCCCGGAGCGTGTGCCACGGGACTTTATGATTTTGGGCTTGCCCGGATCCTGCCGAGCGAAGCCGGCAGGAAAAGGCAGCTATGATCAGGCTTCTTCGCCGGAGGTGCCGCCAGCCGGGGCAACCAGGGTGGCGATGGTGAAGTCGCGGTCGGTGATGACGGGCGTGGAGCCAGCCGGCAGCTTCACATGCGAGATGTGGATGCTGTCGCCGATCTTGTGGCCTTCGAGGTCAACGGTCAGGAATTCCGGAATGTCGTTGGCCGGGCAGTGCAGCTCGACTTCGTGGCGAACGATGTTCAGCACGCCGCCGACCTTGATGGCCGGGCACTTTTCCTGGTTGATGAAGTGAACCGGAACTTCAACGGTGACCTTGCTGTCGGCGGAAACGCGAACGAAATCCACATGCAGGGTGAAGTCGCGGACCGGATCCAGCTGGTAATCCTTCGGCAGAACGGAGATCTTCTGGCCGTTCAGCTCGATGGTGGCAACGGTGGTCATGAAACCGCCGGCGTGGATGCGCTTGGTCACCTCATTGGTGTTCAGCGCGATGGAAATGGGGGCCTGCTTGTCACCGTAGATGACAGCGGGAATCTGGCCATTGCGGCGAAGTTCACGGGAGGACCCCTTACCAACCCGTTCGCGCGCCTCGGCCTTGAGCTCGTAAGTTGCGTGGCTCATGGCATTATCCTTTCGAGGTTATATGGAGAGTTCGGCCGGGCAAACCCGGGCGAACCGAAGCCTCTCCGGGGAGCGGCCTCATCCGCGTTGCCTCCAAGGGTGTCTGCGCGGACGGGGCTCCATAGACCAAGAGGGTCCGTTTGGCAAGCTGCACCACCACATTTCGGCCATGGGCGCAATTTAGGCGGGCGGTGGTTGACAGTCCGTCCGCCTCCCACCACCATCCGCCGCGACACTGAAGCCGGAGATACCGCATGCATTATCGTTCGTTCCTCTTGGGCACCGTTGCCGCTCTCAGCCTCGCGGGTGCTGCGCCCGCCGCCGAACCGACACCGGAAGGTGCGGCCGCGATCGTCAAGTCGCTGACCGGATTCCTGCCCGACGAGCTGGCAAAGACCGGCTTCGTCGCCGCCGTTCCCGAGGGGGACCACTACCGGCTTTCCGTCGATCTCGGCAAGCTTGCGAGCCTGTTCAAGCCGGAAAAGGGCAAGTTCAATTTCTCCTCGCTCTATGAACTGCAGGTCTTCCCGCCGGAAGGCGCCGAAGGCCTGATGAAGGTGAAGCGCGAATCCCTGCCGCTTTCGGTCAATGCGGACTGGGAGATCGGCGAGGAAAAGGGTGACCTCACCTATCTGATCAAGGATTTCGTCTTCGACGGCCAGTTCGATCCGGCGATTTCCTATTTCCGCTCCGGGGCCGGCCATGCCAGCGGCGGCAGCATGCAATCCTTCGACGGCAAGTCGCGGGTCACGGCAAGCTTCGGCCCGTCCGATTATACGATGGCGGGCCAGAAGAATGCGGCCGGCGCCGTGGACCTGTCGAGCTCCGCTGCGGTCACCGGGCTCAGCGAAACCGTGACGGGCCCAGACGCGCCGCCGGTGACGCTGACCATGGGCAATGTCGGCCTCGATGCGAAGATCACCGGGCTGAAGCTCAAGGAAATCTCCGCCCTTGTCGGCTTCATCCTCGCCCATGCAGAGGAAAAGCCGCTCCAGCCGGCAACGCGGAAGGCGGCTGCCGATCTGCTGGCCAAGGCCATGCCGGGGCTCGATGCGGTGGCCGAGGACGTGAAGATCGACGATCTCTCGGTCATGGCCAATGGCATCACCGCCAAGTTCGGCAGCATCGGCTACCGGCTGGGCTTTACCGGCCTCAAGGACAATTCCGAGGTGCAGGTAGGGCTCTCGGTTGCCGATCCCCAGATCACTGGCGTTCCGCAGGTGGTTGCCTTCAGCGATCTCATTCCGAAGAACGTCACCATGACGGTTTCGGTGACGGGCCTGAACTTCGCAACAGCGATCAACCAGTTCGTCGCCCACGCGGAAGATACGCTGACCGACGCACAGATGGACGAGATCGGCAAGTCCATCCTGAAGGATGGCCGCGTGCAGATCGAGGTGCCGGAATTTGCCGCGACCTCGGCGCTCTACAATGTCACGGTCAAGGGAAGCATTTCTGCCGAAGCCAAGGCTGAGCCAGCCAAGGCCAATGCGGTCTTCGACGTGACGGCCCATGATCTCGACAAGACGATCAAGGGCATCCAGGATCTTGCCCAGTCCGTTCCCGATCTCAACACCGCTTCCTTCGGCCTGATGATGGCGAAGGGCATGGCGAAGAACGATCCCGACGGCACCAGCCACTGGAAGGTGGAAGTGGCCGAGGATGGCCAGGTGAAGATCAATGGTCAGGTGATGCCCCACTGAGTGGGGCAGCGCGCCTTTCCGGCCCAAAGAAAAACCCCGGAGGCTTCCGCCTTCGGGGTTTGTTTTTGTCCGAAAGCTCGATCCGGCTGTCTCAGTCGAAAAGGCTCGAGACGGATTCTTCGAGTGCGGTGCGGTTGATCGCCTCGCCGAGCAGGTTGCCGGTCGAGATCACGCGGATATTGGGGGCCGTCTGCACGGCGGTGGTCGGCTGGATGGAATCGGTGATGACCAGTTCCTTGAGCTTCGAGGAGGAGACGCGGGCAACCGCGCCGCCCGAGAGCACGCCGTGGGTGATATAGGCGGTGACGCTGGTCGCGCCGTTCTTCAGCAGCGCCTCGGCGGCATTGCAGAGCGTTCCGCCGGAATCGACGATGTCGTCGATCAGGATGCAGTCCTTGCCGGACACGTCGCCGATAACGTTCATGACTTCGGATTCGCCCGGACGGTCGCGGCGCTTGTCGACGATGGCCAGCAGACAATCGAGACGCTTGGCAAGCGAGCGGGCGCGCACCACGCCGCCCACGTCAGGCGAGACGACCATGACGTTCTGCAGGTCGTAATGTTCCTTCACGTCGCGGGCGAGGATCGGCACGGCATAGAGGTTGTCGGTCGGGATATCGAAGAAGCCCTGGATCTGGCCGGCATGGAGGTCGAGGGTCAGCACGCGGTCGGCGCCGGCCTCGGTGATCAGGTTGGCCACCAGCTTGGCGGAGATCGGGGTGCGCGGGCCGGGCTTCCGGTCCTGGCGGGCATAGCCGAAATAGGGGATCACGGCTGTGATGCGGCGGGCGGAAGAACGCCGGAACGCATCGATCATGATCAGCAGTTCCATCAGATGGTCATTCGTGGGGAAGGAGGTGGACTGGACGACGAAGACGTCCTCGCCACGCACGTTTTCCTGGATTTCCACGAAGATTTCCTGGTCTGCGAACCGCCTGACCGAGGCCTTGCCCAAAGGTACGTTGAGATATTTGCAGATCGCTTCGGCCAGCTGCCGGTTCGAATTGCCTGCGAAAACCTTCATCTTGCCCCGCCTGTTCAGGTCAGCGCCTTGCGTCCTGTTGACGCCCAGGAGACGCTGCGAGATAAATCGAAGCGCATGGCCACCTTTTCAAAAACCAAGCCGGTAACGGGCCATACGCGCGCTTTTGGCGCTTTTTAGCGCTCCACCGCCCGATTGCAAGAACAATAAGGCGGCTATCCCACTTTTCTTCTCCGAAAGACTGATTGGCCGGCTTTCGCTCATCAGGGGCCGGCGCTCCACTGGGCATAGCTGTCGATGGTCTTGGTGGCGATGGTCTGCATGACGGAGGGGGGGACCGCGCTCCAGGGATCGGCCGCATTGCCGGGAAAGGTCTCCTGGCCCTGGATACGGTTCAGCCGCCCGCCATTGGCATCGAGAACGTCCCAGACATAGGTGACGGTGATGTTGCCGCCGCCGGCAACGGCGGAGAAATAGCCCTTGAGCACGTGTTTTGCGGTCTTGTCCTGCGAGCTGCGGATGGCGATGCCCCGGGCGCGCGCTTCCGCGCCGAGCTGCCGGGAGAGCGGGGTTACGGCCGGAAGCGGCGCGCCGATGATCGGCAGGAAACGCAGCGTCTGGCCGCTTTCGGTGCCGAGACTTGCCTGCTGTTCCTGCGGAGCGGCCGACGCTGCCGGTGTGGAGGCCGCCGGTGCCGAAGGGGCGGCAAGAGCGGGGCCGCCGGCTAAGGAACGCGGCGAAGCGCCTGCCGCGCCCGCGGGCTTTTCGCCCCCGAGGGAGGCTGCCTGATCGGCAAGCGTGCGCGGCGGCGCGCCGGGGCCGGGTGTGGCTGCTCCGGACGAATAGACCGGTGTTTGCGGCGGGGGCAGGGAGGCCGAGGCAATGGGGGCGGCATTTTCTGCCGGCGGCTGCCTGGACGGATAGACCGGCTGTTGCGTCCGGGCCATCTGGTCGAGGTCCTGATCGGTGACCGGAGGAGATGAGGGCGTCAGGCCGCCGCCCACATCCACCTGGGGCGTCAGCGCATCGGTGGTGTTGCAGCCCGAAACGAGAAGCGCAGCACACAGAACGCCGATGGCTGTTCTTCCGTGGTGCATCGTCAGGCCATCCCTTCCCCTGAGCGCTTCCCGGCGCAGTGTGCAAGTCTATGAATGGAGCCCCGCGCCTGTCAATTCCCCCTTCCGGCGTCCGCTCTCCCTAGCGGACGATGAGCTCCAGCGGCAGGCGGGAGAGGCTTCGCGGCGCTTCGGCTGTCGTCAGATAGGTCTGGCCGAGGGTCATGGCCGTGCCGGTGTCGGAATCCATGATGATCATGTGCACGAAGAGCGACATGTCCGGCTCGATCGCCTGCGGGTTGCCGGCATGGAACATCTGGTGCTCCATCCAGGAGGGCGAGAAGCGGGCGCCCAGCGAATAGCCGCAGGCGTTCAGCCGATGGCGGGCAAGGCCGCGCTCATCCATGATGCGGGCATGGGTGTCGAAGACATCGCCGAAAGTGTGGCCGGGTTTCAGCACGGTCTCGATCGCCTCTATCGTCTCGCGGCAAGCTTCATAGAGTTCGATATGGCGGGGCGAGGGGCTGCCGATCAGCACGGTGCGCATCATGGCGGCATGATAATGGGCGCTGGCGCCCGCCCATTCGAGCGTCAGCTGGTCCTGGCTGTCCAGCGTGCGGCGGCCGGCCTTGTAGCGGCAGAGGAGCGCATCCGCGCCCGAGCCGATGATGAATTCATTGGCGGGATAATCGCCACCGCCGAGGAAGACCGCGCCCTGCATGGCCGCCAGAATATCGGCTTCGCTCGCCCCGGCCTTGATCAGGGGGAGAGCTGCCTCCAGCGCATCGTCGGCAAGCTCCGCCGCGCGGGCCACATGGGCGCATTCGGCGGACGATTTCACAAGGCGCAGGCGGCTGACGAGATAGGAGGCATCGACGAGCTGGGCGAAGCTCATCAGCTGGTTGTCGATCAGCCGGGCCACCCGGCCCGTCATGCCATGGGTATCATATTCGATGCCGATGCGGCAGCCGAGGAGATCCATGTCGGAAAGCAGGTTGCGAAGATCGACCGAGGGATCGGCATTCACACGGTCCACCCAGATCGAGATATTCTCGATGATCGAGGTGTGGCGCGCCTGCCTGAGATCCGCCGAGCGGGTAAGGAGCGTCATTGTGCCGTCGGCCTTGACGATCAGTGTCTGGAAGAAGCAGTAGCCGAAAGTGTCGTAGCCGGTCAGCCAGTACATGCTTTCCTGGGCGAAGAGCAGCAGCGCATCGAGCTTTTCCTCCCGCATCCGCGCGGTCAGGCGCTGCATGCGGTCTGCATATTCGGCATTGGTGAAGTGAAGACCCATCTTATGCGTTCTCCTCAAGCGCAATCGCGGATATCTGCCTGCCGTAATCGGGCGCCTTCCGGTGCGTCGTGCGACGGAAGGAATAGAAGCGCGCCTCGTCCGGATAGGTGGAGAGGCCGACGCTCATCGCCTCGACACCCGCCGCCTTCAAGCGGTCTACGGTCAGTGCCGGCAAATCGAACATGGAATGTCCGGCCTTTTCCGACGGGATGAAATAGCGGGCATAATCGGAATTGCGAGCGAGGAAACGCTCCACGAATTCCGGTCCCACTTCATAATGGGGCTGGGCGATCGAGGGACCGAGCACCGCGACGATCCTTTGCCGTTTCGCGCCGAGTTCCTCCATGGCATCGATGGTTGCCTCGAGCACGCCGTCGAGCGCGCCCTTCCAGCCCGCATGGGCCGCGCCGACGACGGAGGCTTCCGCATCCGCAAAGAGGATCGGTCCGCAATCGGCAGTCAGGACGCCGAGGATGATGCCGGGCCGGTTCGTGACCATGGCATCGGCCTGATTACGCGGCAGGTCGTCCGGGTTCGAAATCACCGTCACATCGGGTGAATGGACCTGGTGCTGGGTGGCAAGCCGGGTGACGGGCAGGCCGAACCAGGCGGCCACACGGTTTCGGTTTTCCTCGACGGCCGCCCGGTCATCCGAGGAGCCGAGGCCGACATTGAGGCCGGCGAAGATGCCGGTTGAGACGCCGCCTTCACGGGTGAAGAAACCGTGCCGGATGCGGGGCGACAGGGCGGTGAGCGCGGGGCTTTCGATAGGGGACGGCCGTTCCTTCGCGGTCAAGTTCTGCTCCTCGTCGGTCTGTCGGTCGGGATGGTGGGGCGGTCGGGCAGAAACATGCCCGGCCGGTCAGTGGGCTATCGGCCGGAAAGGCAGGAGATCCACGGCCGGGCTCGACACGACGAGTACCTTGAACAGTTCGCCCATCTTGCCTTCGCCCTCGTCGGCGAGCCGGCTGGCGGCCGCGCGGATGAGGGAAGCAACGGCCGGGTCCTTGCCCTCCGTCAGTGCATTGACGCGCTGCTGGATGCCGAGGCCATAGAGGAAATCGCCCTGACGCAGGCAGCCGTTGATCGCAACGCCGTTCGATTTTGCCACTTCGGCCAGATGCTGGAAGTCCACATGGCTCGTCAGGTCCGCCTCGCCGGGATGGGCAAGCGGCGGATCGTAATCATGGCGCAGCACCGCCTGCAGCGTATCGCCGAAACCGGTGACCATTGTCCCGTAATCGATGATGATGGCCGTGCCGCCGGAATTCTTCAGACGCTCGCAGAGCGTGCTCATGACAGCCTGGCGGGCCGGTGCGATCTCGAAGATGGTGCCGTCGGGCACCGCGCCGGGATCGACGGGAAGGAGGGCGGGGTCGATGCCGGCGACGCCCG
This sequence comes from uncultured Rhizobium sp., assembly GCA_945952415.1. Taxonomy (GTDB): domain Bacteria; phylum Pseudomonadota; class Alphaproteobacteria; order Rhizobiales; family Rhizobiaceae; genus Gellertiella. The sequence continues at coordinate 53,868 of CAMFIF010000003.1, read as the reverse complement.
CGCCGAAGGCGAGGCGATCATGTTCGTCGAGCACGATCATCCGCTCGCGGAAGCCGAGCGGCGTCTTGACGAACTGGCGGATCGGGATCGCGTCGAACAGTTCGTTGGCGGCCAGCAGGGTGAAGCCCGCAGGCACCGTGTCGAAGCTCTTGTGCCATTCGATGCGCGCGCCATGGGAAGAGAGCGTTTCCTGCTGCACATCCTGCAGGCGCAGGCTGGTTTCCACCATGTGCACGCCCATGGACTGGTAGAGCGGCGGGGCGAGCTTGGCAACGACGCGCAGGATATCCGACATCATCGTGCCGCGCCCGGGGCCGATTTCCACCAGCCGCGTATTGGCCGGCATGCCGTGGCGCTGCCAGGCGTGGACGAGGAAAATGCCGATCATTTCCCCGAAAAGCTGGGAAATTTCCGGCGCGGTGATGAAATCTCCCTCCTGACCGAAGGGCTCCCTTGTCTGATAATAGCCATGCTCGGGATCGGCGAGGCACAGGGAAAAGTAATCGGTGACGGAAATGGGACCATTGGCGCGGATGAGCGCCTTGATCTTGTCCGCTAGTGGCGTGCTCGTCATCCCTGTCCCCCATTCGTGCGAGCGGCGTCGCTGTCCGTTTCGGCCTCTCCGCGCCTTCCCGACCGCGCGATCGCCCAGATCCCGGCCAGAACCAGCGGCGCCGATAGGATCATGCCCATGGTCAGCCAGTCTCCGCCAAAATATCCGAGGTTCGCATCCGGTTCCCGGAAGAACTCGGAGAAGATCCGTGCCAGACCATAACCGCAAGCGAATAGGCCCGCCAGTCTTCCCGGATGCTTGAGAATGGACGTTCCCCATGCGAGTGCCTGCAAGACCAGAAAAAGCATCAAGCCTTCGAGCGCCGCCTCATAGAGCTGGCTCGGATGGCGCGGCTCCGGCCCGCCATTGGGGAAGATCATCGCCCATGGCACATGGGTGACATGGCCCCAGAGCTCGCTGTTGATGAAATTGGTCAGGCGCACGAGGAATATGCCGAGCGGTGCCACCGCCGCGATGGTGTCGATCAGGCTCCAGGTGCGGATGCGGTTGCGGCGCGCGAAGAGAATCATCGCGATCAGCGTGCCGATCAGGCCGCCATGAAAGGACATGCCCCCGTTCCAGACGCGGATGACATTCAGCGGGTCCACAAGCGTCCGGTCGAGATCATAGACGAGGGCATAGACGAGGCGTCCGCCGAGCACGATGCCGAGCGTCGCCCAGACGATGAAATCGCCAAGCGCAGTCTCGCCCATTGGCGCGCGATTTCCCGGCCACAGCCGCTCCCGGGCCACCAGCCTTTCGGCGATCTGCCAGGCGGCCAGGATACCGACCACATAGGCGATACCGTACCAGCGTACGGCAACCGGGCCGATGGAAAAGGCGACCGGATCGATGGCGGGATAGGGCAGCAGGGCAAGAAGTCCGGCAATTGTCTGCAAATTGATGTTCCTGTTTATCGCGCGGAAGATGACGCTGCGTCCCCCGCGGGTCAAGCCGCTTCTTGGGTGCCGGTCCGGGCGGTCCCGGCTGCGGCTTCAAATCACTTGCATCCGGGCGCGCATGATCCTACCTCCCTTGCGAGGACTTATCTGTGCGGCAGGGTCTCAACGTCAACCGGCCAGCCGCGATCCGACGGAAGGAGATGACCATGACCTCGGGACCGAACCGCATACTGGACGATTTCGCCAAACTCATGACCGATGCGGCGGGCGCCGCCCAGGGACTGCGCAAGGAGGTGGAAACCGCCTTCCAGGCCCAGGCCGAGCGCTGGCTGAACGCCATGGACATCGTCAAGCGCGAGGAGTTCGAGGTGGTGCGCGAGATGGCGCTGAAGGCGCTCGACGAAAACGAGGCGCTGAAGGCGCGCATCGAGGCGCTGGAAGCCCGGCTCGACGCCTCCAAGTCCTGATCCGATCTTCCGGAAGCCGCACCGGTTTTACTTCGGTCGCGGCTTCCGGCATTCATTTTGTTAACCTTTTATTAACCAATTCTTGAATCCCCAAAAAGGGAATCGGCCAACGGCCTGTCTACAGTTAAAAAATTCATAATTTTTTCCCCCTGTGGACATCTCCGAAAAAGCCAATCGCCAGAGTCATTTATGACTCAACGCTGAATCGGATTGCGAAGTGCTTTCCACAAGAGGCGCCCGCAAAACACGCGGGGAGGGCTGGCGCGCGGATTCAGGCGTTATACACTGATTTTAAATGATGATTCGAAACGGTCCCGGTCAGCCTCGTGCAGGCTAAGGACGGCATGATCAGGCTCCGTTTCACAGTCATCCTGGAATGAGTATCCGGTATTTTTGCGTTCTTGGCGTGCTTAGGCGCGGAGGGACTGTCATTGCCGGTCGAAAAGGTGCCGCATGAGCTTTATGGAAATGGATGTGCAACGCCAGTCAAACCCGGTCGACATGATCGAGTTTGTTGCCGCAAGCAATGACTGGTCCTTCGAGCGTTCAGGCGAGGACGAAATCGCCATGACGGTCAAGGGGCGCTGGGCGGACTATCATGTCTCCTTTTCCTGGATGGAGCAGTTCGAGGCCCTCCACATTGCCTCCGCCTTCGACATCAAGGTGCCCGAGAACCGCGTGAACGAGGTGATCCGGCTGCTTTCGATGATCAATGGCCAGGTGCTGATGGGGCATTTCGATCTCTGGCGCGCCGAGGATGTGGTGATCTTCCGCCAGTCGCTGCTGCTCGCCGGCGGGGCCGAGCCCAACAACCAGCAGGTCGAGGTGCTGCTTTCGAACGGCCTCGATTGCTGCGAAGCCTATTATCAGGCGTTCCAGTTCGTGGTCTGGTCCGGCATGGAGGCCAAGGCGGCGCTCGATGCAGTGCTGTTCGAAACGGCGGGAGAGGCCTGATCATGGTGGCGACCATTTCGGGCACCATCGTCCTCGTCGGCGCCGGGAATATGGGCGGCGCCATGCTAACCGGCTGGCTGAAGAGCGGGGTTCCCGGCTCTTCGGTGGTCGTGCTGGATCCCGGCCCTTCCGATCCGATCCGCCAGCTCATCAACGATGCCGGTGCACGGCATTTCACGCAGCCGCCGGCGGATCTCGAAGCGAGTATCCTGTTCCTGGCGGTCAAGCCGCAAGCCATGGATGCCGTCCTGCCGCCGCTCAAGTCCGTCATCGGGCCGAAGACGGTGGTCGTCACCGTTGCGGCGGGCAAGACCCTTTCCACCATCGGCGCGCATCTCGGCGCCTCGGCCATGGTTCGTGCCATGCCCAACACGCCCGCCATGATCGGTCGCGGCGTGACCGGCGCCTATGCGAACGGGGCGGTAACGCCGGAGCAGCGGCAGATGGTGCAGGCGCTGCTGAAGGTCAGCGGGCCTGTCGAATGGGTGGAAACGGAAGCCGATATCGATGCGGTGACCGCGCTTTCGGGCAGCGGTCCCGCCTATGTCTTCTATCTCGTGGAGTGCATGGCAGAGGCAGGCCGTAAAGCCGGCCTGCCGGCGGACCTCGCCATGCGACTTGCGCGGGAAACCGTCTCGGGGGCCGGTGAACTTCTTCACCGGTCCCCCGATGATGCGTCACGCCTTCGACAGAATGTGACATCGCCGGGCGGTACGACCGCGGCGGCGCTTTCGGTCCTGATGGCCGAGGATGGCATGCAGCCGCTTTTCGACCGTGCCATCGAAGCTGCACGCCTGCGGGCGGGCGAGCTCGCGGGCTGATCCATGAGCGGGGAAATCACCTTCGACGATTTCGAGCGGGTCGATATCCGAATCGGGACGATCATCGAGGTCATGGCCTTTCCGGAGGCGCGCAAGCCCGCCTGGAAACTTAAGATCGATTTCGGGCCCGAGATCGGCGTGAAGAAGTCCTCCGCGCAGATCACCGTGCATTATGGCGAGCAGGATCTGCTCGGCCGGCAGGTGATGGCGGTCGTCAATTTCCCGCCGCGCCAGATCGGCCCCTTCCGCTCCGAGGTGCTGACGCTCGGTTTTGCCGACGAAAAGGGCGACATCGTGCTCGCCATGCCGGAGCGTGCCGTGCCGAATGGCCGGAAACTGATGTAACCTTCCTTATACCGGAACACGCACGATTGCCCTGAGGCCACCGAGCGGGCTGTCTTCCAGCGTGACATTGCCGCCATGGCTGCGGGCAATATCCCGCGCTATGGCGAGGCCGAGCCCGGTGCCCGAGGAATCGAGATTGCGGGCTTCGTCCAGCCGGAAGAAGGGCTTGAACACGTCCTCCCGGGCGGCAGAGGGAATGCCCGGACCATCATCATCCAGCGTGATCGTCAGCCACCTCCCGCCAAGCACGGCGGTCAGCTGCATGCGGTTGGCATAGCGCAGGCTGTTCGAAACGAGGTTCGAGACGAGCCGGGTGAAGGCATTGGGGCGGACATTGGCGATGCTGTCGCCGGTCAGCGTCCAGCTCAGCGACTTGCCATGCATGTCGGCTTCCGCTTCCAGACGGGAGAAAAGCTCGGTGATGTCGAGTTTGCCCAGGTCCTCCTCCGCCTCGCCGCGGGCGAAGGCCATGTAGCCCTCGAGCATCGACTGCATGTCGGCCACATCCTCGTTGAGGCCGGCGAGATCGGGATTGTCGCCGGCGAGCGCCAGCTGCAGCTTGAAACGGGTGAGGATGGTGCGCAGATCGTGGCTCACGCCCGTCAGCATGGCGGTGCGCTGCTCCATCTGCCGCTCGATGCGTTCGCGCATGAGGATGAAGGCAAGCCCCGCGCGGCGGATTTCATCCGCGCCTCGGGGGGAGAAATTCTCCGGCATCTTCTGCCCCTTGCCGAAGGCTTCCGCCGCCTTGGCGAGAGCCACGATGGGGCGGATCTGGCCGCGCAGGAAGAGAACGGAAATGGTGATCAGCACCGCTGCCGTGCCCACCATCCACAGGATGAAGATGTGGGTGTTCGATGCATAGGTCTCGTTGCGCTTGACCAGCACCCTCAGGATCTGGTCGCGCAGGAGGATCTTGATGTCGACGAGGCTCGGCCCGTCATCCGGCATCAGCACGTCGATGCGATAGGGGAGGCCGATCTGGGTTTCGATCTCGGCGCCAAGCGTCTGTTCCAGCAGGCCGAAGAGCGGGATCTGCCCGCCGGGCGGCAGGGCATCGCCGGGGGTGAGGGATACGTCGAGGCCAAGCCTGTCCTTGGCAAGGCGCAGCGTCTCCTCCACATCGGCAGGGTCCGGGCGGCGGGTTATGAGGTAGATGATTGCGGCAATGTCGCGGGTCGTGCCATTGGTCAGCCGCTGGGTGACCATGTGCCAGTGCCGCTCCATGAAGACGATGGAGACGGCCACCTGCAGCATCACCATGGGCAGCACGATGATCAGGAGCGAGCGGGCATAAAGGCCGGTTGGCAGGCGGCGGCGCACCCAGCGCGCGAGCGAGGCGAAATAGGATGGCGAGGGGCGGTCCGGCTCGGGGCGGATCGTATCGAAGCTCGTCATGGCGTTCCTGCCTTTCGGGCGGTTCCCTTCACCGCCTCCAGCTGCGGGCCCGGTTCAATCGACCGAGAGACGGTAGCCGATGCCGCGTACCGTCTGGAGATAGACGGGATTGGCCGGGTCATCCTCGATCTTGCGCCGCAGCCGGTTTATCTGCACGTCGATGGTGCGCTCGCCGATTTCCCCGTCGCTGCCGGCCAGCTCGTGGCGCGCCACGGTTTCGCCGGCTCGGGCGGCAAAGAAGGTCATGATTTCCGTTTCGCGATCCGTGAGGCGCACCAGAACCGAGGCCTTCTTCAGCTCCTTGCGGGCAAGCGAGAAGGTGTAGGGGCCAAACATGACCTGCTCGACGGCGGCCTGATCCTGGCCCGGGCTGCGCTTCAGGATATTGTTGATGCGCAGCACCAGCTCCCGGGGATCGAAAGGCTTGGAAACATAGTCATCGGCACCCGCTTCCAACCCCTCGATGCGGGATGGGGCTTCGGCAAGGGCGGTGAGGAGGACGATGGGCACCTGGCGTATGGTCTTCAGCGCCTTGGTGAGCGACAGACCGGATTCGCCCGGCATCATCACGTCGAGGATGATGAGGTCGAATTCCATGCCTTCAAGCTTGCGGCGGGCCTCGGCGGCATCGGCCGCCACCGTCACGCGGAAACCGTTTTCGGCGAGATAGCGGTTCAGCAGCGCCCGGATGCGGGTATCGTCATCCACCACCAGAAGATGGGCGGCATTGTCGGGAATTGCGACCGGCTGCGGGCTCATGCCTTTTCCTTCTCCCTGTTCTGCATGCCGGCGAGGAACTTGCGCACCGCGGTGCGCTCCTCTGCCGAAAGGCCCTGGAATGCGCGCGCGATGCGGCGGGATTGCGGCTCGGCCAGCGCCAGCGCCAGCTCCCGCCCGGCCAGAGTCGGATAGAGCTTGCGCTGACGACGATCCGCATGGCCCGCCATCTGGCGGATATAGCCGCTGTCGATCAGCTGTTTGAGCACGCGCGAGAGGCTCTGCTTGGTGATCTGCAGCGTATCGAGCAGGTCGGCCACAGTCATGCCCGGATAGCGGTTGACGAAATGGACCACCCGGTGATGGGCGCGGCCGAAGCCGCTCGTGGCCAGAATCTGGTCGGGATCGGAAACGAAGTCCCGATAGGCGAAGAAGAACTGCTCGATCGTCTCGAAGTCGATATGCCTTGCATCCGCCATAGGCGCATCCAGCACCTCGGGTTCCGCGTCCTTCTTCCTGCCTGCCTGCCGCGCCACTTTATCGTCCTGTCATCCTCACGGCATGCGGGGCCGTGTTGTTCCGGCCCGATGTCGGGGGCCGCCGTGCCGACTTGGATAGACCGTATTCCGGGGACAAATCAACTCCATGTGAACGCCCGTGGTCCTGCCTGGCCTTTCCCCCGGGCAAACGGGCCCATATATGAGAGGATTATCCGGATTCGGCCCTCAGAAAGCCGGTCGCCCCTTTGGAGAGGTTTTCATGGGCATGTTGCAGGCGGGGATCATTCCCGTCACCCCCTTCCAGCAGAACTGCACCATTCTTTTCGATCAGGAGAGCCAGGAGGGCGTGATCGTCGATCCAGGCGGGGATGTGGAGACCATCCTGCAGATCGTCCACGAAAATGGCCTGACGCTGAAGGAAATCTGGCTCACGCACGGGCATATCGACCATGCCGGCGGGGCGGACGAGCTGCGCGAGCGGCTGTCCATTCCGGTTGTCGGCCCGCACAAGGACGACCTGCCGCTGCTGTCGCGGATTGAAAAGCAGGCCGAGACCTATGGCATTCCGGGTTCGGTACGCAATGTCGTGCCGGACCGGTGGCTGGAGGATGGCGATGAGGTGGCCTTCGGCAGCCATGTCTTCGAGGTGCGTCATTGCCCGGGCCATGCGCCGGGCCATGTGATCTACTACAATCGCGAGCAGGGCTTTGCCCATCTGGGCGACGTGCTCTTCAACGGATCCATCGGCCGGACCGACCTTCCGGGCGGCGACCATGCGACGCTGCTGCGCTCCATCAAGGAAAAGGTGCTGCCGCTCGGTGACGAGGTGGGCTTCATCTGCGGCCACGGGCCGGGCGGGCGGATCGGCGAGGAGCGGCGGAACAATCCCTTCCTGCGCGGTCTCTGAGCGGCCACAAAAAAGGCGGGCACCGGGCCCGCCTTTTTTCATCTTCGGCATCACTGCGATCAGCGGCAGAAATGCTCCATGCCGTCATAGCCGATGAAAGTGCCGGTCGAAGGATCGAAGGAGCGGTAGCGCATGCTGCAATAGCGCATCCACTGGCGGGTCCAGGGGCGATAGCCGGAGCTTTCGATCACGACGCGGCGCTCTACATAGGCCGGGCGCACGACGACCCGGTTGGTGCGGTAGACATAATCCGGCTCGTCATCGATCGGGCCTTCGAGCACGCTGTAATCATCCACGTAATGACGGCGCGGGGGCGTGGCGAGGGCGCCACCGATCAGCGCGCCAACGGCGAGGCCTGCCACACCGGCAGCAAGAGCATCTCCGCCATCGCTGTGGTGATGGCGGCGCCAGCCATCGGCCGAAGCGCTGCCGGCCGACGCAATGACCGTTGCCGCGATGGTTCCCGAAAGTACCAGGTTCTTGAAAAACGTGTTCATCGCAGGATTCCTCTTCTTCCATCCATGGCTGCGGAAATGCTGTCCGGCGCCATCCTTATGGGGAGACTTAATCATGGATGATCTGAATGCAACCTGAATGGAGCCAAAGCTTCCCGGAGGGTTATCAAAGCCCGGCCAGGGCTTGTGGTTTTTCCCCACGCCCGCCGCGAAAGCCCGGTTGCGATCAGCGCTCATGACAAAGGCCCGGAACGCGAGAACCGGACCTTTGAATGGCTATGCGAAGGGGAAGTCCTTTGCGATGGCCCCCATCTGGCCGATGGAAAGGCCCTTGCGCCTGTTGCGGTAGCGCGCCTAAGCGGACCCCGCCTTCCCGTCAGGCAATCAACCTGCGATATGAAGGTTGACGGCCTTCGGACCCTTGCCGCGGCGATCCGGCTCGGTGTCGAAGGTCACCTTCTGGTTTTCGGACAGGCCGGAGAGACCCGAAGCCTGAACAGCGGAAATGTGAACGAAGATGTCAGCCCCGCCGTTGTCCGGCTTGATGAAGCCGAAACCCTTGTCGGTATTGAAGAATTTTACAGTGCCACTCTCGGCCATGCGTCATGTCCTTTTCTCTCTGCCCGTGTCAGACCAGGCAGCATCGGTAAATTGCCCTTGGGGGGCGTGGGGCAGGCAATTCTCGAATATGGAGGAAAGGGTCCCATGTTACCGCGGCTTTCGCGGGGCCAAGCTTGCTGTCCTGTACCCGCATGACCGCCCGAGGTATTACGACTTCGGCGCGTTTTATTTATAAGGTCTTCCCGTGTTCGCTAAATGCCCGAACGGCGGTAGATTGATGCGTTTGCGCCCAATTGGCAAGCGAAAGTTTTCGCTATGATAGCCACAGGAAATACTCCATGAGAATTGATAAGATTCGAGTATTTCCTCGTTGTAATTGTTGAATTTATCGCGGCTATGCAGCGCCTATCTTATTCCGTGTGTTTTTCTGCGGAGAACTTCTGGAATGATTTCAACCATAATCATTGCGACAAAAATTATTCCGCATCCGACGTAACCGGCGGAGGTCAAAGTCTCGTTCAGAAGCAGTGCTCCGAAGAGCCCGCCGAACAGCGCTTCGGCCGAAAGCATGATCGCCGCCTGGGAGGCGGAGGTGTAGCGCTGGCCGATCACCTGAAGCACGAAGGCGAAGCCGGAGGAGAATATCCCGACATAGAGAATTTCCGTCATCGCACCGCGCACGGCTTCCAGCGAAAGGGGTTCGGTGAAGAGGGCAATCGCCATGCCGCCCACGGAGCAGACGGCGAACTGCACAGTGGAGAGGAGCAGCGGCCGGCCGCTTTCTCCGACGAAGAGCCCCACAAGCGTAAGCTGTACCGCCCAGAAGAGGGCGCAGAGAATGGTCAGCCCATCGCCCACGGTGAGGCGGTCGAGGGCGCCGCCGCTCAGGAGAAAAATGCCGGTAAGCGAAAGCAGGGCGGCGGGCCAGATGATCCAGTGCGGCGGCTTGCGCAGGAAGATTACCGAGATCGCCGGCACGAAGACCACGTAAAGGCCGGTGAGGAAGCTCGAATTGGTGACGGTGGTGAATTGCAGGCCGACCTGCTGGGTGGCCGCTCCCAGGAAGAGGGCAAGGCCGATCACCAGGAACTGCCGGATATGCCGGGGAGAAACCGGCTGGGGCGCCTGGCGCCCTTCGCGCAGGGCAAAGGGCAGGACGCAGAGCGTGGCGATCGCAAAGCGCAGCCCGATGAACCAGAAGGGGCCGAGCGAATCCATGGCGGTCGCCTGGGCGACGAAGCCGCCGCCCCAGATGGCGGCCGCGAGCAACAGAACGAGATTGGCCTGCATGCGGCTCATGGATCACCTGCCATGGGGTTGGGTGCTGGGTTGCGGCACCATGGCCGCAGCGGGGAAATGCCTCATAGGCGAATTTCTGCTGTTTTTCAAATGGCTGGTTTCGGTTATTGAAGGGCTTCCCCTCCCGAACTGGTCGGAGACGCATGATGCCGGGCCCCAGACTGATCGCCTTTTCCTCCGATCCCGATCTGCCGCGCGAAACGGATGTCGTCGTCATCGGGGGTGGCGTGGTGGGGTGCTTCGCGGCACTGGAGCTTGCCGAGCGGGGGCATCGCGTGCTGCTTCTCGAAAAGGGCACCATCGGTGGCGAGCAGTCCAGCCGCAACTGGGGCTGGGTGCGCATTGCCATGCGTGACCTGCGCGAGGCGCCGCTGATGCTCGAATCGATCCGGCTGTGGCAGGATCTCGACCGGCGGATCGGGGCGGAGAGCGGCTATGTCCGCTCGGGCATCGTCTTTGCCTGCGAAGATGAGGCGACCGTCGCAAGCCACGAAACCTGGCTGAAGGATTTCATCGCTGCGGGGCATATGGAGCCTCTCGCCGGCGGCCCCGGCATGGACATGATCGGCCGACAGGGACTTGCGGGGCTCTATCCTGGCCTGACGACCGGGGCGCTTGCCGCGCTTCACGCGCCGGTGGATGGCCGCGCCGAGCCGCAGCGGGTCGCGCCGCTGGTGGCGGAAGCCGCCCGTGCCCGTGGCGCTGCAATCGTCACGTCCTGTGCGGTGCTGGGGCTCGACTGGCAGGCAGGGCGGCTTTGCGGCGTGGAAACCGAGCGTGGCTATGTGCGCACGTCCTCGGTCATCCTGGCGGCGGGCGTATGGACGAGCGCGATGGCGCGGCTCGACGGCATTTCGCTCCCGCAGCTCAAGGTGCTGAACACGGTGGTGCGCACGGGAGCGTCCGCTTCGGCAGAGCCGGCGCCCGAAGCGGCGCTCTGGACCAGCAAGTTCGCCTTCCGGCGGCGGGCTGATGGCGGCTATTCTGTTGCCTCGGCGGCGGAAAACATCGTCGAGATCGTGCCGGATTCCTTCCGCTACGCGATGCCGTTCCGCAGCATTCTCCGCCAGGACTGGGCCTCGCTGCGGCCCCGCTTTTCCGGCATGATGCTGGACGAATGGCGCGCGCTGTTTAGCAAGCCGACCGGGCTTCGCCGGATGCTTCTCGCCCATCGCGTGCTGGATCCCAAGCCCGCCTCGGGCACGGTGCGGCGGGCCTGGGCGCGGCTGCAACAGGATTACCCCTTCTTCCGGGGGCTGCCCATCGAGCAGGAGTGGGCGGGCATGATCGAGGTGGTGCCCGATGCCGTCCCGGTGATTTCACGCGTCGAAGACCGCCGCGGTCTGGTGATCGCGACGGGCTTTTCCGGCCACGGCTTCGGCATTTCGCCCTCCGCAGGCAAGCTTGCGGCCGATCTCGTGACCGGCGACCGGCCGGTCGTCGATCCACAGGCCTTCCGGCTTTCCCGCTTTTTCGACGGCACGCCGATCACTGTCATGGGAGGGGTCTAGGCTTCGGGTGGCAAAGGCGCCGGCTACAGGGCTCGGCGCGAAAGAGGCGGGGCATCATGCCCCGGTCCCGGGTCATCCGGGCGGCGCTCAGGCGATGGACGTCAGGGCACCGGCGACCGTCGCCAGGCAGGCGGCAATGGTCGTCAAGGCGATGATCACCACGGGAAACGGACTTCCGCGGCGATGGCGTTCTGCCAGAATTTCGTCATCGATAAACATTTTCGCGTTCCATGACTGGTTTCAGGATGATGTCATGCCTGACAATCATGGCAATAAAACGCAAAACTTCTGGAAAAGTCGCATCACCAATCAAAAAAATGTTGCCATTGATGGCAATTTCAGGGCCCGAACATCGATTCGAGCCCGAGTGTCCTCAGCCCGCGGCACCCCGGCGGCCGAAAACGGCCGCGCCGCGCCGCTGAACGGGCGGGCGGGAAAGCTCCATGACCGGCTGCGGGGCGAGCGGCGGCGGATTGGCAATGATCATCCGCTGGCGATCCTCCACCGCGACCGGTCCTGTGCCCAGCCGTTTCAGCGAGAGGTTGGCCGCCCGGTCGGGCTTGGCCAGGGCATGGCCCTGGATGCGCGGCATTTGAATCCGTTCCAGCTGCTGCACCTCTTCCTCGCGGTCGATGCCGCTGGCAATCGCCAGAATATTGCGCTCGGCCAGCTGGCGGATGATGACGCGCAGCAGGGCGGTGCCTGCGCTGTTTTCCAGGAAGCCGCGCAGCCAGTTTTGATCGAAGCGCACGAAGCTCGGGCGGACCTCGGAGACCCGCTTCAGGTCGCGCTCTTCGCCGGCATAGCCGTCGATCGCCACCAGCAGACCTGCCCGGCGCAGATGGGCGGCGAAGTTCACCGTGCGGTCGAGATCGTCGAAATCGCGCATTTGCAGCTCGCAGACCACATCGCGGGAGGCGAGGCCGGCCGCATCGGTGCAGTGGCGAAGCTTCTCCGCATCGGCGCGCATTTCATGCGAGGTGTAGAAATGGCGCGGATCGCGCGGGATGTGGATCTTGGCACCGGTGCGGGCGAAGGGATGGCCGTTCAGCGCGTGCAGGCCGGCAAGGCGGCTGTCGATTTCGGAGAGGTCACGCGGGTCGACGGCGTTCAGAAACTCCCCCGGCGCATAAGCGTCGCCGTGGCGTTCGATCCGCACCAGGCTGTGAAAGCCGGCAATGCGCGTGCCATTGAGATCGGGGGTGAAGATCGGCTGAAATACCGAGCGGAGCGTAAAGGGGCCGTAGGCGCAGCTGAAAGTGTCATCCGCGTCACGGACATAGGCATCAAGTGTCTTGCGAGCCGTCATGGCGAGCTTCCCATCCGGTGATTCATTCACTGAATGATTTTGTATAAAATGCAAACTGTTACCCAGCCGTGAACGGCCTGCCGATTCTGAACATTTGTTCATCTTCGGGGCCGGGCTTCGATTCCTGTCAGGGTGACGCCTTTTTAGTTGAAATCCCGGGACATATTCGACATAGGGGAGGGCGTCGGAACCGCGGGTTTCCGCCGGTTCCCCCGTTCAACCGTTTCAGGATCACAGTCCGATGGCTTTTCTCGCCGATGCCCTTTCCCGCGTAAAACCCTCCGCCACCATCGCCGTTTCGCAGAAGGCGCGCGAACTGAAAGCGAAAGGCCGCGATGTCATCGGTCTTGGCGCCGGTGAGCCGGATTTCGATACGCCTGACAATATCAAGAAGGCGGCTGTGGACGCGATCACGCGCGGCGAGACGAAGTATACGGCCGTTGCCGGCATTCCCGAGCTGCGCGAGGCGATCGTCAAGAAGTTCAAGCGCGAGAACAATCTCGACTATACGGCGGCGCAGACCATCGTCGGTACCGGCGGCAAGCAGATCCTGTTCAACGCCTTCATGGCCACCATGAACCCCGGTGACGAAGTGGTCATTCCCGCTCCCTACTGGGTGTCCTATCCGGAAATGGTGGCGCTGTGCGGCGGCACGCCGGTCTTCGTTGCCACCACGCAGGCCAACAAGTTCAAGCTGACGCCCGAGGCGCTGGAACAGGCGATCACGCCCAAGACCAAGTGGTTCGTCTTCAACTCGCCGTCCAACCCGACCGGTGCCGCCTACAGCCATGCGGAGCTGAAGGCGCTGACGGACGTGCTGATGAAGCACCCGCATGTCTGGATCCTTTCCGACGACATGTACGAGCATCTGACCTATGGCGATTTCAAGTTCGTGAGCCCCGCCGAAGTGGAGCCCGGCCTTTATGACCGGACGCTGACCATGAACGGCGTTTCCAAGGCCTATGCCATGACCGGCTGGCGCATCGGCTATGCCGCCGGCCCGCTGGCGCTGATCAAGGCCATGGACATGATCCAGGGCCAGCAGACCTCCGGCGCCTGCTCCATCGCCCAGTGGGCGGCCGTCGAGGCGCTCAACGGTCCGCAGGACTTCATCGAAAAGAACAAGGCGATTTTCGAAGGCCGCCGCGATCTCGTCGTATCCATGCTGAACCAGGCCAAGGGCATCGAATGCCCGACGCCGGAAGGCGCCTTCTACGTCTATCCGTCCTGCAAGGGCCTGATCGGCAAGACCGCGCCTTCGGGCAAGGTCATCGAGACGGACGAGGATTTCGTGTCCGAGCTTCTGGAATCGGAAGGCGTGGCCGTGGTCCATGGTTCGGCCTTCGGTCTCGGCCCGAACTTCCGCATTTCCTATGCGACCTCGGAAGAGCTGCTTGAGGAAGCCTGCAAGCGCATCCAGCGCTTCTGCGCCGCCTGCAAGTAAGTTCGGCCTTTTCACGCCCCTATCAGAACCCGCTGGAAACGGCGGGTTTTTTCATGCCCTTCCGGGCGCTTCGCCGCAGGGGGGTGAACCGATTTGCCCCTCGCCGCGTTTGGTGGAATAATGCGGACCGGGCCGGGAGGCCCCTGCTTTCCGGTCCGGCAGCCGTCGCAGCCGTCAGAACCATGATGGCCGCAGCGGCGGGCGCGGGCTCTCTACCCCGCGCTTTCCGACGAACGGGTTTGCTGGAGGCCAGACATGACCAAGATCATCTATGAAGTGGTGCCGCATGACGGAGGCTGGGCCTACCGTCTGGGGGATGTCTATTCGGAGACCTTTCCGAGCCATGACGAGGCGCTGGAAGCGGCGCGCATCGTTGCCGCCGAACAGCAGCGCGGCGGCGAGAGCGAGGAAATCAGCTATCAGGATGAGAACGGGGTCTGGCATCAGGAAGTGGTCGACGGCAATGACCGGCCGGAGATCGAAATCCTCGACACGCGGGACAATCTGGTTTCCGGCGATACGGGCGTGGGCCGCAGCTCCTGACCGGCACTACTGGGCGAGGATATGGCGTTTCAGGCCGTCTGCCAGGGCCTGAAACACGGTGTGGCAGCGCGTGCTGCCTTTCAGATCCTCATGCATGGCAATCCAGGTGGGCAGTGGCACCGTGAAATCCGGTATGAGCCGCTGGAGGTCCGCCTGTCGGCGTGCCAGCGCGACCTGGCAGAGGCCGATCCCGCAGCCCGCCCTGATCGCGGCAAATTGCGCGAGATTGCTGTCCGCCCGGAAGCGAAAATGCACATTGGCAATATCCGGCAGCCGGGCCGCCATGCTGCGGAGGAAAGCCGTCTGCCGGTCGAAGCCGATCAGCCGGTGGTCATTGAGGGCGGCAAGGCTGTCCGGCTTGCCATGGCGGGCAAGATAGGCCTCCGTCGCGTGGAAACCGAGGGCGATGGTGCCGACGAAGCGCACGAGGAGGGCATCCTGCGCGGGTTCGGCCATGCGCACGGCAATATCCGCCTCCTGCTGCAAGAGATCCTCCACCGCATCGGAGGCCGACAATTCTATTTCCAGATCCGGATATTTCTCCTGCAGGCCGGACAGAATGGGCGGCAGGATTTCGATCCCCACCACCTCGCTTGCCGAGATCCGAACCGTGCCTTCCACGCGCCCCGCCTGGCCGGAGACGGTGCGAGCGGCGGCAGATGCCGCAAAGCCCATGCTGCGGGCGTGGGGAAGCAGTGCCTTGGCCTGCTCGGTCGGCAGCAGACCACCGGAGGAGCGCAGGAAAAGCGGCAGGCCCGCCTGCTCCTCGAGCTGCGCGATATGGCGGCCAGCGGTCGGCTGGGTGATGCCGAGTTCGCGTGCTGCAGCCGAAAGCGATCCGTGCTGCATGACGGCCAGAAAGGTGCGAAGCAGATCCCAACTCATTTTGTCCATGCATTTATGTATAGACGATATAGAATTTACGTCAATTTTCTTTAGTCGCGCGATCCGTCACGGTGGGCTCATCGAAACTCGCTGAGGACATGACGATGACCGGATCTTCTCTTCAAAAACCCCTTGCTCTCATTCTCGGTGCCACGGGCGGCGTCGGCAGCGCTGTGGCGGACCGCCTGCTTCAGGAGGGTTACCGCGTGCGGGCGCTTCATCGCCAGCCGGATGCCCTTGCCCATCGTAACCCCGCCTATGAATGGGTAAAGGGCGATGCCATGCGCGCCGAGGACGTGAAACGCGCGGCCGAAGGCGCCTGCCTGATCCTGCATGCGGTCAACCCGCCCGGCTATCGCGATTGGGACAAGCTGGTGCTGCCGATGATCGACAATACGATTGCAGCGGCGAAAGCCGCGGGCGCGCGCATTCTCCTGCCCGGCACCATCTATAATTTCGGCCCCGACAGCTTTCCCGTCATCGACGAGGAAAGCCCGCAGCATCCGGAGACGGAAAAGGGGAAGATCCGGGTGGAGATGGAGCGTCGGCTTCAGGCGGCAGCTTCCTCCGGTGTGCCCGTTCTCATCGTCCGTGCGGGCGATTTCATCGGGCCCGGGGCGGTCAATAGCTGGTTCAGCCAGGGCATGATCCGTGCCGGCCGTCCGGTGAGGGCGATGTCGCTTCCCGGTGCCGAGGGCGTGGGTCACAGCTGGGCCTATCTGCCCGATGTGGCCGAAACTATCGTGCGGCTCCTGGCGCTGGGCCAGAAGCTGCCGGCCTTTGCCCGGTTTCACATGCGCGGCATCTGGGACGAAGACGGCCTGGCGCTGGTTGAATCGGCGCGGCGGGTGACCGGGCGCAAGATCTCGACGAGCCGGCTGCCCTGGTGGGCGCTCAGGCTTGCGGCCCCCTTCCACCGCCTGTCCCGGGAACTCTTCGGCATGCGCTATGTGTGGCATGTGCCGATCCGGCTCGACAACAGCCGGCTCGTCGCCCTGCTCGGCGAGGAGCCCCACACGCCGCTTGACGAGGCCATGCGCCGGACGCTTGCCGCCTTCCAGGCGCTCTGATGAAGAAAAGAGGGCCTGCGTGGCCCTCTTTCCCTTTTCTCCCCTACAGCCTGCCTCAGGCAACCAGCATGAAATCGCTGGCATCGATGGCCGCCTTGTTTTCGAAAGCGGCGATGAGGACCTTGTCATAGCCCTTGCCGGAGCCGTCCGCATCATAGAAGAGCTTGCCGCAGCTCTGGTCGTAGATCACCCGGGTTGCGGCGGACAGCGTCCCCTTGTTCAGAAGCAGGAAGCTCGCCTTGTCCAGCATGTCGCCGCTGTTCAGGGCGGCGAAGGAGGTGCGGCTGAGCACGATGATATCCTCGGCATGGACGAAATCCCGAACGATATCCGAGGAGGCATTGAGCGAACCCCAGCCGACGAGGCCGTTCGCGCCCTTGCTGAATCCTGCCCCGAAGGAGAAGGCATCATTGCCGGTGCCGCCGGTGAGGACGTCGTGGGCATAGCCGCCATCCAGCCAGTCATCGCCGCTGCCGCCATCCAGCGTATCGGCGCCGCCGCCGGCCCAGATCTTGTCCGAGCCGTCCATACCCTTCAGCACATTGTCGCCGCCATTGCCCTTGATCCAGTTGTTCAGGCCGTTGCCGGTGCCGTTGATATTGTCCTTCCCGGTGAGGTCCAGGCATTCCACATTATCGGCAAGCATGTGGCTGACGGCTGCGAAGACATGGTCGCCATCGGTCGGGGCCTTCACCTTGTTATAGGCCACCCAGTCCGTCGGCTTCTTGACCACATCCTCGTTGCCGAGGCGCTCATAACCATATTCGATGACCTGGTCGCCGCTGCTGTCGACATAGTAATCGTCGCTGCCGGAGCCGCCTTCCATATAGTCGTCGCCGGAGCCGCCCTTCATCACGTCGTCGCCATCGCCCCCATAGAGCGTATCATAGCCATCGCCGCCATCGAGCTGGTCGTTGCCGTCATTGCCTTCCATGTAGTCGTCGCCAAGGCCGCCATCCACGCTGTCCTTGCCGTCGCCGCCATAGAGATAGTCGTTGCCGTCGAGGCCGGAGATCATGTTGTTGGCGCCGTTTCCATGGATGATATCCAGAAGCTGCGAGCCGCGCACATTCTCGATCACCGTATCGAGGGCGATCGAGACATTGCCGATATGGCCGCCAATATCGGAAAAGGCGCCTGGGCGAAGATCGATGACATTGCCGAAGCCGAAATAGCCGAGATAGCGGCCATCGGCGACATTGCTGTAATCGATCAGATCGGTGCCGCCCGTATCATGGATGCAATAGGCGAGGTTTGCGTGCTTGCCGAAATCGGTCCAGCCATTCAGGAAGGTTTCGCCCGCGCCGTAGACCGTGTCGCCCGTATTGACCGCGAGCGGGCCATAGAGCTTCCGGATTGCCTCGATATCGGCAATCATCGGACCGATCAGATAGAGATCGGTGGCGTAATTGGTCGGATGATTGTCCTGCATGAAATAGGACATGACCGAATATTGCCAGGTATCGCTGGCAAAGAGGGCGTCGCGGTCATAGGACGGCGTGCCACCATTATATTCCCCGCCATGTTCCAGGCCGATGGCATGACCGATCTCATGCACGAAGGTTTGCAGGCCATACCCGCCCGTCTGCCAGTTGCTCACCCAGTTGGGTGCCACATTGACCAGGGATTTCGTGACATTGCCGCCATTGTCATAGGCAAAGGTGGTGAAGGCGCCGCCATAGCGATTGGTCAGATTGATCTGGGCGCCATTGTCATGCACGAAATTGAACTTCAGGCCGGTAAAGGCCGTCCACATCTTCAGCGCCTCGAGCGCTGCATTATACTGGCTCATATTGCCAAGCAGGCCGTCGATATTGACCGATATGGTGCTGTTCGCCCAATGAAAGCCGGAAATCTTGTTCACCAGGCCGTTGAAATCGGCCGTGTTCACGTCAACCATCTAATTTCTCCGTGTTATTTTTTATTGTTTATGTACGTAAAGTAGAATATATGAATTAAGAATTGCTGAATGTGAGTCGTTTTATTCAAGCGTTTGAAAAATCTGGATATATTCCCTTTATTCGCGGGTGTTCCAGCCGGGGGAGCCGGGTTCGGGCGTGGTTCGATGCCATTGTGCGGGGCAGGTCGGGCGATTGTTTCCTCTGGCTATCCGCCGCATTCCCCGCACGCCTTACGGATTGTCGGCGCAATACAGCGAAGGGGGCCGATAAGGCCCCCTTCCTTTCGGTTCAGGCGTCTGCGGCTTCCAGTGCCGGGTAATCGGTGTAACCCTTGGCGCCGCCGCCATAGAAGGTGGCGGTATCAGGCGCATTCAGCGCGGCGCCGGTCTTGAGGCGCGTAACCAAATCGGGATTGGCGATGAAGGGGCGGCCGAAGGCGACGATATCCGCCTTTCCGCTGTCCACGGCCTCTTCGGCAAGCGCCTTGTCATAGCCGTTATTGACCATCCAGGCAGCCTTGCCGCCGGCCTTTTTGATAGGCGTTGCGCAGCGCATGCCAGTCGAAGGCGGTGGCACCCCGGGAGAAGGTGCGTTCGCCGCCGGTTGCGCCTTCGATCACATGCACATAGGCGAGGTCGTGGGCGGCCAGGATTTCCACGACGCGGGTGAAGAGCGGCTGCGGATCGCTGTCTGCGGCATCATTGGAGGGCGTTACGGGCGAAATGCGGATGCCCGTGCGCCCGGCGCCGATCTCGGCGGTCACCGCGTCCAGAACCTCGCGCAGGAAGCGGGTGCGGTTGTCGATGGAGCCGCCATAGGCATCGCTGCGCTTGTTCGAGCCGTCGCGCAGGAACTGGTCGATCAGATAGCCGTTCGCCGCATGGATCTCGACGCCGTCGAAGCCCGCATCGATCGCCGCGCGGGCGGCCTTGCGGTAATCTTCGACGATCCCCGGAATTTCGGAAAGCTCCAGCGCGCGGGGTTCGGACGTCGGCACGAACTGGCCCTTGCCGGTTTCATCGAAAATGAAGGTTTTCGACTTGGCGGTGACGGCGGAAGGGGCGACCGGCTGGCCCTGGTTCGGCTGCAGCGAGGTGTGGGAAATGCGGCCCACATGCCACATCTGCACGACGATGTGCCCGCCGGCCTGGTGGACGGCTTCGGTCACCTTCTTCCAGCCTTCGAGCGATTCCGCAAGATAGAGACCGGGAACATCCGCATAGCCCTGGCCCTGATGGCTGATCGGCGTGGCCTCGGTGATGATGAGGCCGGCGCCGGCCCGCTGGCGGTAATATTCGACATTCAGATCGTTCGGTATCGCGCGCGGCGAGCGATTGCGTGTGAGCGGGGCCATGGCCACACGGTTCTTCAGCGTGAGGGCGCCGATCTTCACGGGTTCATAGAGCTTCGACATGGGGGTCCTTTCGGGATGGGGCCGGGTCAAGGGAGGAAGAGCCGGCGGTTTTGAAGGCAGAAAGAGGTCAGAGGTCCTCGGCAAGGCGCTTCAGGAAGGCGGCAATGACGGGTTCGTTGCGCTTGTAAAACACCCACTGGCCGATCCGTTCCGAGGTCACGAGATTGGCGCGCTGGAGTGTGGCGAGATGGGAAGATACGGTGGACTGGGAGAGGCCGCAGCGCTCGAACTGCCCGGCGCAGACACCATGTTCCAGCGGCATGTGCTGGCCGGAAAAATGCTTCTCCGGCTCCTTCAGCCACTGCAGGATATCCATCCGCGCCGGATGAGACAGCGCCTTGAGGATATCTTCCTGATCGATGTCATGAGGGGCCATGCTGCGCTCCATATCGGGCTATCGCCATATCGGGATACATCGATATGTAGGGGCGGACGAGGGGGGATGCAAGGGGGCGTCGGCAGCTTTTTTGGGGTTCGGTCCCAAACGTCAGACACCCGGGCCAGGGAGAGCCCGGGTGTCTTCGTTGTCATTCATGCTTACTTGAGAGCGGCTTCGTGGCTCTCCGGATCGATGATGGCAATCGATGCCATCATGCCTTTATCCTCGTGTTCGAGGATGTGGCAGTGATAGACAAATTTCATCGGGGTGCCGTCAGGTTCAGACCGGAGGTGGGTGCCGGAGAAGGAAATCTTCACGCGGGACATGCCGCTTTCGTCGCCTGCCGCGCCATTGCCGAGACATTTTCCGCCGGAGTTCCTCTTCAGAAAGAACTTCCCGCCTTCCAGCGTGACAGCTTCCCGGCAGTTCACCGTTCCTCGGGGAACGATGATGGAATCATGCATCAGCGTTTCCTCTCCCGTCTTGAACACCAGTTCGTGGGGAATGATCTTGCGATCCACCTCTGAGGGCGTGCGCCAGCTTGCCAGGCCAATCGGCTGGAACTTGAGCTGATGTATGTGAAAATTGTGCATTTCCGCTGACACGTTGACGAGCTCCCACGTCTCCTCTTCCGTTCCCAAAGCCCGGAGTACGCACAGATCGGCTGGCCCATACATCGACATGGGCTTCAGCTCTATATCGCTTATGACTCTTCCTTGATTGTCGTGTTCCTTGCCCCCATAGACGAGGGAGCTTCCGAGAAGGAAATTCTCGCCATCGCTCGAGTTAATGCCGAAATAGATGCGGCGTGTCACACCCTTGGCCGCCTGAGCGTTCTTCATTTCCCTCAGATAGGCTGCGGGATTGGTAGACGAGCAGTTCTTGGCGATAATGTCTTCCAGCTCCCGATCGCTGTACATCTTCTTGGCCCTCGAAGCCAACAGGCTGGAACTTGCTATTGCCGAGAGCTTCACATCGGGTTGTGCGGCCATTCTTGTCCGTGCGGGCAGGGTGATTTCTCCAAGACCTATTGTCGGCCAGGTATCTCCCGTGAATTGATCCTCATTCCCTGTCTTATAGGTATCCCCCGTCGCAAAGGCTGCGTTGAGAAGCTGGTAGGTTTCTTCGCCGCAAGCGGCGCAATTACGCGTGTCCGACACCAAAATCTCGGCGCGGCTGCCGGGCAGCAAAAGCAGACCATCTGTGCGCGGAGGTTCCAGCAACGTGCCCGACGATGCGGGAGCGAGCCCTGCTCCATCCAGAGACAGTATCTGAAAGGTCAGCTTGGGAGATGACCCGGACGGGGAGGCACCCTTGCGGATCAGGCTCAGATCATAGGTGATGTTCGCCGAGGCATTCTGAATGCGCCAGATTTCGCGCACATCTCCCTGCTTTCCAAGGGACCAGGTGGGATAGAGGGCGCCATTGATGGTGAAAAGCCATCGCCCTTCCCAGTCCTTCGGTATATCCGTTGTATTGGCCGCGCATTCCCCTTTTTGCGTCGCTTCTGCCCTTGGCGGAGCGGTCTTCCCGCTTTGGTCGCCACAAAAAGCCGGGATTTCATCCGAATATGGCAGGTAATCCGACTGGCTGTCCTTGCGGACAATCTGAATGTCCCGCAGGAGCATGTTCCGGATCGTGGGGAAGGCGCTGCTGTCCCCTTTCTTGTCCAGGCACGTGTCGTCCTTGCCAGGTTTGAGGCAAAGATAATCGGAGGGGTACCCGATCGAGATCATCCCGGCCATCCCGGAGGAAACCTCCATTTTTGCGACATGGTGCACATGGGGGTGGAACCAGCTGAGGCCCATGGGATAGATGCCGGTGCCGTCCGGTTTGTTCGCGGGTATCTCGATCTTGTAGTGCAGGCCGTCATGCAGCGCGTTCATGGGATCGGGATGATCCATACCGGGCATGGCCGGGGCGGAGGGACCCGCCGAAGCCGCGGTGCTTGCGCCGCTGGCATAGTGGAAGACATTATCGCCCAAAACCATTTCAGTCGGGCCGGTCTGGCGAGGCGCATAGGGGCTCACCAGTAGTCCGTGCGTGTGGATATTCATGAGATCGCAAGGCAGCGTGAAGCCGTGGCTGTCATCCCACACGGGATCATCCATGCATGTAATGAGGGTACTGCCCCCGCCCTTCAGTTTCGATCTCAAGCTCATATCCAGTGTAGCCGCCTTTTTTCCGGCGAACCTCAGCAGGACTCCACCTGGCTCGCCTGGAGCAGAGGCATAACTGGTCTGGCAATTGGTGGAGGTGCCATCTTCGCAAACCACAAGACTTGGGACCTGCCTGATGTTGTATCCGCCGATCATAACATCGCGTGCGGTCGCCATGATCGACAGGTTCAGCGTTTCATTGCCTGATGCGTCCGGTTTCGCCTGGAATTCTCGGAGATCGGGAAAATCGGCGGCCTGCGCCGGTCCAGGTGGCGTCACTGTTCCCGCCCAGATCAGCGATACAGCGAAGATTGGAGATATGCGTGACCTTGCCATGCTCATTTCCTCCCCCTTGAATTCGAGAATACTGATACGACAATCTTTGATTGTCAATCTGATCTCGTACGCTGAGAGAGGTTGTGACGGGTTGCGGCATGCGCATCGCAGGCCAAAAAAAAGGGCCTCAGGATTTCTCCGAGGCCCGTATAGTTTTGAAGGTCTAATAAAACCTCCAGAGGGGAACAGCTGATGCGGTGGCACTGGGAGGAAAAAACCACCGGGTGCATCAACTGAGTGCGATATGATACTTTTTTGTGCGGTGAACAATGCCCGAAAATGCATGACTGCTATGCGGCAGAGCATGGCTTGCCTTAAATCGCGGCAATTTGTCCCCGAAAACGGATGAAATTACCTCTTTTGGGTGGCATGTGCAGGGGATCTTATCCAGATGTGCAGCAAGTTGACCGAGCGTGCACAAAGGCCTTCGCAGGTGCAGCATTGGCGCGAAATTGGGCACTGCCTGTCGTGCCGAAAAGACGACTGATTTTATAGGCTTAACACCTGCCAGATTCCCGGTTGTGAAACTTTTGCGACGCAATACTCCATCTGCGCCATGGCGGTCGCGGATGGGTATCAGGGCCTGCGGGCAGCGCCGGCAGGGGACCGGATGTCGCGCGCGGACAAGGTCTGCCAGGCTTCCTCAGAAGCTCCAGTTGCGAGCCTTTGCAACGATGAAATCGCGGAAGGCTTTCAGCTTGGCCGCATTTTTCATTTCGTCCGGATAGCAGAAATAGGTGTCGAACGAGGGGACGTCCGCATTGGTGACCAGCTGGACAAGGCCCGGATCGCGGCCGACGATGTAATCGGGCAGCATGGCGATGCCGATCCCGAGCAGGCAGGCGCGTTTGATCGAGGTGAGGCTGTTGATCTGGAGGATGGGCACGCGCGGATTGTCGGCGGCACGGCCTGCCGTTTCCAGCCAGTTGACGTCGAGCAGGTAGCTGGGCGCCGGTTCGCCGAAGGAAATGATGCGGTGCTTGTCCAGATCCTCCAGGCTCTTCGGCTCGCCATATCGGTTAAGGTAGGAGGGGGCGGCATAGACGTGCATGTGCACGGTGAAGAGCTTGCGCTGGATGAGGTCGGACTGCTGCGGCTGACGCAGGCGGATGGCGCAGTCGGCCTCGCGCATGCGTACGTCCAGCTCCTCATTGTCGAGGATCAGCTGGATCTGCACATCCGGGTGGAGCTGCAGGAATTCCTGGATCTTGTCCGTCAGCCAGCCTTGCCCGAGACCGACTGTGGTGGTCACGCGCAGCTTGCCGGTGGCCATTTCCGTGGTTTCGGTGAGCTGCATCTTCACCGTTTCGAGCTTCAGCAGCACGTCATGGGCGGTGCGGTAGAGCAGTTCGCCCTGTTCTGTCAGGATCAGCCCGCGGGCGTGGCGGTGAAAGAGCTTCACCCCAACATCCTGCTCCAGCGCGCTGACCTGCCGGCTGATCGCCGACTGGGACAGATGCAGCGTATCGGCTGCATGGGTGAAGGAGCCGGCTTCCGCGGCAGCATGGAATATGCGTAGCTTGTCCCAGTCCAGCGGCATGCCTGCTCCCCTCATGGTGGTCACCGCCGGTTATTCGGCTGCGATGGCGGCGGGCATGTGGCCCGCCAGATAGCGTTCCGCTTCCAGCGCGGCCATGCAACCCATGCCGGCAGCGGTGATCGCCTGCCGGAAGATGTCGTCCGTCACGTCACCGGCGGCAAAGACGCCGGGCACATCGGTGGCGGTGCTGTCGGGTGCGGTCCAGAGATAGCCGTTCGGCTTCACCTTCAGCTTGCCCTGGAAGAGATCGGTTGCCGGCGCATGGCCGATGGCCACGAAGACGCCGTCGATCGGCATGTCGGTGATCGCGCCGGTCCGGGTGTCGCGCAGCTTCACGCCGGTGACATAGGCGGGCATCGGCGGCTTCGGCGGTTCGCCGGTATATTCGGCAATCTCGCTGTTCCAGATGACCTTGACGTTTTCCTTGGCGAAAAGCCGCTCCTGCAGGATCTTTTCCGAGCGGAAGCTGTCGCGCCGGTGGACGACCGTGACGGATTTCGCGATGTTGGAGAGGTAGAGCGCCTCCTCGACGGCGGAATTGCCGCCGCCCACCACGATCACATCCTTGTTGCGGTAGAAGAAGCCGTCGCAGGTGGCGCAGGCGGAAACGCCGAAGCCCTTGAACACCTTCTCGCTGTCGATCTCCAGCCACTTCGCCTTGGCGCCGGTGGCGATGATCAGCGTCTCGGCGGTCCAGGTCGTGCCGCTGTCGGTGCGGGCGATGAAGGGGCGGCTGTTCAGATCCACCTCGGTCACGAGATCGCTGACGATCTCCGCGCCCACGTGCTCGGCCTGCTTCAGCATGGCCTGCATCAGGTCCGGTCCCATGATCGGTTCGGCAAAGCCCGGATAGTTCTCCACATCGGTGGTGATCATCAGCTGGCCGCCCTGTTCCATGCCGGCAATGAGCACCGGTTTCAGCATTGCGCGGGCCGCATAGATCGCTGCGGTATAGCCTGCCGGGCCGGAGCCGATGATCAGGACTTTGGTATGGCGGACACTCATCGTCATTCCTTTCAACGCCGCCCGGGAGAGGCGGCCATCGGCCGGCGCAGGGCGCGGCATTTCTTCAACTGGCATTTAGGAGTGCTCGCGGCTCAAGTTCAAGGGGAGGCATGCGTTTCCAACAGAGCAAGTTTTTGTGGGGGAAACAATCATACGTCGCTTTGACACAATCTTGCGCCATAGAGCGGTGTTCATACAAGATAAAGTCTCGAAACGAAGCGGGAGCGATTCAAGTGTTGCGTGCCGAACTCGATGCCATCGACATCAAGATCCTGCGGGAATTGCAGCGGGATGGCCGCATGACCAATGTGGAACTGGCCGACCGCGTGGGCATATCGGCGCCGCCCTGCCTGCGCCGCGTGCGCAAGCTGGAACAGGCGGGGGTCATCGAAGGCTATCATGCGGCGCTCAACGGGCCGAAGCTCGGTTTCGATCTCGTCGCCTTCTGCATGGTGGGGCTGAAGCATCAGTCGGAAACCAATCTCAAGGCCTTTGCCCAGGCGACGAGCGAATGGCCGCTGGTGCGCCAGGCCTGGATGGTCTCCGGCGACAGCGATTTTCTGCTGCATTGCGTGGCGGAGAACCTCACCCATTTCCAGGATTTCGTCATCGAGGTGCTGACCGCCAACGAGCATGTGGATACGGTGCGCACTATGCTGACCATTCGCCAGGTCAAGAAGCTGGGTCTGGCGGAAGTGTGAACTCTGTTTATTGTTAAAATTCGAATAAAATAATTGAATAATATTCAGTAATCGGAGAGGCTTCTTCCACGTTTGGGGGGCGATCCGGTATGCGGGCGGCAGCGTGGCAGGCGGCATTGAATTTCGGCTGGCTGCCGCTGGTGGTCTGCTTCGGTTTGCTTTCTGGCGCTGCGCCCGAGCGCGTCGTGCCGCTTGCCCTCATGCCGCTCCTGATCGGCCTTCCCTTCATGGCGCTTTCGCTCGCCTTCATGCGGTTCAAGCCATGGCTCGCCGGGCTTTACGGGCTCTGGGGGCTCAGCTGGGCCTTCGGGGCAGGGGTGGAATTCTATCTCGCCAGCCGCTACCAGCTGCTTCCCCAGTCCCGAGAGGTTATCGAAGCGCTAATCCATGCGCCGGAAAACGAAATCCGGGAGATGGCTGCAAGCCTTGTCGTTCCGCTCATGGCGGGCGGGCTTGCGGCTGTCGGCATTGCGTTCTGGCTTGCGGCAAGCTTCGTATGGATGACGGCGCTTGCCGGGCGCCTCTCGCTGCCACCGCTCCATGCGCTGCCCGCCGGTGCGATCATGCTTGTGCTTCCGCTCGCGCTTCACGGGAACAGCGTGGTGGAGCGCGCCGATCCCGTGGCCTTCTGGCCCTCCATCCTGCAGGAGGGGCTGGCGCTTGAGCGCGAGGAGGCGGCGCTCGACGAATGGCGGCGCGCCGCCAATGCCCATTCGGGTGAGTGGCGGCCGGTCTATACCGGGCCGGAGGAAAAGACCGTGGTTGTCGTCATCGGCGAGAGCTCGAACCGGTGGGACTGGTCGCTCTATGGCTATCCGCGCAAGACAACGCCGGGCCTCGATGCCCTCCGGCCGGAGCTGGTCGTCTTCCGGGATGCGATTTCTTCCTATGGCAACACCATCGTGGAGCTCACCCGGGCGCTGACGCCGGCCCATGTGGGCGATGACGAGGCCTGGCGGACTGCGCCCAGCGTTCCGGCGCTGGCGAAGGCTGCGGGCTACAAGCTCTTCTGGCTCACCAATCAGAGCACCGCCTATACAAACATTCTCTTTGGCGGTGAGGCGGATGTGTTCAAGCTCGTCTATCGCGGCCGGGTGGGGCGGCATGACCGCAGCCTGGACGGGCGGTTGTTGCCGCCGTTCGAGGCAGCGCTTGCCGATCCCGCGCCGCGCAAGCTCATCATTCTGCATTGCCTCGGGTCGCATGAGGATTATGCGCTGCGTTATCCGCCGGAGTTCGATGTCTTCGGCCACCAGCCGGATGCGGTTTCGGATAGTCTTTCTTCCCGCTGGTGGTGGGTGCGGCAGGCGCGCGACGCCTATGACAATTCGATCCTCTATACGGATCACCTGCTGGTCTCGGCCATCACGCGCCTGAAAGGGCTGAAGGGGGATGCGAGCCTTTTCTATTTCTCAGACCATGCACAGGATGTGGGGCACCTGACCGCATCCCATGGCCACCAGTTCTGGCTGGAATCGGGCTTCACCGTGCCGATGATCCTCTGGCGCAACCGGCCGGGCTTTCCCGATGCCTATGAGCGGGGGCTGGAAAGCCGGCCCTATCAGACGGACCAGCTGGACTGGACGCTGCTCTCGCTCCTCGGCATCGGCACGCTCCATGACGAGCCGCAGCATGATCTTCTGGGGCCTGCATTCCAGCCCTGGCAAAGGACGATCAAGGGGAAGGCTTATGTGCCGGGCCTGTCGCACCGTTTGCCGGAAGGCGAAACGGCGCCCTGAACGTCGGGACGTCGCATCGGGCGATCAGGGCGCGAGATCGAGAAGCCGGTCATAGACCTTCTTCAGCGCATTGGCCTCGTTTTCGAGCGCAAAGGTGCTGCGCACATGGGTGAGGGCCGCTTCCGCCGCGCGGGCGGTGCGGGCGGGATCGGCGAGATAAGGTTCGATCGCCGCCTTCAGGGCCTCGTAATCGTCGACGGGCACGATTTCCCCTGTGACGCCCGGCAGAACCATTTCGGAATAGGCGCCCGCGGTGGTGGCGATGACGGGGGTTTTCGAGGCCATTGCTTCGAGAGGGGTCAGCCCGAAACCCTCGTTGCGGGAGGGGGCGACATAGAGCGAGAGGCGGCGATACCAGACCTTGATATCGGGAACCTCGCCCGGAAATACGATCCGGCGGCTCAGGCCTGCCTTTTGTACCATGTCTTCCAGGCTGTCGCCGAAGGCGCGATGTTCCGGTGTCACCCGTCCGCAGATCACTGCCGTCCAGGCGGGATAGCGCGGCAGAAGCTCGACCATGGCGCGGACGAAGAGATCCGTTCCCTTCTGGTGGCGGATGCGCCCGAAGCAGCCGATCAGGAACTGGCCCGGAAGGCCGGTTGCCTCCATGGCGTCCTGCGGGACCTGCGGCGGGTGGAAGACGTCGAGATCCACCCCGTGGCGGACGACCGTGTAGGGCACCTTGAGGAAGGAGCCGGAGATGGAGTTGGTGGCCACCACCGCATCCATGCGGCGGATCATCCATTTTGTGAAGGGCTTGTGGTCCCTCTGGGCGGCCGAGGTGAAGAGAAGCTTGAGCCGCATGCGCAGGACATATTTCAGCAGGATGCCGACCAGCATCTCATTGTTGCGGCGGGCATGCCAGATGCGGGCGCGGGCGGCGCGCGGACGTCGCCAGAGCTGCCAGAGATCGGAAAAGCGGATCGAGGGAAGGCCGGCGGGAAGGCCGGGACCCAGTGTTGCCACCCGGTGGCCGAGTCTGTGCTGGACGGGGGCGAGCTGCACGATCGTGGAGGTGACGCCGGAGAGCCGGCGCTTGAAATTGGGCGCGATCACCAGAACATCCCGGATATCGACCACGCCCAACTCCTTCATGCTTTCAGACAGCCGCCGGCCTCTCAGCCCCAGGAGACCGAGAGAATCTCATAGGCGCGGGAGCCGCCGGGGGCCACGACTTCGATGCTGTCGCCCACTTCCTTGCCGATCAGCGCGCGCGCGATGGGGGAGGAGATGGAGATGCGGCCAGCCTTCACATCGGCTTCCTGATCGCCGACGATCTGATAGACCTTTTCTTCCTCGGTGTCTTCGTCGACAAGCTTCACCTTGGCGCCGAACTTCACCTTCGAACCGGACATTTTCGAGAGATCGATGACCTCTGCACGGGCAATCAGATCTTCCAGCTCGCCAATCCGGCCTTCATTGTGGCTCTGGGCTTCCTTGGCAGCGTGGTATTCGGCATTTTCCGAGAGATCGCCATGGGCGCGGGCTTCCGAGATCGCTTCGATGATGCGCGGCCGCTCTTCCTGCTGGCGCCAGCGCAATTCTTCCTGAAGCTTGACGAAGCCACCCTGGGTCATCGGTACTTTTTCGACCATTTCCTTGTCCTTCAGCTTGAGGCCGCGGTCGCGCGGACACAAAAGAAAACAGGTCCCGAAGCGTTGCCTCGGAACCATGCCATAGTCACGAAGCAAGGCTTATAGCAGAACCGGCAAATGAATATCCAGAAAATTTGACGGGTTGCCGGTGCGGCGCCCGCTGCCGTTTTGACAATCGGCAAGTCAGCGGTCAGTATGCGACGCGCAACCGGCTCCCTGGCGTGAAAAGGCCAGCATTTGGGGAAATGAACGGGCCGCCTTGCGCCGACGGGGGAATGGGATGCTCAGAATCATCAAATATGCAGCGGCGCTGCTGGCCGTTGCCATCGTGCTCGTCATCGGATTTGCCTCGTTGCAACCCGATGATTTTTCCATCGTGCGCCAGACGAGCATCGATGCGCCTCCGGAAAAGATCTATCCGCTGCTCGTCAATTTTCATGCCTGGAACAGATGGTCACCCTGGGAACATACCGACCCCGACCTGAAGCGCGCGTTCCAGGGCCCCGATGAAGGAGTGGGTGCAATCTATTCCTGGGTAGGCAATGACAAGGTGGGGTCCGGCCGGATGGAAATCCGCCAGGCTGTGCCGTGGAGCCGGGTGGCAATCCGCCTCACCATCGAACGGCCCATGGCCGCCGACAATAATGTGGTCTTCATGCTCAGCCCGCGCGACGGGGGGACGGATGTGGAATGGGCTATGACCGGCGAGCAGCCGCTGGTCGCCAAGATTTTCGGCCTCTTCTTCAACATCGACCGGCTGGTGGGCAGCGATTTCGAAAAGGGACTGGCAGCGCTGAAGGCCGAGGCGGAAAAGCCCGCGGCCGGCGGCGCGAGCTGATCCATCACGGTTCGCGGGGGCGCTCAGGCGCTCTTCAGGCGCTCTGCCACATAGGCATCGAGGCGGGCCAGCGTCTGGTTGCCGCCTTCGACCGCGCCGTAGCTCCGGGCGGCATCACGGGCCTCTGCGGTCGGGAAGGTAAGCCGAAGCGTGATGCGGGTTTTTCCTCCCTCCTCCTCGAAGGTGATTTCCCCGTGGAAATGGGCGGGCTCGCCGATTTCGGCACCATGGTCATAGACGAGGCGGTGGGGCGGCTCGATCCTCTTGTAGCGGATCCAGTTCGGCCAGGCCTTCCCGTCAGGACCGTGCATGGTGTAGCGCCAGAGGCCGCCCACGGAAAAATCCATTTCATGGGTCTCGTTGCGAAAGCCCTCCGGCCCCCACCATTGGTCGATATGGTCGGGCGTGGCGAAGACCTCGAAGACTCTTTCGCGCGGGGCTGCAAGCAGCCGGCTGACTTCGAGGGTGCGGGCCTGATCCTGATCTCCATGCATGCTAGTGATCCTTGAGTTCGGCAAGAACCCGACCCAAGCGGTCGAAATTCTGCTCGTTGGCGGCGGCGATGAACTTCTTCAGTTCCAGATTTTCCCGGTTGCGCTCCAGCACCATCTGCCAGGTCAGGCGGGCGTGATCGTCTGCGTCGGCGAAATGCATGTCCATGGTAAAGACATGCATAGGCTCGTGGTGGAGGTACTGGATGCGGCTGCCGGGTTCGACCCTTTCGAAGGTGGAGCGATTGTGGAACGCCTGTCCCTCCGAATTGGTCATGGTGATGTGCCACTCTCCGCCGGAGACGAGTTCGAAGCGGGTGATGCGATTGGTAAAGCCATCGGGACCCCACCAGCGCTCGAGAAGCGCGGGTTCGGCGAAAGCCGCATAGAGCCGCGGCACCGAAACGGGAAAGACCCGGGTCGAGAGGATTTCTATGCCGTTAGCGATCCTGGTTGTCATTCTTGCTGCCCTCGTCATCTTGCAGTCGGTCGAGATAGGATTGCAGCCGGTCGAACCGGCTTTCCCAGATGGCGCGATAGGTGCCAAGCCATTCGTCGAGCCCCTGCAGCGGCTCGGTCTCCAGCCGGCAGGGACGCCACTGGGCGGCGCGGCCTCGGGAGATGAGCCCCGCCCGCTCCAGCACCTTCAGATGCTTGGAAATGGCCGGCAGGCTGATATCGAAGGGTTCTGCCAGCTCGTTCACCGTCGCCTCGCCCCTGGAAAGACGTGCCAGAATGGCCCGGCGCGTGGGATCGGCCAGCGCCGCAAGGGTTTCGCTCAGGCGGTCGAAGGATGGCATTGGTGAACCATTTGGTTAATTACCTTGTGGGTTAAATAAAGGGGGCACCAGGCCACGTCAAGTCTCATTTTTCATGCAGACCATTGACGGCCGAACCGTTGACGATACTCGACGGGTTTTAGCGCGGTGATGCGCATGAAGAGCTTCCGGAAGGCATTGGCATCTTCGTAGCCGACTGCATGGGCGATCTGTTCCACGGCCAGTCTGGACGTTTCCAGCAGCGCGCGGGCCTCGCTGATCCGCACCTGCTGCAGATATTCGTTCGGCTTCAGGCCAGTGGCGCGGGTAAAGCGGCGCAGAAAGGTCCGTTCCTCCAGCCCGGCCCTTGCTGCCATGGCGCTCACGGTGACATGCGTTGCGAAAGAGGCCTGAAGCCAGTGCTGGACCTTCAGGATGGCGTCATCCCCATGCAGCAGGCGGGGCAGAAAGGTCTGGTAGCTTCGCTGTTCGCGTCCGGGCGGATCGATCAACAGGAAGCGGGCGGTATCCAGCATGACGGCGTGGCCGAGGGTGCGTTCCACGATGAGCAGGCCCAAATCCGTCCAGGCCATCAGTCCGCCGGCGGTGATGATGTCGCCGCCATCGATCAGCAGCTTGTCCGCATCGACACGCACATCCGGATACAGGCATGCCATGCGGTAACGCGATGCCCAATGGGTCGTCACCCGGCGGCCGGCAAGAAGTCCGGTCTGCCCCAGTATGAAGGCGCCGCTGCAAACCGAGGCCAGCAGCGTACCCTCTGCATGCCGCGCTTTCAGCCATGCCTGGCGAGCCGCGTGGCCGGCGCCATCGGAAACATCGTTCAGGGAAGAGGGGAGGATAAGCGTATAGAGCCGGTCGTTCCCTGAACCCGAGGGCGTGGTCTCGACAATACCCGATTGCGTTTCCGAAAAATGCCGGACGAGAAGGCGTCGGCTGGGTTCGATGCCCCGGTGGTCCGCCCGCCCATTGGCCACTGCAAACAGGTCCGCGAGGCCATGGATAGCGGCAGGCTGGGCGCCTTCATAGGCCAGAATACCGATGGAGATCGATTCAATAGTCATTTGTCAGTTATGCCAGATTTTATGTCATTTCCGCCAGTGCCGCCCTTGGTGCCCTGCCGCTATTTCTACCCCCAGGTTCTTTCAAGGAGAAAAAGACCATGGCGACAAAGGCCCTCATCCTTATCGATCTGCAGAATGACTATTTTCCGGGCGGGCGGTTTGCCTTGTCAGGCACCCCGGAAGCGGCGGCGCAGGCTGGACGTCTGCTGGCAGCAGCCCGTGCGGCTGGCCATGCGGTGATCCACATCCAGCATGTTGCGGAAGCGGCAGATGCGCCCTTCTTCGTCAGGGACACGGTGGGCGCGGAGATCCACGATACGCTGCGGCCGATTGATGGTGAGCCGGTGATCGTGAAGCACAAGGCCAATTCCTTCCTAAACACGGATCTGAAGCAGCGGCTCGATGAAGGCCATATCCGGGAAATCGTGATTGCAGGCGCCATGAGCCATATGTGCGTGGATGCGGGCACCCGGGCAGCCAGCGATTTCGGCTACGCCGTTACGGTAGCCCATGATGCCTGTGCCACCCGGGACCTGACCTTCGGCGATCGCACGGTTGCGGCGGCTGACGTGCATGCGGCCTTCATGGCGGCTCTTGCCTTTGGCTATGCTCGGGTTGCGTCCACGGACGAGGTGCTGGCGGATCTGACCGCCTGAACCGGCCATTGGCCCCATCGAGACGGCAAAACGCCCCCGGGGAGGTTTCCTCGGGGGCGTTTGTTCATGCCTGGACCGTCCAGGATCAGAAATAGCTCTGCAGCGGGCGCACTTCGAGACTGCCTGCCTTGAGGGCGCGGATGGCTTCGGCGGCGGCCTGGGCGCCGGCCATGGTGGTGTAATAGGGCACCTTCTGCATCAGCGTCGCGCGGCGGAGCGACTTGGAGTCCGAGAGCGCCTTGGTGCCATCGGTCGTGTTGATCACCAGATGGACCTGACGGTTGCGGATCGCATCCTCGATATGCGGACGGCCTTCCAGAACCTTGTTGATCTTGGTGGCCTCGATGCCCTTTTCGGCGAGGAAACGGGCGGTGCCGCCGGTTGCCAGAACCTTGAAGCCGATGCCGGTCAGGATCTCGATGGCAGGCAGGACCCGCTCCTTGTCCTCGTCGCGGACAGAGACGAAGACGGTGCCTTCGCGCGGCAGGTCGACGCCGGCGCCGAGCTGCGACTTGGCGAAGGCCAGCGCAAAATCGGTGTCGAGGCCGATGACTTCGCCGGTCGAGCGCATTTCCGGGCCGAGCAGCGTGTCGACGCCGGGGAAGCGGGCAAAGGGGAAGACCGCTTCCTTGACGGCGATGTGCTTCAGGTTCTTCGGATCGGGCTTTTCGCCATAGACGGCAATCGCATCGTCCAGCTTCTCGCCGGACATGATGCGGGCGGCGATCTTGGCAATCGGCGCGCCGATGGTCTTCGCCACGAAGGGCACCGTGCGCGAGGCGCGCGGATTGACTTCGAGCACATAGATCGTGCCGTCCTTGATGGCATATTGCACGTTCATCAGGCCGCCGACCTTCAGCGCCTTGGCAAGGGCCACCGTCTGGCGCTCCAGCTCCTCGATCACATCCTTGCCGAGCGAACGGGGCGGCAGCGAGCAGGCGCTGTCACCCGAATGGATGCCGGCTTCTTCGATATGCTCCATGATGCCCGAGACGAAGACGGTCTCGCCGTCGCAGAGCGCATCCACGTCCACTTCGGTGGCATTGGTCAGGTAGCTGTCGAAGAGCAGCGGGTTCTTGCCGAGCAAGGTGTTGATCTGGCCGGTCTTGTCGTTCGGGTAGCGCTGCTTGATGTCCTCGGGAACCAGTTCCGGAACCGTGTCCAGCAGGTAGGTCTGGAGCTGGCTTTCCGAATGGATGATCTGCATGGCGCGGCCACCCAGAACGTAAGACGGGCGAACGACCAGCGGGAAGCCGATTTCGGAGGCGACGAGGCGGGCCTGCTCCACCGAATAGGCAATGCCATTGTTCGGCTGGGCAAGATCGAGCTTCATCAGCAGCTTCTGGAAGCGGTCGCGGTCTTCGGCAAGGTCGATCATGTCGGGCGCGGTGCCGAGGATCGGGATGCCGTTCTTTTCAAGCGCTTCGGCGAGCTTCAGCGGCGTCTGGCCGCCGAACTGCACGATCACGCCATGCAGCGTGCCGTTGGTCTGCTCGGCCTTCATGATCTCGATCACATCTTCCGCGGTCAGCGGCTCGAAATAGAGGCGGTCGGAGGTGTCGTAGTCGGTCGATACGGTTTCCGGGTTGCAGTTGACCATGATCGCCTCATAGCCCGCTTCCTTCAGCGCGAAGGCCGCATGGCAGCAGCAGTAGTCGAACTCGATGCCCTGGCCGATGCGGTTCGGGCCGCCGCCGAGGATGACCACTTTCTTCCGGTCGGAAATCTGCGCTTCCGAGCGCGTCGCGCCGGCAAAGGGCGTTTCGTAGGTGGAGTACATGTAAGCGGTCGGCGAGGCGAATTCGGCCGCGCAGGTATCGATCCGCTTGAAGACGGGGCGGACGTCGAGCGCATTGCGCAGTTCGGCCACTTCCTTCGGGCGCTTGCCGGTCAGCGTTGCGAGGCGGGCATCGGAGAAGCCCATGGCTTTCAGCATGCGGAGGTTTTCCGCATCTGCGGGCAGGCCGTGCTCGCGAATGCGCACTTCCATGTCGACGATCGCCTTCAGCTGGGCGATGAACCAGGGGTCGATCTTGCAGCCCTGATGCACTTCTTCCTCGGTCATGCCGAGGCGCAGCGCCTGGGCGACCATGCGCAGGCGGTCTGGCGTCGGCGTGCCGATGGCGGCGCGGATGGCGTTCTTGTCGTCGCCCTGGCCGAGGCCGGGGATCTCGATTTCGTCGAGGCCGGTCAGGCCCGTCTCGAGGCCGCGCAGCGCCTTCTGCAGCGATTCGGCAAAGGTGCGGCCGATGGCCATGACTTCGCCGACCGACTTCATGGCGGTCGTCAGCGTCGGCTCGGCGCCCGGGAACTTCTCGAAGGCAAAGCGCGGGATCTTGGTGACCACGTAGTCGATGGACGGTTCGAAGGAGGCGGGCGTCGCGCCGCCGGTGATGTCGTTCTCCAGCTCGTCCAGCGTATAGCCAATAGCGAGCTTGGCGGCGATCTTGGCGATCGGGAAGCCGGTCGCCTTGGAGGCCAGCGCCGAGGAGCGCGACACGCGCGGGTTCATCTCGATGACGACGAGGCGGCCATCCTTCGGGTTGACGGCGAACTGCACGTTCGAGCCGCCGGTTTCCACGCCGATCTCGCGCAGCACCGCAATGGAGGCGTTGCGCATGATCTGGTATTCCTTGTCCGTCAGCGTGAGCGCCGGCGCGACAGTGATGGAGTCGCCCGTGTGCACGCCCATCGGATCGATGTTCTCGATGGAGCAGATGATGATGCAGTTGTCCGCCTTGTCGCGGACCACTTCCATTTCATACTCCTTCCAGCCGAGCACCGACTCTTCGATCAGCACTTCGGTGGTCGGCGAGGCATCGAGGCCGCCGGAGACGATCTCGAAGAATTCCGAACGGTTATAGGCAATGCCGCCGCCGGTGCCGCCAAGCGTGAAGGAAGGACGGATGATGGCCGGCAGGCCGACATGGTCGAGCGCCTGGGCGGCAATGGCCATGGCGTGGCTCATGTAGCGCTGCTTGCGGTCGGTCTCGCCGAGGTTCCACTGGTTTTCCAGATCGTCCAGCGCCTTGTCGAGGTCTGCGCCCGAAAGCGCGGCCTTCAGCTCCTGGCGGCGGGCTTCATGGGCCTTGCGGTCCAGATCCTTGATGTCTGTCGCATTCGCCAGCATGGATTTCGGGGTTTCCAGGCCGATCTTCGCCATGGCCTCGCGGAAGAGCGCGCGATCCTCGGCCTTGTCGATGGCGGCGGGCTTCGCACCGATCATCTCCACATTGTAGCGGTCGAGCACACCCATGCGCTTCAGAGAAAGGGCCGTGTTGAGAGCCGTCTGGCCGCCCATGGTCGGAAGCAGGGCATCCGGGCGCTCCTTGGCGATGATCTTCGCCACCACTTCAGGCGTGATCGGCTCCACATAGGTGGCGTCGGCCAGACCGGGATCGGTCATGATGGTTGCCGGGTTGGAGTTCACCAGGATGACCCGGTAACCCTCTTCCTTCAGCGCCTTGCAGGCCTGGGTGCCCGAATAGTCGAACTCGCAGGCCTGGCCGATGACAATCGGCCCCGCGCCGATGATGAGGATCGATTTGATGTCTTGGCGCTTCGGCATGGGTGCGGTCCTGTCGTATCTTACGTTGCGCGAAAAACCGGCCAGGGTGGGAGGTCACCGGCCGGGTCTTGTTGCTTATGCTGATTAAAGGCTAGACCGGGCTTATAGGCGAAGGTTCGGCCGAACGGAACCCTCTATTTTCCCGATTTGTAAGAAACTGTGGATGCCCCCTGCCGTGCGTCGGGGATGCACCGCATCAGCCGCGCTCCGCGCCGGTTTCGGCTGCGGGCGACAGCGTCTGAAGCTCGTCCTTGAGCGCCTGCGCCTTGGCGCGCGAGACCGGAAGCAGGGTGCCATCCGCGCTGACTAGGCTCACCCGCCCGCCATCCCGCCTGATCGCCCTTACCTGATCGGTGGCGATCCAGTGGGAGCGGTGGATCCTCAGGCCCGGAGCTTGGCCCAGTTCGTCCAGCGCATCGGCAAAGCGCAAAAGCAGGAGTTCGCTGCCCGCCGTCGTCACCACGCGGGTATAATGGTCCTCGGCCTCCAGCCTGATCAGCCGGCCGCGATTTTCGATCCGCAGGCGCTTCATCAGAGGGACTGCTGCCGGCGGATCGGCGGGCAAGGGCTGGGCGGGGGAGGGCACAGGCGCCTCTTCGAGCGCGGGCGCATGCCGGATGGCAGCTGCCTCTTCCTCACGGCTCAAGGTCATGTAGGTGAGCAGGCAAAAGAGAAGGCTGAGCGGCAGCGTGACCAGAAGGGTGGACAGAAAGTGGCCGGTCTCCCCGGGCGCGAGCGAGAGCCGGTTCAAGAGCTCCACCTCCAGCGCAATCGGCAGCGCCGCCAGGCCGGAGCCGAGCGCCATGCGCGCGAGAGAGGAGGGTATCCAGCGCGCGAGACGATGCTCCGCAACAAGCGAGAAGGCGATGGCGGTGGTCCAGGCCATGGCATGAAGCGCCAGCCAGTAGCCGAACCGCATCCAGGCATTCAGCGCTTCGAGCGTCCCGAAAGGGCCTGTCAGCGTGAAGAGCGAAACGACAATGGCGAAGGTCACCCAGAGGCGCGGGGATGCGGTGAGCGCCTGCCATTCACGAAGCGTGGATTGCCGACCGGTTCCGTTCACGAATTGCTCCTGCCTCCTCGCGCAGTTTGCCTTGCCGCGCCCACAGTCATCGCCGAGACGGATCGAAAGATCAATCGCTTCCGGGAAAGGACCCCTGATGACGCTCGAACCGCTGCTTTCGGCCCCGCTCGCCATTCAGCTCCATGTGGCCACCGTTTTGCCCGCGGCCGTCATCGGCGCCTATATCCTCGCGCGGCCGAAGGGCACGGCCCTGCATCGGCTTTTCGGCCGGGTGTGGATCGGCCTGATGGTGGTGACGGCGCTTTCGAGCTTCTTCATCCACACAATCCGCCTGATCGGCCCTTTCAGCCCCATTCATGCGCTGTCCGTCTTCACCCTGATCGGCGCCTTTCAGGCGGTGCAGGCCGCACGCCGGGGCGATATCCGGGCGCATCGGCGCGCAGTGCTCGGCATCTATGGCGCGGGTATCGGCCTTGCCGGTCTCTTCACGCTTCTGCCGGGCCGTCTAATGCATGCGGTGGTTCTCACGGGCAGCCCGGTTTCCGGTCTCGTGGCCATCGTGCTTTTCCTGGCTCTTATCGCGCTGCCCCTCAAGCGTGCAGTCGCACCCCTCAAAATCGGTTG
This sequence comes from uncultured Rhizobium sp., assembly GCA_945952415.1. Lineage (GTDB taxonomy): Bacteria > Pseudomonadota > Alphaproteobacteria > Rhizobiales > Rhizobiaceae > Gellertiella. Next base: position 15,414 of record CAMFIF010000003.1, on the reverse strand, counting down.
ATTGGCCAGCATGGCCTTGCCTTTTTGTCTCCGCGCACTGTTTACGGGTTTACAGATCATAATATAAAAGTTGTATTCCATAATTGCGCCGCCTGGGCGAGGGAGACGTCAGCATGAAGTGGAGAGGCCTTCCGCAATCCGACAATGTCGAGGACCGCAGGGGCGACAATGCGCCGGGAGGCGGCCTTGGCGGCGGATTTGGCGGGGGCATGGGCGGCGGGCCCTTCGGCCGCGGCGGGGGCATACGCCTTGCCGGCGGCAGCTGGAAGATGATGCTTTTCCTCATCGTCCTCTTCTTCATTCTCAAGCTGCTCGGCATCGATGCGACGCAGCTTCTCGATGGCGGCACCGTATCGTCGGGACCCTCTTCCCGCTACGAGCAGAGCAGCCAGCAGCCGGATTCCGCCCCCATTGCCAATGACGAGATGACCGCCTTCGTGCGCACCGTTCTGAAGACGACGGAAGACACCTGGACCGGTATCTTCAAGGCCAGTGGCGATACCTATGAAAAGCCCAAGCTGGTGCTCTTCAATGGCGAGACGGACAGCGCCTGCGGCTTTGCCAATGCCGCGACCGGTCCCTTCTATTGCCCGGGAGACCGCAAGGTCTTTCTCGATACGGCCTTCTTCCAGGAGCTGGCAGACAAGTTCGGCGCGCCCGGCGAGTTTGCCGATGCCTATGTGATTGCCCATGAGGTGGGCCATCACGTGCAGAACCTGCTCGGCATCCTGCCCAAGTTCAACAAGATGCGCCAATCCATGAGCGAGGTCGAAGCGAACCGCATGTCGGTGCGTGTGGAACTGCAGGCCGACTGCTTTGCCGGCATCTGGGCTCGCTATGCCCAGCAGCGCGGCATCGTCGAGACCGGTGACATGGAAGCGGCGCTCAATGCCGCCAAGCAGATCGGCGACGACACGCTGCAGAAGCGTGCCCAGGGCTATGTGGTGCCGGAAAGCTTCAACCACGGCACATCGGAACAGCGCATGCGCTGGCTGAAGCGCGGTTTCGACACCGGCGACCTGAATGCCTGCGACACTTTCTCGAACAAGATCTGAGGCGGGGGATACAGCTCATACGCGTAATTGACGCATAACTGCATCAGTTGACCCTATCATAAGCCGAATTCATCCAAAGATGAATTCGGTATGTGGAGCCCTGTTTTCGCTTTTCCGCGACGAAGTTTTGGCATAATCCGACAGTCTTTCGCCAAATTCAGGCGAAATTGATTGGATTTTCGAGGTTATAGCCATGCACGCCCCCGTGGACGCCGCAAGCGATGATATTGATTTTCGGGACAATTCCTGGGTGAGCCACATCAAGGCTACCCTGATGCTGGGCATTCCCCTGATCGGCGCCCAGCTGGCGCAGCTCGGCATTCACACGACCGACGTCGTGATTGTCGGGCAGCTCGGCGCGGAGAAGCTGGCGGCCATGGTGCTTGCCGGCCAGTTCCTGTTCACGGTTTTCATTCTGGGTTCGGGCATTTCCATTGCGGTCATGCCCATGGTGGCGCAGGCCTTCGGGCAGGGTGATACGGTGGCGATCCGCCGGTCGCTGCGTATGGGGCTTTGGGCTTCCATCGGCTATTGGCTCATTGTGCTGCCAATCTATTTCCATGCGGAAAGCGTTCTTCTGCTGCTCCGGCAGAAGCCGGAAATTGCGCGGCTTGCGGCCGATTACATCCGCATTGCCGCCTTTGCCATGCTGCCGGGCCTGCTCTTCCTCGTGCTGCGCAGCCTCGTCAGTGCCGTCGGGCGCGCGGGCGTCATCCTGTGGGTGACGATTGCCGAACTGGTGCTCAACGCCTTCCTGGCCTATGGCGTGGTGCTCGGCCATTTCGGTTTTCCGAAGATGGGCATGCATGGCGCGGCCTATGTGAATGTGGTGGTGCAGACCGTCGGCCTGCTCGCGCTGATTGCCTATATACAGCTGATCGAGACGCGCAAATACGAGCTCTTCGTGCGCTTCTGGCGACCGGACTGGCATGCGCTTTTCGAGGTGGTGAAGCTCGGCCTGCCGATCGGCATTACCGTTCTGGCGGAGGTCAGCCTGTTCTCCGCGGCCTCGCTGATGGTCGGCTCCATCGGCACGCTGGAACTGGCGGCCCACGGCATTTCGCTGCAGCTTGCCTCCATCGCCTTCATGATTCCGCTCGGCCTGTCGCAGGCGGCGACCGTGCGCGTCGGGGTTGCCCATGGGCGCGGTGACGTGCCGGCCCTTGTCCGGGCTTCGGTGACCGTGCTGGTGATTGCGGGCATGATCGCGGCCATTGGCGGCGCGATGCTGGCGCTCGATCCGCTCTTCTTCGCCAGCTTCTACGTCAACCCGGAAAGCCCTGAAACGCCTCAGCTTCTGGCTATCGCCTCGCGGCTGATCGTGGTTGCCGGCATCTTCCAGATGGTGGACAGCATTCAGGCCATTGCCAGCGGCCTGCTGCGTGGGCTGAAGGATGCGAGCGTGCCGATGGTGCTGGCCTTGATTGCCTACTGGCCGATCGGCTTTGGGCTGGCCTGGATCTTCGCCTTCACGCTCGGCTATCGGGAGCTCGGCGTCTGGATCGGCTTCCTTATGGGGCTCGGTTCCGCCTGCCTGTTCCTCTGCACCCGGTTTTACCTCCTGGTGCGGAAGGAAAGGGCGGCCTTCGCCTGAAGCGCGCTTTCTAAAAAAAGCCAATAAAAAAGCCCGCTTAGGCGGGCTTTTTGCTGCGCTTCACAGTTTGATTCAACGTTCGGCCAGTGCCGGCTCGCCCTTCTTCTCGCGCACCAGGTTGATGAAGCGGCGGAAGAGATAGTGGCTGTCCTGCGGGCCCGGCGAGGCTTCCGGATGATGCTGCACGGAGAAGACCGGCTTGCCGACGAGGCGGAGGCCGCAATTGGTGCCATCGAAGAGGGAAATATGAGTCTCTTCAACGCCTTCCGGAAGGCTGTTCGAATCCACCGCGAAGCCGTGGTTCATGGAAACGATTTCCACCTTGCCGGTCGTGTGATCCTTGACCGGATGGTTCGCACCGTGATGGCCCTGATGCATCTTGGAGGTCCTGGCGCCCAGCGCGAGGCCGAGCATCTGGTGGCCAAGGCAGATGCCGAAGAGCGGCAGGCCGCTGTCGATCAGCTTGCGGATGACCGGAACCGCATATTCGCCCGTCGCTGCCGGGTCACCCGGGCCGTTCGACAGGAAGACGCCATCCGGCTTCATGGCCAGCACTTCTTCCGCCGAGGTGGTGGCGGGCACCACGGTGACCTTGCAGCCCAGACCGACAAAGAGGCGCAGGATATTGCGCTTCACGCCGAAATCGATGGCAACGATGTGGTAGGCCGCTTCCGTTTCACCAAGCGTGGACACGCCTTCATTCCAGACCCAGGGCTTCTCGCTCCAGGTCGAGGATTGGCCCGATGTCGCGACCTTGGCAAGGTCGAGGCCTTCGAGGCCGCTCCAGGCCCTGGCTTCCGCCTTCAGCGCCTCGACGTCGAATACGCCGTTGGGATCATGGGCGATCACGGCATTCGGCATGCCGTTTTCACGGATCCAGGCGGTGAGCGCGCGGGTATCGATGCCGCTGAGGCCGATGACGCCGCGGGCCTTCAGCCAGGCATCGAGATGCTTGAGCGCCCGGTAATTGGAGGGATCGGTGATATCGGCCTTGAAGATCACGCCGACGGCGCCGTGGCGGGCCGCGGGCGTCAGGTCCTCGATATCCTCGTCATTGGTACCGACATTGCCGATGTGGGGGAAGGTGAAGGTGACGATCTGGCCGAGATAGGAAGGATCGGTCAGGATTTCCTCATAGCCGGTCAGGGCGGTGTTGAAGCATACTTCGGCCTGGACCTTGCCGGTCGCGCCGATGCCCTTGCCTTCGATGACCGTGCCGTCGGCCAGAACGAGCATGGCGGTGTTCTTGGGAGTGGTCCAGGGGGCTGTCGCGGTCATTTCGTCCCTTTCCGGCCGCTTTGCGCCGTCCGGGAGGAAACGGCAAAGTCAGCCCTTTTCGGTGTGGTCGCAGGAAAATGCGCGTGTCGGGGCGCGCGGAAGCTCCGCGGGTGATGCGCCTGATGCCGATTTTCGTGCAGGTGACGGTAGATAGTCACAACAAGACCGGGGGTCAATCACCGAGGCCGCATTTATGCGGTTTTCCGGCCGGTTATTTTGGCGGCAGGCGGTGTTCCCGACCTCGAACGCCCGCGCTTGCGGCCGGGCCCAACCCCGCCTATGTAAGGGGCACGTGAAGAAACCCACATATTCGGCACCCGTTCTGGTGCAGAAGGAGCATGCCATGCGAGACGAACTGACCGCTGCCCTGAAGGAGGCCATGAAGGCCAAGGATTCGCTCAGGCTTTCGACCATCCGCCTCATCCAGTCCGCCATCAAGGATCAGGATATTGCCCAGCGCACCGCCGGCAAGGAACCGCTTGCCGATGGCGAGATCCTGCAGCTGATGGCCAAGCTCATCAAGCAGCGCGAGGAATCGGCGAAGATCTACGAACAGAATGCGCGGCCGGAGCTGGCTGAAAAGGAGCGCCAGGAAATCGCTGCCATCGCTTCCTTCATGCCCAAGCAGCTCTCCGAAGAGGAGACCCGGGCCGCGATCGAAAAGACCATTGCCGAAACCGGCGCCTCGGGTATCAAGGACATGGGCAAGGTAATTGCAGCGCTTCGCGCGGCCTATGCCGGCCAGATGGATTTCGGCAAGGTGTCCGGCATCGTGAAGGCCATGCTCGGCTGAGATGCCGGGCGGAAGGCGGCTATTCGGCCGCCTTCTTCTGGCTATGCTCCATGTATATGCGGAGAACCTCGTTCATCCTGCTCTGGTAGCCGGGTCCTTCCTTCTTGAAGAATTCGATGATGTCGCTGTCGAGCCGGATGGAGATGGCGCGCTTTACCCGCGGCACCACCCAGACCGCCTTCGACCAGTCGATGTCCTTCCACTCTTCCCAGTCCGGATCGTCCTTGATCGCCGCTTCGATGTCTTCGTCGGTCATGGCTTCGACGCGCCCCCAGTCGGTCTTGTCCTCGCCGCGAGCGATCATTTCATCGATTTCCTCGATCGTGTATCGCTTGATATTTTCTTCGCTCACTGCGATGCGCCCTTCTCGCTGAAATGATGCGACAAACATTACCCCGCATCACATAGACAATGGTGATGTAAGACAGGCCTTCCCGGCATACGGCACGGAATCGCGTTTCGCCATGACGCTCCGACGCAAACACTACGAACTGTCCAGCTAGCAATCGGAACGCGCGCAAAAAGTCGATGCCGTGCTTCTCAAGGTTCTTGAGGCGCTTTGCCTCATCCCACTCGACGCCAGCGAATTCGGGATCGTCAATTATCATCTTGTCGTCCATACAAGTGTATATACAAGCGTCGCAATGTCAAGCGACTCTAAAATAAACGAAAAACTAATATGAATTGGCCGGTGTGAATAGCGGGTACAGGCCATGACGCTTTTCTGGCGCATTGGTCCGTTCCTTCCTATATGGTGGGCCCTTGACCCGAGGTGCCCATGCGTTTTTCCAACACATTCCTGGACGAGATCCGAGACCGCGTTCCCATATCGGACGTGATCGGCAAGCGCGTGACCTGGGACCGGAAGAAGACCAATGCGTCGCGCGGGGATTACTGGGCCTGCTGCCCTTTCCATGGGGAGAAGTCGCCGAGCTTCCACTGCGAGGACCGCAAGGGTCGTTACCATTGCTTCGGTTGCGGGGTTTCGGGCGATCACTTCCGGTTCCTGACGGATCTCGAGGGGCTGAGCTTTCCCGAGGCGGTGCAGCAGATTGCCGATCTTGCGGGTGTTGCCCTGCCGCAACCGGACCCGCAAGCGGAGCGCCGTGAGAAGGAGCGCACATCCCTTCTCGACGTCATGGAGCTCGCGACGCGCTTCTTCGAGGATCAGCTGCAGACCGCGCAGGGGGCCCGCGCCCGGGCCTATCTTCGCGAGCGCGGCCTAACCGGCCGCACAATCGAGACCTTCCGGCTCGGCTATGCGCCGGACAGTCGCAATGCGCTGAAGGAGTTCCTGGCCGGGAAGGGTATTCCGCGGGAGCAGATCGAGGCCTGCGGTCTTGTCGTTCATGGGGAAGGAATTGCGGTTTCCTATGACCGGTTCCGCGACCGGATCATGTTCCCCATTCTCTCTGCCCGGGAAAAGGTGATTGCCTTCGGTGGGCGTGCCATGGCGAAGGATGCGCCGGCCAAGTATCTGAACTCCAACGAGACCGAGCTCTTCCACAAGGGCAATGTGCTTTACAATTTTGCCCGGGCGCGGCGTGCGGCGCAGGGTGCCGATGGGGCAGGAACGATCATCGCCGTCGAAGGCTATATGGATGTGATCGCGCTCCATCAGGCCGGTGTACAGAATGCGGTTGCCCCGCTCGGCACGGCGCTTACGGAAAACCAGCTGGAGCTCCTGTGGAAAATGACGAGCCAGCCCGTGCTCTGCTTCGACGGGGACGGGGCCGGCATGCGTGCCGCCAACCGCGCTGTCGATCTTGCCCTTCCACATCTGAAGCCCGGCCGGTCTGTTCGCTTTGCCCTGCTGCCCGATGGCAAGGATCCCGACGATCTCGTGCGGCATGACGGGCGGGAGCCTTTCGACCGGGTGCTCGACCAGTCCCGGCCGCTTGCGGACATGCTCTGGACCCGAGAGACGGCGGGTGCCCAGTTCGATACGCCGGAGAAGCGTGCCGAACTCGAGGCCCGGCTGAAGCAGATCGTGGCTGTGATTGCCGACGAAAATGTGCGGCGCCACTACCAGCAGAATATTCGCGACCGGCTGAACGCCTTCTTCCAGGCCTCGTCAACGGGACGGGCGCCGATGCGGGGCGGGCGCGGCGGCGGAGGCCGAAATGCGGGCCGCGGTGGGCCGGGCCAGCCGGCGCTCGGGCCGCAGGCGGCAGGAACCGGTGTGGTTTCCGACCGGCTCACGAGCTCAGGCCTGGTGCGCGGACATGGCGACCAGCCGAAGCTGCGCGAAGCGGTGCTGGCACTCACCGTCATCAATCACCCCCAGCTTCTTCGGGAAGATTACGACGATATCGCCCATATCGATTTCAGCCACCGAGATCTCGAGCGCCTCTGGTCGGCGCTGGTTGGCGAGGCGGCCCATGCGGGGCATCATCTGTCGCGCGATTACCTGATCGAAAAGCTGGAGGGGCACGGCTTCGGCCCGCTGATCCGCGGGCTCGACCAGCAGATCCGCAACGCCCGCCTGTGGACGGCCACGGCCGAGGCGGCGCCGGAAGATGCGCGCGAAGGCTATAATCAGGCCATGGCGCTCCACAAGCGCACCAAGGCACTACGCTGGCACAAGATCGAGCTGGAGCGGGAAATTGCCGAGGCGACCGAGGCCGAGGACGCAGAAAGAGTGGAGCGCCTGATGAATGCGCTCCACGAGGTGCATCTCGAAGGGCTGCGGCTCGAAAATCAGGATGCGATCATCGATGGTTTCGGCATCCTCTCCGGCCGGGTGAAGGGGGCCGCCACCAACAGCGGCGGCCACTAGGCTTTCGCACCCCTATTCGGTGCCAGCATAAAAGTCGCGGAAGCGGTCGCGCAGGGTCATCTTCGAGATCTTGCCGGTGGCGGTCATCGGCAAGGCATCGATGAAGACCACATCCTCCGGCACCTGCCATTTGGCCATGCGGGTGGCAATATGGCTGCGAATGGTCTCGGCGCTCACCTCCGCGCCTTCGCCCCTGACAATGCACAGGAGGGGGCGTTCCGACCATTTGGGATGCGTGACGGCTATGGCCGCTGCCGCCGCCACGCCGGGGCAGCAGAGCGCTGCCGATTCGAGTTCCAGCGAGGAAATCCACTCGCCGCCGGATTTGATCAGGTCTTTCGAGCGGTCGACGATTTCCATCTCGCCGGTCGGATGGATCACCGAGACATCGCCTGTGCGGAACCAACCTTCCTCGTCGAAGGCGACCGCCGTTGCCGTCGGATCATTATAATATCCTGCGGTCACAAACGGGCAGCGGATCAGCAGATCCCCGCGCGACACGCCATCATGCGGCAGCCGATGGCCGTTTTCATCAACGAGTTTCAGCTCCGTTGTCCAGGTAGGCACGCCCTGGCGGAGCTTGCGCGGATTGGCGTTGGCGGGGCCATTGATGATGTCGGCGGTCGTGGTTGTCGAGACCGGGCTCGTCTCCGTCATACCCCAGCCATGGGCGGCGCGGATGCCGAATTCCTCCATCGCCTTCAGAAGCGGTGCCGTCAGCGCCGCTCCGCCAATCAGTCCATATTCCAGCGTCTGCGGTTTGCGACCCTTCCTGCGCACCTCTTCCATGATCATGCCCCAGACTGTCGGGACTCCGAAATTGGTCGTAACGCCTTCCTCGTCCATCAGGTTGAAGACCGAAACACCGTCCAGTTTCGGACCCGGCAACACCATGGACGTTCCGGTGAGGAAGCAGGAATAGGGAAGGCCCCAGGCATTGACATGGAAGAGCGGCACCACCGCCAGCACACATTTGTCCTGTCCGAACATTTTGTAGAAGGCCATTATCTCGGAAAAGGCATGCAGGATCTGCGAGCGGTGGCTGTAGAGAACGCCTTTCGGGTTGCCCGTGGTGCCTGATGTGTAGCAGAGCGCGCAGGCCGTGTTTTCGGAAAACTCCGGCCAGTCGTAGAGCCCGCTGTCTTCCTCTGCCGCGAGAAGGGTCTCGTAATCGAGGGTGCCCGCCGGGGCGTCCGCCGGCATAGGCCCATCGGCAAGGGCCACATAGCGAATGCCCTTCGGCATCGCGGAGACGAGGCCGGCGACCTGCGGTGTCAGCACCGTATCGAAAAACAGGAGACTGTCCCCCGCATGGTTTGCGATCCAGCCTATCTGCTCGGCAAAGAGACGCGGATTTATTGTATGGCAGACGGCCCCGATCCCGGCGGTCGCGTAATAGAGTTCCAGATGCCGGTTGCTGTTGAAGGCGAGCGTCGCCACCCGGTCGCCGGGCTTGACGCCGAGTTTCACGAGGGCATGCGCGAGCCGATGCGCCCGGCGGTAGATCTCGGCAAAGCTGTAGCGGCTCCGCTCGCCCGCTGCATTGGCCGAGACGACCGTGCTTTGCGGATAGGCGCGCGCGGCATGTTCGAGAATGCCGCTGACAAGCAGCGGACGGTCCATCATCAATCCCTGAAGCATTCCTTCCTCCTTTATATCTAGACATTCTTATCTATTGAATTAGAAAATGCAATCTCCAATAGGGTAGGCCGTAAACTGTCGCAAGCGATCGGAAAATCTTGCTGAAAACGACATTTTTGCCGTGCGCTTCGCCGCGCTGGCTTGTATCGGTGGCGGGCATTCGTGCTAGGGTTCGCGGCAAATTCCACCGGATTCCAGAGGAATTTCGTGACAAGGGACGGCGTGAACGGAGCTTTTTGAGATGACGCAAGCCTTTTTGACCCATTTGCGCAGCGAACTGGCCGGTTTGAAAGAAAACGGCCTCTACAAGAACGAGCGCGTGATCACTTCCAAGCAGGCCGGCGCGATCCACACCGCGGATGGACGCGATGTCCTGAATTTTTGCGCCAACAATTATCTCGGTCTGGCCGACAACGAGGAGGTTGCGGAGGCCGCCAAGAAGGCGCTCGACCGCTACGGTTATGGCATGGCATCGGTGCGCTTCATCTGCGGCACGCAGGAGGAGCACAAGCAGCTCGAGGCGCGGATTTCGCGCTTCCTCGGGCTTGAGGATACGATTCTCTATTCCTCCTGCTTCGATGCGAATGGCGGTCTCTTCGAGACGCTGCTCGGCGAGGAGGATGCGATCATTTCCGATGCGCTCAACCATGCCTCCATCATCGATGGCGTGCGTCTCTCCAAGGCAAAGCGTTTCCGCTATGCCAACAACGACATGGCGGCGCTGGAGGAAGAGCTGAAAAAGGCGGAAAGCAGCCGGTTCAAGCTGATTGCCACCGATGGCGTCTTCTCCATGGATGGCATCATCGCCAATCTCAAGGGCGTGTGCGATCTGGCGGAGAAATATGGCGCCATGGTCATGGTGGATGACAGCCATGCGGTGGGTTTCGTCGGCAAGCACGGGCGCGGTTCGGCGGAATATTGCGGCGTGGAAGGCCGGGTGGACATCATCACCGGCACGCTCGGCAAGGCGCTTGGCGGCGCTTCGGGCGGCTACACGTCGGGCAAGGCGGAAGTGATAGACTGGCTGCGCCAGCGCTCGCGCCCCTATCTCTTCTCCAATACCCTGGCGCCGGTCATCGCTGCCGCCTCGCTCAAGGTCTTTGACATCATCGGCAATGGCGATGCGCTGCGCCAGCGGCTGCAGGCCAATGCCGAGCTGTTCCGCAGCGAGATGACGAAGCTCGGCTTCACGCTGGCAGGTGAGGGACATCCCATCATTCCCGTGATGCTGGGCGATGCGAAGCTCGCACAGGACTTTGCCGCGCGGATGCTGGAAAAGGGCGTCTATGTGGTCGGCTTCTTCTTTCCCGTGGTGCCGCGCGGCCAGGCGCGCATCCGCACCCAGATGTCGGCCGCCCACAGCCGCGCCGACGTGGAAAAGGCGATTTCCGTGTTTGCCGAGGTCGGCCGGGAGCTGGGTGTTATTTGAACGGGGTGCGGAGGCCCCCTCACCCCCCGCGCCTCCTCTCCCCGCTGGGAGAGAGGAGGCGCGGGGCAGGCGGTTGCGGACCATTTCTTCTCCCTGGCGGGGAGAAGGTGGCGACAGCCGGATGAGAGGGCAGCACGCACGACCCGCCCTGTAGGAATTTCAAGAAGGATCCATCGCATGACCAACATGATGCGCGCACTGGTGAAGGCAAAGCCCGAGGTGGGGCTGTGGATGGAGCATGTGCCCGTGCCCGAGGTCGGGCCGAATGACGTGCTCATCCGGGTTAAGAAATCGGCGATCTGCGGCACGGACGTGCATATCTGGAACTGGGACCAGTGGGCCCAGAAGACCATTCCGGTGCCCATGGTCGTCGGCCACGAATTCGTCGGCGAGATTGCGGAGATCGGTTCCGCCGTCACCAAATATCATGTGGGCGAGCGGGTGTCCGGCGAGGGGCACATCGTCTGCGGCAAGTGCCGCAACTGCCGGGCGGGCCGCGGCCATCTCTGCCGCAACACGCAAGGGGTGGGGGTCAACCGTCCCGGCTCCTTCGGGGAATTCGTCTGCATTCCGGAAAACAATGTCGTACCCATCCCGGAAGACGTGCCGGACGAGATCGCGGCGATCTTCGATCCCTTCGGCAATGCCGTGCACACGGCGCTCTCCTTCGATTGCGTGGGCGAGGACGTGCTCGTCACCGGCGCCGGGCCGATCGGCATCATGGGGGCAATGGTGGCGAAGCGGGCCGGTGCCCGCAAGGTCGTCATCACGGACATCAATCCCGTCCGCCTGGAACTTGCCCGCAAATGCGGTATCGACCACGTGGTCGATGCCTCCTCTCAGAAGCTCGAGGAGGTGATGGGCGAGATCGGCATGAAGGAGGGCTTCGATGTGGGGCTCGAAATGTCCGGCGCGCCGCCCGCCTTCCGCTCGATGATCGACACCATGAACAATGGCGGCAAGATCGCCATCCTCGGCATCGCGCCGGAGGGCTTCGGCATCGACTGGAACAAGGTGATCTTCAAGATGCTCCATCTGAAGGGCATCTATGGCCGCGAGATGTTCGAGACCTGGTACAAGATGATCGCCTTCGTGCAGGGCGGGCTCGACCTGTCGCCGCTGATCACCCACCGCATTTCCATCGACGAGTTCCGCGACGGCTTCGAAGCGATGCGTTCCGGGAATTCCGGCAAGGTGGTGATGGACTGGCAGAAGTGATCCTCCCGCAGATCGAGGCCGTGGATGGCCAGCCGCGGCAGGAGGATCATGATTGCATCCTCGCGCTGCTAAACGAGGATAATCGCCGGCGCTCGGCCATTGTCGATCTCGACGACATTGCCGTGCTGCTGCGCGACCCCGCGGATGGAAAGATCATCGGCGGCCTCTGGGCGGAGGACGATTTTGCCTGGGTTTTCGTGAAGTATCTCGTTGTGCCCGAGGCCTGTCGCGGTCTTGGGCTCGGCCGGCGCCTGATGGCGAAGGCGGAATCGATTGCAGTCAAGCGCGGTCGGATCGGCGTCTGGCTGAACACCTTCGATTTCCAGGCGCGGGGCTTTTATGAAGCGCTAGGCTATGAGCCGTTCGGAAGGCTGGAGGGCACGTCGCAAGAGAATGGCCAGACCTTCCTGCGCAAGCGCTTTCGCTGACTTCCCTCCAAGCCCTGCGGGGGCGGAGCAGGGGTGCCAAGCCCGCTTCCGCACCTTTCACGCCACCGACTGGATACCGAACCCGGCGGCGGCGGGCTCTCTTATTGGCCGCGCTTAACCACAACTTGATTTTCCGCCTGCAACCGCTTTATGCAATTTTAAGTTATAGTGTATACCTGTTCTGAGATATCATCAGAAACAGGACAGAAGCATGAATTCCGAGCATATCCTTGCGCAGGTGATGTTGCGTTCATGGCCGTTCCCGAACGGGACGGGCATGCTGGTGAAGCGCTTTTTCGAGCATCTCCGCTTCAGGGATTCGGAAACCACGGTGACCACGCGGGACGGGTTTCCCATGCGGATCATGCCCAACGAGCATGTCGGGCGTTATCTCTACCTTACGGGCGAATTCGACCGTTCGATCGTCAATGTCATGCTCTCCCATGCCCGCCCGGGCGATACGCTGCTCGATATCGGGGCCAATATCGGTTACATGAGTGCCTCCTTCCTGCACCGCATCCCGCGATCGCGGGTTCTGGCGGTCGATCCGCAGCCGGGGGTGGTGGATTTTCTTCGCGCCAACCTGGAACCTTTCAAGGATCGGGCCCAGGTGGCGCCGGTTGCCCTTTCCGACCGGAATGGCGAGGCTTCCTTCTCCATCGACGAGGTCAATCGCGGGGCAAGCCGCATCACCACGACGGGCAAGGGCGACGTGACGGTCGAGACCTGGACCCCGGATCGCCTCATCGAAACCTATGGCATCGCCAAGGTGGATATCATCAAGATCGATGTGGAGGGCCATGAGGAGCCGGTCCTGCGGGCGCTGAACGGCGCGATTGCCCGCTTCCGCCCCCGGCTCATCATGTTCGAGGATTATACGGACAAGGCGGCGCCGACCGGCGCGATCGGTGCGCAGCTTTCCGCACTCGGCTACGAGATCAAGGGCCTGCGCAAGACGCTGACGGGGGTCGATCTCCTGCCGATCCGCCAGGCGGCGGACTGCGTGTTCCAGGACTATGTGGCGCTGCTGCCGAGCCGCGCGTGAAGCCCCGGGGTGGAGGGGCACATGGGGCTTTCTCATCCCCCGGAAGCCCCTTCACCCCGCTTTTCCGGCGCCTTTACCGGACGCGAAAAAACGCCCCTTGTTTTCTGACGCCCAACTCCTAAATAAGGATCGAAGAAAAGCCCGGCTGGCTCTTCTGAATGCCCCATTTCTGGGGCTTTTAGCCTGTTTTTATCGGAATCCGGCAAATTGATGCTGGAAACGCTTGACGGAGCCGAATTTTCTGGGAATCACCATGGCAATCAGAATTGGTGGAACTGGCCTGGCTCGTCGAGGACTTATGACCGGGGAAACGGATTCGTATTCTTGCCCGCCCTGTGGTGGCGGGCGCGTGGTTAATCGTCGATTAAAGGTCCTCCTTTTAGGTGGTGGATGGTGATTCGCGGACGGACCGTCCTACGGGATGGCCGGGTCCGGAGAGGACCTTCGCGATTGAGGTTCAAGGCGTCAGGGAAAGCAACGGAATATGGCAACCAAAGTCAAAGAAAACGAAGAAGCTGAAGTCGAACGCGATGGCGCGACGGACGGACCGCTTCTCGACCTTTCCGACGACGCGGTCAAGAAAATGATCAAGGCCGCGAAGAAGCGCGGCTATGTGACCATGGACGAGCTGAACTCGGTGCTGCCCTCGGAAGAGGTGACCTCCGAGCAGATCGAGGACACCATGGCCATGCTTTCGGACATGGGCATCAATGTCGTCGAGGATGACGAGGTCGACGAGAACGCCGTCGCCGACGACAGCGACGACGATGCGGAAGGGGAATCGGATGGTGGCGATATCGCGCCCTCCACCGGTTCCGCGCTCGCCACGACCAAACGCAAGGAGCCCGCGGACCGCACGGACGATCCAGTGCGCATGTACCTGCGCGAAATGGGTTCCGTGGAGCTTCTGTCGCGCGAGGGCGAAATCGCCATTGCCAAGCGCATCGAGGCCGGCCGCGAAACCATGATTTCGGGTCTTTGCGAAAGCCCGCTGACCTTCCAGGCGCTGATCATCTGGCGCGACGAACTGAACGAAGGCACGACGCTGCTGCGCGAGATCATCGATCTCGAAACCACCTATTCCGGTCCGGAAGCCAAGGCTGCCCCGCAGTTCCAGAGCCCGGAAAAGATCGAGGCCGACCGCAAGGCTGCCGAGGAGAAGGAAAAGGCCAAGCGCAGCCGGTCCGTCAGCGAGGACGATATTACCAATGTGGGCGGCGAGGGCCTCCCCGTCGAGGAAGAGGAGGAGGATGACGACGAGTCCAACCTCTCGCTCGCCGCGATGGAAGCCGAGCTGCGTCCGCAGGTCATGGAAACGCTGGACGTGATTGCCGAGACCTACAAGAAGCTGCGCAAGCTGCAGGACCAGCAGGTGGAGGCGCGTCTTGCCGCCACCGGCGCGCTGTCCTCCACGCAGGAGCGCCGCCTCAAGGAACTGAAGGACCAGCTGATCACGGCGGTGAAGTCGCTATCGCTCAACCAGAACCGCATCGACAGCCTGGTCGAGCAGCTCTACGACATTTCCAAGCGCCTGATGCAGAATGAAGGCCGCCTGCTGCGCCTTGCCGAAAGCTATGGCGTGAAGCGCGACAGCTTCCTCGAACAGTATCAGGGTGCCGAACTCGATCCGAACTGGATGAAATCCATTGCCAATCTGGCCGCCCGCGGCTGGAAGGAATTCGCCAAGTCCGAAAACAACATGATCCGGGAGATCCGTCAGGAAATCCAGAATCTGGCGACCGAAACCGGCATTTCCATCGCGGAATTCCGCCGCATCGTCTCGATGGTGCAGAAGGGCGAGCGCGAAGCCCGCATCGCCAAGAAGGAAATGGTGGAAGCCAACCTTCGCCTCGTGATCTCGATCGCCAAGAAATACACCAATCGCGGCCTGCAGTTCCTTGATCTCATCCAGGAAGGCAATATCGGCCTGATGAAGGCGGTGGACAAGTTCGAGTATCGCCGCGGCTACAAGTTCTCCACCTATGCGACCTGGTGGATCCGGCAGGCGATCACCCGTTCGATCGCCGACCAGGCCCGCACGATCCGCATTCCGGTGCACATGATCGAGACGATCAACAAGATCGTGCGCACGTCGCGCCAGATGCTGCACGAGATCGGCCGCGAGCCGACCCCGGAAGAACTGGCCGAAAAGCT
>CAMFIF010000002.1 GCA_945952415.1 uncultured Rhizobium sp. | reverse complement strand
TCGCGGCAGGTGATGCGGTTGCCGGTCCAGTTGTGGAAATATTCATGCGCGATGATCGCCTCGATATTCGCATAGTCCGCATCGGTCGCGGTCTCGGGATCGGCAAGCACATATTTGTCGTTGAAGATGTTGAGGCCCTTGTTCTCCATGGCCCCCATGTTGAAGTCGGAGACGGCGACGATCATGAAGATGTCGAGATCATACTCGCGGCCGAACACCTCCTCGTCCCATCGCATGGAACGCTTCAGCGCATCCATGGCATAGGAGGCGCGCGGCTCCTTGCCGTGCTCCACATAGATCTTCAGCGCCACTTCGCGGCCGCTCATGGTGGTGAAGCTGTCCTCCACCACGCCGAGATCGCCGGCGACCAGCGCGAAGAGATAGCTCGGCTTCGGATGGGGATCGAACCAGGCGGCAAAGTGCTTGTCCGGGCCGAAACCCGCGCCGCCGAGGAAATTGCCGTTCGACAGAAGCAGCGGATTGGCCGCCTTGTCGGCAATGATGTTGACCGTATAGGGCGCCAGCACATCCGGCCGGTCGGGGAAATAGGTGATGCGGCGGAAGCCTTCCGCCTCGCACTGCGTGCAGTAGATGCCGTTCGACCGGTAAAGACCCATCAGCTGCGTGTTCGCAGACGGATTGATGAAGGTGGTGACGGTGATCTCGAAGGGCGTTTCGGCCGGCAGGTCGCGGATTTCCAGCCGCTCGGGCGAAACCGTGTAGCGGTCTGCAGGCAGTTCCGACTGGTCGAGAAGCAGGCTGTAGAGGCTGAGCTCGTCGCCGTCGAGGATCAGCGGCGCCTTCGGATCGGCAGCCTCGCGCCGGTGGAAGATCAGCCGGGATTCGACCTTGGTTTCCGTGGGGTCAAGCTCGAAGGTCAGGTCCACCCGCTCCAGCACGAAGGAAGTGGGGCGGTAGTCTGCCAGGTGGATAGCCTGGCCGGTTTCTTTGCGCATGGTCGTTCCCGGTTCGGATGTCTGCTCTTCTCTGGTCATTCTGGCGCGCCTCGGAAACCCCTCGGGAATGTCTTTGCCAGTCCTTGGCCGGAAAGGCTGACAGATAATTCTGAATTATTACTAAAATTGACGCAATATTTCCGTCAACCACCGGAGGTCGCAAGCGCCCTTCGCCCTTTTGCGAAAAAAGATCATATCTATTGGCCTTGGCATCAGTATTTTTCATGAAAATCGGGGACTTGCTCCGCTAGGATGCATACGGGCAGGCAGTGCTGCTTCGCCGATCTTTTTCTTCCGTCTCCCTGAAAGCCACCATGCCCGCTCTTCCCACCGGCCCCATGCGGGGCATTGCCCTCAAGCTTGTCTCCGTCGGTATCTTCCTGTGCATGCAGACGCTGATCAAGCTTGCGGGAACCGGCCTCAATCCCGGGCAGGTCGTGTTCTATCGCTCGGCCTTCGCGCTGGTGCCGATCATGGGCTACCTCCTGTGGCGCGGGCAGCTGCGGTCCGCCTTCGTCACGGCAAGCCCCTTCGGCCATTTCAAGCGCGGGTTTATCGGGGTGCTCTCCATGGGCTGCGGCTTCTACAGCCTGGCGGTCCTGCCGCTGCCGGAATGGATCGCGCTGAATTATGCCATGCCGCTTTTCTCGGTTTTCTGCGGCTGGGCGCTGCTTGGCGAACCGGTTCGCATCTATCGCTGGACGGCGGTGGCCGTGGGGCTGCTGGGCGTGCTGATCATTTCCTGGCCGAAGCTCACCCTTTTCGGCTCGGAAGGCTTCGGCTCGCAGGAGGCGGTCGGCGCGCTGGTGGTGCTGGCGGGTGCTGCGGGTGCAGCGCTTGCCATGGTGCAGATCCGCATCCTCGTTCGGACCGAGAAGACACCCACCATCGTGCTCTATTTCTCGATCACCTCGGCGGTTCTGGCGCTTGTCACGCTGCCTTTCGGCTGGACCTGGCTATCGCTTCACCAGACGGTTCTGCTCGTACTCGCCGGTTTTGCCGGCGGCGTCGCGCAGATCGTGCTGACCGAGAGCTACCGCCATGCGGAAGTCTCCACCATCGCGCCCTTCGAATATTCCTCGATCCTGTTCGGCATACCCGTGTCCTGGCTGCTCTTCTCGGAAGTGCCGGCGCCGAGCATGCTGTTCGGCACGGCCATCACCATTTCCGCCGGCATCTACATCATCCACCGGGAGCGGAAGCTCCAGCGTGCGGTTCTCTCCGCCGAAGCGCCCTTGCGCTGAGGTCCGCTCAGCCTTCGGAAAGCGGCGAAACCCCTTCGGTGCCCTGCATCGGCAGCGGCATGGCGTGGAAATCCGTGGCCGCATCGCGCGTGTCGGTCAGGCGGCGCTGCATGCGCCACCAGGCATAGGCGGCGTAAAGCGCAAAGGCGAGGCCGAGGAACCACAGGAGCCCGTTCGGCCCGAAATATTCCATCGCCGTGCCCCCCATCAGCGGACCGGAAACCGTGCCGAGGCCATAGAGGATCATGATGCCGGAGGAGATCATCACATATTCCTCAGGCTCCGCCCGGTCATTGGCATGGGCGACATTGAGCGCATAGACGGGGTAGAGCACCGTGCCGACCAGGAAGGCGCCCGCATAGAGAAGCCAGATGCTGAAGCCGCCGGCAATGCCCATGGCGGCGCAGGCCAGCACGCCCGTAATGCCGCAGCCGATCATCACGTAGCGCCGGTCGATGCGGTCCGAGAGCCGGCCGATGGGCATTTGCGAGAAGGCGCCGCCCGCCAGTGCGGCGGCCAGCAGCGTGGCCCCCTCCGCCGTCGAAAGCCCGGATTTCTGCGTGTAGACGCCGCCGAGGCTGCCCCAGGTGCCGGAAAGCGCGCCCGAAAGCAGCGAGCCCCAGAAGGCAATCGGCGAGCGGCGCAGAAGCCGCGTCAGGTTGAAGCTCGCCTTGGCGATGGGGGCCGGCGTTTCCGCCGTGGAAAGCGCCGTCGGCAGAAGCGCCAGCGAGAAGATGATGCCGCAGAGAATGAAGAGATCCGGCTTGCCGATATCGCCGAGCGGCACGAGATATTGCCCGCCGATGGAGCCGACCAGGCAGGTGATCATGTAGACGGAAAAGAGCGTGCCGCGGTTCTCGTTTGTCACCCGCTCGTTCAGCCAGCTTTCGATGATGAGATAGGCGCCCGCAATGGCAAAACCCGAGACCATGCGGAAGAAGAACCAGGCCCGCCACTCCACCATCAGCGCGCAGAGCAGAATGCCGACGGTGAGCAGCGTGATCAGCGCCCCGAACACCCGTACATGCCCCACACGGCGCACGAAAAAGGGCGTGACGATGCAGGACAGCGTGAAGCCGAACGTATAGCCCGTGGCAATGAAGGAGATCGCGATGGTCGACCAGCCCTCGTTCAGCGACCGGACCGGCAGCATGTAATTCATCAGGCCAAAGCCCACCATCATCAACAGGGTCGATGACATCAGGCTGGCAATGGAAAGCAGGCTGCGGAGCATGGAGATTGTCCTGTCGGTGAAAGGCGGCGCATCGTGAGCCCCCGCTTCATCATGGCGAATGCGGCAGCAAAGGGGCGGCCCCGTTTGCGACAGTCATTTTCCCGGACTGTTCGGCATTTTGATAAAATTTGTTACATTAACCGAATGTTAGTCCTCTTCTTGATTTTCCAACATAATACGGGCAACTTCCCCCAGCGGACGGAATGAAAGGCTGTCCGGGGCGGAACAGGCGAGCAGTCGAGCGTCGGGTTCCCGGGTATCCGAGTCAACGATGCAGAATCTGGCCTTCGAGATGCATACGCCGACCTCCGAGGAGCATGCGGCGGTCGAGATCGCTTCGCGCGCCCTGACGCCCGCGGAGATTGCTGCGCATCCCGCAATCCTGCCGGCGCTGGCCGCGCTGGCAATGGGGCTCCGTGGTGTTTTCGGCGACAATCCCCGCCTCGGGCGCACGCTTGCCTCCCACCAGCGCTGGCTGATGGCCCAGGCCGCCATGGCCCTGCATCTCGAATATCGCCCGGAAGAGCGCAATTCCGGCCTCACGGTTGGCCGGCTTCGCGACATCGTCACGGCCACGGCAGCGGCCAGCCGCAACACCGTGCTGAACTTCATGGAAGAAATGCGCCATTACCGCTTCGTGCAGGATGTGCCGGCCCCGGCTTCCGGCCGCATGCGCCGCCGCCGCGTGGAGGTGACCGACATTGCCGAGCGCGCCATGCGCCGCTGGTTCGAGGTCAATCTCTCGGTGCTCGATCTTCTCGATGGCGGAAGGCGCGAGGCGGCCCATCGCGCCGATCCGACGCTCTTCGAACGGGCGCAGCCGCTGATGGCGCGGGCCTGCCTTGCCGATCCGCTCTGGCTCGATCCGCCCGGCCATGTGGGTCTCTTCCAGTGGACGGAAGGGGGCGCGCTGGTCATGGACGAGGTCGTCACCCGCGCCACCCGCAACGGTTCCTGCGAGGAGGGTCGCCATGCCGTGGGCCAGGTGAATATCCGCTCCATGGCTGATGAATATCTGATGTCCCACACCCATCTGCAGCGGCTGTTCCGCAAGGCGGCGGAAGCGGGCGTCATCGGCTGGAGCGGCCAGCGCCGCAAGGCGGATCTCTGGGTCAGCTCCGCCTTCCTGCAGGATTATACCCGCTGGCAGTCAGTCAAGCTTTCCCATCTGGATCATGCCTTCCAGACCTGCCTGAACAGGGCCTGAAACGGCTCAGCGCAGATCGAATGGCCCGTCATGGCGGCGGGCGGCGCGGCTGCCGGGATACATCATCCCGAGCGCGCTCAGCTGCTCGTTGGTCGCGAAGCAGGCAGGGCGGCCCACGACGCAATTGCGCTTGATGCGGATCGCAGCCCGGAGGCTTTCAAAAGCGGAGTGAACGCGGTCGCTACGGTTGCTCATGGCGGGTCGGCCTTCTGTCAGGTCCGGTTTGAAATCGGATTTCCGCCCGTCACTGCGCGGAAACCCTGCGGTCGACCTCCCCCTAAACACAGAATACGACATGGCCGTGAATTGACACAGGCGGCCGGGCGGGGAACAGCCATGCGCCAGACGCATGGAATAATCCCAAAAATGCCATTTTCGAGTAAGGCGGGTGGGGTGGTGCCCCGTCAGCCGAGGCCAAGCTCGGTGAGCTTCTGCCGGAAGGCCAGCAGGTCCTGCCAGGCGAGCCGCTTGGAGGCGGGCGCCCGGAGCAGATCTTCCGGATGCAGGCTTGGCATGGCGGGAATGACCGTGCCTTCAACCCCCATTTCCCGCCATTCGCCGCGCAGAAGATGGAGCGACGCGGCCGGATCGATGAGGTAGCGGGCGGCGAAATTGCCGAGCACCAGCACGATCTTGGGTTTGCAGAGTGCGATCTGGCGCTCCACGAAGGGGCGGCAGATATCCATTTCCGCCTGGGTGGGCTGGCGGTTCCCCGGCGGCCGCCAGGGCAGGGCGGCCAGCGCCGCCACCTGGTCCCGCTGAAGCCCGATGGCGGCGAGCATCCGGTCGAAGAGCGCGCCTGAGCGTCCGGCAAAGGCCGATCCGCCCGCGTCCTCGTCCGATCCCGGCACGCCGCCGATCACCATGATGCCCGTATGGCATTCCCCCGATGCAAGAATGGTCGATCGCGCGCCGCGCTTGAGCCCGCAATGGGTAAAGCCTTCGATGGCGGCGCGGAGCGCCTCCAGGCTATCGGCCGCCGCCGCCACCCGCCGGGCTTCGGCCACCGCCTCCTGGTCGGGGAGCGGCATGGGCTGGGCGGAAGGTGCGGCAGCGGGCCGCTGTTCGCCGCCTCTGCCGGAAGGCCGCGCGGGCGAGGGGCTGTTTCCGGAGCTGTCCGCCGGGCGCTGCGGGCGGGCCTGCCGCTCGGCGGCAAAGGCGGCGAAGCGATCCTGCGGCTCGTCTTCGAGCAGCACGTCAACCCCCGCATCCGCATAGAAATGCAGAAGCGCGGCCAGAGCCTCGGGCGGGAGCGTTTCAACCTCGATCATGGCGGCGACCTTATCCGACCGGGACAGGCGATATCAAGCGATCATGCCCGCGCGGTCCAGGCCTCCACATCATCGAGCTCGCCGATCAGCGCCAGGCCATGGGCGATGGAGATGAGTTCCCCGCCGCTTTCGATCTTCGGCCCGTCGAAGCGGCGCTCGAAGATCCGCCGGACGGCGGGCACGAAGGAGGAGCCGCCGGTGAGGAACACCTTGTCGATGGCGCCCGCGGGCGTGTCGGTCTTTTGCAGCACCTCGTCGAGCGCGGTTTCGATCCGGGCGAGATCCGGGGCGATCCAGCGCTCGAAATCCGCCCGGCGCACCATGGCCTTCCCGGCAGCGCCGAGCGGCGCGAAGGAAAACTCCGCCTCTTCCTCGGTCGAAAGCGCCATCTTCAGCCGCGAGACCGCCTGATAGAGCGGAAATCCCTCGTCATGGTCGACGAGATCGATGAAGAGTTCCAGCATGTCGGGCGCATCTGCCACCCGCACAAGCTTCTTCAGCTCCTGGAATTCCCGCGACGTCTTGAAGATCGAAAGCTGGTTCCAGCGCCCGAAATTGGCGTAGTAGCCGCTCGGAATTTCCAGCCGCTTGTCGAAGCTGCGAAAGGTCGTGCCCTTGCCGATGACCGGCGAGACCACATGATCGACGATGCGGAAATCGAAATGATCGCCCGCAATGCCCACACCGGAATGGCCGATGGGCGTGGCCGAAAGCTGGCCTGCCTTCCGCTCGAAGCGGATCAGCGAATAGTCCGTGGTGCCGCCGCCGAAATCGGCAACCAGCACCGTGGCATCGGCGGTGAGCGACTGGGCGAAGAAGAAGGCGGCGGCGACCGGTTCGTAGACATAATGGATGTCGCTGAAACCGAGGCGGGAGAGCGCCTCGTTGTAGCGCGAAAGCGCCAGCGCCTCGTCGGCGCTCGCCCCGGCAAAGGCGACCGGCCGGCCGACCACGAGCCGGCCCGGCTGCGCCGGCCAGTTCCCGCCCGCATAGGCGCGCAGCCGGTCGGCAAAGGTCTCCATCAGGTCCTCGAAGGTCTTGCGCCGTGCAAAGACCTGGGTTGCCTGAAAGAGCGGGCTTGCGGCAAAGGTCTTGATCGATTGCAGGAAGCGGCAGTCGCCGGGATTGTCGATGAACTGGCGGATCGCCGCCTGTCCGGCCTCCGCATGCAGGCTGGTATCGGCCCGCTTCAGGAAGGACAGCGCCGTGCGCATCGCATCCTGCTCGCCTGCCGGGCTCACGAAGGGCATGGAGCGGGTGCTGCCGCGATCCGCCACCGCAATCACCGAATTCGTCGTGCCAAAATCAAAGCCCAATGCGCGAGCCATGCCCGTCACTCCTTGTTGCAACTGTGGTGGGAAAGGGCGCGGCCAAAAAAGAAAGGCGCTGCCCGCGAGGGACGCGCCTGATGCCATGTTCGGTTCGGGAAGGCAAGGGGGCCGGGCTTGCGCGGCGCGACCCCTCGAAAGGAAACGGGCGGGGTATCCCGCCCGCCCCATCTTACTTCATCGTGTAAATGTCGATCGGGAAGAACTTGTCGTTGATCTTCTTGTAGGTGCCGTCGGCGCGGATTTCGTCGAGCGCCTTGTTCAGCTTTTCGCGCAGCGCATTGTCTTCCTGGCGGACGGCAATGCCCACGCCCTCACCGACGAACTTCTTGTCGGTGATCGGATCGCCGACGATCTTGCAGCATTCCCCGTCCTTGTTCTTGGTCGTCCAGTCCAGCAGCGGCAGCATGTCGCCCACCTGCATGTCGAGACGGCCATTGACCATGTCGAGATTCACCTCGTCCTGGGTCGGGTAGAGCTTGATGTCGGAGTCGGGATAGACCGCGGTGATGTAATCCGCCTGGGTGGTGCCGGACTGCGCGCCGATCGTCTTGCCCTTCAGGCCTTCCGGGCTGAAATCGGTGAGCGGGCTGTCCTTCGGCACCACGCGGGTCATGGCGGCGAGATAGTAGGGATTGGTGAAGGAGACCTGCTTCTTGCGCTCTTCGGTGATGAACATCGAGGCGATGATCATGTCATATTTCTTGGCGAGAAGGCCGGGAATGATGCCATCCCAATCCTGCGCGACGACCGTGCATTCGGCCCCCATCTTGGCGCAGAGCGCCTTGCCGATTTCCACGTCGAAGCCGGTAATGGTGCCATCGGCCTCGATCTTGTTGAAGGGCGGATAAGCGCCCTCCGTGCCGATCACCAGCTTGTCGGCCGCGATCGAAGGCGTGGTGAAGAACCCTGCTGCAACGAGGGCGAGGGCGGCGAGTGTCTTTTTCATGGTCCGTGTTCCCCAAATGAAAGTCAGTATCAAAAATCCGGCGCCGGTTGTTTTGGCCTGCCGGAGCGCTGAACCGAGCCCCGCCATCCGCATGGCGCAGCTCAGGATGCTGGACACTCTAGCGCCCAAAGCGCATAAGCGAAATAGATAGTGAAGATAGTCGGAATTGTTTCCGTTGATATCTTTGGAGTTGGTTTCATGGCCCGGCATCGCCTCGAGCGCTTCGCCCATAATCTGGACTGGAATCTGCTGCGCACCTTTGCCGTGGTGGTGGAGGAGGGCTCGATTACCGCGGCGGCGAGCCGTCTTCTCCTGCAGCAGCCCGCCGTCAGCATGGCGCTGAAGCGGCTGGAGGAAACCGTGGGCCACCGCCTGATCGACCGCCGTCCCGGCCGCTTCGACCTCACCGAGGCGGGAGACCGGCTCTACAGGCAGTGCCGGGATATTTTCGCCGCGGTCGTCCGCCTGCCGGAACAGCTCGATCAGGCGGGCGAGGACGTGACCGGCCATGTCAGCATCTTTTCCGTCAGCCATGTCCACAGCCCCCATTGGGACCGGAAACTGTCGGCCTTCTTCGCCGCCCATCCGAAGGTGACCGTCAGCGTCACCATCCAGACCACCACGGATGTGATCTCCGCCGTCGAGCGCAATGTCGCCACGATCGGCCTCTCCGACGGCGTCATTCCGGAGGGGCTCGCCCGCCAGCCCTACAAGCGGGAGCGCTATGCGCTCTATTGCGGGCGCGGCCACCGGCTTTTCGGCATCCGGGGCATCACCCTCGATGCCCTGCGGGGCGATCCCTATGTGGCCTTTCCGGCCGATATGCTGGGCGGCCCCCACATGAGCGCCGTCACCGCTGTCCGCGCCCTCGGCTCCTTCGGGCAGGAGGTCCGCGCCGTCTCCAGCCATGTGGAGGAGGTCCTGCGCCTCATCGCCGCCAATATCGGCATCGGCATGCTGCCGGTGCATCTCGCCGGCCCTGCGGTGCGCGCCGGTCGCCTCTGGCAACTGCCGCCCTATGACAACCTGCCGGTCACCGAAGTCTTCCGCATCACCAATCCCACAGCCATGCTGAACGCGGCCGAGCAGCGCTTCCTCGCCCATATGGACGATACGCCCTTCCTCCCGGAGGAAATCGAGGACAGCGAAGACTATTATTCCTATTGATAGCCATCTTTGGGGGTATCAATTTGAAAGCGGGTCGCATCGGCCCTACTCCTCGCCGGGAAAACGGGGAGGGGTATCGGATGGACCGGGTGGATGTTGCAATCGTCGGCGCAGGCATTGCGGGGGCGTCCCTTGCCTACTTCCTCGGCCGGGGACTCTCGGTCGCCTTGCTGGAGGCGGAGGATCAGCCGGGCTATCACGCAACCGCCCGCTCGGCGGCCGAGTTCGTGCTCAACTACAATCCGCCTACGATCTCCGCACTCGCCCGCGCCGCGCGTCCCTTCTTCGATCAGCCGCCGGAAGGATTTGCCGCGGTGCCGCTGCTCATACCCCGCGGCGGGCTGGTCATCGGTCATGAAGAGGATGCCGCGCTCTTCGAAAGCCAGTTCGACGCGCTCGCCGCCCGGGTGCCCGGCCTCACGCGCCTCACGCCGGAGGAGGCCGTGGACCGCATGCCCTTCCTCGATCCGGCAAGTTTCGCCTTTGCCTATTTCGATCCTGAATACTGGGATATCGAGGCGGATGCCCTGTTGCAGGGCTATCTGCGCGGCGCGCGCCATGCGGGCGTCGAGCTCCACCTGAAATCCCCGGTTCAGGCGCTCAAGCGCGACGGCGACGGCTGGCGGATCGAGACCGCCTCGGGCAGCCTGCATGCAGGAACCGTGGTGAATGCCGCTGGCGGCTGGGCGGATCGGCTCGCCGAACGCGGCGGTGTCGCCCCGCGCGGCATCACGCCGCTTCGTCGCACTGCCATCCTCGTCGACCTGCCTGACGGCATCGATGCGGCCCGGCTGCCGGAACTGAACCACATCGCCGACAGCTTCTATTTCAAGCCGGACGGCGGCCGCCTTCTCGTTTCGCCCGCCGACGAAACGCCCTGCGAGCCGGGCGACGTCCAGCCGGAGGAGATCGACATTGCCTGGGCGGTGCATCACCTGGAGTCACACAGCGCCCTTCGCGTGAAGCGCGTGGCCAAGGCCTGGGCCGGCATGCGCAGTTTCTCGCCGGACCGCCTGCCCGTGGTCGGATTTGACCCGGACGCGCCGGGCTTCTTCTGGCTTGCAGGGCAGGGCGGCTTCGGCATCCTCACCTCGCCCGCTCTCGGCGCGCTCGCCGCCGCGCTGGTCCGTGGCGAGCCCGTGCCGGCAGGGCTTGCAGCGGAAGGGATCACCGAGGTGACCTTCTCGCCGGCGCGCTTTTCCCGCGCCGGCTGACCGGCAGATGCCGGGAGGCCGGCTGAAGGCTATCAGAGGCTGCGCGCCGCCCCGCCATCGCAACGGATCATCGATCCCGTGACGTAACTTGCCTTTTCCGAAACGAGGAAAGCCGCCGTTGCGCCAAATTCCTCCACCGTGCCGTAGCGTCCCGCCGGGATGGCGGCTTCCGATTCCGCGCGCACCGCCTCGATGCTCCGCCCGGACCGGTCCGCCGCCCGTCGGTCGAGATCGTTGAGCCGGGCCGTGAGAATGCTGCCGGGGAGCAGCATGTTGACGGTCACGCCGTCGGCCGCAACCTCCGACGCCAGCATCTTCGACCAGCCGGCCAGTGCGGGCCGGAGCGTATTGGACAGGGCAAGGCCCGGAATGGGCTCGATCACGCCCGAGGACGCGACCGTCAGGATACGGCCGAAGCCGCGCGTCCGCATGCCCGGTAGAAAGGCGAGGCTGAGGGCGATCAGCCGCGACACCATGGCATGGAAATGATCGGTCAGGAGATCGGGCGTGAGATCCGCCGCCTGGCCGGGCGGCGGGCCGCCGGAATTATTGACGAGAATATCGAGCGTGCCGCCGAAGATCTGCCCGACCGTGGTGACGAGGTGATCCACCACCCCCGGATCGAAGAGATCCGCCTCGGTGAAGAAGGCCCGGCCCGGGCCGACCTGGTTGAGCGCCGAGCTGCGCTCCGCCAGTTCCTCCCGGTTCCGGCCGCAGAGGATGACATCGGCACCCTCCTGCACCAGCGTGGCCGCAATGCCCGCGCCGAGCCCGCGCGACGAGGCAAGCACCAGCGCCTTTTTCCCTGACAGGCCAAGATCCATGACGTTCTCCTTTTCGAAAGAGCCGAGGGGTCGTGAGTATCAGTCCGCGCGCAGGCCGGTAAAGGGCACCTTGCCGGGGTTGAACAGCAGGTCCGGATCGAGCGCCCGCTTGATGGCGTCTGCCATCGCCCGCTTCACGGGGTCGCCATAGGTGAGATAGGCATGGCGCTTTTCGAGGCCGATGCCATGCTCGGCGGAAAAGCTGCCGCCATGCGCGCGCACGCCCTCATAGACCGCTGCCTCGATCGCATGCCGCCGCCCTTGGGAAACGGCACCCGCGTGGGTGACGGAAATATGCAGGTTCCCATCGGCCATGTGCCCGTAGACATAGGCCCCGTAAAGCGGATCGGCAGCGTTGAGCCGCGCCCGAAAGGCCGCCACATAGGCATCGAGCTCGCCAGGCGGCACGGAGACGTCGAAGGACGGCGCATCCGGATGTTCGCGGTAGATGAAATCCGCCTGCTCGCGCAATTGCCAGAAGGCCTGCCGCTGGGTTAGCGACTGGGCGACAAGCCCGCAGGTGATGCCCGTTTTCTCCCACTCTGCCGCCAGAACCGCCTCCAGCGTATCGCGCGCCGCTTCGGGGGAGGGGCCGGAAAGCTCCACCAGCAGCACGGCGGGCGTCTCCGGCGTCAGCCAGCCCGTATCGAAGCCATGGGTTCGGGCGCTGTCATCAAAGAAGGCACGCCACATCAGTTCGGCCCCTTCCAGTTCCACCGCCGGCATGGCCCGGAGCGCCGCGACAAGGGCGAGCGCCTGCCGGGCCGAAGGCAGGCCGACAAGTGCCGTCGCCCGGTCCGGATTGTGCCGCTCGAGCTTCAGCACGACGCGGGTGACGAAGCCGAAGGCACCTTCGCCCCCGATGAGCAGATGCTTGAGGTCCGGCCCCGCCGAAACCTTGATCACCCGGGTCAGATCGGACAGCACCGAGCCATCCGGCAGCACGGCCTCGAGCCCGAGGACGCGGTGCCGCATCACCCCGTTGCGGAAGGCGAGAATGCCGCCCGCATTGGTGGAGACCATGCCGCCGATCGTGGCGCTGCCGCGCGCGGCAAGATCGATCCCCGGCGTGAGACCAAGCGGGCGAAGCCGCTCCTGCAGCGCCTCCAGTGTCACGCCCGCCCCGACGACGGCGGTCATTTCCGTTTCATGGATCGCCTCGATGCGGTCGAGCCTGGCCGTGGAGAGGATGAGTTCCCCCGGCTTCGTCACGCCGCCGCCGACAAGGCCGGTGCGCCCGCCCTGCGCCACCACGGGAACTTTCCTCTCGCGGGCAAAGCGGATGAGCAGAGCCGCCTCCTCCGCCGAGGCGGGCAGGGCCATGACGCCACCGGCGAGATTGGCGGGATGTTCGCCGGGCGCCCGGCCCTGAAGATCGGACGGGCCGACAAGGGCAAGGGCCGGGAAGGCGGCGCGAAGAGCGCCGAAAAGGGTCTGGGCATCGGCTTCGGTCATGAAAGGGCCTGTCCGCTGGGTCGGCGCGAGGCTATGACAAAAGCGGGCACCGCTTCAAGCGCCTCGTCTAGAGAGTGCCCGCCCAGGACTCGAAGGCGAGGATCGCCCCGATCAGCGCGGCGACGCCGGCAATTGCGGCCAGCATCTGCGCCAACGCCACCCGGAGCCAGCACGCAACCGACTTCACCTCCAGGAAGTGGGCCGTGGCAAAAAGCGTGAAACCCGCCCCGCCGACGAATTGCAGGCTGCCCCACGGCACCCGGTGGAAGGGCGTGAAGCACAGGGCCAGAACGGACTGGATGAGCAGGTTTTCCGCCATGATATAGGTCATCGCGATCGTGTATTCGGGCAGCGTCCACCGCTCCTCGCGGAAGAAGACATAACGCAGGAGGAGGGCAGTGACGGCCGCCTGAAGCAGGGCGATCTGGTAGAAATTCGCATAGAGCCAGCGCACCGCCTCCACCGCCGCCCTGTCCTGCGGCCCCACATCGCTGAGGCCCAGCGCCGCCGGATCGATCCCGCCACCCGCCTGGCCGTAAAGGCTGAGCACCCAGTAGTGGAAGGCGGACATGACCAGCAGATAATTCACCGGCTTGACCAGCAGGTTGCGGTTTTCGAGGAGATAGTGGCGGATCTGGTGTCCGGGCGCCAGAAGCAGGCCGAAGGCCGTGGCGCGAAAGCCCCGCTGCAGCCAGCTTGCCACAAATTCCGTGCCCATGGTCCTGAAAGTCAGCGGCGGCGGATCGATCTCCAGCCCGCACCGGCTGCAATAGCGCCCGCGGCGGTCATGATCGCAGGGGAGGGGTTTTGGCACGCGAAGCATGAGGCATTCCTTTTTCACTCTTCCCTAACCCGCCGCCCACCGTCCGGCAAGAAGGCGAAGGGCCGAAAGCCCAGCAGCCCCCGCTGCTGCGCCCCATTGCGACGGCAGACCCGCAGAACAATATTGACGTGAACGTTAACGTAAAATATTTTGCGGGGAAGGAGCCGTTCCATGCGGCAAAATGAAGGCTTTCGCGTCGCAAACCCGGCTCGACAAGGCACCTATCATTTGCCAAGAGAGAGTGGAATGACGGGGACCGTGCCGCCACGCGAGCGGCCGCGAGTGGAGACTGACAGTATGACCGAAGCGATGGAGCTGCCCGAACGGGAGAGCATGGAATTCGACGTGGTGATCGTGGGCGCAGGTCCTGCCGGCCTTTCGGCCGCCATTCGCCTGAAGCAGATCAACCCGGACCTTTCGGTCGTGGTGCTTGAAAAGGGGGCCGAAGTCGGCGCCCATATCCTGTCCGGCGCCGTCGTCGATCCGGTTGGCATCGACCGCCTGCTGCCCGGCTGGCGCGAGGAGGAGGGCCATCCCTTCAAGACCGAGGTGACCGACGATCACTTCCTGTTCCTGGGCCCGGCCGGCTCCATCCGCCTGCCGAATGCCTTCATGCCGCCGCTGATGAACAATCACGGCAACTACATCGTCTCTCTCGGCAATGTCTGTCGCTGGCTCGCCACCAAGGCGGAAGAGCTGGGCGTGGAAATCTATCCGGGCTTTGCCGCCGCCGAAGTGCTCTACAACGAGGAAGGCGCCGTCATCGGCGTCGCCACCGGCGACATGGGCGTGGGCCGCGATGGCGAGCCCGGCCCGAACTATACCCGCGGCATGGCCCTCCTCGGCAAGTACACGCTGATCTCGGAAGGCGTGCGCGGGTCGCTCGCCAAGGAACTGATAGCGAAATACAAGCTCTCCGAAGGCCGCGAGCCGCAGAAGTTCGGCATCGGCATCAAGGAACTGTGGCAGGTGAAGCCGGAGAACCACAAGCCGGGCCTCGTGCAGCACTCCTTCGGCTGGCCGCTGGACATGAAGACGGGCGGCGGCTCCTTCCTCTATCATCTGGAAGACAACATGGTGGCGGTCGGCTTCGTCATCCACCTCAACTACAAGAACCCCTATCTCTATCCCTTCGAGGAATTCCAGCGCTTCAAGACCCATCCGGCGATCCGCGGCACCTTCGAAGGCGGCAAGCGCCTGTCCTACGGCGCCCGCGCCATCACCGAGGGCGGTTACCAGTCGGTGCCGAAGCTCTCCTTCCCCGGCGGCGCGCTGATCGGCTGCTCGGCCGGCTTCGTCAACGTTCCCCGCATCAAGGGGTCGCACAATGCGGTTCTGTCGGGCATGCTCGCCGCCGACAAGCTGGCGGAAGCCATCGCCGCCGGTCGCGCCAATGACGAACCGGTGGAAATCGAGAACGAATGGCGCAACACCGATATCGGCAAGGACCTGAAGCGGGTGCGCAACGTCAAGCCGCTCTGGTCGAAGTTCGGCACCGCCATCGGCGTCGCGCTCGGCGGCATCGACATGTGGACGAACCAGCTGTTCGGCGCCTCGCTCTTCGGCACACTGAAGCATGGCAAGACGGACGCGGCCTCGCTGGAGCCGGCGGCCAGGCACAAGAAGATCGATTATCCGAAGCCGGATGGCGTGCTGACCTTCGACCGCCTCTCCTCCGTGTTCCTGTCGAACACCAACCATGAGGAAGACCAGCCGATCCACCTGAAGCTTCTCAATCCGGAACTGCAGAAGACTTCGGAACTGGACGTCTATGCCGGTCCGTCGAACCGCTACTGCCCGGCGGGCGTCTACGAATGGGTGGAAAAGGACGGCAAGCCGACCTTCGTCATCAACGCCCAGAACTGCGTGCACTGCAAGACCTGCGACATCAAGGACCCAAACCAGAACATCAACTGGACTGTTCCCCAAGGTGGCGAAGGGCCGGTCTACCCGAACATGTAATGTTCGGGTGAGGCCCGCACGGACCACCGTCAAAAGGAGCTGGCGAAGGGCCGGTCTACCCGAACAAGTCATGTTCGGTTGAGGCCCGCACGGACCATTGGCACGGCGAGCGTCAAAGCCCAGGTCTGTCGGAACATCACATGTTCGGGCGAGGCCGGCACGGATCTCGCATGGTACGGACAAAAAAGGCGTCTCGCCGCAGCCATGAGAGGGCGACGAGACGCCTGTCTCCCTGACGCGGCGACCCCTCACCGCGCGGGAACGACAATAATTCATATAAGCCTAATATCAAACATAAAGCAAGTCTAATGTGATCCGCGCCCGGATCTGCAAGGCTTGCCGGGGCAGGGACAGCGCTTTACAAAAGTTCAAATGACCAAGGCCTATATATTCGATCTTGATGGCACCCTCGTCGACAGTGAGCTGATTGCATCGGAGACGCTCGCGGAACTCCTGCCGGATCTCGGACTGAGCGGGGCGGAGATTGCGCATCTCTATCGCGGCTGGCGCTTTGCCACCATTCTTGAGACCTTCTCGCAAAAGCTCGGCCGGGTGCTGGACGACCGCTTCATTGCGGCCTATCGCGCCCGGTCCGGCGAGCGCTACGAGCGCGAGCTGAAGGCCTTTCCCGGCGTTCACGCCATGCTGGAAACCATCGATGCGCCGATGGCCATCGCCTCGAGCGGACCGCCGCAAAAGATCGCCCGCTCGCTGGCGATTACCGGGCTCGACCGGTTCTTTCCCGTTCACACCTACAGCGCCTATACGCTGAACAGCTGGAAACCGGAGCCCGATCTCTTCCTTCACGCCGCCCGCGCCCTGGGATATGCCCCGTCGGATGTGCTGGTGGTAGAGGACAGCGAGGTGGGCCTGGAGGCGGCACGCCGCGCGGGTATGCGCGCAATCCTGCACAATCCGGAGGGCCATCCCATCGAGCATGTGCCGCATTTTGCCCGGTATGACGACTTCCATACCGCAACGGAGCGCTTGTTCCGGTTCAGATCGCAAGAGCCATGTAAGGTTGTTTTTTGAGAATACACCACCTTAGGTATACTCTTTTTTAAGGGATGGGCTTTACGCCTCTGTAGGAAAACAGGGGCGAAACCCATGGACATATCCTATCCGGTGAAGATTGCGGCAGCTCTGCTGTATGACCGGCCGACCCACCTCGATCTCGGCATTCTTCTCAAGGAACTGAACGGCCTGATTGCCAGGACTGGGGCTGTATTCGTCATGGGCCGCCAGTTCGACGGGGGGCGCTCGGGTATCTTTTATGCCGGAGAGTTTTACGTCCTGATCTCGCAGAACGGCGAGGCGCTTGCCCCGCAAGGTTTCCGCGGCGCACTCGCTTCGAGCTTCGTGAGAACCGTGATGCCCGAGGCGCAGGATATTGTCCTGCAGCACCGCGCCAATGTCTTCGTCACTGTCTCTTACGGCATTCCCATTTCGGAGATGGCCGCGGGCGGAGATTCGGCACTTCTCGACGCCATGCGGGAGATGGTGCCCGCCAGCCTGGACAATCCGGCGGTGTTCCACTTCATGGCGAACGTGCTGATGTCGCTGGTGGGCGCGATCAGCGGCCATGCGCCGGCACGGGCGCTGCATTGGCTGCAATCGGACCAGCTCATGCGGGGCGACAAGGCGGCGGCCTTCTGCCGGGATCAGGCGCTGATGCTCCTGATGGTCAGGCCCGATGTGGTTGTGGGTGCGGATGCCGGAGGCCGGGCGGTGGCCAGCGTGCAGACGCTTGGGGCCCGCCATCTGATCGGCTGTGAAGTGGCCTTCGAGACCGTGCCGATTGATCCCGGGCAGTTGATCCACTGGACGATGATGTTCATCCTGATGTGCCAGAACGGCCTGATCCCGGACAGGGATACGTTCGGGACCGCGGATGATCTCGTGATCCGGGTCCTGCATGGGCCGGACCGTTCTCTCCCCGGGGGTGGGCGCATACGCCTGGTGCTCGAATACAGCCGCAATCCACCCTTTGGACAGCTGCCGACGCCCCGCCAGCGCGAGGAGAGCCCGTCCGTGGTCCGTGATGATCTAAAAGCCCGGCCCTGGACACCGGGGTACGGGCCGGCACCCGATGGAAACAGCTCTTACGATGTGGTGCGGCGCATGCGCAACCGAATGGCAGCCGAGGACGATGGCAAGACCGCGGAGCCCGCCCGGCAGTCGATGCTCCAGCGATTGCGCCGCCTCGTGAAGAGCACAGGGAGAGCCTGAGCTATCCGCCGTAGCCGATCCCGTTCCGAAGTCGACATGACTGCAAAGGGGCGGAGCGGAGCTTTTACCGTCGGTTAACCATAACTCCCGTAGGTTTCGGTGGATCAACGAAATCTAAAGGGTTTTCTCTATGTCCCTCTCGCGCCGTGGATTTCTGGCCGGTCTGCCGCTGTTCCTTGCCGCCTGCGCCACCAACAATGACCAGGCGAAATATGCCGCCATTCCGGAAGAAAAATTCCCGCTCGACAAGGTGCCCGTCGAGAAGATCAAGCCTGAACTGCGCCGTACGGAAGTGGCCTATGAAACGCCCCATCCGGCCGGCACGATCGTCGTGGATACGCCGGCCAGGCGGCTTTACTACGTTCTCGGCAATGGCCGCGCCATGCGCTACGGCATCGGCGTCGGCCGAAACGGCTATTCGCTGGCCGGCTGGGCGCATGTGGGCCGCAAGGCGGAATGGCCGAACTGGACACCGTCGCCCAACATGATCCGCACCCATCCGGAAAAGAACCTGAAATATGCGGGCGGCGTGCCGGGCGGACCCAACAATCCCCTGGGCGCGCGGGCCATGTATCTCTACCAGAACGGCCACGACACCATGTTCCGCATCCACGGCACCAATCAGCCGCAGTCGATCGGCCTTGCCATGTCCTCCGGCTGCGTGCGGATGATGAACCACGACGTCATCGATCTCTACGAGCGCGTTTCCGTGGGCGACCGTGTCTATATCATCCAGGGCGTGCGCGACGTCTGATCCCTCAGGCCGGATCGAGCCCCGCCGCCTTCCGCAGCGCGGCGTTCATCCGGCTCTGCCACCCCTTGCCGCCCGCCTTGAAATGCGCGACCAGATCCGCATCGAGCCGCAGCGTTACCTGCTTCTTCGGGCTTTCGACCGGCGGGCGCCCGCGCTGGCGCTGCATGTCAGCGAGGGCTTCGAAGAATTCCGGCGGCAGTACGTCCTTTGCAGGGCGGGCCTGCTCCCATTGTTCCTCGGTGATTTCGGGTATATCGAGTTCGTCCCATTCCTCCTTGGAAAAGCCGTGCCGCTCTTCCGCATTCCTCAGCGGCGCTGTTGCCTTGACCATCGTAACCTCGTCTTTTCGCTCTTGCTTGCGCGCCGCAGCGAGATGATCGACACGGCCTCTGTTCCCAAGCGGGAGAAGACGGCCGTCAGGATTTCGCCTCCGAAGGAACCGACAGCCAGGAAACGATCGTGACCATGGCCCGACGGATGGGCGGGCATGATTGCCACCTGGTTCCAATCTGCGTCGAGGAGGCGCTCGAAATCGAGGCCGTGTTTCAGCAGGTTGATGTGTCGCTTCCGCTCGTCCCAAACGATCTTCATTAAATGTAACTACGAAAAATAAAAAAGTCAATTCAGCATATACGGAAATAAGAAAAAGAAAATGGCCGGGTTGTGCCCGGCCATTCAGCTTCGTTTTGGTCGGCCTTGCCCTCAATGGGTGAAGGCGGCGGCGATGAGGGTCTTCGTATAGTCGGCCCGCGGCTGGTCGAAGATCATGTCCGTATCGCCCTGCTCGACGATCTTCCCGTCCTTCATCACGATCACGTGGTCGGAGATCGCGCGGATCACCGAGAGGTCGTGGCTGATGAAGATGTAGGAGAGGCCGTGCTTTTCCTGGAGATCGCGCAGAAGCTCGATCACCTGCCGCTGGACGGATCGGTCGAGAGCCGAGGTCGGCTCGTCCAGCACCACCACCTTCGGCTTCAGGATCATCGACCGGGCAATCGCGATGCGCTGGCGCTGGCCGCCGGAAAATTCGTGCGGATAGCGGTTGCGGGAGGCGGGGTCGAGGCCCACTTCCTTCAGCGCGGCGATGGCGCGGCTATCCCGCTCGGCCTTGGAAAGCTGCGGTTCGTGCACGAACAGCCCCTCGGTGATGATCTCCCCCACCGTCTGGCGGGGCGAGAGCGAACCATAGGGATCCTGGAAGACGAGCTGCATCTCCCGGCGATAGGGCCGCATGTCGGCCCGGTCGAATTTCGAGATTTCCGTCTGGCCGAAGCGCACATAGCCCGCCGCCGGCAACAATTTCAGGAGCGCGCGCCCGAGCGTCGATTTGCCCGAACCGCTTTCCCCGACGATGCCGATGGTCTGGCCCTGTTCGAGCCGGATGCTGACATCGTCCACCGCGCGGAAGGTGCGCGTGCCGCCGGCAAGGAAACCGCCGCCGATGGCGAAATCGACCGTCACGTTGCGGCCTTCGAGGATCACAGGGCTGCCCACCGGGGGAGGGGGCTTGTGGCCGGTGGGCTCGGCGGCGAGCAGCATCTTCGTGTAGTCCGCCTGCGGACGCTCGAAGATGTCTTCCCGTGTGCCCTGTTCCACGATCTCGCCGCGCCGCATCACCGCCACGCGGTCCGCCACGTGCTTCACCACGCCGAGGTCGTGGGTGATGAGGATGATGGCCATGCCGAACTTCTTCTGGAGATCGGCCAACAGCGTCAGGATCTGCGCCTGGATGGTCACGTCGAGCGCGGTGGTCGGCTCGTCGGCGATCAGCAGGTCCGGATCGTTGGCCAGCGCCATGGCAATCATCACGCGCTGGCGCTGGCCGCCCGAAAGCTCGTGCGGATAGCTGTCGATCCGCCGCTCGGGCTCGGGAATGCCGACGAGCTTCAGAAGCTCCAGCACCCGGGCGCGGGCCTCCGCCTTGCTCATGTTCCGGTGGTGGATGAGCGGCTCGGAAATCTGCCGGCCGACCCGGTAGAGCGGATCGAGCGAGGTCATCGGTTCCTGGAAGATCATGGTGATCTTGGAACCGCGCACGCTGTTGAGCGTCTGCAGCGGTGCATTGACCAGCTCCCGGCCGCCATAGCGGGCTGAGCCCGAGACGCGGCCATTGGCGGCGAGCAGGCCCATGATACCCATCATGGTCTGGCTCTTGCCGGAGCCGCTCTCGCCGACGATCGCCAGCGTCTCGCCCTTGTTCACGGAAAGGCTCACGCCCTTGACCGCCTCGACGACGCCATCCGGCGTGTCGAATTCCACCTTGAGGTCCTTCACGTCGAGGACCGTTTGCATCTGTTCCGTCATGTCAGCGGTCCTTCGGATCGAGGGCGTCACGCAGGCCGTCGCCGATGAAATTCAGCGAAAACAGCGTCAGCACGAAGAAGACCGAGGGGAAAATCAGCTGCCAGTAGGCAGACTGGATGTTGCGTGCCCCCTCGGCGATCAGCGTTCCCCAGCTGGCCAGCGGCGCCTGCACGCCGAGACCCAGGAAGGAGAGGAAGCTTTCGAGCAGCATGACCTGCGGCACGACCGAGGTGACGAAGACGATGACGGGGCCGATCGTGTTCGGAATGATGTGGCGGCGGATGATCTGCCAGTCGGAAAGGCCGAGCGCCTCCGCCGCCCCGACGAATTCCCGCCGCTTGAGCGAGAGTGTCTGGCCGCGCACGATGCGGGCCATTTCCAACCATTGCACCGCGCCGATGACGATGAAGATCAGGGTGATCGATCGCCCGAAGAAGACGACGAGCACCACCACGAGGAAGATGAAGGGCAGCGAGTAAAGGATTTCCACGAAGCGCATCATCACATTGTCGACGCGCCCGCCGATATAGCCCGAGGTCGCGCCATAGAGCACGCCGATGCCGAGCGACACGAGCGAGGCGGCGACGCCGACCGCGATCGAGATCTGGCCGCCGAGCATCACGCGGGCAAGCAGGTCGCGGCCGTTATTGTCGGTCCCGAAGAAGAAATACTCCTGGTCCACATGGCCTGACAGCGTCATGGACATCTGGTCGGCGGATGTTTCCTTGACCTCAGTATCCTCGAATTCGTTGGCCCGGTCGAAATAGCGTATGGCCCGCGGATCGATGGGCTTCGTGGAGGTGATGACGGCCGTATAGGTGCCGTTTTCCACCGCGAAGGACGAGAGCGTCACCCGCGCGCGCTTGGCGGCGCTGTCGGCCACCTCCTTGAGTGTCTCGGGATCGGGACGGGGCGAAAGGCTCGGTCCGATCGTCACATAGGAGGGAAAGACCTGGTCATAGCCATGTTTCAGGAAGACCGGGCCGATATAGGAAAAGACCACGATAAGCGCGAGCATGAGGCAGCCCAGCATGGCCGCCCGGTTCCGCCTGAAGCGGATCCAGGCCAGCTGCGCCAGACTGCGGCTCGGGCGCTCCGCATCGGTTCCCGCCAGGGGCGGGAGGGTGGAAGGCGTATCAGTCATGGCGCACCCTCGGATCGAGCAGACCGTAGAGCACGTCGACGATCAGGTTGAACAGGATCACGAAGACGGCGATCAGGATCACGGTCCCCATGACGAGAGTGTAGTCGCGGTTGAGCGAGCCGAGCACGAAGAAGCGCCCGACGCCCGGAATGGCGAAGATGGTTTCGACCACCGCCGAGCCGGTAAGAAGGGCGGCCGCGCAGGGACCGAGATAGGTAAGAACCGGCAGCATGGCCGCCCGCATGGCGTGGGTGACGACAACCACCCGGGGCGGCAGGCCATAGGCGCGCGCCGTGCGGATATGATCCGTGTGCAGCGCCTCGATCATCGAGCCGCGGGTGAGGCGGGCAAAGACCGCCAGTTGCGGCAGGCCGAGCGACAGGACCGGCAGCACCAGGAAGCGGAAGGAGCCATCGCCCCAGCTGCCTGCGGGAAGCCAGTTCAGCATGATGGCGAAGACAAGCGTCATCACCGGGCCCATGACGAAATTCGGCACGGTCACGCCGATCGTGGCGATCACCATCAGGCTGTAGTCGATCCAGCCGTTCTGGCGCAGCGCGGCAATGGTGCCGAGCGCCACGCCGCCGACCACCGCGACGAGCAGGGCCCAGAGGCCGAGTTCGATCGAATAGGGCAGGGCATTGCCGATCAGT
This sequence comes from uncultured Rhizobium sp., assembly GCA_945952415.1. GTDB lineage: Bacteria > Pseudomonadota > Alphaproteobacteria > Rhizobiales > Rhizobiaceae > Gellertiella. The sequence continues at coordinate 308,400 of CAMFIF010000002.1, read as the reverse complement.
TCGGCAACCGTATTGTCCTTGTAGACGAAGCTGGGGCCGAAATTTCCGGTCGCCGCATTGCCGAGATAATGCAGGTATTGCTCCCAGAGCGGCTTGTCGAGCCCGTAGGTCTTCATGACATTGGCCATGGTCTGGGGCGCCAGCGGACGTTCCAGGTTGAAGGGGCCGCCGGGGGCAAAGCGCATCATGAAGAAGGAGATGGTGACGACGACAAAGATCGTCGGAACGGCGCTCATCAGGCGCCTCAGCACGAATTGGATCATGGCAATAGACCCGCCGCCGGACCATGGCTGATCCGGCGGCCGGGCTCCCTCATTGGGGTTATTCGGCGACGCTCAGGTACTTCGACAGGTGTTCGTTCACCGCGTTGTCCTGCCAGCCCTTGATCCGGTCGGATACGAGCCAGAGATTCGCATAGTTCATCAGCGAGGCGATCGGCTGGTCCCTGTTGATCAGCTCTTCGGCCTTCTTCAGCGCGTCCATGCGCTTGGCGGCGTCGCGCTCGTCATAGGACTGCTTCATCAGCGCATCGAATTCCGGGTTGTTGTAATGCCCGTAATTGAAGCTCTTGTTGGTGGAGATCATCAGCGACAGGAAGTTTTCCGGATCGCCGTAGTCTGCCGACCAGCCGGCACGCGCCACGTTGAACTTGCCGCCTTCGGTCAGATAGGCGTAGTGGGCCGAAACATCCGAATTCAGCAGCGTCACCTTCGCCTTGAAGGTGTTCTTCCACATGTCGGCAATGGCGGTCGCCACCCGTTCGTGGTCCGTATTGGTGTTGTAGCGGATTTCGATATTCAGCGGCTTGCCGCCTTCACCGTAACCGGCTTCCTTCATCAGCTCGACAGCCTTGTCCTCGCGGTCGATCTGGGACAGGCTGGACCATTCGGGAACCGGGCCCTTGCCATAGCCTTCCATGCCTTCCGGCACGAGGTTGTAAACCGGCAGCTGCGCGCCGTTGTAGATCTCGGTCGCCAGGAAGTCGCGATCGATCGCCATGGAAAGCGCCTGGCGCACGCGCACGTCGCTATAGGGCTCCTGCCGCGCGTCGAAGGAATAGTAGTAGGTCGAAAGGGCCGGCGTCACGCGGACCTGATCCTTGTACTGTGCGCGCAGGCGTTTGATTTCGCTGGACGAGAAGTGATAGACCGTATCCAGTTCCTTGGCTTCGAAACGGCGAATATTGGCCGCATCGTCTTCGGACGGGTAGAAGACGACCTTGTCGAGCTTCACATTGGCCGCATCCCAGTAGTTTTCGTTCTTCATCACGGTCAGGCTGTCATTCGGCACGTGGGCCTGCAGCTTGAAGGCGCCGTTGGAAACCATGTTGCCCGGCTTCACATAGTCCTTGCCGAACTTTTCCACATTGGCCTTGTTGACCGGCAGCGCGGTCATGTGGGCCATCAGCTGCGGGAAATAGGGGGTGGGTCGCTCGAGCGTATATTCGACGGTCTTGGCATCCACCGCCTTCACGCCGAGCTGGTCGACGGGCACTTCGCCCTTGTTGACCTTTTCGGCGTTCTTGATCGGGTAGAGAATATTGGCGTATTCGGCGGCGGTCTTCGGGTCCTCGACACGCTGGGCGGAGAAGACGAAGTCCTCGGCGGTGACAGGCGAGCCGTCCGACCACTTGGCATTTTCACGCAGCTTGAAGGTGTAGACGGTGCCGTCGTCGGAAACGGACCAGCTTTCGGCGGCGCCGGGCACGATCTTGCCGTCGGCCGAGTAGATGGTGAGGCCCTCATAGAGATCCTTGAGCACGAAGGCTTCGATATCCACGGAGACATGCGCGCTGTCGAGCGTCTGCGGCTCGCCGGAATTGCCGCGATGGAACACAGCCTCCGCGAGTGCCGGGCTTGCGCCGATCAGAACGGTCGCTGCCAGCAGGGCTGCCTTCCAATTGGTTCTCATGAGGGACATTTGGTTTCTCCTTCCCCATTCGTGGTTTTTATTGAGAAGCAGAGCAAAGTCCAAAATTGTCTCGATGACAACCCATCAACCTTCGTATTTTCCGTGGACGTAAACGGCGCCGCGGCGGAAAACACTATTTTTTTGCTTAAATGAAAAGCTTTCGGCGCCCCGGCGACAAATCCTGTCTCGAACGGGGCAAAAATTGCAACTTCTTGTCGAGACCATGACCATTCCATGACGAAACGCCCGTGCTCTCTTGAGGGGCGGCCGTATCATGGGATTGTCAAGGTGTATTTCATGTTTTAAGAATATTAAATATGAGGGATGAGGCGTGGCTTGGAGGCTTTCGTCCTGAGCGACGCACCCGGGAAGGCAAAGTAGAGCTCCGGTGTTCGACTGGCCATCTTGACAGCGCCGGTTGATTTCGAACAAAAATGTGCGATCCTGGAGGGGAGATTGGTCACGCGTCAGCAATTTCTGCAGGAATTGCGCAAACTGGCCCGACGTGAGGGGAAGGTTCTGATCATCTATGAGGCGGAAGGGAAGGGCTCCCATTATCGCATCACGTATGACGGCAAAAAGACCACGCTGAAATCCGGCGAACTGACGCCAACCTATGTCCGGCTTGTCAAGAAACAGCTGGGACTTCTTTGAGGAAGCACTGATGACCGCACTGAACTGTCTTTATCGGGCGTCCATCCTGCCAGATCCCGAAGGCGGCTATATCGTGACCTTTCCCGATGTTCCCGAAGCGCTCACATTCGGCAGGACCAGGGAGGAGGCGATGACCAGTGCGCGCGAGGCACTGGGGCTGGCGCTGCGAGGCATCCTCGCCGAGGGGGGCGCATGGCCGGAAGCGCGGGCAACGCAAGGTGTACCCGTTTCTCCCGATGCGCAGGATGCAATCAAACTGGCCGTGATCGCCGCCTTCCAGGAAGCGGCGATCACGAAGACGGAACTGGCGCGTCGGCTTGGCCGAACCGAGACCGAAGCGCGGCGGATTCTGGATCCCGACCACGGGACCAAGCTTCCTCTCCTCCAGCAAGCCCTTGAAGTCATGGGCAAGCGGCTGGTGATTTCGTTGACCGAAGCCGCCTAGATCCGTGTCAGATACGTCTGGTAATCGAAATCGGAGACGGTGCGCAGATAGGTGATTGCCTCCTTGCGTTTCGTATCGCCGTAAAGCTTCTGGTAGCGGGCCCCGAAGACATCGGCGATGAAGGGGGAGGCACAGAATTCCTCGACGGCCGTCAGGAAATCATGGGTAAGACGGCCCGGATTGTCCGGTCCGCTTTCCGGCGTTACCGGCTCGCCGGGATCCACCTCGTTTTCAAGCCCGTAGAGCATGCCGCCAAGGATTGCCGCGAGGAGCAGGTGCGGATGGGCATCGGCGCCCGCCACCCGGTGTTCCACGCGGGCGGCCGGCCCGTTGGCATCGGGAATGCGGATGGCCGTACCCCGATGGGCAAATCCCCAGGTAAGATCGACCGGCGCGAAGGAATTCGGCTGGAACCGCCGGTAGGAATTGGCAAAGGGCGCGAAAATCAGCTGCGCGTCCCGCATGGTTTTCAGCATGCCGCCGCAGAGATGCTTGAGCTTCACCGGATCGCCGCCCTTGGCATCCAGCACATTCTCGCCCTTGTCGTTGATGAGGCTCGCATGCACATGCAGGCCGGAGCCTGCGTGATTCCCGTAGGGCTTGGCCATGCAGGTGGACTTGAGGCCGTGCTTGCGCGCCGCCTCCTCGACCACCCGCTTGAGATAGATGCAGTCATCCGCCGCGGCGAGCGCATCCGGCCGGTGGTTGAGGTTCACCTCGAACTGCCCCGGACCGAATTCCGCAGTGGTTGCATCCGCCGGCAGTTCCATTGCCCGGGCATAGGCCCGGACCGTCTGCAGGTAATCGTCGAGCGCATCCACGGCCCGCATGTCGTAGAGCTGGAAGCCGTTCGGCTCGTCGCGGTAGCGCAGCGCCTTGGGCGGCGTGGGGCGGCCGGTCTCGTTCCAGTCTCCCTCCACCACATAGAATTCGAGCTCGGTGGCAACGACCGGCGTCAGGCCAATTTTCTTGAACCTTTCCAGCACGTTGGAAAGTATCGCACGGGGATCGAGAAACATCGGGCGGCCGTCCATGTCATGCATGGTGGCCAGCACCTGGCTGGAGCCTTCCGGCGCCCAGGGCAGGGGAACATGGGTGCGCTTGTCCGGCACGCAAAGACCGTCCGGATCGCCCACCGACTGGGAAAGGCCCGTCAGGTCGTCATTGTCATCCCCCCAGATGTCGAGCGATTGGGTGGAAGAGGGCAGGCGCACCTCACCCTTCCAGACCTTCTTCGCAGCCTCAAGCGGAAGTTGTTTTCCCCTCAAATCTCCATTCATCCCGACCAGCAGGATTTCCAGGCGCGGCACTTCGCTGCCTGCGGCATTCACGGCATTTCCAACTTGCTTTTCCTTCATGATCCCCTGCGCTTTTCAGAGCTTTTCACGGTTTGCCCTGTACCTGGCACTTTCGCTCTCTTGTCAAAACAACTGCTAAAGTACATGCTCACAGCGTAAATCTTAAGCCCACCCAACAGTCAAGACGGGTCATTCGGCAGAAACTGGCAGGAAACGCCACCCGATGCACCCCTTTTGGAGGACCAACAGAAAATGCCCCTGAATGCCTCTCATGCTCGTTCCAACATTGGTGCCATTGATGCCGCTCATCACATGCACCCGTTTTCGGATATGAAGAAGCTGAATGCCTCCGGCACCCGGATCATCCAGCGCGCTGAGGGTGTTCACATTTTCGACAACCACGGCAAGAAATATCTGGATGGTTTTGCCGGCCTCTGGTGCGTGAATGTCGGCTATGGCCGGCAGGAGATCACCAATGCGGTGGTGCGCCAGATGAACGAGCTGCCCTATTACAACACCTTCTTCGGCACCACGACCGAGCCGGCAACGCTGCTCGCCGAAAAGATCATCGCCCATGCCGGCCCGCGCTTCAGCCACGTGTTCTTCACCGGCTCCGGCTCGGAAGCCAATGATACCTGGCTGCGCATGGCGCGCGTCTACTGGAAAACGCTTGGCCATCCGGAAAAGAAGGTCATCATTTCCCGCCGCAATGGCTATCATGGCTCGACCGTCGCCGGCGCTTCGCTCGGCGGCATGAAGTGGATGCATGAGCAGGGCGACCTACCGATCCCGGGAATCGTCCATATCGGCCAGCCCTACTGGTATGTGGAGGGGGGCGATCTTTCGCCCGAGGAATTCGGTCTCAAGATGGCCCGCGAGCTGGAGGACAAGATCCTCGAACTCGGCGCCGACAAGGTGGCCGCCTTCGTGGCCGAGCCGATCCAGGGCGCCGGCGGCGTCATCATTCCGCCGTCCACCTACTGGCCGGAAGTCGCCCGCATCTGCAAGCAGTATGACGTCCTGCTCGTCAATGACGAGGTGATCTGCGGTTTCGGCCGTCTCGGCACCTGGTTCGGCCATCAGCATTACGGGCTGGAGCCGGATCTTTGCCCCGTCGCCAAGGGTCTTTCCTCCGGCTACCTGCCGATCGGCGGCGTGATCGTCTCCAAGCGCGTCGCCGACGTGCTGATCAACGAGGCGGGCGATTTCAACCATGGCTTCACCTATTCCGGCCATCCGGTCTGCGCTGCGGCCGCGCTCGAAAACCTGCGGATCATCGAGGAGGAGAAGCTGGTGGAACGGGTGCATGACGATGTCGGCCCCTATTTCGCCGCCGCCTGGAAGAGCCTTGAGGATCACGAGGTGGTCGGCCAGGCCGAAAGCGTCGGCCTGATGGGCGGCCTCCAGCTTGCCGCCGACAAGACGACCCGCCGCCGCTATGAAAAACCGGAGGATGCAGGCGTCGTCGTGCGCAACCACTGCCTCGAAAACGGCCTCGTGCTGCGCGCCACCAACGACCGCATGCTGGCCTCCCCGCCGCTGGTCATCACCCGCGCCGAGATCGACGAGCTGGTCACCAAGCTCCGCGCCGGCCTCGACCACCTGCGCGATACCATGCCGCGCTGAACCGCCGCTCCGGCCGGCCCCTGGACCATCAGGGGCCGGTCAGGCGAGCGCCAGACCCAGATGGTCCGCCATCGGATGAAAATCCCGGTCCATGTGCAGCAGCGCAAAGCCGTTCTCGATGCAGAACGTGCCGATGATGAGATCGATCGTCTTGCGAATGGTGATCCCTCTTCGGCGGAGCGCGCGATAGTTTTCCGCCGCCTTCACGGCGAGGGTGGGGGAGAGCATGTGCTTTACATCAAAGGCTGTAAGATCGTTGAAAAGTGTGCGTTGTTCCAGTTCACTTCGGACGCCCTGAAGCAATTCCAGCAGAATAGCATCCCCCAAAAGCAGGGTTCCATCATCGATCAGATCAGCCAGGAGACTGACTTCGCGGCAGGAACGCCCCCGAAATTTCGCAATCCAGACAGAGCTGTCGACAACGATCATGGTGCTGGTTTCTAGGACCAGTTATTGCGCATCTCTTCGAGATCGCCTTCCCAACCGATACCATGCATATTATCGAATGCCCTGCGCTGACGCTTGATGCGCAGCCAGTCCGCCAGCGCGGCGGCAACCTGCTCTTCCGCACTGCTGCCTTCGGCAAAGGTGCGAAGCTCTTCCACTGCCTTCTGGTCCAGTTCAATGCTCACGCGCATCGCATCATCTCCATGATTAATGTGAAGATAGGCTAATATGCGAGACGTGGCAACCGTCGCCTCGCGAGCTCAGGCGCTTTAGGCGAGCGCCAGACCCAGATGGTCCGCCATGGGATGAAAATCCCGGTCGATGTGCAGCAGCGCAAAGCCGTTCTCGATGCAGAAGGTCCCGATGATGAGATCGATCGTCTTGCGGATGGTGATGCCCCTTCGGCGGAGCATCCGATAGTTTTCCGCGGCCTTCACGGCGAGGGTGGGCGACGAGATGCTCCGTGCGCCGAAAATCGAAAGCTCCTTCGCAATGATCCCGGCTTCTCTTTCGGTCCGGGCGCCCTGAAGCACCTCGGTAAGGACGAGATCGGGGACGATGATATCCATCGGATCCGCCGTCCGCAGCTTCTCCACCTCCTTGTGGGAATGCCGAAGAAACCAGCCGATCCAGACGGAGCTGTCAACGACGATCATTGGGCCTTTGATCGGGGTCCCCCAGCCGCATGGACTCGAGATCGCCCTCCCACCCGATGCCCCACAGACGGTTGAGCGCTGCCTTACGGCGCAAACGCTCCTGGTTGACAGCCGAAAGCTCCCCAACCGCTGGCGGTTCGGGCGCTTTTGGCTTTATCGCTGCCCCTGTGCTGGCACTCTTTCCCATCGGGAGCCTCAGTTTTGCATCCTGGCGCCAGCATAGCACTGGCACGCTACATATGCAATATCACTGAAATGCGGTCTCGAAGAAGCTCCGGAGCTTGCGGGAATGGAGCTTTTCCGGCGGCATGGCAGCGAGTTTCTGGACGGCGCGGATACCGATCTGGAGGTGTTGCGCCACCTGTGTGCGATAGAAGGCGGTGGCCATGCCGGGCAGCTTCAGTTCGCCATGCAGCGGCTTGTCGGATACGCAGAGCAGCGTGCCATAGGGCACGCGGAAGCGGAAGCCGTTGGCGGCGATGGTGGCCGATTCCATGTCGAGCGCCACGGCGCGCGCCTGGGATAGCCGCTTCACCGGGCCGCGCTGGTCGCGCAACTCCCAATTGCGGTTGTCGATGGTGGCGACGGTGCCCGTGCGCATGATGCGCTTCAGCTCATAGCCCTCGTAACCGGTGATTTCCTCCACCGCATCCTCGAGCGCAAGCTGCACTTCGGCGAGCGCCGGGATCGGCACCCAGACCGGCAGGTCGTCATCCAGCACATGGTCCTCGCGCATATAGGCATGGGCGAGCACATAATCGCCGAGCCGCTGGCTGTTGCGCAGGCCGGCGCAATGGCCGAGCATCAGCCAGGCATGGGGCCTGAGAACGGCAATATGATCGGTGATCGTCTTGGCATTCGAGGGCCCGACGCCGATATTGACGAGCGTGATGCCCGCATGGCCCTTGCGCTTCAGGTGATAGGCCGGCATTTGCGGCAGGCGGGCGAGAACGCCCGGCACATCCGGCTCCGCATGCCCGGCAGACGTGGTGATGTTGCCGGGCTCCACGAAGGCCGTATAGCCATCGCCGCCCTTGGCCATCAGGTCCCGTGCCCAGGCGCAGAACTCGTCCACATAGAACTGGTAGTTCGTGAAGAGCACGAAATTCTGGAAATGCTCCGCCGAGGTCGCCGTATAGTGCGAAAGCCGTGCCAGCGAATAATCGATGCGCTGCGCGGTGAAGGGGGCGAGGGGAGAGGGCTCGCCCGGCGGCGGGATGTAATCGCCGTTGGCGATCTCGTCATCGGTGGTGGACAGATCCGGCGCATCGAAGATGTCGCGCAAGGGCAGGTCGCTGAGCGAGGAGGCCTCGGCCTCCACATGCGCGCCCTCACCGAAGGCGAAATGCAGCGGTATGGGCGTCGAGGATTCCGAAACCACCACCGGCACATGGTGGTTGCGCATCAGAAGCGAAAGCTGCTCCTCAAGATAATGGCGGAAAAGCCGCGGCCGCGTGACCGTCGTCGTATAGACGCCCGGCGCCGTCACATGGCCGTAGGAAAGGCGCGTATCCACATGGCCGAAACTTGCGGTTTCGATCGCCACCTGCGGATAGGTGGCGCGGTAGCGGCCAAGCACCGGGTCGCCCTTGCCAAGGCGCTGGAAGGCGTCGGTGAGGAAGCTGGTATTGCGCTCGTAAAGCGCAATCAGCGCGTCCACCGCGGCTTTGGCATCGGTGAATTCCTGGGGGGCCTGAAGCGGCGGCGAGACGAAGGCGGGAGCCAGAGGGGAAGAGATTCGTTTTTCCATGCGCCATTATAGATCGGCCAGTCTGACACGCAAACGACAGATCCACCGAAGCGGGCCTATCCCCGTTTCCGCCGAGATCAGAGCGAGGAAACGCACTTGTATCCGGAAACCGTGCTGCAATAGGCAAGCGGCTGGTAGCGATTGGCTTCGGCGCGGTTCTGTTCGATGGCGGTGAGCATGGCGAAGGCGAAGAGGGCCGAGCCCAGGAAGAGAATGGTGAACCGGCGAGCGAGAACCAACATGATGCGAACCCCTGATGGCATGTGTTGTTGATGGCCATAGTGGCCCAAGCGGGCTGAACGGGCCCTGAGATCGCGGTTCATTTTCGGTTCAGCTTGATGAGGGGGCGGCAAGCCTCTATTTCCATGAGAGACTGACGCGATTTTGCCCCGCCGGGGCCCGACCCCGAACGCACGACAAGGAGAGCCGCATGACCACCCCCATCGATCTCTATTACTGGCCGACGCCGAATGGCTGGAAAATCACCATCATGCTCGAAGAGCTCGGGCATCCCTACAATGTGCGTTACATCAACATCGGCAAGGGCGAGCAGTTCGCGCCGGATTTCCTGAGGATTGCGCCGAACAACCGCATGCCCGCTATCGTCGATCCGGATGGCCCGGGCGGGGAGCCGATCTCTGTCTTCGAATCCGGCGCCATCCTGCAATATCTCGGCCGCAAGTCCGGCCGCTTCTACCCGCAGGAGGAGCGCGCCCGGGTGGCCACGGAAGAATGGCTGTTCTGGCAGGTGGGCGGGCTTGGACCCATGGCCGGCCAGGCCCATCACTTCCGCCAATATGCTCCGGAAAAGATCCAGTACGGCATCGACCGCTACACGAACGAATGCAACCGGCTCTACGGAGTCATGAACAAGCGGCTCGCCGATCGGGAGTTTCTTGCTGGCGACTATACGATCGCCGACATGGCCTGCATCGGCTGGATCATCCCCTATGAGCGACAGGGCCAGGATCTTGCCGATTTCCCCCATCTGAAGCGCTGGTTCGATGCCGTGATGGCCCGCCCTGCCGTCAAGCGCGGCATCGAGGTGGGCAAGGAGGAGCGCGCCCGCGCGGCCGATCTTTCGAAGGACAAGGATGCCCAGGCCGTGCTTTTCGGCCAGCGCGCCCGCGACTGAGGCACCCCCGCATTTTCGGGAGCCGTGCCGGTTTGACAGGCCGGACGGCTCCGCTTAATTCTTGCTACCTCACGAACGACCCGTGGAGATGGTTTATGTTGGAGCTTGTATCGCGCCATTGATCGTCCTGATCGCTGATCGGGACCATCCGGCAGGGTGAAACCCGGGCTGACGCCCGGCCTTTAGCCATGCCTGACTGTGGTTCAGTTACAGGTTACCCATGAACATTTCCCGTTTGGAACAGCGTGTGCTGCACGCACTCGCGCAGGGCGGCGTGATCCGCCATGAACGCGGCGACAATGGCCGCATCCTCCGTGTCTTCTGCTTTACCCGCGACGGCTTCGTGCTGAGCGACTGCACGCTGGACGTTTTCCAGCGCCTGCGCCGCAAGCGTCTGATCGAATCCCGCGAGTCGAGCCCCTACCGCATTTCGGAAAAGGGCAGGCGCAGCGTGCGCGCGCAGGCAGACAACCGATGAACTCCCGCCGCACAAGGCCCGCCGCATTCCGGCGGGCCATCGACCCCATCAGGAAAGGAGATCCCATGCGGATCAGGCCGGAAATGCCGACGGATGCGTCGGCCATACGCACCCTGACGTCCATCGCCTTTACGGGCATGCCCTTTGCGAGCGGCACCGAGCCCGCCATCATCGATGCCCTGCGCCGGGCTGGCGCGTTGCATCTCTCCCTGGTCGCGGAAGACGAGGCGGGCCTTGTCGGCCACGTGGCCTTCTCGCCCGTCCGGATTGACGGCGAGGCCTGCGGATGGTTCGGGTTGGGGCCGGTTTCCGTGCGGCCGTCGGCCCAGCGCAAGGGCGTCGGCTCGGCGCTCATCCGAAAGGGGCTCGGCCTCCTGCGCCTGGAAGGGGCGGGCGGCTGCGTGCTGCTCGGCGATCCCGCCTACTACCGACGCTTCGGCTTTCGGACCGATCCGGCGCTCTCGCTGCGCGGCGTGCCGCCAGTTTATTTCCAGTGCCTGCGTCTCGGCGATGCGGAAATGCCCCGCGGCGTCGTGACCTTTCACGAGGGCTTCGACACGACCTGACGGTACGACTGAAGACGGCCGCCGAAGGGGCGGCCGTCTTGAAGATGATGGAGAAGAGAACGGCTCAGAGCCGCGTCCAGGTCTGCGATTTGCAAAGGATCATCAGCACGCAGCCCTTCATCTTCAGCGAATTGCCGTTGACCGAGCCGGAGCCGCTATAGGTCTTGTCATCCTTCGGATCGGTGATTTCGCCTGAATAGCTGTTGCCGGAGCCGGCAAGTTTGCCGATTGTCTTGCCGGCATATTTGCCGGTTTTCAGCGTCACGCAGAAATTGCCGCCGCAGGGGGCAATGGCTGCCGTTTCGCCGCTGGCCGTCTTCCATTGGCCTTCGATGGGCTCTGCCGCAAGGGCCGGTACCGTTGCCACGATCAGCGCGGCCGCCATGATTGTCTTCCGGATCATCCACATCCTCCAAAGATGTCCTGCCAATGCCGGCACTCCCGGGCCGGCATGACGAAATCTGCTTCTCCCGTGGCGATCTGTCAAAGCATTCCTTTCACAGCCCGCCATGGACCATGCTAGCTGACGCGTACGTAAAGGTAAACAGGCAATTGCAGCCGCAACGGGCACGGATAAGCCCGCATTTGACCGGATGGCTTCGTTTCGCGTGGTTAGGGAAGGGTGAAAACCGCGTGCCTAACAAAGCGTTGAAAAATAGCGAGAATCCCGCAAATACAGGGTCTCTGATGCTTAACGCCCGGTGATCTTTACCGATCGTTTGTATTTCGTTTGTCTCAAATTAATCATGCATTTTAAGCGAGTATTGAAAGGAGTTTGGCATATTCACCTCAACAACGAGCGGGGAACACCCCGCCGCTCCGCAAGGCCCCACAAAACCCCGCACAAAGACGGGAGGGCTGAACCGGAAAGGCCCGCCAAGAGGCTGACAAGACAGGGAAAAGAGCCACGCAACTTTTTTGACAGGGACAGAAAAATGGCACAGATCGAAAGCTACAACACCGAAATCCGACCCGATGCCCTCTGCGAGATGGGCCTCAAATATGCAACCGGCCGTGGTTGCGACGTGGATCTGGTCGCCGCGCACAAATGGCTGAACATCGCTGCGATCAAGGGCTCCGACCGCGCCGCCGAACTCCGTTCGGATCTGGCCGCCTCGATGAGCAAGACGCAGCTGGCTGCCGCCCTTCGCGCCGCCCGCGAATGGATGACCATGCACTGAATGCTCTGCCGGCGGGCTCTGGCCGGCAACGAAATCCCTAGAACATGACAAGGAACCCCCATTCGGGACCGGACCGATCGTAAGCCACGGAAGAGGGCGCGAGAAAGACCGGATACCGGAAAGAACGGGCGCGGGACGCCCGGCAGGGGGAAGTGGCGGGGGCTTTTGGACGGGCCAATGTCACCACATCGGCGGACCGCGACCGGCAGGGACAAGGCCGGCGCGGTCCCTTTTATCTTGGGCGCTGTTCTACAGCTTTTTCAGCACCTTCGGCAGGGCTTCCGCCAGAAGGTCCATGGCCGCGTCCGGCCCGGTGCTCACGCGGATGCAGCGGTTGAGCGGCGCCACTCCCGGCATGCGGATGAAAACGCCATGCTCCATCAGCCCGTCGACGATGGCACGGGCGCGCTGCCCGTCGCCGCCCGTATCGATGGCGACGAAATTGGTGGCTGAGGGCAGGGGCGAGAGCCCGTTTTCCCGTGCGATAGCGGCGATGCGATCGCGCGAGGCGGCGATCTTGCCGATGACCTCTCGAAGATAGGTCTGGTCCTTGAGCGCGGCAAGCGCGGCCTCGGTTGCCAGCCGGTTCATGCCGAAATGATGGCGGATCCGGTCGAAGGCCGCAGCATTCTCGGGCGTCGAGATCGTGTAGCCAACCCGCGCACCGGCCAGCCCATAGGCTTTTGAGAAGGTACGGGTCCGGATGACATTCGGCCGGTCGAGAAGTGCGGTCACGGCGGGAAGCGCCGATGCCGGGCCGGTTTCCGAATAGGCCTCGTCGAGGATCAGGAGCGTCGTTTCGGGCACCGCCCTTGCAAAGGCGACGATCTCCTCTGCCTCCCACCAGCTCCCCATGGGATTATCGGGATTGGCGAGATAGAGGAGGCGCGCATTTTCCCGCCGGGCCGCATCGAGGAGACCGTCGAGATTCTCCCGGTCGTCCCGATAGGGCACGGTAAAGAGCCGTCCGCCGAAACCCGCCACGTGATAGTTGAAGGTCGGATAGGCCCCGAGCGAGGTCACCACCGTTTCCCCACCCGCAATGACGAGCCGGACGATGAGCCCGAGAAGCCCGTCAATGCCCTCGCCGATGCCGATATGCCCGGCACCGATGCCGAGATGGGCGCCAAGCGCCTGTTTCAGCGCGAAATTCTCTGGATCATTATACTGCCAGATCTCGCCCGCATGGTCCGCCATGGCGGCAAGGACCGAGGGCGCCGGTCCGAAACCGCTTTCGTTCGCGCCGATCCGCGCCCGAACGCGAAGGCCCCGGTTTCTCTCGATGGCTTCCGGACCCACGAAGGGCACCGTCGCCGGAAGCGTGTCGACAAGGGGCGTGAAGCGCGAAAAGGCAGACATGGGAAGGCTCGCGAAACGAAATGGATCTCGCCGCGAGCCTAACCGGATTCGTCCTCCCGGCAAGGGGTGGATGGCGCCTCTTTTGACTCAGGCAAACCAGCGCAGCGCCAGATAGCCGCCCGTGGCCGATGCGGCAGTGACGGCCGTGCCCCAGATGATGTCGACGACGGTGACGATCACCGGCCAGTCGCGCAGGGTGGCGAGATTGGTGAAATCATAGGTGCCGTAGGCGGCAAAGCCGAGAATGGCGCCGAACCCGAGCGCCGTCATCAGCGAGGCCTGGCTGTAGCCCTGCATGCTCGCCAGGATGGCCACCGCCACCGCATAGAAGAGATAGAAGAGCGCGGCGATGAGGAAATTCGGCTGCTCCGCCATGAGATGGGCGAGCTTCGGCACATAGAAGGACCGCGCCGTCAGGCCAAGCCAGACGGCATCGAGGGCAAGCAGGGTAACGAGGGCGCCGACATAGGCGATGGCAAAGGGCTTCATGGATGCTCCCGGGCAGGCGCGGGGCCTAGCTGGCCACGCGGATAGGGGAGGAGATAGGGCAGCCGAACGGACCGTAAAGCCCCGTAAGCCCATGAAGCCGGCCGGATCAGCGGCTTTCGAAATCCAGCCGCAGCACGTGATGCAGGAATTCCGGATCGATCAGCATGTTGAAGCCGACGGTGACGATCTCCTCCTGCCGGCGCATCAGCGTGCAGCCGATCTCGTCATGAATGCCGAGGATTTCGAGGAAGAAGTTCTTCGGAATTTCGAGTCCGGGAATGACCTCCAGCTCCGCCCCATATTGCGAGATCTTCTTGATGATGCAGCGCACATGGTTCTTGGTGCTCAAGTGATGGCCGACAAAGATGATCTTGCCGGGCCGATGCAGCGTGAAGCTCTGAAACGCCTTGTCCGGCGATTCCGCCCTGTTGTTGCTGAGGTCGTGGGTAGGGAGAGACATGGCGGGCCTCCTTCGAACTTTTGGGGGCAGAATATCCGGAAATAATGGATGTTTGGTTTCCGTAATCCTTTCCATTCTAAGCGATCCCGCATTGTGCCATGCTTGCCGTTTCAAAGCGGGAAGGGTGGTTGACAGCCCCGCCCGGCGGCGGGCATAAGAGGCCACGGTTCGAGGCACCCGCCGTCCGCAGGCCTGAAGGCCATGGTGAAGCCCTCGCTCTTTTTCGACGACATGATCGCGCCCACAGGGCACCATGCCTCGCAACTGGCAATGCGGACCCCGGATTGAGAAGAGGCATGTTCCTGGAAAGGCATGACCATGACCGACCGCAAGGCCCCACTCCCGGCCGACCCCATCCAGTCCTACAAGCAGCAGGCAAAGAGGCTGCGCGAAACGCTGAGCGCAGAAAACAGGCCCGTCTCCCATGGCGAGGCGCTGGAACTGGTGGCCCGCCAGCACGGCTTCCGTGACTGGAACAGCCTCTCGGCAAGCGCCCTGAAACGGGCGCTGCCCCGCAATGCCGAGCCCGGCTTCGCCGTGGGCACCATCATCTCGGGCCGCTATCTGGGCCAGGCCTTTACCGGTGAAATCCGCTCGGTGACGGCCCTTGCCGATGGCGAACACTATCGGCTCGCCATCCATTTCGACGAGCCCGTGGATGTGGTGACCTTCGAAAGCTTCTCGGCCTTCCGCCAGCGCGTCCATGCCACGGTAAACAGCAAGGGCATTTCCCCGCAGCACACGTCGAATGGCCTGCCCCATCTCGTGATCAGCCTCTGAAACTCGGGGGCTTGCCACCCCCTTTTGCATTTTTCCTTCGGAGATTTTTTCAGACATGACAACGGACAATGTTTTCCTGCGCGGCCCGATCGGCCGGCTCTTCTGGCGTACCGCCGCGCCCATCATTCTCATCATGGGTGTCAGCGGCCTCTATGTGGTGGTCGATGCCGGGTTCATCGGCCTGTATGCGGGGGCGGATGCGCTTTCGGCCGTGACGCTGATCTTCCCCGTCACCATGCTGATGGTGGCGCTGCAATCGCTCGTCTCCTCCGGCATGGCCAGTCTGGTGGCCCGGGCGCTCGGGGCAGGGGACCGCAGTCGCGCCGCCCGCCTTTTCTACAGCGCCCACGGGCTTGCCTTTACGGTCGCGCTGGTGGCGATCCTCGCCTATGCGCTCGTCGGCGAAAGCCTGATCGTCAAGGCGGCGGATGGCGACCTTGCGGTGGCGCGCCATGCGCAGGCCTTCCTTTCCATCATGATCAATGCCACGCCGGTGGCCTTTTTTCTGGGGCTACAGCTGGATGCGCTGCGCTGCGAAGGCCGCATGGGCTTCATGAGCCTCGTGACGATCGGCGCATCGCTCCTGAATATCGGGCTCAACTGGGTGTTTCTGGCGATCCTCCATCTCGGCGTTGCGGGATCTGCCCTGGGGTCGGTGACCGCCCAGGCGCTCTGCCTCGGGGTCGTCGCGCTTTATCGCCTGCGGGACCGGAGCGCGCTTCGGCCTCAGCCCGGCAATCTGATGCTCGGCTGGCGAGAGATCCTCGGCCTTGGCGCCCCCTCCAGCCTTGGCTTCATCGGCGTATCCCTCACCTCGGCCGCCGTCATTGCCAATATCGCGCTCTGGTCCACCGCCCATCACGCGGTCACCATCGCCGCCTATGGCATTGCCACGCGCATCCTCACCTTCGCCTATCTGCCGCTGATGGGCGTGAGCGCCGCGCTCCAGACCATCGCCGGAAACAATTTCGGCGCGAGGCAGATGGAGCGCGTGGGCACCGCCCTCAAGCTCGCGCTTCTGGTGGCGCTCGTCTATTGCGGGCTGGTGGAGCTGGTCATTCTCGCCTTTTCGAGCGAAATCGGCACGCTCTTCGTCAGCGATCCGGCAGTGATTGCCGAAACCCGGCGCATCCTGCCGCTCATGGTGGCGGTCTATGTCATCGTAGGGCAGGCGGTGATGCTGTCCGGCTATTTCCAGGCGCTCGGCGATGCCCGCCACGCGGCCGCCTTCGGCCTGGCGCGGCCCTATCTCTTCAGCATCCCGCTCGCCTTTCTCATGCCGCTCTTCTTCGGCGAGACCGGCATATGGCTCGCCCCGCCCGTGGCGGACCTGGCCATGCTGGTGCTTGCGGTCGCCCTGCTCCGCCGCCGGGCCGCTCGCACCGGCTGGAAATTCGGGGCACTGCCAGCGGCGGGGTGACTTAGTGAGGTACATAGGCGCAAATGAAATTCAGGATTCCCTGAAATGTTACTTCAGGAGCCACTCATGTTCTGCGGCGTTGTGGAACTTCCAGGTGCGTTTCGGGCCGGCCATGACATTGAGATAATAGAGATCATAACCATGGATGGTGGCGCAGGGGTGATAACCCCGTGGCACCAGCGTCACGTCGCCGTCTTCGACAGCCATGGCTTCGTCCAGCGACCGGTCATCCGTATAGACCCGCTGGAAGGCAAAGCCCTGCGGCGGGTTGATCCGGTGGTAATAGGTCTCTTCGAGGAAGCTCTCGTTCGGCAGGTCGTCCTGATCGTGCTTGTGGGGCGGATAGGAGGAGGTGTTGCCGGCGGGGGTGATGACTTCCACGACGAGCAGCGATTCTGCCGGGCGTCCCTCGGGCAGGATATTGGTGACATGGCGGACATTGTTGCCCTTGCCGCGTACTTCCTGGCCAAGCTCCTCCTCCGGAATGACCCGGGCGGGAAGCCTGCCACCCTCGCCGGGTGCCGCGCAGACCGCCAGCTCCACATCGGTTTCCGCCGTCACCGCCCAGCGCGAACCGGCGGGAATATAGACCGAGGCCGGCAGCCCCTCGAAGGGCGACATGCGCTTGCCCAGCACGCCGAAATTCTGCGTGCCCGCCGTAACCTTGCCCTTGCCCGAGATGAAGACGAGGCAGACCTCGTTGGTGCTCGTCTCCTCCGCGGCACTCTCGCCCGCCTTCAGCCGGTAGACATCGAAGCCCACATAGGTCCAGCCGGCACTCGCCGGCGTCACATGGATCACCCGGCCGCTATTGCCCTGCGGCTTGACGAGAAGTTTCGACATGACTGCGCTCCCTGTGTTTTGGTTCACGTTTGTTTCGCAAGGCGGTGCGGATGATGCAAGGTCACCCGGATACGGAGTTCACGGCATCACCCCCCTCTGCCCTGCCGGGCGTTTACCCCTCAAGGGGGAGATCGAGGGTGGCACTTGCCGAAGCCCACCCCCCTCTGTCGGCTACCGCCGACATCTCCCCCGCACGGGGGGAGATCGAAGCTGGCGTTTTTATTCCGTCAAACAACTGACGTTTCACATCCACAAACGGTAGCGTGGGATTTCCGAGATCAGCCACAACTTGATCTCCCCCCTTGAGGGGGAGATGCCCGACAGGGCAGAGGGGGGGGCTTCCACAAGCGCGGAGCCCGATCTCCCCCTCACGGGCAGCGAAGCTGCTCCGGATGCGGGGGAGATGTCGGCGGTAGCCGACAGAGGGGGGTAGGCTTCGGCACAATCGACCCCCTCAACCCCTGCAGGCCACCCCCGCCCAGCCCTTACCTGTCCAGCCCGGCTTCCTGCGCGAAGGCCCGCAGCGATTTCAGGCCGAGGGACTGGTATTCGAAAGGATTGCGGACCAGCGGGTCCTGTTCTGCCTCGATGACGAGCCAGCCGGAATAGCCGTGTTCGGCGGCGACCTTCAGCACCGGCACGAAATCCACGCCGCCTTCCGGATCGCCGGGAACGGTGAAGACGCCGCGGCGGACGCCCTCGAGGAAGGAGAGGCGTTCCTCTTCCACCTGCTTGCGGATGGCGGGGCGCACATTCTTGCAGTGGATGTGGCGCACGCGGTGCATGTAGTCGCGGGCGAGCCGCACCGGATCGCTGCCGCCGAACCAGGCATGGCCCGTATCGAGCAGCAGCTTGGTGGCCGGGCCGGTATGCTTCATCAGGAGATCGATTTCCTCACCGGTCTCCACGATCGAGCCCATATGGTGATGGTAGACCAGATCGACGCCCTGATCGGCGCAATACTGGGCGATGGCTTCGATATCGGCGCCGAATTTCGCCCACTGGTCGGCGGGCAGCACCGGCTTTTCTGCAAGCGGCTTCGAATCGTCGCCATGGATGGCATTGGAGGTTTCGCAGACGATGCAGACCTTGCAGCCATGGGCTTTCAGAAGGTCGAGATGCGGCTGGATCGCCTTCTTCTCCTCTTCGACCGAATGGGTCAGCAGGTTGGTGGAATGCCAGCCGGAGACGAAGACCAGCTTGTGGGCGGAGAGAACCTTGCGCAGTTCTTCCGGATCGGTCGGCAACTTGTGGCCCTTTTCGATCCCGTCGAAGCCGATCTTCTCGCAGTCGCTGAGGCAATCCTCGAGCGAGAGATGCGCGCCGATCGAACGGTCGTCATCGTTGGTCCAGGCAATGGGGTTGGTTCCGTAGCGGATCATGGTCGTTTCAGTCCTCGGATCGCAGCGGCTCAGCGCTGCTGCTTGCGGTTTTCGATATATTTGGCACGGGCGGCATTCACCTCCGCCCGCGGGGAGACTTCCGGCACCGCCACATCCCACCAGTGGCCGCCTTCCTGCGTGGTGACCAGCGGATCCGTATCGATGACGAAGACGGAGGTGCGGTCATTGCCGCGGGAGGCTTCGATTGCCTGTTCCAGCTCGTCGATGGAGGAGACCTTCACGGCGATCGCCCCCAAGCTTTCCGCATGCTTGCGGAAGTCGATGTCGGGCATCATCTCGATGCGGGCATCCTTCAGGAGATTGTTGAAGTTCGCGCCGCCGGTGCCCATCTGCAGCCGGTTGATGCAGCCATAGCCGCGATTGTCGAGCAGCACCACATTGATCTTGAGCCCGAGCATGACCGAGGTCGAAAGCTCGGAATTCATCATCATGTAGGAGCCGTCGCCGACCATGACCGTGACCTCCTTCTGCGGATGGGCCATCTTCACGCCCAGACCGCCGGCCACTTCATAGCCCATGCAGGAGAAGCCATATTCCATGTGGTAGCTGCCCGGCGCCGTGGCCGGCCAGAGCTTGTGCAGCTCGCCCGGCAGGCCGCCCGCCGCGCACACCAGCACGGATTTCTCACCGCCCAGCTTGCGCGCCACCGCGCCGATCACATCGGCATCGGAGGGCAGGTCATTACGGCTCGGCGAAAGGGCGCGGGCTGCCGCCTCTACCCACTTTGCCTTCTCGGCCTTTGCCCGGTCCCCATGGGCCTTCGGCGCCTTCCAGCCATCGAGGCCGCAGGCAAGCTCCTTCAGCCCCTCGCGCGCATCGGCCACCAGCGTCAGCGCCGCATGCTTGGCCGCATCGAAGGCGACGGTGTTGAGCCCGACGATCTTCAGCCCGTCATTCTTGAAGAGCGCCCAGGAGCCGGTGGTGAAATCCTGCATTCGCGTGCCGATGGCAAGCACGAGGTCTGCCGCTTCGGTGATGGCATTGGCGGCCGACGTGCCGGTGACGCCGACCGAACCGAGCGCCAGCGGGTGATCGTCCGGCAGCGCCGACTTGCCGGCCTGGGTGAAGACGACGGGCACCTCATGGGTCTCGACGAACTGCTTCAGCACGTCCGTTGCACCTGAATAGAGCACGCCGCCGCCGGCGATGATGACAGGGTTTTTGGAGGCACGGATCGCCGCAATCGCGGCCTCCAGTTCCGCCGCATCGGGGCGGGGGCGGCGCAGCGTCCAGATCTTCTCCTCGAAGAAGCTCTCGGGATAATCGAAGGCCTCGGCCTGCGTGTCCTGGCAGAGCGAAAGGGTAACCGGGCCGCAATCCACCGGATCGGTCAGAACCTGCATCGCCCGCTTCAGGGCGGACATGATCTGCTCCGGGCGGGTGATCCGGTCGAAATAGCGCGAAACCGGCCGGAAGGCATCGTTGGCCGAAACCGTGCCGTCGCCGAAATCCTCGATCTGCTGCAGAACCGGATCAGGCGCGCGGTTGGCGAAGACATCGCCGGGCAGGAACAGCACCGGCAGGCGGTTCACATGCGCCACGCCGGCCGCCGTCACCATGTTCAGCGCGCCGGGACCGATGGAGGTGGTGCAGGCCATGAAACGGCTGCGAAACAGCGATTTCGTATAGGCGATCGCCGCATGGGCCATGCCCTGCTCGTTATGGGCGCGGAAGGTCGGCAGTTCCTCGCGCACCTGGTACAGCGCCTCGCCCATGCCAGCCACGTTGCCATGGCCGAAAATCGCCCAGACCCCGCCGAAAATCGGCAGGGTCTCACCGTCGATGACGGTCTTCTGGTTTTTCATGAAATGCACGATGGCCTGGGCCATCGTCAGGCGGATCGTCTTCACCATGGGGTTCCTCCCGAAATCTTCTTTTCTCGTCAAAGGCCGCGCGTCTTCAGCCAGGCGGTGGTCAGTTCGCCGAAGCGGTTCGCCATGTCGGCAATCGCCTGCTCGTCATTCATCTGGCCGGAAAGCCACTGGCGGGCGGCATGGGCAAAGATCGTGCGGCCAACCGCAAAGCCACGCACCATGGGCGAGGCCAGCGTGGCGCGGAAGGCCTTTTCCAGCTCCGCCGCCGGCGCTTCGAGCCCCAGCAGCACGATGCCGCGGCACAGCGGATCCTGCGCCTCGATGACCGCCTCGATATTCTTCCAGGCGGCGGGCGAGGCCTGCGGCTCCAGCTTCCACCAGTCGGGCTTGATTCCAAGCGCATAGAGCTCCGAAAGCGCCGTGGAAATGGTCGTGTCGGAGAGCGGGCCGTTCTTGCCGGCAATGATCTCGATCAACAGTTCGCGGCCCACCTTGCGGGCGGCTTCGAACAGCGACCGCAGCTTCTCCTGCTGTTCCGCCTTCAGGGCCGCCGGATCGTCCGGATGGTAGAAGCAGAGCGCCTTGATGCAATGATCGACCGGCCATTCCACCAGCTGCGACCCCATGTCCTGGCTGAATTCGTAGCGCAGCGGCCGCGAGCCCGGCAACTCGACCGGACGGCCGATCCAGGTGAAATTCTTTTGCGCCGCATCGAAGAAGGCCTCGCGCCCGAAGCGCTCGTCGATGAGCATGCCATAGCCCTCGCGCCCCTGCGCAACGCGGGCGGCGGCGGAAACGGCGAGCCGCTTGAAATCGTTGATCTTCCGGTGCGGCACCTTCAATTCGTCGGCAACGCTCACCAGCTGCGAGCGATGATCGATGGCGAGCGCCATCAGCAGCGGGATCTCCTTGCGCCGGGTGGTCGCCCAGTGGATATGGTTGATCGCCTCGTCCTTGCGCAGCGCATGTTCCCGGGAACCGTTCTTCAGGAAGAATTCCAGTTCCTCCGCCGTCGGGATTTCCGGCGAGCAGAGCAGGCGCGAAACGGCAAAGGCACCGCAGGCATTGGCGCGGGTGGCCGCATCCTTCCAATCCCGGCCCTTCAGCCAGCCGGAAAGCAGGCCCGACATGAAGCTGTCGCCGGCGCCGAGCACATTATAAACCTCGATCGGAAAACCCTTGCCGACGATCCCGTCTTCCAGATTGTCGGTGATCTCGCCTTCATAGACGATGCAGCCCATCGGGCCGCGCTTCAGCACGATGGTCGCATCCGACAGCGTGCGGATGGTCTTCAGCGCCGAAAGCAGGTCGCTTTCGCCCGAAGCGATCAGCACTTCTTCTTCGGTGCCGACGATCAGGTCGCACTGGGGCAGAACCGTTTTCAGATGCGCGGAGACCTTGTCGGAGGCGATGTAGCGCTCCTCGCCGGCGCGATGGCCGGCAAGACCCCAGAGGTTCGGGCGGTAATCGATGTCGAAGATCACCTTGCCACCGTTCTCTCGGGCAATCCGCATGGCCTTGCGCTGGGCCGCATCCGGGCCCGGCTTGGAAAAATGCGTGCCCGACACCAGAACCGATTTCGACGACTTGATGAAATCCTCGTCGATATCCGCCTCGCAAAGCGCCATGTCGGCGCAGTTTTCCCGGTAGAAGATCAGCGGAAAGGTCTTGTCGTTTTCGACCGACAGAATGACCAGCGCCGTCAGGCGTTCGGGATCGACCACGATGCCGCCCGTATCCACGCCCTCACGTTCCATCTGCTCGCGGATGAAATTGCCCATCTGCTCGTCGCCGACGCGGGTAATCAGCGCCGATTTGAGCCCGAGGCGTGCCGTACCGATGGCGATGTTGGCCGGGCATCCGCCCACGGATTTCGCAAAGGAGGCGATGTCTTCCAGCCGCGAACCGGTCTGCTGGCCATAAAGATCGACCGAGGAGCGGCCGATGGTGATGACATCGAGTGTCGCGGTGTCCTTGAAGCGCGCTGCGGTCATGATCCCCTCTCAGAATGCCGGTGACGGACGCCCACGCGGAGCATCCCGAACAGGCCTGTATTGAAACATGCATTCTGTTTGCAAGTCAATTCGGAATATTCATTCCATTTTCTGTTTTGCCGTCTTTTTGTGCCGCCGCTTCTCGGCAATGGCCACCGGCAGCGCCATGCACAGCGCCATGGAGGCCGAGATCGACCGGAAACCGGAGAAATCCGCTTCCGACACCTCGAACCAGCAATCGGCGGCGCGGGCCAGTGGCGAAAAGGGCGAATCGGTCAGCGCCACCACGGGCGTGCGGCTGGCCTGCATGGCCTCCGCATGGCGGATGGTTTCCGGCGCATAGGGGGAGAAGCTGATGGCCAGGGCCGCATCGCGCGGCGTGGCGAACTGGATGCTTTCCTGATCGACGCCGTTCGGCGAAGCGATCAGCTGGTGGCGGATGCCGAGCTTGGAAAAGGCATAGGACATGTGCGCCACCAGCGGATAGGAGCGGCGCTTGCCGAGGAGATAGATGGTTTCCGCCTTGCCGAGGATGTCCACCGCCCGGGAAAAGCTCTCCGCCGGCAATTGCTGCGAAAGCCGGCTGAGCGATTGCATCGCCGCGGTGAGAAAACCGTTCAGAACCGCCGCATCCGCGCCGCCGGCTTCCGATTGTTCGAGCGAGATCAGCCGCTCCTCATAGGACGATGTGCGTTCCCTGAGCCGTCCGCGAAAGATCGTCTGCAGGTCCGAAAAGCCCGCATAGCCAAGGTGATGGGCAAGGCGAACCAGCGTCGACGGCTGCACGTCGGCGGCGGACGCAATGCTTGCCGCCGTGCCGAAGGCGATGTCATCGGGATTGGCGAGCGCGAAGGCCGCCACCTGCGCCAGACGCTTCGGCATCTGCTCCTGCCGCTCGATGATATGGGCGCGCAAACTGTCGAAGTCGCGCGGCACCGCCGCCAGCTGGCTCTCTGCCATTTCGCCCATTCCCCGCGTCATGAAAATTCCATGGGTGAAATGAATATTCCATTTTGTCGGGCTTGGCCAGATGCCCCGGAAAGGCCCATCTTTTGGTTCAGGTGCGGCATAAACATGTGACCAATTGGCCCTCTGCCAAAGGTCGCCCTTTCCCCGGGAGGGGCAAATCGGTCATGGCTGGCCGGTGGGTTCAGGATTTCGAGTCGGTCATGCAGGTTCACCATTCCGTCTGGCGCAAGGGGGCGCATCGTTTGGCGCTCGGCGGCGCGCTGCTGCTGGCGCTCGCGCCCCGGGCGGCGCTGGCCGCTGCCAGCCTGGATGCGGCCACCGTGCCGGCCGGACCCGCCGCTGCCGCCGAATGCCACCGGCTTGCCGGCGAGCCCTATGCGCCGCCGGCCTTTGCCGGCGTGGCGCTCGATCAGATCGACCCGGAAGCGGCGATCCGCGCCTGCGATGCCGCGCGCCTTGCCGATCCTGCCGATCCCGTGCTTGCCGATCTCACCGGGCGCGCTTATCAGGCCCGGGGCGATTTCGACCGCGCCTGGCGGTATTTCGAGGAGGCGGCCCGGCGCGGCAATGCCTATGGCAAGGCGAATCTGGCCTGGTTCTACATCGAGGGCACGATCGGCGAGCAGGACGTGCCGCGCGGGATCGCCCTGCTGGAGGACGCGGCGCGGGAGGGCAACAGCCTGGCGGAATATTCCCTCGGCCTCCTCTATCGCGAAGGCCGGGCCGGCGTTGAACCCGACGCGCAAAAGGCGATCGACTGGCTCACCCGCGCCGCCGCCCAAGGCCATGCAGTGGCCATGTATGATCTGGCGATCATGCTGCGCGACGGTACCGGCGTGCCCATGGACGGCACGGCATCGCTTGCCTGGCTGGAAAAGGCCGCCGCCCTCGGCGATACCGATTCCATGGCGGCCCTCGGCTATGCCCATGAACAGGGCATCGGCACGCCTGTGGATTTCATCCGCGCCCGGGAATGGTATGCCCGCGCCGCCGATGCCCATCAGATTGATGCGATGACCAATCTCGGCCGGCTCTACGAGGCCGGGGAAGGCGGCCCGCAGGATTATGGCCGTGCCTATGATCTCTATCGGCAGGCCGCTGAAGGGGGCAATCCGACCGCCATGGCCAATCTCGCCAATCTCTACGAATTCGGCCTTGGTACCAGCGCGGATCCGAAACAGGCAGCCTTCTGGCTGGCCCGCGCCATCATGGCCGGCAATGCCGATACCCTGAACCAGCTCGTCTCCTCGCCGCAGGATTTCTCCGCCGAGGTCATCCGCGCCCTTCAGGAGTTCCTGCAGCGCAGGGGTCTTTATGCCGGAAAGCCCGACGGGTTGCTCAACGAGGCAACGGCCCGAGGGCTCGAAAAGCTCCCCGGCACGGAACCCTGATCCGCCTGTCGCGGCGGGCCGGGAAGGGCAAATCTTGCCCGTGGCGACGATTGACGGTCCGCGACCGAAGCTTTACCCCTTGCGCGGGAAGGCGAAAGCCGCCGCAAGGGTGGCGCGCCGCTTTGATGGCTGGGAGGCGAGCGTGACGGAAAGACTGGTAATCGTGGGTGCGGGGCAGGCGGCCTTTGCCATGGCGGCGAAGCTTCGGAGCCTCAAGGACGAACGTCCGATCCTCATTCTGGGTGACGAGCCCGTGCTGCCCTACCAGCGCCCGCCGCTATCCAAGAAATATCTGCTGGGCGACATGGAATTCGACCGGCTGCTCTTCCGACCCGAGGCCTGGTATGCGGAAAATGCCGTCGAAATCCGTCTCGGCGTAACCGTGAGCGGGATCGACCGCCAGGAGAAGGCGGTCCTTCTTCAGGATGGCGAGCGCATTGCCTATCACACGCTGGCGCTGGTGACGGGCGCAACCCCGCGCCGGCTGCCGGCCGCGGCAGGCGGCGACCTTGCCGGTATCTACACCATGCGCTCAAAGGCGGATGCCGACCGTCTCGCCGGCGAGATGCAGGCCGGCCGGCAGCTCCTCGTTATCGGCGGTGGCTATATCGGCCTCGAAGCGGCAGCTGTGGCCCGCAAGCTCGGCCTTGAAGTGACGGTCATCGAAATGGCACCCCGCATTCTCCAGCGCGTCGCCGCGCCGGAAACGGCCCGGCTGATGCGGGAGATCCATGAGGCGGAAGGGGTCACCATCCGCGAGAATACCGGCCTCAAGACGCTCATCGGCACCGAAGGCCATGTGAGCGCCGCCGAACTTTCCGACGGCACGACCATTCCCGTCGATGTCGTGATTGCCGGCATCGGCGTCACCGCCAATGACCAGCTGGCCGCCGCCGCCGGTCTGGAGACGGCCAACGGCATCGTGGTGGATGAATTTGCCCGCACCGCCGATTCCTCGATCTACGCCGCCGGCGATTGCACGGTTCTTCCGTGGAAAGGCCACCGCATCCGCCTCGAATCGGTCCAGAACGCCATCGATCAGGCCGAAGCCGCCGCCGCCGTCATGGCAGGCGGCCAGGAGCCCTATCAGGCCAAGCCCTGGTTCTGGTCGGATCAGTACGAGGTCAAGCTGCAGATCGCCGGCTTCAATCTCGGCTATGACGAAACGGTCATCCGCCCCGGCCTGAAGCCGGAGCAGCGCTCCGTCTGGTATTTTCGCGAGGGCGCGCTGATCGCCTGCGACGCCATCAACGATGCCCGAGCCTATGTGGTCGCAAAGCGCATGATCGAGCTTGGCATCACTCCGGAACGCAGCCTCGTCACCGATCCGGAAGCCGATCTCAAGGCACTCCTGAAGTAAGCGCCGGTTTTTCGACCGATTGGTAAAATATTCCGCCACGACGCCTCCTGCGCGGCAAAATGTCTCCGCGGGGGTGGCGAACAGGCCAAGCCGCGTCGCTTACGGATCGGATAGCCCCGCTGCCCGATGCTAGTTTTCCACAAGAAAACCCCGGGAGGCTGCGCTTCAGGACCCGTTCCTGAGGCGCTGCGGGGCAGGAGGACGTAAAAATCCGATGGTTTGCGCAAGGTCGCTGCTGGTATCGCCTGCGGCGGGGCGCGCAAATTTATTCCGGAGGAGGGCTCGCATGATCGAGAGGCCGGGGAGGGGTGCGCCACAGGAAGTGCTGGTGGCCGAGCGCAATCCGCTCGTGGTCTCGGCGCTGCGCGAACTCTTCGACCGGCAGGGCGATTATGCCGTCTATGGCCATGTGCGCAACGCCGCCGACCTCTCCCATGCCCTCCATGAGCGCATGCCGGATTTCCTGCTGCTTGGCTGGTCGCTCGATGGCGCCGATGCGCCGGAAATCCTGGCCGAGATCGCCCGCCAGGGCCTGAAGCCGAGGATCGTCATCTTCGCCGACCAGAACAATCCGCTTGTCGTGGCCGAGGCGGTGCGGCTCGGGGTGCACGGCCTCTGCTACCAGTTCGAGGACCCCGCGATCCTCTTCACCACCTTCCAGGCGGTTGCCAGGGGGCGCATCTGCATTCCCTATGCCGCGCTGAACCGGGTGGCCGACAGCCCGCTCGCCCGCCTTACCCAGCGCGAAAGGGAGCTTCTGGGCATGCTGGGCGACGGCTGGACGAACACCCAGATCGCCACCCGAACGGGCATTTCCGAGAACACGGTGAAGTACCACCTGAAGAATCTCTACGACAAGCTGGAAGTCCGCAACCGCGCCATGGCCGTCTCCCTTTTCGCCACAGAACAGCGCCGGCGGGGTTAGAATTTACTTCTTGGTCGCAACGGAACGGCTTGCGGAAAGAAGCGCTTCCCAGTCATCCGGCGGATGGCCTTTTTCCAGCATGGAGCGGAAAACCGCATAGGCATCAGACCGCGAACCATAGGTCCGAAGCGTCGTCTGATCATTCACCCAGGCAAAGATGATGATGCGGCTCGCCGAACTGAACCGGAAGAACAGCCGGAACCGCTGATTGCCGAACTTGGCGCGAAACCAGTGCTTGCGACCGCCGCCAAGCGTATCCCCCTGCCGGTATTCCGGGGCGGCGGGGTCCGATGGGATCTGTTCGAACATCAGGTGATTGAGCGCCCGAAGCAGCTTGGCATTGGCGCTGTTTTCGAAGCCGGCGGGATCCTTTGCCCTTTGCCGTTCTGCGGCCGAAGCGAGCTTGTCCAGTTGCTCCAGGAGAAGCGGGTGCGCAAGGATCGTCCATCCATTGACCGGCCCCATGGTCAGAGATCGACCTCGCCGTCTATGGGCTCATCGAGATCCACCGGCCTCCTGCCCGCAAGGTCAGCGATCCGTTCCTGCAGACCGTCCGGTATGGCCACGATCGCGCGTGCGGGATTTTCCTGCATGTCCTGGGCCAGTAATGAGAGAAAGCGGCCGATGACCGGATCATCCTCATCGCTGTCATCCCGTTCGAGCACCACCCGGCTGTTCTCGTCAATCACATAGGCCACTCGGTCACCGGCACCGATACCAAGCGCCTGGCGGACCGATTTGGGCACCGTGGTCTGTCCCTTTTCCGTGATCGTGCTGACTTTACGAAGAATGGGTGGCATGGCTTATCTCCTTGAGGCGCTAATGTAAGGAAAAATCCTTACAGAGTCAAGCATTCCCGATCGCGTTGGCCGGCCGGGTAGGTCCCTTCCCACCCGATCCGTTCCCCCGATGGCTTTCCGTTTCTGCCCGAGGGAGTGTGGCGGGCGGACCGTTGCGGAGGGAAGGTGCCCCCATGCGCCGCCCGTCTTTCGAGGGCCGGCGGAAGAGCGAAGCGGAGGACATTTCATGGCAGGTCAGGCCCATCTTTTCATTCCCGGTCCCACCAATATTCCGGACGCGGTGCGGCAGGCCATGAACCTGCCCATGGAGGACATGCGTGCCTCGACCTTTCCGGAACTCACGCTGCCGATCTTCGAGGATCTGAAGACCGTTTTCCGCAACGAGACCGGCCGCGTCTTCATCTATCCCTCGTCCGGCACCGGCGCCTGGGAAGCGGCAATGACCAATGTGCTCTCGCCGGGCGACCGGGTGCTCATGTCCCGGTTCGGCCAGTTTTCGCTGCTGTGGGTGGATATGGCGGAGCGGCTGGGCTTCGATGTGGATGTGATCGATTGCGACTGGGGCACCGGTGTGCCGGTCGAACTCTATGCCGAGCGCCTGATGGCCGATCGCGAGCACCGCATCAAGGCGGTCTTCGTCACGCAGAACGAAACCGCGACCGGGGTCACCTCCGATGTCGCCGCCGTTCGCCGCGCGCTGGATGCGGCCCGGCATCCCGCCCTTCTCTTCGTCGACGGGGTGTCTTCCATCGGCGCCATCGATTTCCGCCAGGAGGAATGGGGTGTGGATTGCGCCGTTTCCGGCTCCCAGAAGGGCTTCATGCTGCCCGCCGGGCTCGGCTTTCTCTCGGTCTCCGCAAAGGCGCTGGCCGCGGCGAAGACCGCGCGCCACATGCGCTGCTACTTCTCCTTCGATGACATGATCCGCACCAATGATACCGGCTATTTCCCCTATACGCCGCCGACACAGCTGCTGCGCGGGCTGCGGGTCGCGCTCGATCTCATCCGCAACGAAGGCCTCGAAACCATCTTCGCGCGCCATCATCGCCTTGCCGAAGGCGTGCGCGCGGCGGTCCAGGCCTGGGGTCTGAAGCTCTGCGCCCGCGAGCCGAAATGGTATTCGGACACGGTCTCGGCCATCGTCCTTCCCGAGGGCGTGGATGGCGCCCGCGTCGTCCGCCATGGCCTTGCCCGATACAACACCGCCTTCGGCGCCGGTCTCAACCGGGTGGCCGGCAAGGTCTTCCGCATCGGCCATCTGGGTTCGCTGAATGAGGGCATGGTCTGCACCGCCCTTTCGGCGGCGGAAATGACCCTGCTCGATTGCGGCGTAAAGCTGAAGCCGGGCTCCGGCGTCGGCGCCGCCATCGATCTGTTCCGCGACCGCGCAAGCCTTGCCGAAGCTGCCTGAGGGAGACCGCCCGTGAGCCACACCATCCATCATCTGCGCAAGCTGCGCATCCAGCGGTCCGAACTGGCCGTCCCCGGCTCCAGCGAGGAGATGATCCTCAAGGCCGCCAGTTCCGCCGCCGATTATGTCTTTCTCGACATCGAGGATGCGGTTGCCCCGCCGGACAAGGCGAGAGCCCGTTCGAACATCATCCGCGCGCTGAATGAGATCGACTGGCGCGCCCGCGGCAAGACCGTGTCGGTGCGCATCAACGGCCTCGACACCCATTACATGTATCGCGATCTCGTGGATCTGATGGAGCAGGCGGGGGACCGGCTGGACACGATCCTGGTGCCGAAGGTTGGTGTGCCCGCCGATCTCTACGCC
Source organism: uncultured Rhizobium sp. (assembly GCA_945952415.1). Classification (GTDB taxonomy): domain Bacteria; phylum Pseudomonadota; class Alphaproteobacteria; order Rhizobiales; family Rhizobiaceae; genus Gellertiella. The sequence continues at coordinate 278,469 of CAMFIF010000002.1, read as the reverse complement.
GTGGATGCGATCTGCAACCAGATCGAGATGGCGCGCGGCTTCAGGACCCGGGTGGGCCTTGAGGCGCTGATCGAAACCGCGCTCGGCATGGCCAATGTGGAAGCAATCGCCGCCTATCCGCACCGGCTGGAAGCATTGCATTTCGGCGTTGCCGATTATGCTGCGTTCAACAAGGCGCGCACCGTGAACATTGGCGGGCTGAACCCGGACTATCCGGGCGATCAGTGGCACTTCGCCCTGTCCCGCATGACGGTCGCCTGCCGCGCCTATGGTCTGCGCCCCATCGATGGGCCCTTCGGCGATTTTTCCGATCCGGAAGGATACAGGGCCGCCGCGCGCCGCGCCGCAGCGCTCGGCATCGAGGGGAAATGGGCGATCCATCCCTCGCAGATCGCGCTCGCCAACGAGGTCTTCTCGCCCTTGCCCGCGGAGGTGAACCGGGCCGAACGCATCATCGACGCGCTGAAGGAGGCGGAAGCCGCCGGCAAGGGGGCGGCCTCGCTCGACGGCAAGATGATCGATGCCGCCTCCGAGCGCATGGCCCGCAACGTGATCGCGACCGCGGATGCCATCCGCGCCGCGGGCCAGCCGCTTGCGGCGGAATGACCGGACGGAAAGGACCAGAAAGATGGACATTCACGAATATCAGGCCAAGGAAATCCTGTCCCGCTACCATATCGAAATCCCGCGCGGCGGGCTGGCCTACAGCCCGGAACAGGCGGCCTATCGTGCCAGCGAGATCGGCGGCAGCAGCTGGGTGGTGAAGGCGCAGATCCATTCCGGCGCCCGCGGCAAGGCCGGCGGCATCCGCCTCTGCCGCAGCGACAAGGAAATCTCCGATGCCGCCGAGCACATGCTCGGCCGCCGCCTCGTCACGCACCAGACCGGCCCGCGCGGCAAGCTCGTCTCCCGCCTCTATGTGGAGGAAGGCGTCGACATCGTCCGCGAACTCTATCTGGGCTTCGTGCTCGACCGCAAGGAAGAGCGGGTGATGATCGTCGCCTCCGGCTCCGGCGGCATGGAAATCGAGGAAATTGCGGAGAAGGAACCCGATTCGATCATCCGCGCCGTGGTCGATCCCGGCGCCGGCATGATGGATTTCCAGGCCCGCGAGATCGCCTTCGGCCTCGGGCTCGACAATGCCATGATCGGCAAGGCGGTGCAGACGCTGATCGGCTGCTACCGCGCCTTCAGCGAGCTTGACGCCTCCATGCTGGAGATCAATCCGCTCGTCGTCACCCGCGACGGCAGGCTGATCGCGCTCGATGCCAAGATGTCCTTCGATGACAATGCGCTCTTCCGCCGGGCCCATATTTCCGAGCTCCGCGACAAGAGCCAGGAAGACCCGCGCGAAACCTTCGCCTCGGATCGCGGCCTTTCCTATGTGGGCCTCGATGGCCGCATCGGCTGCATCATCAATGGCGCGGGGCTGGCCATGGCGACCATGGACATGATCAAGATCGCCGGCGGCGAGCCCGCGAATTTCCTCGACATCGGCGGCGGCGCCTCGCCGGAGCGGGTGGCGAAGAGCTTCCGCGCGGTGCTCGCGGACAAGAATGTCGAGACCATCCTCGTCAACATCTTTGCGGGCATCAACCGCTGTGACTGGGTGGCGGAGGGCGTGGTGAAGGCGATCCGCGAGGTGGGCGTGCCCGTGCCGCTGGTGGTGCGTCTGGCCGGCACCAATGTGGAGGAGGGCAAGCGCATTCTCGCCGAATCCGGCGAGAAGATCGAGGTTGCCGACACGCTGGCCGAGGCGGCGGAAAAGGCCGTCGCCATCTGGAAATCCGTCACCAAGACCGCTGCCTGAGGGGGCCGACCATGAGCATTCTTCTGAACTGTCAAAACCGCGTGATCGTCCAGGGCTTTACCGGCAAGATCGGCAGCTTCCATGCCGAGGACATGCGCCGCTACGGCACCAAGGTCGTGGGCGGCGTGACGCCCGGCAAGGGCGGGCAGACCCATCTCGGGCTTCCCGTCTTCAACACCGTCAAGGGTGCGGTGAAGGAAACCGGGGCGGATACGTCCATCGTCTTCGTGCCGCCGCCTTTCGCGGCGGATTCGATCATGGAAGCCGCCGATGCGGGCATCCGGCTCTGCGTCTGCATCACCGACGGCATTCCGAGCCAGGACATGATCCGCGTGAAGCGGCACATGCGCCGCTACCGCTATGAGGAGCGGATGCGGCTGATCGGGCCGAACTGCGCGGGCATGATCACGCCCGGCGAGGCGCTGCTGGGCATCATGCCGGGGCATATCTACCTGCCGGGCCGCGTCGGCATCGTCGGCCGCTCGGGCACGCTCGGCTACGAGGCCGCGAGCCAGATGAAGGCGCTCGGCATCGGCGTTTCCACCTCCGTCGGCATCGGCGGTGATCCGATCAACGGCTCCTCCTTCAAGGACATGCTGGAACTCTTCGACAGGGACCCGGATACGGATGCGGTGGTCATGATCGGCGAGATCGGCGGACCGCAGGAAGTGGAGGCGGCGCTCTGGGCCGAGCAGCACATGAAGAAGCCGCTGATCGCCTATATTGCCGGTCTTTCCGCGCCCAAGGGCCGCAAGATGGGCCATGCGGGCGCGATCATTTCCGCCTTCGGCGAATCGGCACAGGAAAAGGTCGAGATCCTCAAGGATGCGGGCGTCACCATCGTACCGACGCCATCGGCCTTCGGCGAGACGGTGGCAAGCGTGCTGGGCGGTCGGCTCAAGGCGGCCTGATCGGCACAGGATCGCGCCCCCTCTGGCGCTTTCCGGCCCTTCGAGGGCGCGGCGGGAGTTGCCCATGGCAGGCGGATCGGCACAATGCAGGGCGGCGGAATCGGATCGGTTCCGCCGCCCTTTCCCTTCTTGAACCAGCCAGGACCCGCCATGACCGCCGATACGATCTCTGCCCTGCGCGCCGATGCCCGCGCCTTCTTCGATGCGGCGGTCAGTGCAGCGGATCCGGCAGGGGCCGTGGCGCGTGCGCTTGGCGAGGAAGAGGCGGCGCTGGCCGCCGCGCGGCGCATCATCCTCGTCGCCTTCGGCAAGGCGGCCGTTCCGATGATCCGGGCCGCCGTTCCGCTCGTTGGCGACAAGCTCGTGGAGGCCGTGGCGCTCACCAATTACGAAAATGTCGTGCCGGTGCCGGGCGTCACCGTTCTGCCCGGTGGCCATCCCATCCCCGACGAGAATGGTTTGCGCGGCGCAGAAGCCATCGAGAGGGCAGTCGCTTCCGCCGGGGAGGGCGATCTGGTGATCGTGCTCGTCTCGGGCGGCGGATCGGCCCTTCTCTGCGCCCCCGCGGCGGGCATTGCGCTGGCCGACAAGATGGCGCTGAACAGCGCGCTCATCCGCTCCGGTGCCGACATCACCGAAATCAATACGGTGCGCAGCATGGTGTCCCGGCTGAAGGGCGGGCGGCTCGCGCGGCTTGCGGCGCGGGGCAGCCTTCTCGCGCTCGTCCTCTCCGACGTGCCGGGGGACGACCTCACCATCATCGCCTCCGGGCCGACCGTGCCGAGCCGCGCCACCGCGGCGCGCGCCCTCGAAATCCTCGGCAAATACGGGCTTCTGGAAAGCCTGCCCGAAAGCATTGCCCGCCATCTGGCGGAAAAGGCGCCGCTCGAAGATCTCGCGGCCCCCATCGCCCATGCCCGCTCCCGCATCATCGGCTCCAACCGCCTGAGCCTGGAAGCGGCAAAGGCCGCAGCTCTTGCCGCCGGTTACGACACGCTGACCGGCCATGAATGGCTGGAAGGCGAGGTGGGGGAGGCGGCGGCCGATTTCCTCGCCATGGCTCGGGCAGCCGGCGCCGGCCGCGTGGCGATCGTGTCCGGCGGTGAGCCGGTGGTGATGTTGAAAGGCCGGGGGAAGGGTGGCCGCAACCAGGAACTGGCCCTCAGGCTCGCAGCCGCCGAAGCCCGCATGCCACTCGACCGCCCCTGGGTTTTCCTGAGCGGCGGCACGGATGGTCGTGACGGCCCCACCGAAGCGGCGGGCGCGCTGGTGGATGTCGGCACCCTGCCGCGTGCCGGAAAGGCCGGGTTCGATATCGCCGCGCGCCTTGCAGACAATGACAGCAATCCCGTTCTCGCCGCCACCGACGACCTCGTGGTCACCGGCGGCACGGGCACCAACGTGGCCGACATTCAGGTGCTGCTGCTTGCCTGAACTCGAAGCTTTGCACCGGAACCGCGGGGTCTATTCCATTAGGCGAAAATAAACCAAGTCTACCTATAATTGTTGCTTAAATTCTAATATAGAGACTACTGGATAAGTGCCCTGTGTCGCAAGAGTGCACAGTCGTCCAGTTCATGCATTTACGCCTGGTGTTCGGTGCGCGGCATGTGCACCAGAAAGGACATTATGTCTCGGCAAGCCTCAGCCACCCACAATGATGCTATTCAGCGCGCCATGGCGTCGATCAAGCGATCCGCCGTGAGCGTCTTCATCTTTTCGGGGATCATCAATCTTCTGTATCTTACCGGCTCGCTCTACATGCTGCAGGTCTATGACCGGGTGCTGGGTAGCCGGTCCGTGCCCACCCTTATCGGCCTGTCGATCCTTGCGGTCGGGCTTTATGTCTTCCAGGGCGTGCTCGACGGGCTGCGCCAGCGGATCGTCGCCCGGCTCGGCCTGCGCTTCGACCGGGAGCTCGTGCCCGTCGCCTTCGATGCCCTGAGGATGCTGACGCTCTTCGGCCGCAACCCCTCGGAAGCCCAGGCGCCGATGCGCGATCTCGATACGGTGCGGAGCTTCGTCAGCTCCCAGGCACTGATCTCGCTCTTCGATCTGCCCTGGATCCCGATCTACATGATCTTCGTCTTCGCGCTGCATCCGCTGCTCGGCTACATCACGGTCGGCGGTGCGGTGCTTCTGATCGCGCTGACGCTCCTCACCGAAGCGCTGAGCCGCAAGCCGTCCAGGACGGTGATGGAGCTGGTCGGCAAGCGCCAGGCCCTTTCCGAAGCGGCCCGCCGCAATGCCGAGAGCATTCAGGCCATGGGCTTCGGCGGAGCCTTCTTCGACCAGTTCAACGCCGTCAACCAGCAATATATGGACGCCCAGCGCAGCCTCACCGACGTCTCCGCGACGCTCGGTTCGGTCGGTAAGGTGCTGCGCATGATCCTGCAGTCGGCCTCGCTTGGTGTCGCCGCCTATCTGACGATCCAGGGCGAACTCAGCGCTGGTTCCATCATTGCGGCCAATATCGTGTCCGGCCGGGCGCTCGCGCCCATCGACATGGTGATCAGCCAGTGGAAGCTCTTCGTTTCGGCGCGTCAGGCCCGCACCCGGCTCTTCGAGATCATCGGCAAGATGCCCGCCAAGGGCAGGCCGCTGGATCTGCCCGATCCGGAAAAGTCCGTGTCGATCGAAGGCGTTACCGTTGCCACGCCGGGCGGCGAGCGCATGATCGTCAACGGCATCACGCTCAATCTCCAGGCGGGTGACGGTCTCGCGATCATCGGCCCCAGCGGCGCCGGCAAGTCGACGCTTGCCCGCGCCATCGTCGGCGCGGCCCGCACCGTGCGCGGCTCGATCCGCCTCGACGGCGCGCCGCTCGAACAGTGGGACGAACGCCGGATCGGTCGCCATATCGGCTATCTCCCGCAGAACACCGATCTCTTCGACGGCACGATCGCCGAGAATATCTGCCGGTTCGATCCTTCCGCCACAGCCGAGGAGGTCATCGAGGCCGCCCGGTCGGCTGGCGTGCACGATCTCGTGCTGCGCCTGCCCGATGGCTACAACACCCGCATAGGCGAAACCGGCGTCATGCTGTCGGGCGGCCAGCGCCAGCGCATCGGCCTTGCCCGCGCGCTCTATGGCAAGCCCTTCCTGATCGTGCTCGACGAGCCCGCCTCCAACCTGGACGGGGAGGGCGACAATGCCCTGATGCGGGCCATTGCCGAGGTGCGGGAGCGCAAGGGCATCGTCATCATGATCGCCCACCGCCCGAGCGCGCTTGCCGTGGTCAATCTGGTCGCCGTGCTGCAGGACGGCACGCTCACCCATTTCGGACCCACCGAAAAGGTCATGCAGCAGCTCAACAATCCCGCGGGACCGTCGCCCATTGCGCGCCCCGTTGCCGTGAAATCGTGAGGTTTAGGCCATGATACAGGAAAAGCCGCCGCTTTCCGGCACCCCGCTTCTGGATCTGAAATCCCTGACACCCAAACCCCAGGATGACGGGCTTCGCCGGCAGATCATCTCGGGCTATGTCATCATCGCCCTCATGGGGCTCGCCATCTTCGGCTGGGCCGCCCAGACGGAACTGACAGGCGCCGTTGTCGGGGGCGGCCGGGTCATGCTGCAAAGCAATGAAAAGCTCGTGCAGCACCCGACCGGCGGTGTCGTCGGACAGATCCGGGTGGATGACGGTACCCGCGTGAAGGAGGGCGAAACCCTTCTGCAACTCGACGACACGCTGCTGAAAGCCAATCTCGACATCGTCGATTCCGCCCTTTCGGCGCTGAAGGCCAGGCTGGCGCGTCTCCAGGCCGAACGCGACCGGGCCGCCACGATCACCTTTCCCGCCGACATGGTGGCGAACCCCACGCAGGCGGATCTCGATTCGATGCGCAGCGAAATGCAGTTTTTCGAAACGCGCCGGCGCACGCTGAAAAACCATCAGGATCAGCTGCGCCAGAAGATCGACCAGCTGACCCAGCAGGTGAAGGGCTACGACATCACCATCGACAGCCGCAAGCGTCAGTGGGATCTGGTCAAGACCGAGCTTGCGACGGCCCAGTCGCTGCTGGACAAGAACCTCTCCACCCGCTCGCAGGTGGCCACGCTGCAGCAGAATGCGGCAAGGCTCGAAGGGGAATATGGCTCCTTCATCACGGATCGCGGCGGGCTTCTGGCCCAGATTGCCGAAACCAATGTGCAGATCACCGGTCTTGAGGAGGAAAGTCTCTCCGACGTGATGCGCGACCTGCGCGACACGGAATCGAAGATTGCCGAACAGCAGGCCCGGCGGATTGCCGCGCAGGACCAGTTGAGCCGCATCGATATCAAGGCACCGGTGAGCGGCGTGGTCCATGAACTGGCCGTGCATACCGTCGGCGGGGTGATCAATCCCGGCGAAACGATCCTGAAGATCGTGCCGGCAACGGCACCGCTGCAATTTGAGCTGCGGATCAGTCCCATCGATATCGATCAGGTGCATGTGGGCCAGCAGGCGCGGATCCGCTTCCCGGCCTTCAATCGCTCGCATACGCCGGAGGTACAGGGCACCGTGACCTATGTGGCCGCCGATGCCTCTACGGACCGGCAGACCGAGCGGAGCTACTACGACATTCGCATCACGCCCGAGGCGGATATCCACGCCAAACTGGCGGAAAAGGGCGTGGCGCTCGTTCCGGGCATGCCGGTGGAAGCCTTCATCGCCACGGAAAACCGTACGGCCCTGTCCTATTTCCTGAAGCCTCTGACGGACCAGATCCGCCACGCCTTCCGGGAAGACTGACCGGATCTGCCGCGCGCCTGTTTACGATGGGCGCGCGGCCTTGTTCATTGACCCCTGTCGTCTCCGCCAGGGTCTGCGCCCTGCAATTGCCGCCGCAGCGCTAGCGCATGGGCGGGAAGATGGGCGAGCACCGCCTCCTCGTCATTCGGGTCGATCCCCCGGGCGACGAGCTGGTTGTAGATCGCCGCCGTGTGGCTTGCCGCGGCCGCCGGGTCTTCCGGCTGACCAAGCTGGCGATAGACCGCCGAAACGGCCCCCGCGATCTTCTCGAGCGCCGCTCCGTCCACGGGAACGATCCGCGGGGATGTCCCCTCGAACATGTCGCCTTCGCCGGTGGCCAGCCAGTTGAGATTGATGCCGAACCGGGAGCGATACTGGGCCAGAAGGCTCATGCCCGGCTCACTCACGCCGCGCTCATAGGTGCCGAGCGTATCCACGGGTACGCCCAGCAGGGTGGCCATTTCCCGTCTCTGCGCCAATCCAAGTGATTTTCGGGCCTGTATCAGTCTTTGACCTAGGGCTGTTCTTGGTTTTTCTGGTCTTGCCATTCCGATTTACGAAAAATCTTCGTTTACAAAACGATTTTTCTTCGTTATCCCCCAATACGCAACCGCAGGGCATTGCGGCTGCAGTTGTGAACGCTATTGGAAAGTGGTGCTGCCAGGCCGACTTTCCGATGAATGCCATGCCGGTCCCCCCGACATGAAGCCGCCGGGAATCAGCTAATTTATCAACGGCTTGATGCCGCCTTCATACGCATTACGGCAAAAATGCCGAAAATGCACCTCGTAGATTGTCCCGGTGATCCAGAAGGGATTGTACCGGCCAAGCGGACTTTCCGGCCGCTTCTCCTCTTGCCCGACACAGGATGTGAACGGGCGGGGCAAGATAAAGGGAGCGGTTACGGATCTACACTCATGAAGCGACATAGTATTTCGCACGTGTATCGTCGCAAGTCTATGCCGCGATACCGTTTCTCTGTTCGCAACGCGCGGCCTTCGCATGGCCGTACCCCTGCGGATGGTCAGCCATCTGCCGGCGAGCGGGCCCCGCGTTGCGATAGCCTTCGCTCAAGCGCCTGATTGGGGCGTTGTCCTTCTCTCTTTAAACGCCCGTTTGCCGGCCCTGTTCCGCCCCTCTCCCGCCCGGCGGCGCATCCGACCCGCCGAGATCGAGCCGCACGAGGGAGGCGGCGATTTCCTGAAGTTCTGCGGAGAGGGGATTGCTGCGCCGCCAGACCAAGCCGATGGTGCGTGTGGGGGCTGGCGCCGGCAGGCGCGTGACCGCAACTTCCGCAAGCCGCCCCTCGGTAGGCAGGGCGATTTCCGGGATGAGGGTCACGCCAATATCCGCCCCCACCATCTGAACCAGGGTCGAGAGCGAGCTGCCCTCGATGAAGTCTCGGGCGGGCGAAGGCTGGAGATGGCAGAAGGCCATGGCCTGGTCCCGAAAACAGTGCCCTTCCTCCAGAAGCAGAAGCCGCATGTCCTGCAGCGCATCGAGGGAGGGAACCGGCAGGCCCGCCTCCCGCTGCGAGCGCACCAAAAGGAATTCCTCGGTAAAAAGTGGCGCTTCCATGAAACTTCCTTCCGCCGCCGGCAGCGCGAGGATCGCCGCATCGAGCCGCCCGTCGGCCAGATCGTCCTTCAGCTTCTGCGTGAGCGCCTCCCGCGGCCGCACCTCAAGACCGGGAAAATTCTGGGCCAGCCTCTTCAGGATGCGCGGCAGCACATAGGGTGCCACGGTCGGGATCACCCCGAAGCGGAAGGGCCCGGTAAAGGGACTGCGCGAGGCACGGGAAAGATCGTCCAGCTCGTCCACCGCCTGCAGGATCGCGCGTACCCGCTCCGCAAACCGCTCGCCGAGCGGGGTCAGGCGAATCTGCCGCGATGACCGCTCGACAAGCGGCGCGCCGATCAGCGCCTCCAGCTCCTTGATCTGCACGGAAAGGGCGGGCTGGGAAACGGCGCAATCCACCGCCGCGCGCCCGAAATGGCGATTGCGGGCCAGCGCATCGAAATAGCGCATATGTTTCATCGAAAGGCCAATCATAAGATTATCCTATCAGAGCCTTTAGAAAATACAATTTTCCTTTATGGAACCGCTCTTCTAGAATGATTCCAAAATCATCTGAAACTGCATCACTCCGTCACAATCCTCTGCGAAAGGACGGAGAAGAAGGCAGACACTCTAGGGAAGGAAACCAAGGATGAACGAACAAGCGAAGATCGTCGGCAAGTGCCCGGTGGTCCATGGCGGGCATACGTCGCGCCAGGCCTCCAACACGGACTGGTGGCCGAATGCGCTGAACCTCGACATTCTCCACCAGCACGACACGAAGACCAACCCGCTGGGCCAGACCTTCAACTACCGTGAAGAACTGAAGAAGCTGGACGTGGACGCGCTGAAGGCCGATCTGCGCGCGCTCATGACCGACAGCCAGGACTGGTGGCCGGCCGACTGGGGTCATTATGGTGGCCTGATGATCCGCATGGCCTGGCACTCCGCCGGCTCCTATCGCCTGGCCGACGGCCGCGGCGGAGGCGGCACCGGCAACCAGCGCTTCGCACCCCTGAATTCCTGGCCCGACAATGTGAGCCTGGACAAGGCCCGCCGCCTGCTGTGGCCGATCAAGAAAAAGTACGGCAACAAGATCAGCTGGGCAGACCTGATGATTCTCGCCGGCAACATCGCCTATGAAAGCATGGGCCTGAAGACCTTCGGCTTCGGCTTCGGCCGCGAAGATATCTGGCATCCGGAAAAGGACGTCTACTGGGGTTCGGAAAAGCAGTGGCTCGCGCCCAGTGACAACCGCTATGAGAATGTCGACGATCCCAAGACGATGGAAAACCCGCTGGCCGCCGTGCAGATGGGTCTGATCTACGTCAACCCGGAAGGCGTGAACGGCAAGTCCGATCCGCTGAAGACTGCCGCGCAGATCCGCGAAACCTTCGCCCGCATGGCAATGAATGACGAGGAAACCGTGGCGCTCACCGCCGGCGGCCATACGGTCGGCAAGGCGCACGGCAATGGCGACGCCCGCCTGATCGGCCCCGATCCGGAAGCTGCCGACGTGACCGAGCAGGGCATGGGCTGGGCCAATCCCAACAAGAGCGGCAAGGGCCGCTACACCGTGACCTCGGGCATCGAAGGCGCCTGGACCACCCATCCGACCCGCTGGGACAACGGCTATTTCCAGATGCTGTTCAACCATGAGTGGGAGCTGCGCAAGAGCCCGGCCGGTGCCAACCAGTGGGAGCCGGTGAGCATCCGCGAGGAAGACAAGCCGGTCGACGTGGAAGACCCCTCGATCCGCTACAACCCGATGATGACCGACGCGGACATGGCGATGAAGGTGGACCCGATCTATCGGGAAATCTCCCTGCGCTTCATGAACGACCAGGACTATTTCTCCGAGGTCTTCGCCCGCGCCTGGTTCAAGCTCACCCACCGCGACATGGGCCCGAAGGTCCGCTATGTCGGTCCGGACGTACCCGCCGAAGACCTGATCTGGCAGGATCCGGTGCCGGCCGGCCGCAAGGACTACGATGTGGATGCCGTGAAGGCGAAGATCGCCGCAAGCGGCCTCGGTGCGTCGGACCTGATTGCCACCGCCTGGGACAGCGCCCGCACCTATCGCGGTTCGGACATGCGCGGCGGCGCCAATGGCGCGCGCATTCGCCTCGCCCCGCAGAAGGACTGGGTGGGCAATGAACCGGAGCGCCTGCACCGCGTGCTTGCCGTTCTGGAGCGCATCGCCGCCGAATCGGGCATCAGCATTGCCGACACCATCGTTCTCGCCGGCAATGTCGGCCTCGAACAGGCCATCAAGGCGGCCGGCTTCGACGTGAAGGTGCCCTTCGCCCCCGGCCGCGGCGACGCGACCGACGAGCAGACCGATGCGGAAAGCTTCTCCGTTCTGGAGCCGATCCATGATGGCTACCGCAACTGGCTGAAGCAGGACTACGCCGTCAGCCCGGAAGAACTGATGCTCGACCGCACCCAGCTGATGGGCCTGACGGCACCCGAAATGACCGCACTCGTCGGTGGCATGCGCGTGCTCGGCACCAATCATGGCGGCACGAAGCACGGCGTCTTCACCGACCGCGTCGGCGCGCTGACCACGGATTTCTTCGTCAACCTGACCGATATGGCCAATAGCTGGCACGCGGTGGGCAATGGCCTCTATGAAATCCGCGATCGCAAGACCGGCGCCGTCAAGTGGACCGCCACCCGTATCGACCTCGTCTTCGGCTCCAACTCGGTGCTGCGCGCCTATGCCGAAGTCTATGCCCAGGACGATTCCCGCGAAAAGTTCGTGCACGACTTCGTCGCTGCCTGGACCAAGGTGATGAACGCAGACCGCTTCGACATCTGATCGAAGCCGGGCTCATGTCAGAAAACCCGCCCTGTCTTCCGGCAGGGCGGGTTTTTGCATGGGGAGGTTGGCGAAAAGTCCGGATCGAGAGGAGGGGCCGCGATTCGCCCCGCCGCTCAGGAGGCGTTCTGCCGTGCGGGCATCGGCTCGGTCTCTGCCGCGATGGGCATTTCCATGAGGCTGCGGGCAAGGGCGGGTATGACGGCCTGCACCACCAGCTCGTCCCTGACGTCACGGATTTTCTCGATCAGCATATTGTGCAGATGGGCCGCCTGCCGGGCAAGGCTGGCTGTTGAAGAGGGGCGTCCCGCTTCCGCATGAAGGGTCTCGAGCGTCTCGAAGAGCCGCTCGAGCAGCGCGGGATCGATGGGCCGGGATGGGGGCGGTGCCAGCTCGCGGCGGACAAAAACCTCTCCCTCTCCGGCAAGCAGCCAGGAAAGGCTCGCCCCATGACGATCGCGATAGGCCACCAGCACCGAGGCGACCGGCTCGCTCTCCCCCCGCTCATAGGAGGCAAGCGTGCTCTTGGCGACCCCGAGACTTGCCGCAAATTCTGCCCGATCCGGATCGCCGTTCAACCGCCTGAATTCACGCAGACGCCTGGCCAATGGCGTGCGGGGTTCTGTTTCGGGTCTAGCCAAGGACACTCAATAAAACCGAATTCTACTTTACAAAAACAGAAAACGGTTTTATTCCTTTCCGTGTTCGCAGATTTACACCACTGAAGCGGCGCGCCTGCCGGGGCGCTCCGCCTTTTGAAGGATTTGATTTATGCATTGTGATTCACAGCCGAACAAGATGCAGGCCCGAGGGAAAGAACAGGTGTAGCGGCAGGAATAGGGGGTAAAGGGCATCCCGCTCCATCCGGGCGGCCCATGTCCTTGCCCCTTCTTCATGCCTGACCTGAAACCGGAGGCGCAGCCCGCAAACCCCAATCCCGCTCTCCGCACGGAGCGAAGGCCGGAACGGGCTTGTTGTAGAGCGAGGGCGTGGCCGCATTTCGGCCCATAATCGCGTGCCGGGTCCCTGTCCGGGCGCGATGCTCGGCTGCGCCTGCCTGCAGGGAAGCTTTCACCGCACCCGTTTCGGAAAGCCCGGAACCGATCTTTATGACCTCCAGACCCTTGGAGGAGGCTCCATCATGTTTCTCGTAACCTTCCTGCTGGTCCTCTTTGCCAATTTTGGCGCGCTGCTGATTCTCATGCGCGGCGGCAATGTGGCCCATGCCGCCATTTTCGTTTTCGTGATCCTGTGGCTGGAGGTGCTGAGCGTCTTCGTCCTGTGGCTGATGGGCGCCCTCTAGCCGCAACGGCGGCATGAGGCGCGCGCCTTGGCCCACTTAACCGTAATCCACATCCAGAAGTTCGAATCGGCCGATCTGGGCGCGCCGGCTGTTGAGGAAATTCGACTGCATGATGAATTTGCCCCCCAGCGCCCTGGGCGGCAGGGCAAAGCCCCGGTCGAAGCCGATCTGATCGTTCCAGCCGACATAAAGATAAAGAGGACGGCCCGTTGTCCGGCAGAGACGGGCCAGCAGCGCATCGAGCGCACCGGGCCGGACGCGGTGGCCGGCCCGCGAAAAGGTGGCGCAAATCAGGAGAATCGGAACGGAGCGGATGAGTCGCGGCGAGGCAAGCACCGCGCAGTCCCCGTCCGTCGCGCAGACATAGCGGAAGACCGGCGAGCTGATGCGGCGGCGAAAGGCCTCTTCGCTCCAGGCCACGCCGCCCGGCGCCCCGCCTGCTTCGAATTCCGCATGAAGGGCGGCAATGGCCGCTGCATCATCCAGAACGGTAACCCCATGCCCGGCGGTGAAACCGAGTGAAAAGCCGATGCGCGCCGGCAGGGGGGTCAGCTCTTCCATCTTGAAGAATCGCTTGTTGAGCAGCGAGGCCGCATCATTGGCATAGGCATAGATGAGCTTCGCCCCTTCGGCGGTCGCAGCCCTGCGTAGTTCCTTGTAGAGATTGCTGGCCCCCTGAAAGCTGCGAAAGGCCGGTGCGACGAAGAGATCGACCAGTTCCGCCGCGCGATGGGATTCCCCTTCAAGCGCTACGGTCTTGTAGAGACCCGCGAGCTGGCCGACCTTCTGACCCTCCGAATAGGCTGAAACCAGCGTCGCCCACGGATAGCCCTCGCGATAGGTCCAGGCGAATCTCTCCGCCGAAAGTTCCGGTCCGCCCTTGCCGAAGGCGGCGCGGGCCAGATCGGCCGTATGCCGGGCATCGAGTTCATCTGCCTTTTCGATTCGAATATCGATGGTCATGGCAAGGCACCTAATCTGCCGATCCTGATGATCGGCCAAAGAGCGTAAACAGGCCAAAGGCGCATGCCGTGTGCCGCCTCGGAATATAAAGGGCGCGAAATGACGAAGAGGGACCGACAAGCGCAGGCCAGACTGTGGCGCGCTTGCCTTTAAAAACTCTTCACCCGCCATAGCGAAATAAAGACTGATCGCGCGAAGCGCACATTACTGTGAAATTTCAGGGGGGATATCGGTGGCGGAGAAGAAGGGATTCGAACCCTCGATACCCTTTAGGGGTATACTCCCTTAGCAGGGGAGCGCCTTCGACCACTCGGCCACCTCTCCAGCCACGAGTGCGCTGATAAAGAACTTCGCTGGCTTAATCAACCCAAAAGCGGAGCGAATTCCGTGCACGGGCAAAATCTCCCCGAAAAGACATCCGCGCCTGAAGGGACCAACCCGCAGCCGGCAACCCGCTATGCCAATCGGTCAGATTCGCGGCCGGAAGAATCGTCTGGGGAATCGCCCCGCCGGCGGGCGTCGCAGAGTGTCTCCGTCATGCTCCCGTCATCCCGGGCGGTGGACAACCCTCGCTGGAAGGAGAGCAATGCCTGTCTCGAAATTGGACGAATTCGGCGCATTTGCGCCGGCTTTGTGGCTGTCCCGTTAAGCGAGCCCAAGTGCTTAAGTGTTGATTTTACTGCGTTTCTTAACGAAAGGTTAACAAAATCGCGATCCGCTGGGCCCGTTTGTGTTCTTTTCGCAACATGTCAGTTCCATAAGCATTTTAAACAATCACTGCGCTCCAGATGAATGTTGCACGACAATAACGGTTATATATTGTGCATCCCAGAAGCGAGGCGGTGGATCGTCCGTCTTCTAATTCAACGGGACTGGGGCAGGGAACGCTGCTCGCGCGGCGAAGAACCCAGACCCAAAGACAACTTGACTGGAGGTCAAACATGAACATCAAGAGCCTTCTCCTCGGCTCCGCTGCAGCTCTCGCTGTAGTATCTGGCGCACACGCCGCTGACGCGATCGTAGCTGCTGAGCCGGAACCGGCTGAATATGTAAAGGTTTGCGACGCATTCGGCACCGGCTACTTCTACATCCCGGGCACCGAAACCTGCCTCAAGATCGGCGGCCACATCCGTTACGACATCAAGGGCGGCGACCTGCTCGGCCTCGACACCGACCGCGATGGCAACGGCGACGCATGGGCCAAGCGCGCTCAGTTCCGTCTGAAGGTTTCCACGGCTGCTGACACCGAATACGGCGCCCTGAAGACCTACGCTGAAGTCAACTTCAACAACGACAACGGCTCCTCGACCAAGACCAACCTCGACCACGCTTACATCGAGCTCGGCGGCCTGCTCGTCGGTTACACCGACTCGCTGTTCACCCAGTTCACCGGCTACGCTGGTAACGTGATCCAGGACGACCTGGTACAGGAAGGCCCGTACGGCACGCACCTGATCCAGTACACCTATGACGCCGGCAACGGCTTCAAGATCGCTGCCGCTCTCGAAAACGACAACGGCGCTGGCTCTGGCTACATGCCGAACGTCGTAGCAGGCGTTGGCTACAACAACGGCACCTTCGGCGTCGGCCTCGTTGGCGGTTACGACGAAGCTGCTGAAGAAGGCGCAATCAAGGCTCGCGTTGACGGCTCCTTCGGCGGCGTTGACGTCTTCGTAATGGGTGGCTGGAACACCGACGGCTCTGCCAAGAACAACTACGCCACCTGGGAAGGTGACTGGGCTGTTTGGGGCGGCTTCTCGGCTGCTCTCTCCGACAGCGCCAAGCTGAACGCTCAGCTGTCCTACGACGACGGCGAAAACTTCGCTGCTGTTGCCAACGTAGCCTTCACGGTTGCTTCTGGCTTCACCGTAACCCCGGAAGTCGACTACCTCCGTCCGGGCGTGGGCGACGACAAGTGGGGCGGCATGCTCCGCATCCAGCGCTCCTTCTAATCCCTGCTCTGCAGTGGTTAGGGAAAGGCCCGGCAATCGCCGGGCCTTTTCTTTTTGTTAACCTTTTCAAGTCTTCCTGTGATTAAGCCTTTCTTCTGATTCCCCACCATTACCGGGCATGAGCCCACCCCGCCGGCCTTTTTCCCTCCTTTCCGGCCCCTCTGACATCATGTCTCCCCTTTTCAAGCGACGCTGCCGCCCGGTAAGGGCGGGAACCCCCTGTTGCATATGTGAATACAACCAGAAATTATATTGACGATGATAAATAGAGGGTTCGAACACGAAAAAACCATCTAAGGATGCTGTAACTGAATACAAAAAACAACATATGTCTTTGAAAATTATGATTATTTCGTGTGTTTTGTTAGTCACGTTAAAAATACAAATCGCTTAAAAATATATCGCTCAATCAATTCCAAATTGCGCGATGACCTCACCTTTGTTTTCCTTCTCTCCAGACGCGGGGCGAGACGCCCGGTCTTCTGAAACTGAGAGATGGGCCCGCGCAGGGGGCTACCGGGAAACCGGCGGCAAGCGGGCCAGACAACGTGACTGGAGGTCATAATGAACATCAAGACCCTTCTCCTCGGCTCCGCAGCTGCGCTCGCCGTCGTTTCCGGCGCCCGGGCCGCCGATGCCATCGTTGCCGCCGAGCCGGAGCCGGCCGAGTACGTCAAGGTTTGCGACGCGTTCGGCACCGGCTTCTTCTACATTCCCGGCACCGAAAACTGCCTCAAGATCGGCGGCTATGTCCGCTTCAACGTCGGCATCAACAGCGCTGACGACAAGCGCAAGTGGGATGCCACCACCAAGGCTGACCTTCAGGTCACCGGCAAATCCGAAAGCGAACTTGGCACGCTGACCGGCTATTTCGAAGCCGTGGCGACCAATGACGATGGCGCCGGCAATACCTTCGCTATCGACTCTGCCTATCTTCAGCTCGGCGGTTTCAAGGCCGGTTATTTTGCCGGTTACTTCGATGCTGGTATCGGTGAAAACTCCGGCTGGGCCGACAAGTCCAAGTTCAACGCGGTGTCCTACACCTATGAAGCCGATGGCTTCGGCATCGGCCTCGGCCTCGACGAAACCGGCGAAGCTTCCAATGGCGTGGGCATCGAAGGCCAGATTTCCGCTGGCGCAGGTCCGATGAAGGCAAAGTTCATCGGCGTATACGATACGGATGCCGAAAACGGCGCCGTCAAGGGTATCGCTTCGGTAGATGCCGGCCCGGGCAGCCTCTCCGTTGCCGGCCTGTGGTCCAACGGCCAGAACATCTATACCGGCAAGACCAAGTGGTCGGTGGGCGCTGCCTATTCCGTCAAGGCCAGCGATCAGCTGACCTTCATGCCGGAATTCCAGGTGTCCGAGAAGCTCGATGGTACGCAGAACTGGTTCGTCGGTGCGCTCACCAGCTACCAGATCACCAGCGGCCTCGCTGCTTCGCTCGACCTGAACTACAACAAGGACGAAAGCGTTTCCGGCTACTTCCGCCTGCAGCGCTCCTTCTGATCGGGCTTCCAAGCCAGACGAAAGGCCCGGCATTGCCGGGCCTTTTGCATTGGAGAGCATTGCCGTGTCAGGTCCAGAATGCGGGCGGATCTCCGACGGATCGAGCCGGACAGGAAGGAACCACAAGCCGGCACCCATCGTGGCCTTTGTCGGGGCCGGCGGTTATCACACACCAGGCCCATGTCCCCCTAAACCCGATAACGTCACTCCGCCGAGGCTGCGGCGCCGTAACGGCCGTAGCGCAGGTCTTCCACGATGCTTGCCCGCTGGCCGAGGCGGCTCTTGTACACTTCGTAATTTTCCATCACGCGCTGCACATAGTTGCGCGTTTCGGTAAAGGGGATCCGCTCGATCCAGTCCACCACCTCTTCCACCGACTTTCCGCGCGGATCGCCATAGCGGCCGATCCATTCGGGAACGCGCTTCGGTCCCGCATTATAGGCGATGAAAGTCATGATGTAGGAGCCGTTGAAGGCGTCGATCTGCTCGCCGAGATAATGGGCGCCGAGGGTGGCATTATAGCCCGCATCGCTGGTCAGGCGGTCCTTCGAAAAGGCAATGCCATTGCGCTTGGCAACGGTCTTGGCGGTGCTTGGAAGAAGCTGCAGCAGGCCGCGCGCATTGGCGGCCGAAACCGCTGCCGGGTTGAAAGCGCTCTCCTGCCGGGCAATGGCATAGGCCAGAGCCTTGCCGGAACCGGAAATATTTGCGCTCTTCGGAATGACGCCCACCGGGAAGGCGAGCGCTGCGGCGTCGATACCCCGACCATAGGCGGTCTTGCCGATATTGAGCGAAAGCTGGTGGTTGCCGGATTTCTCGGCGCGTGCGGCAAGCAGCGCCAGCTCGCCGGGGCTGTCCAGCTGTTCGGCAAGCGCCATGTAAAGTTTCTTCGCCCGGGGTCCGTGGCCGGCGGCTTCGAGGCGCGAAATCGCCTGAACCGCTTCACGGGATTGGAACCGTGCCCGATCTTCCGCGCCGGGGGAGGGGTAGGAGACATTCAGCGTCTGCCGCTTCAGCTTCGCCGCGGCAAGCTGCCCGTAGAAGGTGGCGGGATGGCGGGCGGCCTTGCCATAATAGTCGCTCGCGGCCGGATCGCCCGCCGCTTCCGCCGAACGGCCAAGCCAGTAATAGGCGCGCGAAACGGAGAGCGGACGGTTCGAGGCCTTCAGGATGGCACGGAAATGCTGGGCCGCCGTGTTCGGATCCTTCAGCGCGCGCAGCGCATACCAGCCCGCATGGAACTGGGCCTCCACCTGGTCCGCCTGTTCCTCGGCCACCTCAGCGGCCACGACCCGATAGGCCGCCTTCGGCTGCCCCTTGTCCATCAGCCCGCGGCTGACGATTCGCTGCTCGTTCCACCAGGCGCCGGGATCGACCAGGCTGTCCTTGTCACGCGGCATGGCGCCCAGCAGGGTGGCCGCCTGCTGCCAGTTTTCATGGCGGCGATTATACTGAATGCGGGCAAAGAGATAGCCCGGGTCCTTCTTCCACCTGGCATCGACTGCCTTCAGCAGGCTCGCCGCATGGGGCGATTTGCTGAGAACGGCGGCCCAGGCGGCATAGAGGCTCTGTGCCTGCCCCAGCTGGGAAAGACGCTTCGCCTGGCTTACGCGGTCGTGATAGAGCAGCAGATCCATGCGCGCCTTGTGATCGGCCGCAGACATCAGGCCCGAAAGCGATTTCAGCGCGCGGGTCTCGAGTGCCGGATCGAAAACCATGCCGCGCCAGACCTTCCGCCAGATCTTGGCGGCGCGCTTGGGATTGCCGGTTTCCAAAAGTGCCTTGGCCAGCGTGTAGGCGCCCTCCGGCGTTTCGGGCATGGTTTCGCCGAAGGCGGCAATCACGTCACCTGCCGAAGGGTCTTCCCGGTAGAGCGCCTTTTCGGAGAGCGCGCGCAGCCGCTCCAGCCCCGGCCAGCCCTTCAGCTCCGATTGCGCCTCGGCAATTTCGGAGGAAGGAACGCCGGGCGCCCCGGAAACGGCGATCGCCCAGGTGAGAATATGCCGGTCGAGTTTGTTGCTCCGGAGCCGGTCGCGGATCGCCAGCGCCTCGCTGATATCGTCGCGCGAAAGCGCATCGAGACCGGCCTTGAGAAGGGGGCTCGCCGCGCCGCTCTCCGTGCGCGGAATGGCGCCGGTGATCTCGTGCGAGGGGGCGGAGGAAGCATTCTTCTTCTTGGCAAGCGTACCCGCGAGAGCAGCCGGCTCCATCAGCATCAGGCCAAGAAGGGAAAGGGAAAGAAGCTTCTTCATCTCTCAGGCTCGCAAGTCTGGTCTCCAACATATGGAGACAGGGTGAATTCTTCAAGGCGAGGCGCCATTGGCGGTCCGCTCCGCCGGGCGTCAGCCAAGGGGGCGGGCGGGCAGCGGCGCTGCACCAACATTCATTTGGCGCTCGTTCGGTTAACGAAAGCTTAGTGCCGGCTTCTGTTTTTTTCGGAATCCCCGCTTTGTACAGCCGGACGCAATCCTCTAAAAAAGCGGCGAAAACAGCTCCTTCCTTGCTTGTTTCGACCTGATGCAGCCATTATGGTGCGCGGAATTTGATAGGTGAAATGCGGCCGAATTCCACGTCATGGCCGCTTCAGGAGTGTTCCATGTTCAAGGGATCGATCCCCGCACTGCTTACCCCCTTCACGGAAACGGGCGCTGTCGATGAGAAGGCCTTCGCCAGCCATGTGGACTGGGTGATTTCGGAAGGCAGCCATGGCGTCGTGCCGGTTGGCACCACCGGCGAGTCGCCCACGCTTTCCCATCAGGAACACAAGCGCGTGGTGGAAATCTGCATCGAGGTCGCCGCCAAGCGCGTGCCGGTCATCGCCGGTGCCGGCTCGAACAACACCCGCGAGGCGATTGAGCTTGCCCAGCATGCGGAAAAGGTCGGCGCCGATGCGCTGCTGGTCGTTACGCCCTATTACAACAAGCCCACCCAGAAGGGCCTGATTGCCCATTTCAAGGCGATTGCCGAAGCCGTTTCCGTGCCGATCATCATCTATAATATTCCGGGCCGCTCGGTCATCGACATGTCGCCGGAAACCATGGGCGCGCTTGCCCATGCGCACAAAAACATTGTCGGCGTCAAGGATGCGACCGGCAAGATCGAGCGCGTTTCCGAACAGCGCGCCACATGCGGAAAGGATTTCATCCAGCTCTCCGGCGAAGATGCCACCGCCCTCGGCTTCAATGCCCATGGCGGCGTCGGCTGCATTTCGGTTACGGCAAATGTGGCGCCGAAGCTCTGCGCTGAATTCCAGGAAGCGACGCTGGCAGGCGATTACGCCAAGGCGCTGTCCTATCAGGACCGGCTGATGCCGCTCCACAAGGCGGTCTTCATGGAGCCGGGCGTCTGCGGCGCGAAATACGGTCTCTCCAAGCTCGGCCGCATGAGCCGTCAGGTGCGCTCGCCGCTTCTGTCGACGCTTGAGGCCTCCACCGAAGCCGCCATGGACGCCGCGCTCAGGCATGCCGGCCTGATCTGATCGTTCTCGCTCTTCCCTTCGGGCCGGTTCGGTCTTACATGAATGTCCCGGCCCGGCCGGAGAGCGAGAGAGTAAAGTCATCATGGCACCCAAAGGCAGCCAGCGCGTCGTCAAGAAGATCGTTGCGGAAAACCGCAAGGCGCGCTTCAATTATGAGATCATCGACACCTATGAGGCCGGGCTGGTTCTGACCGGCACCGAGGTGAAGTCCCTGCGCGACGGCAAGGCGAATATCGCTGAATCCTATGCCTCCGACGAGGGCGACGAACTCTGGCTGATCAATTCCCATCTGCCGGAATATTTGCAGGCCAACCGCTTCAACCATGAGCCCCGCCGCCGCCGCAAGCTCCTGCTCTCGAAGCGCGAGATCAACCGGCTGCGCGCCGCGATCAACCGCGAAGGCATGACCCTCATCCCGCTGAAGATCTATTTCAATGAAAAGGGCAGGGCCAAGCTCGAACTGGCCCTCGGCAAGGGCAAGAAGCTGCACGACAAGCGCGAGACGGAGAAGGAGCGCGACTGGAACCGCCAGAAAACGCGGCTTCTCAAGGATCGCGGCTGATACGACCCGAAGATTCGCCCAAATGAAAAGACCCGCGCCATGGCGCGGGTCTTTTTCGTTCCGTTCTCAAGCGAGCCATCAGGTCTCGACCTCGTCGGCCACCGGTTCCACGACGCGGGGCGGACGCTCGGACGGATCGCGGCCCACTTCGGCGCGCAGCGTGGTAAGGTCGATGAAATGGTCGGCCTGGCGACGCAGATCGTCGGCGATCATCGGCGGCTGGGTGGCCATGGTGGAGACGACGGAAACCTTCCGGCCCTTGCGCTGCAGCGCTTCCACCAGCGTGGTGAAATCGCCGTCGCCGGAGAAGATCACGAGATGATCGACCGTTTCGGACTGCTCCATCGCATCGATGGCCAGTTCGATATCCATATTGCCCTTGATCTTGCGGCGGCCCATGGAGTCGGTGAATTCCTTGGCCGGCTTGGTGATGACCTTGTAGCCGTTATAATCCAGCCAGTCGATCAGCGGACGGATGGAGGAATATTCCTGGTCCTCGATCAGGGCCGTGTAATAATAGGCGCGAAGCAGATAACCGCGCTTCTGAAAAGCCTTGAGCAGCTTGCGGTAGTCAATGTCGAAACCGAGGCTCTTGGAGGCGGCATAGAGATTGGCACCATCGATAAACAGCGCAATTTTCTCACGTGGGTCAAACATGTCCTAATTCCTAATCCAAAAAAGGCGACAATACGGTTGACTGTCAAACCGGCGGAGCGGAGCAACCGGCGCCGCACATGTATAACATCTTCACTGTCTAAAATAAATATTATTGCAAACTTTCATTTCTTCCAAGCAACCATTAGTTGCTGCATGAAGAATCTAAATTCAATATTTCCGGCCGGTGCGCCGCCAATCGCGAGCCCCGGTCCGAACGGTGCCCAATATGGCACAATTTATATTCAAATCCACTGAAATTCTCCATTGTTCCCGAAATTGCGCGCTTTGCTTGCAGGCCAGTCGCAGCCCTTGAGAGAAGCGTGAGGGCTGGCACCTGGTGGCTGTCTGCCCGGGCATTCGCGCCGACCCATCCCGGGCCCGATTCGATGTATCGGCGCGGGTTGAAAGGCGGGCTCTACCATCGGTGGTGCGTGCTGTCAGGATATGCGCGTCGATTATGCCCGAAATTTCGAATGTGCGCCCGTTTGCACATGGCCCGCGCGGCGGTGATTCGGGGGCGCAATGGGCTGCGGATGTGGCAATGGGCGGTGCGCAATCGCGCCCGCTTTCAGGAAAAACTTGAATTTCCGCGGCATTCCCTGTATCGGCGGGGGCAGTGATCCCCGAATTCGTGAATATGAAGGACAGGCTATGGCCCGTGTCACCGTAGAAGACTGCATTGATAAGGTGGACAACCGCTTCGAGCTGGTACTGCTCGCAAGCCACCGCGCCCGCCAGATTTCCCAGGGCGCGCAGATCACCATCGATCGCGACAACGACAAGAACCCGGTCGTGGCGCTGCGCGAAATCGCCGACGAAACGCTTTCGCCCGACGATCTCAAGGAAGACCTGATCCATTCCCTGCAGAAACATGTGGAAGTGGACGAGCCCGAGCATGAAGGCGCTCCGATGATCGGCGCCGGCCAGGTGGCTGCCGACAAGAGCGACGAGGAAGACGATCTGCCCGAAACGCTCACCTTCGACCAGATGTCCGAAGAAGAGCTGCTTGCCGGCATCGAAGGCCTCGTGCCGCCGGAAAAGAGCGACGATTACTGATCGTTTCCGTCGCGGCCGACATGAAAAGGCCGCAACGCTCCGGAATGACGAGAAAATGAAGCTGCGGGACGGCCGGTTTTTTAAACCGGCCTTTTCGTTTGTCGTTGCAATGCGTTGCGCCGGTCCTATGATTGGTGCAAGTTTGCTTGAATGCCGGGGGATGACGGGGAATGATGCGGCAATACGAGCTCGTTGAGCGCGTCCAGAAATACAAGCCTGACGCCAACGAAGCTCTCCTAAACAAGGCCTATGTCTATGCCATGCAAAAGCATGGGCAGCAGAAGCGGGCGAGCGGCGATCCCTATATTTCCCATCCCCTCGAAGTGGCGGCCATCCTCACGGAAATGCATCTGGACGAGCCGACGATTGCCGTCGCCCTCCTCCACGACACGATCGAGGATACGACCGCCACCCGCGCCGAGATCGACGAACTCTTCGGCGAGGATATCGGCCGTCTCGTGGAAGGCCTGACCAAGATCAAGAAGCTCGATCTGGTGAGCAAGAAGGCCAAGCAGGCGGAAAACCTGCGCAAGCTGCTTCTCGCCATTTCCGACGACGTGCGTGTTCTCCTCGTGAAGCTGGCGGATCGCCTGCACAACATGCGCACGCTCGATCACATGACGGCGGAAAAGCGCGCCCGCATTTCCGAGGAAACCATGGATATCTATGCGCCGCTGGCCGGCCGCATGGGCATGCAGGATCTGCGCGAGGAGCTGGAGGAGCTTTCCTTCCGCCACATCAATCCGGAAGCCTACGAGACCGTCACCCGGCGGCTGGAAGAGCTTTCCCGCCGCAACGAAGGCCTGATCAAGAAGATCGAGGACGAGCTGCGCGACCTCCTGATCGCCAATGGCCTCACGGGCGCAAGCGTCAAGGGCCGGCAGAAGAAGGCCTATTCCGTCTTCCGCAAGATGCAGTCGAAATCGCTGTCCTTCGAGCAGCTGTCCGATGTCTATGGCTTTCGCATCATCGTGGAAACCGTGCCCGCCTGCTATTCGGCGCTCGGTATCGTCCACAGTCGCTGGCGCGTCGTGCCGGGGCGCTTCAAGGATTATATTTCCACGCCGAAGCAGAACGATTACCGCTCCATCCACACCACCATCGTCGGCCCGTCCCGCCAGCGCATCGAGCTGCAGATCCGCACCAAGCGCATGCATGAGATCGCCGAATTCGGCATTGCCGCCCACACGCTCTACAAGGATGGCGGAACGGGTTCGGAAGGCGAGGCGCTGGGCCGGGAAAGCAATGCCTATTCCTGGCTTCGCCACACCATCGAGGCGCTGGCCGAAGGCGACAGCCCGGAAGAGTTCCTCGAACACACCAAGCTCGAACTCTTCCAGGATCAGGTCTTCTGCTTCACGCCGAAGGGCAAGCTGATTGCCCTGCCGCGCGGCGCGACGCCGATTGATTTCGCCTATGCGGTCCACACCAATATCGGCGATACGACGGTCGGCGCCAAGATCAACGGCCGCATCATGCCGCTCGTCACCCGCCTCGCCAATGGCGACGAGGTGGAGATCATCCGTTCCGGCGTGCAGGTGCCGCCCGCCGCCTGGGAAGAAATCGTCGTTACCGGCAAGGCGCGCGCCGCCATCCGCCGCGCCACCCGCATGGCCATCCGCAAGCAATATGCGGGCCTCGGCCACCGCATTCTCGAGCGCACCTTCGAGCGCGCCGGCAAGATCTTCTCCCGCGATGTGATGCGTCCCGCGCTGCACCGGCTCGGCCAGAAGGATGTGGAGGATGCCATTGCCGCCGTCGGCCGCGGCGAGATTTCCTCGCTCGACGTGCTGCGCGCCGTCTATCCCGACCATCAGGACGAGCGCGTCACCGTGAAGCCCAGTTCCGACGAGGGCTGGTTCCACATGAACACCGCGACCGGCATGGCCTTCCGCCTGCCGGGGCAGGCCAAGGGTGAGGCGGGCGTGCTGCCGATCCGCGGCTTGAGCGGTGCGCTGGAAGTGCGCTTCTCACCCTCCGGCGCCGTGCCGGGCGACCGCATCGTCGGCATCATGGATGATAATGGCGAAGGCATCACCATCTATCCGATCCAGGCCTCGACGCTGCAGAAATTCGACGACGAGCCCGAGCGCTGGATCGACGTGCGCTGGGACCTCGATTTTGCCAACAAGGCCCGCTTCACCGCCCGCATCCTCATCAATGCCATCAACGAGCCGGGCACGCTGGCCAAGGTCGCCCAGGCGGTCGCGACCATGGATGTCAACATCCGCACGCTGAGCATGATGCGCGTCGCGATCGACTTCACGGAGATGGCGCTCGATCTCGAAGTCTGGGATCTGCGCCAGCTCAACCAGCTGATCGCCCAGCTGAAGGAGCTGGATTGCCTGGCAACGGTGAAACGCGTCTTCGACTGAGGCGTAGGTCTTCGCCGTCAGCACGCCTTGAGAAAGCCCGGCCCTGGTCGGGCTTTTCCTATTTGCGCCGCAAAAATCATCATATTGCAACGCAGCAGTGCAAAAATGTTCATAAAATGGGCAGAAAAGCGGCAGTCTATGCACTGAGCGCATGGCTGATACGGAACATCAGCGTTGGTCAAGTGGGCGGGAAAATATTATCTCTTTTCCCAGTAAAAAACGCTGAAAGGAGCAAAAAAATGTTCACTTCGCTGAAGAAAGTCGCCCGCGCCCTGCGTGGACCTTCGGTTCAGGAACGGGAAATGGCCTATCTGTCCGAGAGCATCGACCGCTACGATTTCGAATATCGCCAGCGCCAGGTCGATCAGGGCCTGTTCCGCAAGTCCTACTGAGAATGCCGAGACCAGGCCGGCCATGAGGCCGGCCCTCGCGGCGGGGGATCTCTCCGCACCGCTTGACCTTTTGCCCGAATCCGACCGTAAGTCGGGGAGGGGCCTTCGTCGCCCCGGTCAGAAGGGGACGGCATAATGATCATCGGAATCGGAAGCGACCTTGCCGATATCCGCCGCGTCGAGCAGTCGCTCGCGCGTTTTGGCGACAGGTTCACCCATCGCTGCTTCACGGATGTGGAGCGCGCCAAATCCGACCGGCGCAAGAACCGCGCCGCCTCCTATGCCAAGCGCTTCGCCGCCAAGGAAGCCTGCGCCAAGGCGCTGGGCACCGGCATTGCCCAGGGCGTCTTCTGGCGCGACATGGGCGTGATCAACCTGCCTTCGGGCAAACCCACCATGCATCTGACCCATGGCGCCGCCGAACGGCTGGCCGCGATGCTGCCCGAGGCCCATCGCGCGGTCATACATTTGACCATAACCGATGATTACCCCTATGCGCAGGCCTTCGTGATCATCGAGGCCCTGCCGCTCTAGGCTGCGCTGACCGGGGCGGAGCGGCTTTTGCCGATTTCCTGCCCGCCATTGCCCCGGCCGGAGGAAAGCGTTACAGAGAGCGCATAAACACGAAAAGGATAAAGACAGCGTGTCCGAGCAGACTGTTCAGAAGCAAAGCACCCTTTGGGAAAATGTGAAGGTGATCATAGAGGCGCTGCTGCTCGCCGTGGTGATCCGCACGCTGGCCTTCCAGCCTTTCACGATCCCCTCCGGCTCGATGATGCCGACCCTTCTTGTGGGCGACTATATCTTCGTGAACAAGTTTGCCTATGGCTATTCCAAATATTCGCTGCCCTTCTCGCCGGATCTCTTCTCCGGCCGCATCTTCGGCGCCGATCCGAAGCGCGGCGACGTGGTGGTGTTCCGCAAGCCGTCCGAGCCGACCGTGGATTACATCAAGCGCGTCGTCGGCCTGCCGGGCGACCGCATTCAGGTGACGAGCGGCGTGCTCTACATCAATGGCCAGCCCGTTCCGAAGCAGCCCGACGGCACCTTCACGTCCGATTACAAGCGCGACCCGGGCACCGACGTGCCGGTCTTCCGCGAGACCTTCGACAATGGCGTCACCTTCGACACGCTCGACCAGGTGCCGGATGGCGAAGGCGACAACACGCGCGAATTCCTCGTGCCCGCCGGCCATTTCTTCATGATGGGCGACAACCGCGACAATTCCCGTGACAGCCGCTTCGACGTGGGCTTCGTGCCTGCGGAAAACCTGATCGGCCGCGCCTCCTTCATCACTTTCTCCATCGGCAATGACACGTCCTTTGCCGAAGTCTGGAAGTGGCCGGCCAACATGCGCTGGAACCGCCTGTTCAAGGCGGTCGAATGAACAAGCCGCGTGCGCTTTCGGCGGAAGATTTCGCCCGGCTGGAGCATATGATCGGCCATGAATTCACAGACAGGGCCCGGCTGGACCGGGCCCTTGTTCATGCAAGCGCCCTTCCGTCCCGTGGCGGAAACTATGAGCGGCTGGAGTTTCTGGGAGACCGGGTTCTGGGCCTCTGCGTCGCCGAACATCTCTTCACCACCTTCAAGGATGCCAAGGAAGGCGAACTTTCGGTCCGGCTGAATCAGCTGGTCAGCGCCCAGACCTGCGCCTCCGTTGCGGACGAGATGGAGTTGTACCGCTTCATCCGCACCGGGTCCGACGTGAAGAAGCTGACCGGCAGCCGCATGCTGAACGTGCGCGCCGATGTGGTGGAAAGCCTGATCGCCGCCCTCTATCTCGATGGCGGTCTTGAAGTGGCGCGTCGCTTCATCCTGAAATACTGGGAAAAGCGCGTGAGCCAGCCCGATAGCGGCCGGCGGGACGCCAAGACCGAGCTGCAGGAATGGGCCCATGCGAAATTCGCCGCCACCCCTTCCTACAGGGTTGATGAACGGTCCGGACCGGATCATGATCCACGCTTCAAGGTGACGGTGGAAGTACCCGGCGTGGCGCCGGAGCAAGGCGTTGAGCGTTCCAAGCGCGCCGCCGAGCAGGTGGCCGCAACCCGGCTCCTCGAACGGGAAGGCGTCTGGCCGAAGAGCGGCGCCGGAGAGTAAGAAAGAATGACAGACCATATTGAACATGCGGCCGGCGACGAGCATCCGGCCCCCACCCATTCCGGCTTCGTGGCCCTGATCGGCGCCACCAATGCCGGCAAGTCAACCCTCGTCAACCGGCTGGTCGGCGCCAAGGTCTCGATCGTCAGCCACAAGGTTCAGACGACCCGTGCCATCGTGCGCGGCATCGCAATCCACAACCAGGCGCAGATCGTCTTCATGGATACGCCCGGCATCTTCAAGCCGCGCCGCCGTCTCGACCGCGCCATGGTGACGAGCGCCTGGGGCGGGGCGAAGGATGCCGATCTGATCGCGCTGCTGATCGACAGCGAGCGCGGCCTGCGCGGCGATGCGGAAGCCATTCTGGAAGGCCTGAAAGAAGTGCATCAGCCCAAGGTGCTGATCCTCAACAAGATCGACCGGGTGCGCCCGGAGGATCTTCTGAAGCTTGCCGCTGCCGCCAATGAGAAGATCGGCTTCGTCAGGACCTTCATGATCTCCGCAACGACGGGTTCCGGCTGCGGCGACCTCCTGGATTATCTCGCCGAAGCGCTGCCCGAAGGGCCCTGGTACTATCCGGAAGACCAGATTTCCGACCTGCCCATGCGCCAGCTCGCCGCCGAAATCACCCGCGAGAAGCTGTTCCTGCGCCTGCACCAGGAACTGCCCTATGCCTCCCATGTGGAAACCGAGAAGTGGGAGGAGCGCAAGGATGGCTCCGTCCGCATCGAACAGGTCATCTATGTGGAGCGCGAGAGCCAGAAGAAGATCGCGCTCGGCAAGAATGGCGAGGCAATCAAGGCGATTTCCACCGCTGCCCGGCGCGAGCTTTCCGAAATCCTCGAGCAGCCCGTGCATCTGTTCCTCTTCGTGAAGGTGCGCGAAAACTGGGGCGACGACCCCGAGCGCTTCCGCGAAATGGGGCTCGATTTCCACAGCTGAGGCGGGACGTTCCAGAAGGAGCCGTTCACCCATGCAATGGCAGGAAGAGGCCATCATTCTCGGCGTCAAGCGCCATGGCGAGACGAGCGTCATCGCCGAGGTGATGACCCGTGCCCGCGGCCGCCATCTGGGCCTCGTCCGCGGCGGCCGTTCCCGCGCCATGCAGCCGGTGCTCCAGCCGGGCAACCTGGTCGATGTCACCTGGCGGGCGCGGCTTGACGAACATCTCGGCGATTTCCGCATCGAACCCGTTCGCCAGCGTGCCGCACAGCTGATGGAAAGCGCCGTCGCGCTCTATGGCGTGCAGACCATGGCGGCGCTCCTGCGCCTGCTGCCGGAACGCGATCCGCATCCCCATCTCTACGAGGCGCTGGACATCATTCTCGATCATCTCGACGATCCGGCCGGGGCGGGCGAGCTTTTCATCCGCTTCGAGCTCGCCGTGCTGAACGATCTGGGCTTCGGCCTCGACCTCACCGAATGCGCTGCCACCGGGCGGCGGGACGGGCTCACCTATGTTTCGCCGAAATCGGGGCGGGCGGTGACGCAGGAGGCGGGCGCCCCCTATGCGGACCGCATGCTGAAGTTGCCGGGCTTCCTGGCGCCGGAACGCCAGCCGGCCTCGGCCCCGGAGGAGCTGGAAGACGCATTCCGTCTGACCGGCTTTTTCCTCCACCGCCATGTCTACGATCCCCGCGGGATCGAGATGCCGTCCGCGCGCGAAGGCTTCCGCGAGGCGGCGCTGAAGGCACTGCGGGAGAGGCTGTAAGCCTTACTCGGCGGGAGCGAAGCCCGGGCGGTGCACCATCCGCTCCTCGATCGGCCAGTGGACGATGGCTGCAAAGATGCCGAGCGCCACGCCGAGCCACCAGACGACATCGTAGGAACCCAGCCGGTCGCGGAGGAAGCCGCCCATCCAGACGCCGAGGAAGGAGCCGATCTGGTGCGACAGAAACACCATGCCGCCGAGCAGGCCGAGATGCCGCGTGCCGAACATCAGCGCCACCAGGCCATTGGTCGGCGGCACGGTGGAAAGCCACAGAAGCCCCATGACTGCCGCAAAGAGAATGACGGAAAGCGGGCTCTGCGGCAGCAGTATGAAGGCCGTCACCGCCACCGAGCGGGCAATATAGATGGCGGAAAGAATGTAGCGCTTCGGCATGCGGTTGCCGAGCGAGCCGACGATGAGCGAGCCGAAGACATTGAAGAGGCCGATCAGCGCAATCGCAATGCCCGAATAGCGGACATCGATGCCGATATCGCCAAGATAGGCAGGGAAATGCGCGGTGATGAAGGCGAGCTGGAAACCGCAGACGAAAAAGCCCGAGACGAGAAGCAGGTAGCTGCGATGCCCGAAGGCCTCGCGCAGGGCCTCGCCGGTGGTCTGTTCATAGGTGGCGGCCGCCACGCGCCCGGACGTGGAATTGCCACGCAGGGGAAAGGCAAGCAGCGGGATGATCAGCATCATCGCGCCCATGATGACCAGCGCATCCTGCCAGCCGAAATGGGCAATCAGCTCCACGCTGATCGGCGAGAACAGGAACATGCCGGCAGAACTTGCCGCCGAACCGATGCCGAAGGCGAAGCTGCGCTGCTCCGGCGTCACATGCCGGGCGAAGGCCGACAGGATGGTGCCGAGCGAGGCGGCGCCGATGGCAAGGCCGCAGAGCACCCCGCCACCCACATGGAGCCAGATCGGCGCCGGGGCATGGGCGGTTATGATGAGACCGGCGCTGTAGAGCAGGCCCGCGAGCGTCAGCACCCGGCCGGTGCCATAGCGGTCCGCCACCGCGCCGAAGACCGGCTGGCTGAGCCCCCACATGAGGTTCTGGATGGCAATGGCGAGACCGAAGGTCGAGCGATCCCATCCCGTATCCTGCAGCATGGGCAGCTGGAAGAGGCCGATGGCGCTCCGCGGTCCGAAGACCAGCATCGTGATCAGCGAACCCGCCACGATGATCAGCCAGGGCATGCGGTTTGCGGTCTTCTCGGTCATGACGCTTTCCCTTCCGATGAAGGGAAAGGTCTATATTTGTTATGATAAAAAGCAAAACGACATTTGCTGATGGATCGATCAACCGGTTTGACGCCCCTCAGCGCCGTTTGAGCGGCCAGCCCTCGGCCCGGCGCTCGACAACCGTCACGCCGTCGCCGAGCGCCAGCGGTCCGAGCCCGCGCGGCACCGCATTCCAGCCGAACAGCACGCCCGGCACGCGCCGGTCCGCCGACATGCGCACCCGGCCCATGGCCGGCATGGGGGAGGGCACATCGCGCGAACCGCTTGCCTGGTCCTGCGTGGTCATGATGCATCGGGCGCAGGGCTTCACGAGATCGAAGCGGATGCCGCCGATGCCAATCGCCGCCCATTCGTCCTCCGCCCATGGCTCTGCGCCGTCGATGACGATGTTCGGGCGAAAGCGCTCCATTCCCACCGTCCCCTCGCCATGGGCTTCCATGTCGGCATTGAGCGCTTTGAGCGAGGCGGTGGTGGTGATCAGCACCTGATAGCCATCGGCAAAGCCGACCGGCGTCTTGGGCCCCGCCCATTCCGGGCTCGCCTCCCGCCGCGAGCGGTCATCGAAAAAGACCAGTTCCAGGGCCTGCCCGAACCAGCCGGAAAGGGTCTGGTTCACGCTGTCCGCCGCCTGCGCGCCATTGACGATGTTGCGCCAGACGGCGACGTCCTTGCGCGGGCCGTCGCCGGCAAAGCGGGCATCGATGCTGCCTTTCCCCTCGACGGACAGCCGATAGCCATCGCCCGTCGGCGTCACCGACAGTGCCGCAAGGGCCGGCAGTTCCCGCTGAGTCACGAATTGACCGTCGGGGGATACGAGCATCAGCAGCCGGTCGCCGGAAAGCCCCATCGGCCCCACGGCAGCGGTGGAAAGGGCAATCCCCCGGGCGCTTTTCAGCGGATAGATGGACAGTCCGGTCACATGCATGGCAGCACCTTTCAGATTTCGAGGAGGAATTGGTCGAGCACGTCCTTGAGGCGGTTATGCCGCTCTTCCGCAAGACGCCGGCCCGTCGCCGTCTGGAACCCCTCCGAGAGCCGGAAGAGCTTGGCGGGGAAATGGTCGATCGCGAAGGACCGGTCGTCGAGCGGCCTGGCCTCGGCGCGGGGATCGAGCACGTCGTAGAGCGCCGATCCCATGCGCCCGGCGATGTAGAAGCAGCGCGCCGCACCGATCATGCCGATGGCATCCAGCCGGTCCGCATCCTGCAGGATCTTTGCCTCCAGGGTCTCCGGGGGAATATTGGCGGAGAAACTGTGCGTCAGCACCGCATGGGCAACGGCCTCGCGATCGGATTGCGTCCAGCCCCGTTCCGAAAGAAGCGCCGACGCCCGCTCCGCCGCCAGCCGCGAGGCCTCTTTTCGCAGTGGCGAATTCTTCTCGACGGCCACGCAGTCATGCAAAAGCACCGCTGCCGCAAGAATGCGCGCATTTCCGCCTTCCTGGGCCTGAATGCGCATGGCGTTGCGGAAGACGCGCAGAATATGGGCCGTATCATGGGCACCGTCGCCGGGATCGGTCGCATGGGGCAGAAGGTCTGCGGCAAGCGCCGCATGCGGCTGAAAGGCCGCGGCAAGCCGGTCATTGGGCAGTTCTGTCATGGCGTGCTTTCAGCGAATCCCCGGATGTGGTGCCACGGACGATAGGACGTGCACCGAGGCGGCGCAAACCCCCATGTAGCGGCAGGCTTCGCTTCGAAAATCAGGCAGATGGCGCCATCTCCTGATTCTCCTCAGGAAGATGAAGGTGCCTTGTCCTGCGCCCCCGCGCCTGCATTTTTCATCAGCAGGCGCTGGTAGAAGAGCCCGATGCCGATCAGCGCCAGGCCGAGGCCGATGAAGGAGAGCGCCCGGAGCAGGCCTTCCAGATTGGAAAGATCGATCAGGAAGACCTTGAGCACCGTCAGGATCACCACCGCCGCCGAAGCATAGCGCAGGCTGACGGCGCGCAAGCGCGTCCCGAGCACAAGAAGCACCACGCCGGTGAGGAGCCAGACCACGGAATAGCTGTAGGTTTCGCCCTCGAAGAACCCCTGCCAGTCCGCAAGGCTGGTGCCCTGCCAGAGCTGGCGGACGCTGAGCGTGACCCAGGCAAAGCCGATCAACGCCCCCGTGACCGCAAGCGCCATGACGTAGGGGAGCGGCCGTCGCGGCCGGGCCATCAGCGACAGGCCGCCATAGGCAATCGCCGGCAGGAGATAGCCGGGCAGCAGCAGGTTGACGACCGGCCAGTTGCCGACCAGTTCGCCGGTGACATAGGGATTGCGCAAGACGAGGTGCAGAAGCAGCACCGAGGCCATGGAAAGCCCGCCCGCCAGCATCGAGCCATAGACGAAAACCGGGCTCGAATCGCGCCGGTCGATCTGCAGCAGCGCACCGGAAAAGCCGATGAGCAGCAGCGTATAGATCGAGGTTTCGCCGAGATTGGGCGTCGCCGTGGAGAGCACGCCGCCATTCAGCCCGTGGCGCACGAGAATGGCGATGGTGAGAAAGCTCATCAGCACGGCAGCCGCATCGAGAAGCCGGGTGAGAAGGGCGCTCTCCATCCGCCGGCTCATAAAGGCCGCAAGCGCGAGAAGAAGCGCCGGTCCGCCATAGGCGGGCAGAAGCGCGTTGAAGACCGGCGTCCGCCCGAGATGCGCCGCCCCGACGATGGTCGGATCATAGCCGATCCGGGCCGCGACCAGCACCGCTCCCGCCACCATCATGAAGGGCAGGGCCGGCCAGGGACGAAGCCGCTGCGCCAGCAGGAAGCCGAAGCCCAGGAGGCTGAAGCCAAGCACCAGCGTCACACCGTCAAGAACCGTAAAGAGGGTGAAGGCGAGGCTGAGAAAGGCCGTGGTGACCAGCAGGCTTTCCCCTGCCAGCGATAGCCCGGTAGCGCCCCTTGCCCGTTGCCGGTCCGTCAGCACCAGAAGCGTAAGGCCAAGAAGGGCCGCAAGGATGGCATGCACGGGATCGAGCACCCAGTTGCCGTGATCCTCATAGGAAATGGCGAGCAGGAGAAGCGGCAGGCAGGCAACCGCCGCCCAGAGGATTTCTCCCGCCCGGCCCGCATGCCGCCCGAAGCGGAGCGCCAGCGTGGCGGCAATAAGAAGCACGAAGCCGATTCCGACCGCCATCAGTGTGCGGTAGAGCGTTGGGCCCGCTTAGGTGTCGGGCTCGATCTGCATATAGGAAAACAGCGTGTTCACGGTGACCAGCACCGCGCCGAGACCAAAAATCGGCACCGCAGGAAGCGCATCGCGGCGAAGGGCGAGCGCCGTACCGAGACCAAGGAGGAGAAGCAGCGCCTCCATGGGCACCCGATGGCCCGCCAGCTGCGCCGGACCATTGCTGAGAAGCATGCCGGCAACGAGGCCTGTCAGCGCCAGGCCAGCCCATACCATCCAGTTCCCCACCCGGTCAGCCAGTATCTGCTTTTCCTCCGGGCTCCCTGCCGCCGCCCCGAAACGGGGGCTGTCCGGAGAAAGAAGCACGGTCGCGGCGAAGAGCACGAGAAAGGCAATCAATGGGGCATAAACGCCGCCATCGGTCACCGCGCCCACGCCCCAGAGACCGGCGCCGAAGGTTGCTATAGCCGGCACCAGATTCCAGCCCCGGAAGCGCGCGGCGACCATGGAGCCGAACCAGACGAGCACCACATAGGCCATCAGCAGCGGCAGATTGGGATGCTCCGGCGGTTCGACCAGCGCCGGCGCCAGAAGGCCGCCGACAAGCCCGAGCCCTGCGAGCGCCTGGCCATGGAACAGGGAGAGCCCGAGAATGGAAAGCGCCGTCAGCGCCATGAGCAGGAAGGCCGTACCGCCGCCGATGAAGCCATAAAGCTGGTGCGCGGCGATGAAGGTGGCAAAGAGCGAGACGCCGCCCGCGGCCGTGAGAATGCCGGGGATCATCGCATTTTGTCCGACCCGGTCCGAAAGCGGTTTCATGCCGGCGGGCAGCCCGCGGCGCCGCACGACCTCGCCGGCAATCATCAGGAGCAGGCCGAAAAGCGCGGCAAGCAGCAGCCGCACCGCCGGGCTGATCAGCCCGTTTTCGATGGAGTAACGCACCATCAGCACGCCGCCAAGCGCCAGCGCCACCCCGCCCACCCAGACGGCCCAGCGGCTGCCCAGATTGTTCTCGATGCGGGAAGGGGTCGCCGCCGGCGGGGCGGAAACGGCTGGTTCGAGGACAGCTTCGATCCCCTGTTCCACCGCCGATGGCTGCTCTGCCTCACCCTCCGCAGCAGCGGCGCTTTCTGGCGGCTCAACCGGCGGGAGGGCGTCGGTCAGCGTCTCGGCAGCAAGGGTTGCGAACTCCAGCGGCGCTACGATCTTCTCCGGTGCAGGCGCTGCCCGCATGTTCGAAAGCTCGGCCGTCACCCGCTGCACCTCGCGCTGCAGGCCTTCCACGTTCTTTTCCAGCG
Source organism: uncultured Rhizobium sp. (assembly GCA_945952415.1). Lineage (GTDB taxonomy): Bacteria > Pseudomonadota > Alphaproteobacteria > Rhizobiales > Rhizobiaceae > Gellertiella. The sequence continues at coordinate 242,918 of CAMFIF010000002.1, read as the reverse complement.
CCTCGATTCGCTGTTTCATGCCCTGCCGCCCGGCAAAGACCACCACCAGAACGACGAGGATGAGCAGGATTTCCATCATGGCGCCTCTTTCCGGGCCGCTCCCGAGCGGCCGCTTCAGGCGCGCATTCTTCACCGCAGCCGGCCATTCGTCAAAGCCCCCCGCACGCAAAGAGGTGGAAACGCTCTTGCAATCGCAACCAAAACTTCATAATTCAGGACCAACCGGCGCTGCCGGTTTTGTTTGGCACCCCTTATGCTCAAATTGAGAATAAGGCGCGACGACCGGAGGGATCGCATGGACATGCTGGCAACCGATGAGAAGAAGGCGCAGGTCGCCGCCACCCGTTACGGCGTGCTCGACCGCCCGGATCTCGCCTATACGCCCGCCGTGGCGCGCGAAACCGCCGCCCTTTACGAGCGGGTGAAGCACTTCGTCCCCGAGATCGAATGGCCGGTCTATGCGCCCTATGTCCATGCCATCAACCGGCTGAAGAAGGAGCGCAATGCGGTCATTCTCGCCCACAACTACCAGATGCCGGTGGTCTTCCACTGCGTTTCCGATATCAGGGGCGATTCGCTGCAGCTTGCCCGCGACGCCACCCGCGTGGATGCCGAAATCATCGTGCAATGCGGCGTGCATTTCATGGCGGAGACCTCGAAGCTCCTCAATCCCCAAAAGACCGTGCTGATCCCGGACAGCCATGCGGGCTGTTCGCTGTCCGAATCGATCACCGGCGCCGATGTTCGCGCGCTGAAGGCCCGCTATCCCGGCGTACCCGTCGTGACCTATGTGAACACCTCCGCCGAGGTGAAGGCGGAAACCGATATCTGCTGCACTTCCGCCAATGCGCTCGACGTGGTGGAAAGCCTCGCCTCCGATACGGTTCTCTGCATCCCGGACGAGTATCTGGCGATGAACGTGGCGAAGAAGACCAGGAAGAAGATCCTTACCTGGGCCGGCCATTGCGAGGTGCATGAGCGCTTCACCGCGGACGAACTCAATGCCTATCGCGAGGCCGATCCTGACGTGGAGATCGTCGCCCATCCGGAATGCCATCCCGATGTGATCGCCGTATCCGATTTTGCCGGGTCCACGGCGGCGATGATCGATTATGTGAAGAGCCGCCGGCCGAAGAAGGTGCTTCTGGTCACCGAATGCTCCATGGCCTCCAACATTGAGGCCGAGGCGCCCGGCGTCACCTTCATCAAGCCCTGCAATCTCTGCCCGCACATGCAGAAGATCACGCTTCCGAAGATCCTCGACAGCCTTCTCTTCATGACCGAGGAAGTGACCGTCGACCCGGCGATTGCGGACCGGGCGCGGCTTGCCGTGGAGCGCATGATCCATCTGAAGCGGTAGGTAAGCCGCAGCCCGGCTGAGGCGCCGGGCGATATTTGGGGAGGAGGCACTGGAATGCTGGTCGATCATTTCCGTCCGCAGAGCTTCAATGGCATTGACGATATCGTCATCATCGGCGGCGGCCTTGCCGGTCTCTTCTGCGCGCTGAAGCTCGCACCGCGCCCTGTCACGGTGCTGACGGCCGCACCCATCGGGCAGGGGTCCTCCTCCGCCTGGGCGCAAGGCGGCATCGCCGCCGCCATGAGCCAGGAGGATACCTTCGGCAAGCACCTGGCCGATACGCTGGCGGCGGGCGCCGGCATTGTCGATGCCAAGATGGCGCGGCTGATGGTGGAGGAGGGGCCTGACCGCATTCTCGATCTCCTCTCCTATGGCGTGCCTTTTGATCGGGATCTGGAGGGCAAGCTTCTCCTGTCCCGCGAAGCCGCCCATTCGGAGCGCCGCATCGTGCGCGTCAAGGGCGATACAGCCGGCAAGGCCATCATGGAGGCGCTGATTTCCGCCGTGCGCGCAACGCCCTCCATCCGGGTACTGGAAGGCCATGTGGTGGAAGAAATCGTCACCGAAGGGCGCTTCGTCTCCGGCGTGGTTGCCAGGCCAGAGGGCGGTCGGTCCCGCCGGCGCCTTGCCTTTTCCGCCCGGGCGATCGTGCTGACCTCCGGCGGCATCGGCCATCTCTATTCCGTCACCACCAACCCCATCGAGGCGCAGGGCGCAGGCCTTGGCATGGCGGCGCGGGCTGGCGCGCTGGTGGCCGACCCGGAATTCGTCCAGTTCCACCCGACAGCCCTTGCCGTCGGGCGCGATCCCGCCCCGCTTGCGACCGAAGCCTTGCGCGGCGAGGGGGCGATTCTGGTCAATGCAAAAGGGGATCGCTTCATGACCGCCCTCCATCGGGATGGCGAACTCGCCCCCCGGGATATCGTTGCCCGCGGTGTCTTTGCCGAACTGCAGGCGGGCCGCGGCGCCTTTCTCGATTGCCGGGAGGCGGTGGGTGCCGCCTTCCCGGACGCCTTCCCCACGGTTCATGCCGCCTGCCTTGCGGCCGGCATCGATCCGGTCCGGCAGCCCATCCCCATCTGCCCGGCGGCCCATTACCACATGGGCGGCGTGTTGACCGATGCGGACGGCCGCACATCGATCGACGGCCTATGGGCCGCGGGCGAAGTGGCCTCCACCGGTGTCCATGGCGCGAACCGTCTTGCGTCCAATTCCCTGCTGGAAGCGGTGGTCTTTGCCGGTCGCATTGCCGACAACATCAAGGGCATGGTGCCGGAAAGCCGGCTTTACGCCTGGAAGGACCATGGCAGCGAGAATGACGACCTTTATAGCGAGGAAGACAGCCCGCCGCTGAAGGAGCTGCGCAGCCTCATGTATGCCCATGCGGGCGTCATCCGCGAGCGGGAGGGACTGAGGACCTTGATCCACGCCATCCGCCGGCTGGAAGGCGATGGCAGCCGGGTGCGCTTCGGCAATATCCTCGCCGCCGCCAAGCTGGTGGCAACCGCCGCCTATCGCCGCGAGGAAAGCCGCGGCGGCCATTTCCGGGCCGATCACCCCGCCGCCGAAGAGGCCTTCCGCCATCGCACCCATACGGGCCTCGCCGAGGCCGAAAGGGTGATCGCGGAGGTCGCGGGCGAAAAGACCCTTCACACCGTCTAGGAACGACGCCCCATGATTGCACGCCCCCAGCTGCCCGTCCTGCCCGATCTTCTCGTGGAGGAGCAGGTGCGCCACGCGCTTCTCGAAGATCTCGGCCGCGCCGGCGACATCACCACCCAGGCTGTTATCGCGCGCGAGCGGACGGCAACCGCCTCCCTTCGCGCCCGGGAGCCGGGCGTGCTGGCCGGCATGGCCTTTGCCCGCGCCGCCTTTCGGCTGATCGACCCCGCCATCCGCTTCGAGGCCCGGGTAGAAGATGGGGCTGCCCTTTCGCCGGGAGAGGAGGTCGCCCTCCTGTCCGGCCCGGCCCAGGGGCTGCTCTCCGCCGAACGGGTCGCGCTCAACTATCTCATGCACCTCTCGGGCGTTGCCAGCACCACCGCCCGTTTCGCCCGGGAAATCGCCCATACCACCGCTCGCATCACCTGCACGCGCAAGACCATGCCCGGCCTGCGCGCCGCGGAAAAATATGCGGTCCGGCTGGGCGGCGGCTCCAGCCATCGCTTCGGCCTCGACGATGCAATCCTCATCAAGGATAATCACGTGGCCGTTGCAGGCGGCGTGCGCCCGGCCATCCGTGCGGCCCGCGCCTATGCAGGCCATCTCCTGCGCATCGAGGTGGAGGTGGATACGCTTGAGCAATGCGAGGAGGCCCTGCTCGAAGGGCCGGATGTCATCCTCCTCGACAACATGAAGCCAGCGCTGCTTTCGGTGGCCGTCGCCCTCAACCGCAAGCATTCCGGTCTGGGCATCGATGACTATCCGAAAGACCGCCGCCGCATCCAGCTGGAAGCCTCCGGCAATGTGTCGCTGGAGACGGTGCGTGACATTGCCGAGACGGGAGTGGATTACATCTCCACCTCGAAGATCACCATGGCAGCCCCGACGCTCGATCTCGGTCTCGATATCGCGATCCTCTGAGGCCCTGGATCTCATGGCTGAAAGGCCGCATGAAGAGCGGCCTAGCGCCCGCGCACCTTCAGCCCCGGATGCGGTCGCTCCTCCAGCACCTGCCGGCGGAAGCGGAAGAGTGCGGCGGGCCGTCCCCCGGTCGCGGCCGACATGTTGCCCGAAGGCTCCACCAGATTGGCGCCTTCCACCAGCCGGCGGAAGTTCTGCTTGTGCAGGTGCCGCCCGGAAATCGCCTCCACCGTCGCCTGCAGGTCGGTCAGCGTGAATTCCGGCGGCATGAGCTCGAAGATGACGGGGCGATACTTGATCTTCCCCCTCAGCCGGGCAATGGCCGTTGCGGCAATCCGCCGATGGTCGTGGCGCATCGGCAGGCCAAGCGCCACGGGTGTGCGGCGGGCGGCGATGCGCCCGTCGGCCACCGCCTCGCTGACAAGGCCGCTTTCATAAAGCAGCTCGTAGCGTTCCAGCACCCGTTCCTCGTCGAAGGGCAGGTCGCCATGGCCGAAGGCAAGGCGAAGCCGCGCCATGCGGGAGGGAAGGCCGCTCGGCGCATCGGCTGGCTCCGGCTCCCGCGCCCAGCTTTCGAGCGCGGGGAGAATATCCCGATCCAGCAGGTGGGGTCGCCCCTGCCGCCAGTCCTCCCAGGGAAAGAAACCGTACCAGTCCCTCCAGCGCACCCCGTCAAGCGGCAGGTCCTCTCCGCCTTCTGGCCGTGTCAGGGCGAGATAGCCGACCGAGACCACATGCGGCCCCGCATCTCCGGGAAGCCGGTGCCGGCCCCGGTCGCCGAAGGTGTACAGCTGCTCCACATAGCCCATGGAAAGGGCGGCCTGGGCCGTTACCGTCTGCCGAAGCGACATTTCGAGCGTCCGGTGCCGGTCAGGATCGAAGGGGCCGAAGGGCAGGGCGGGGCGCTCGCCGGGCTCGTCCACCGTGAGAAGGCGCGGTTCACCCCCGCCCATGGAGACGATGGCGGCATTGAGGCCGATCTCGATCCCGCCGCTTGGCCCCATCAGGCCTCCACCGCCGCCGGCAGCGGCAGCACGAAGGGCGCATTGCCATCCGCATCCGCCCCCCGCCCGATGGCCTTTACCGCCTGGATCAGCCGGCCCTGACGCTCCAGCATAAAATCGGCAATCTCGATTAGCCGAGCATTGGGCGTGGCATAGGGCGAGGCAGCGCGCAGCCGGGCGGCGAGCGCGTCATCCTCCTCCTCCGGATGGACTGCGAGCGAAGCGATGAGGGCTGCTGCCGGCGAGCGCGAAACCCCCATCCAGCAATGGATGAGCAGCGGCGCGGAACGGTCCCAGCTCCGGGCAAAATCGATGATGCCGGCCACATGCGCCTCGCCGGGGGCGATCAGATCGCCCGTGCCGGCAAAGGTGATGTCATTGACGCCGAGAATGAGATGGCGATCCTTGCGGATCACGGCGGGGCGGTGGAATTCCTGCCCCGCGGCCAGCAGGCTCACCATTTCCTGCGCCCGGTGGCGGACGGCCATTTCGGCAATGCGGGAGAGCGGCGATACCACGATGGCGGTCATTTGGCAGATCCTGAGGGAAGACGCTCCGCCTCCAGTTCGGCGAAACGGGCAAGGAAGCGGCGCTGCACGTCGAGCGCCGGCTGGGGGGTAATATCGAGACTGTCTGCCGTGATGCCGCGCGGCGTGCCGAAGAATTTGCGCGCCTCCGCCTCCGAAAACCCCGCAAGCAGCGTCGCCTCGAAATAGGCAGCCAGGCAATCGGCCTTCTTGATCTTCGCCTTGAGTTCGGCGGAAGGGTGGGCGGGCAGGCCGAAACGCAGATGCACCGCCGCCTCCAGCCGTCGCTCCACCGTCTTGTAACCGCCGCCGACGACGGCCTTGAAGGGCGAAATCATGTCCCCGATCACATATTCCGGCGCATCGTGCAGCAGCGCCACCAGCCGTTCGGAAGGGGTGGTGTCGAAAAGGCGGGAAAAGATCGTCTCCACCATCAGCGAATGCTGGGCAACGGAGAAGGCGTGGTCGCCGCGCGTCTGGCCGTTCCAGCGCGCCACGCGCGCCAGCCCGTGGGCAATATCGGAAATTTCCACATCGAGCGCCGACGGGTCGAGGAGATCGAGGCGGCGGCCGGAGAGCATGCGCTGCCAGGCCCGCGGTTCCCGCGCGCTCACGCCTCATCCCCGGCGGCATCGGTGGGAAAGGAAAGGCCGGTCCAGGGCGCAAGCGCCAGCGTCACCGGCATGTCACCGGCGAGGATCGGCTCGCCCGCCGCCATGGCAGCCCCCGCCTTGTCGATACGCACGATCGCAAGCCCGCGATCCGCCTGCACTGTGCCGAGCGTGCCGATCGCCTTGCCGCCGGCCGTCAGCGCGGTGCCGGAGGGGGGGAGGGAACCATCCGCTGCGACCAGCACCACCCGCCGGCGCGCGGTGGAGCGGTGCTGCATGCGCGATACCACTTCCTGCCCCACATAGCAGCCCTTGCGAAAGTGCAGGCCGCCATCCCTGTCCATCAGGATGTCATGGGGAAAGACGTCGCCGAGCGCGAAATCATCGGGCGCTTCGGCAATGCCCTGCTCAAGGCGGAGACGCGTATAGGCCGCCGCATCCCCGGCATCGCCCTGCCGGCCCGGCTCCCGCCAGACGGCAAGACCGGCGCGCTGAAAGCGCTGGTCGGCAAAGCCGGGTCCTTCACCGCCGAGCGTCAGCGTCACGCCCTCTTCCGGTGCCGCGGAGAGCTCCACCGCCGCGCGAAGACGATACATCGTCAGCCGTTTCAACAGGTTGTCGCGGGAAGTGGAATCGGTTTCCACACGAAACCCGCCATTCTCGCGGGCGATCAGGAAGTGGAAGAGCACCTTGCCCTGTGGGGTCAGAAGCGCGCCGGAACGCGCCTCGCCTTCGCCCAGGCTGGCAAGATCGGTGGTGATGAGATTTTGCAGGAAGCTTTCCGCATCGGCGCCGCCGACGAGAAGAAAGGACCGTCCGGCAAGAAAGGCTTTTGTCATGGCGAGTCAGATATCCGTGCCGAAGAAGGGCCAAGACATAGTCGACTTCGCGGCGGATGAAAACCGCAATGCGAAGCGTGTCATTCGCCGGAGCGGATGAACTTCAGCTTGCCGTCGGGCGCAATGCCGATGCGGAAGAAGCTGTAGGTGCCGAAATCCAGCATGTCCTGATAGTCGCCGGCGGTGACGATCCGCAGAAGCTCGACCTTTTCCGGCGCCGTCAGGCCGTTCAGCGGCCTGGCCGCGAAATAGGGCCAGACATAAGCCTCCTTGGCCGTGCCCGTATCCACATGAACGTAGCCGGTGGCGAGGATGTTGAGGAAGGAGGACAAAACCTCGATGCCCTCGTCATCGCCCGCCAGTTCCTTCAGCGTGTTGATCGGATCGCCCGCGGTCTCGCCGACGGAAATTTCCGCAGCTCCGCTGCCCTGGCCGATCAGCGGACGCAGCCGCTCGAAATCGCCGGAAGCGGCCGCCTCAACCAGCAGCTGGCGCGTGTGGCGCACCGGCTCCGGCAGCTTGCTCTCGTCATAGATGGCGTCTGCCGGTTTCCCGCCATTGAGCGGCAGGGCCGTCGGCGTTTCGCTGCCGGACCCGCCGCCGATCAGCGGGTCGGGAAGGGGAAGGCCGGGATTGGCCGGGGCCTGGTCCTTCGGCTGCTCGTCAGCCTGCCCGTTGCTGCCGGGCATGCCCTGAAGGGCAGAGAGTGCATGGGCGGGACCGGTGGCCGTAAGGGAGATGAGGGCGAGGAGCGCGGGCGCGATCAGGCTCTTCCGTCGAAACGAAAAGCGTTCCTGTTGACCCTTCATGGATGTGCCTCTGTTCGCCCGTCTTGACCGGGCGCCTTAAGGCCCGGTTCCTGTTACATCAGCTATGCCGGCCTGCGTGCTATTGCAAGATGCGCTTCGGCGAGAATTCGCCCGCGTGAATGCGGTCGCGCAGGCTGGTCAGCATGGCTTCCGCGGCATCCTCGCCATGGATGCGCACGGTTTCCCGAATGGCGAGCGCGATCGCCGCATCGGCAATGATTTCGGGTTCGATACCGTCGGCCATGCCGTCAGCCCAGGCCTCGTTCTGGTATTCCAGAGCGGCCTGCCGCTTTTCATGGACAATCATATCGTCGATATCGTTCAGGCTCGGTTCCATCTGCATTCTCGTCCGGTTCTTACCGATTGTTTAACTCTTCTATCAGCCTTTTCCCAGATCGGCACGCCTCGAGAGAGAAACAGGTAAATAAACTGTCAATTTCCAAAGCGCGCCGTAATTTCTGTGGCCAGTGTTGCGCCTTCGGCACGGTAGCGTTCTTCCGCTTCCAGCGCCGCACCCGTACAGCTCGCGTGCAGGGCAGCGAAGGATCGGTATCCACGGTTGAAGGCCGCGGTCAGCTTCTGGCGGCGGAGCGGCTCCTTTGCCGCCTCCATCGCGATCAGCGTCTGCATTTTCTCCCGCCAGCGGTCTTTTTCCTCCGGATTGCAGAGCCCCCGGAGATAGTGCATCGAACCCATGATCTCCGAAAGCCGCAGCAATTCTCGATCATAAGGCACCACCTGCGGCACGGGTGGCGGGGCAGGCGCCGCCTCGCTCTTTTCCGCAGCCGCCTTGCCGGAAGGTTTGGTGGCCGCAAGGCACAAGGCCGGCAGGGCGAGCGTGAGCGTCAGCGCAAGGCCGGCAGACCGCATGATCATGCCTCTGCCTCCAGAAGCAGCTCGGCCTCCATACGCTCCACGCATTCCAGAACGCCCTCGGTCACCGGCATGGCACGGATCTCCTCCAGCGAGTACCAGCCGCATTCCCCGGCATCGTCAGCGGCGAGCGCCTCGGTGCTGCCGCTTTCGGTGAGCGCGAAGACCGAGAGGAAATAGTGATGCGTCACCTCTCCCGCCTCGTTTCGCGTCACCAGATCGTAAGTCGCGTAAAGCCGCGGGTCCGTACCGACGATCCCGGTTTCCTCCAGACATTCCCGAATGGCGGCGTCTGCCGGGCTTTCCCCCGGTTCCGCCCTTCCGCCCGGAAAGGCATAGAGGTTTTCGGCCGGCGGATAGAGCCGGCGCACAAGAAGATATCGGCCATCCCTGCGAACAATGGCGGAGGAGGCCGGAGCGGGCTTGGACATCCAGTCATCCTTTGCGAAGCGAATCGTGTTGATCCGTTATAGTCGTTCCCATCGCCGGGGAGAAAGCTGGGGTTAATACATAGTTAACACCCGCAAAGCTGAAGCGGGGATGAACGGTCGGGAGGACGTTTCCCCGGGGTTCCGGTTGACGCTTGGCGCCCGGAATGCCACTTATCCCTTCATGTGCGGACGTTTTTCCCTGACGGCGACACCGGAGGAGGTGCGCGAACTATTCGGGCTTCTCGAGGTCGAGGATTTCCCGGCGCGCTATAATATTGCCCCCACCCAGCCCATCCTCGTCATTATCGATGGCGAAAAAACCGCTCCCGGCAGCAACCTGCCGGAGCGCCGTGCGCTCCTTGTGCGCTGGGGCTTCATGCCCGGGTGGGTCAAGGACCCGAAGGAATTTCCGCTCCTGATCAACGCCCGCGCCGAAACGGCGGTCGGCAAGGCCTCCTTCCGTGCCGCGATGCGCCACCGGCGCATTCTCGTGCCCGCTTCTGGCTTCTACGAATGGCACCGGCCGCCGAAGGAGAGCGGGGAAAAGTCCCAGGCCTACTGGATCCGCCCGAAGAAGGGCGGGATCGTTGCCTTTGCCGGCCTCATGGAAACCTGGGCCTCCGCCGATGGCTCGGAAGTGGATACGGGAGCGATCCTGACGGTGGGCGCAAACAGCCAGATTGCCTGCATCCATGACCGCATGCCCGTCGTCATCGCGCCCGAGGATTACAGCCGCTGGCTCGACTGCCGGACCCAGGAGCCGCGCGAGATTGCCGATCTCCTGAAGCCCGCCGATCCGGATTTCTTCGAGGCGATCCCCGTATCCGACCAGGTCAATGCGGTCAGAAACACCGGGCCTGAGATCCAGGCACCGCTCGAGGGCGCGGCCGTACCGCCTCCACCCCCGCCGAAGAAGGCGGCGAGCGGCGGCAGCACCTCCGGGCCGGATGGGCAGATGTCCCTGTTCTAGCCAACAAAAAACCCGCCGGTAGGGCGGGTTTCGGCGCTCTGGTCGGAAGGCGGGGCCCTTCGGGAGGCCCGCCACCGCCTCAGGCGGATTTCTTCATCGTCTTCGGCTTCACCATCATGGCGGCGGCCAGCACGGCCTTCAGGCCGAGCGGACGATATTGGGCGGAAAGATCGGTCTTGGCCGGTTTGTGGGCTGCACCCTGCTTGGCGCTCATTTCGGTTCCCCTCGAATAATCGCGAATTGGTCTGATGCTTCGCTTGATGCTAAAATTTGACCAATTCTGGGCGAAGGCAAGCATTATTTTCAAAAACAGTTCGAAAAAATCAGAAATCAGAGTGAAAACGCCCCGGATTTTGCGAATCCGGGGCGTTTTCGGTCATTTTCCTGCGTAATCAAATATTGCGGTCGATTTCCGATTCTGCCCCCGGTGGGCCAACCTCGCCCGCGTCGCCGATAGTCAGCGTGCCATATTGCCGGTGCCAGGCGCGCGCGCCGAAGGGCAGCGAGGCGAGATAGCCGATGACAGTCGCGACCAGCACTTCCCATGTATAGGTCATCAGCATGGCGACATAGAGCACCACCACCAGCATCACCGGCAGCACCAGATCCCGCGGCACGCGGCGCTTGCTGGATTTGCCCGACCAGACCGGCAGGCGGCTGACGAGCAGCAGCGCGATGACCACGGTATAGAAAGCGCTGAAATGGGCGAAATAGACCGATGCCGGTACGCCGAGAAAGCCGATATAGACGGGCAGCATCACCAGCATGGCACCGGCGGGTGCAGGCACGCCGACGAAATATTCCGATTGCCAGGGCGCCTTCACCTTGCGCTCGTCCATGACGTTGAAGCGCGCAAGGCGCATGCACATGGCGATGGCATAGACGAGGGCCGCGATCCACCCGAAGGACCGGGCCTGGCCGAGCGCGTAGACATAGACGACGAGGGCCGGCGCGACACCGAAATTGACGATGTCGGCAAGCGAGTCCATCTGCGCGCCGAATTTCGACGTCGCCTTCAGCAGCCGGGCGATACGCCCGTCGATGCCGTCGAGAAAGGCCGCGAGCAGCACCATGCCCACCGCCATTTCATAGCGTCCGTCGAAGGCCAGCCGCACGCCCGAAAGCCCGGCGCAGATGGCGAGAACGGTGATGATGTTGGGGATCATCAGGCGGACGGGGATCTCGCGAAGCCGGGGCCCACGCGCCGCATCATGGTCTTCCCGGATGGTTTCGGAACCGTCTTGCTTGTCCATTAAAGCGCCTCCGGGAGGTGAAGGATCAGCCGCGGCGGCCGATGAGCGGACCCTTGGTCGAGCCGAATTCGGCAATGACCGTCTCGCCGGCGGTCGCGATCTGCCCGACCATGACGCGCGGCTGCGCGGTCGTCGGCAGGTAGATGTCGAGGCGCGAGCCGAAGCGGATGAGGCCGAAGCGCTCGCCGGCGGCAATCTGGTCCAGCGGGCGGGCCCAGCAGAGAATGCGCCGCGCCACCAGGCCGGCAATCTGCACCACGCCGATCTCGCCATGCGCGGTCTGGATCGTCAGGCCGTTGCGCTCGTTCTCGTCGCTCGCCTTGTCGAGTTCCGCATTGAGGAAGGAGCCTTCGCGATAGGAAATGCCGGTGATGCGGCCCGCCATGGGCGCGCGGTTCACATGGCAGTTGAAGACGTTCATGAAGACGGAGATGCGCAGCATCGGCTCCGTGCCGAGATTGAGATCCGCCGGCGGCACCATCATCTGCACGGAGGAGACCCGTCCATCCGCCGGGCTGATCACCAGATCGTCATCCTCTGGCGTCACGCGCACCGGATCGCGGAAGAAATAGGCACACCAGGCGGTCAGGATCAGGCCGATCCAGAACAGCGGCTCCCACAGCAGGCCGAGCACCACCGACACCACGAAGAAAATGGCGATGAAGCGGTAGCCTTCCTTGTGAATCGGCACGAAGGTGTTGCGAATGGTGTCGACGAGGCTCATGGCCGGGGATCTCCTTTTTGGGATTTCGCTCTATCGCAGAAGCGACGCCCGGGCAATGGGGCTTGCCCGGGACGTAAGGGCGCGCCCGCTCAATGGGCGGGCTGAAGCCGGGTGACCACACCGAGATCGTCATTCTCCCGCGCCCGCTTCAGCTGCTCCTCGGCCTGGGTCGCCTCGCGCTGGCGGTTCCACATGGAGGCATAGAGGCCGCCGGCCTGGAGCAGTGCCTCATGGGTGCCGCGCTCGGCAATCTGCCCGTCTTTCAGCACGATAATCTCGTCTGCATTGATGACGGTGGAAAGACGGTGGGCGATGACCAGCGTCGTGCGGTTCTTCGAAACGAGATCGAGCGCCGACTGGATTTCCTGCTCGGTCGTGGTATCGAGCGCCGAAGTCGCCTCGTCTAGAATGAGGATCGGCGGCGCCTTGAGAATGGTGCGGGCAATCGCCACGCGCTGCTTCTCCCCGCCGGAAAGCTTCAGCCCCCGCTCGCCCACCTTGGTCTTCGGGCCGTCCGGCAGCCGGCGGATGAAATCGCCGATCTGCGCGATTTCCGCAGCCGTCATCACCTCCTCGTCGGAGGCGCCGGGCCGGCCATAGCGGATGTTGTAGGCAATCGTATCGTTGAACAGAACCGTATCCTGCGGCACCATGCCGATGGCGGCGCGCAGCGATTTCTGCGTGATGTCGCGAATATCCTGTCCATCCACAGTGATCGCCCCGGACTGGATGTCATAGAAGCGGTAGAGCAGGCGCGAGAGCGTGGACTTGCCGGCGCCCGAAGGGCCGACCACCGCCACCGTCTTGCCGGCCGGCACGTCGAAGGAAATGCCCTTCAGGATCGGCCGCTCCGGATCATAGGCGAAGTGCACGTCGCGGAAGGCGATTGCGCCATGGCCGATGGCCAGCGGTTTCGCCTCCGGCTTGTCCACCACCTCGGCCTCGACCTCCAGCAGGTCGAACATCTGCTCGATATCGGTCAGCCCCTGGCGGATTTCGCGATAGACGAAGCCGATGAAGTTCAGCGGCTGGGCAAGCTGCAGCAGCAGCGCATTGACGAAGACGAAGTCGCCGATGGACTGTTCGCCCCGCTGCACCGCAAGGCCCGACATGACGAGCATGACGGTGGTGCCGAGACCGAAGATCACGCCCTGGCCGAAGTTCAGCCAGCCGAGCGAGGTCCAGACATCCGTCGCCGATTTCTCGTAACGCGCCATGGAGGCATCGAAACGCTTGGCCTCCATGTCCTCATTGCCGAAATATTTCACGGTCTCGAAGTTCAGCAGCGAGTCGATGGCCTTGGTATTGGCTTCCGTATCGCTGTCGTTCATGGCGCGGCGGATGGAGATGCGCCAGTCTGAAGCCTTCACCGTGAACCAGATATAGGCGCAGACTGTCACGGCCGTGACGGCCAGATAGGAAAAGCCGTAACCCCACCAGAAGATCACCGCCGTCAGCACGAATTCCAGCACGGTCGGCACCGAATTCAGGATGGTAAAGCGCACGATGGTTTCGATGCCCTTCGTGCCGCGCTCGATGATGCGCGAGAGGCCGCCGGTCTTGCGCTCCAGGTGGAATCGCAGCGAGAGCTGGTGCATGTGCACGAAGGTCTTGTAGGCCAGCTGGCGCACCGCATATTGGCCGACGCTTGCAAAGAGCGCGTCGCGAAGCTGGTTCAGACCGAGCTGGATGATGCGGGTGAGGTTATAGGCGATGATGAGCGCCAGCGCGCCCACCATGAAGGCGGGCAGCAGGCCCTGCGCATCGAACTTGCCGTTCAGCGCATCCGTGGACCACTTGAAGAAATAGGGAACGCCCATCAGCACGAATTTGGCGAGCACCAGGTAGAGCGTGGCCCACACCACCCGCATCTTCAGGTCCGGCCGTTCCGAAGGCCACATGTAGGGCCACAGATTCTTCAGTGTTTCGAACGGATTGGTCGCATCCGCCGAAACGATCTTTTTCTTCCCCGCCATCCTGAACTCCGCTCGGTGGTTTGTCCGGCCCGGGATCGTCCCTGCGGGTCCCTGTTTGCCGGTCTCCAGAAATGCTCGAAGCGGCGTCCCGCAAGGAACGCCGCTTCTCCCGCAAATATGCCCTGTCCGGACCGATTACAATGGCGGGGCGGTGCCTTTTTGTGCCTGCCCCGCGCCCGTTTCAGTCGATCTTGTCGCCGTGCAGGCGCTGGCGATGCAGTTCTTCCGCATTGGGCAGCGCCTTGTCCGGAACACCGAAGACCTGGCCGGGCATGATCCTGTCCGGATTGGTGATCTGGTCCTTGTTGGCGAGGTAGATCGTGGTGTAGCGCACGCCCTTGCCATAGACCCGGCGCGAGATCTGCCAGAGCGTATCGCCCTTGCGGATGATCACCGAGCTCTTGGTGCCCGTCAGCGGCGCCTGGGCCACCTGGGCGGGCTCGCTGGGCTTCGCAGCCTTGGCGGAAGCATCCGCTTCCGTGACCGGGGCAGGGGCGGTTTCGGCCGGCGCAGTCGCCGGCGCCGTAGCGCTTGCTGCCGGTGCGGTCTGGGCCGCACCCGGCGCCACCGTCTTGCCGATCAGCTCGGCAATCGCGGCAAGGTCCGGGCCCGCATGGGCGCCGTCCGCCGGCAGGGCTTTAAGAAGCCCGATTGCCTTCAGCGCATTGTCGCGCGCTGCCATAACCAGATCCTTCGTGGCCTGATCGGCGCCCTCCGGCAGGGAGAAGTCGGCGAGCGACTGAAGCGCGATCACGGTGGCGGAGCGGGCGGCGGCAAATTCCTCCGCGCTCGGCACCTTGCCATTGGCATAGAGATTTTCGAGCAGGCCGAGCGCCTTCACCGCTTCGGCGCGGCGCTGGTCGAAGGTGCCGTCGCCGAGCGGCTGGAGACCGCTTGATGCCGCCGAGCCATCCGAGCCGGGCGTGGCAACGGCGGCCACCTGTTCACCCTCCGGACGGTCGAACGGAACCTCGGCGCGGAAGGCCACCTTGCCATCCGCCCCTTCCTGGTCCACGCGGATCACATGCTTGCCGACGGCAAGCGGCAGCACGCCATCAATGACGAAGTGCCCGTCCTCGCTGGCGGCGGTGTCGCCGATCTTCTTGTCGTCCGCAAAGGCGGCGACGCGGGATTTCGGATCGGCCGTGCCGGCAACGAAAATGCGGTCGCCCTCGAGCTCGACGGCGGAAATCTGCAGCGCAGCCTTCACTTCGGGCTTTGCCGGAGCTTCCGGCTGGGCGGGGGCCGAGGGCGCTGCGGTCGCGGCCGCTTCGGTCGCAGCCGCGGCCGCGCTCGCCACCTTGGTGCCGGGCGCGGTGATCACGCGGCTTGCCTCGCCGGGCTTCGAAACCATGGCCAGCAGCTCGCCGCTCGGGTCCTTGGGCACGGAAACGGTTGCCACTTCCTCCGAAAGCGTGGTCTTGCCGTCCTTGCCGGTTGCCTTCAGCACCAGCTGGTGATCGCCCGCCGAAAGCGGGTTTTCGAACACGGCGGCAAAATCGCCCCCGGCGCTTGCCTCGGTGCTGGAAACGATGGCGTCGCCATCGAGAATGTCGATCTTCGCCCCTCCATCCGCATGGCCGGCAATCACGGTCGAGCCATCGGGCTCGACGCGGAGAATGTCGAAGCGCGGAACGGTGGGGAAGGGTTCAGCCGGGGGCTGGGTTGCGGCGGCCTGGCCGGCGGCCGTGCCATTTGCGCCGGCAGATGCGCTGCCGTCAGCGGGCTTTGCGGGCTCTGCGGTCTGGGCGGCCGGCGCGGCGGATGCGGGCGCAGTGGCTGCCGCATCGGCGGCCGGCTTTGCGGGTTCGGCGGCCGGTGCTGCCGCCTCCACCGGTTTGCCGGAAAGGGCCGCCTGCAGACGGTCGAGACCGGCGAGCATGCCGGCCGCATCGGCGGGCAGGCCCTTCAGGATCTCGAGCGCCTTTGCGGCATTGTCCTTCGCCTTTTTCAGCATGTCCGCGGCGGCCCCTTCGGCGCCTGCGGGGATCTCGATCGTCGCCACCCCGGAAAGTGCTGCCTCCACCTTGGCGCGGGCTGCATCGAGCGTCGGCTGGTCCGGCGTCTTGCCGTCCTTGAAAAGATCCTTCATGGCGGTTGTCGCCGCGCT
Source organism: uncultured Rhizobium sp. (assembly GCA_945952415.1). GTDB lineage: Bacteria > Pseudomonadota > Alphaproteobacteria > Rhizobiales > Rhizobiaceae > Gellertiella. The sequence goes on along the minus strand of CAMFIF010000002.1, from coordinate 226,848 downwards.
GGCATCGGCGATCAGGCGGCTTGACTTGTCCACCGTCGCGCCCAGATCAACCATGTTGCTGGCCTGCTTGGCGGCCTCGTTGGCCTTGTCGCTGATCTTGGTGGCGCTTTCCTGCAGCGTCTGCGCATTCTGCCTGAACAGATAATAGGCGCCGCCGCCGAGAAGCACGATCGCAATCGCGATCAGCACGCCCTTCTGAGTCTGATTCATGCGGGTCCCTCCGGCGTCCTGCGCGGCAGCGCCAGCAGGACACATCGCATCGTCTCGTCTGATTTCCCCCTGTCCGAGCATCGTGTTTCGGACATTCAGAAAATTGCTACCGATTCTGCCTTGGTTCCACAAGCACCAAGCCATGCGGAAAGCCTTGTCACCCTATATTTATTAGCCGACATGCTTGACGTCGCGGCTCTTTCCGGGTTCCCGTCGGCCCATGACCCTATCAGAACGTCCGATTCGATCCGTTTGCGTCTATTGCGGCTCCCAGCCCGGACGCGATGATGCCTATGTCCGTTCCGCCGAGATTCTCGGCCAGTCCATTGCCGCGCACGGCCTGCGCCTCGTCTATGGCGGAGGCACCACCGGCATCATGGGCACCGTCGGCCGCGCCGTGAAGGCGCATGGCGGCGGTGTTACCGGCATTATCCCGCAATTTCTCTTCGGCCGGGAAAATGTCGCCCGCGACAGCGCCTTCATCGATGATCTCCTGGTCACCGGCGACATGCACGAGCGCAAGCACAAGATGTTCGAGCGGGCGGATGCCTTCGTGACGCTGCCCGGCGGCATCGGCACGCTGGAAGAGATTGTCGAGATCATGACCTGGGCCCAGCTCGGCCGCCATCGCAAGCCCATGGTGCTCGCCAATATCAACGGCTTCTGGGATCCGCTGATGGATCTCATCAACCACATGCGCGGCGAGGGCTTCATCCATACCGGCCATCTCGTGCAGCCGCTGCTGGTCTCCGACCCCGCCGGGATCGTGCCCGCCATCCTGAAGGCTGCAGGCGAAAACGGCGCCACCGAGGGTGACGCCGCCGTTCTCTCGCGGATGTGAGGGGAAGGGGCCTCAGCGGCCCTTTCGCGCCGTCCGCAGCATCGATCCCGTATAGACCACCAGCGCCAGCCAGATCAGCGGGAAGGCAATCATCTGCGCATGGCCGAAGGGTTCGCCGAAGACGAAGACGGCAAAGACAAAGATCATCGTCGGAGCGATATACTGCATGATGCCGATGGTGGAGAGCTTCAGAAGCTTCGCGCCATTCGCATAAAGCATCAGCGGTACGGCTGTGACGAAGCCGCAGCCCGCCAGAAGCAGGCTGTCATAGACCGGCTGGTCCCCGGCCATGAAATGGCCCTGGCCTGTCGATTGCAGGTAGATGATGTAGCCAAGCGCCGGCAGCGCCAGGATCATCACTTCCAGGAAGAAACCCTGGTTCGGCCCGACCGGCAGCGTCTTGCGGAATAGCGCATAGAAGCCCCAGGAAATGGTAAGACCGAGCGACACCCAGGGCAGGCCGCCCGCTTCCACGGTGAGCACGGCGACCGCGGCGATGGCGAGCACGATGGCGATCTTCTGGGCGGAGGAGAGCTTTTCCTTGAGGAGCAGCGACCCCAGCGCCACGCTGAAGAGCGGGTTGATGTAATAGCCGAGGGCCGTATCCAGCGCCCGCCCGGCCCCGATGGCCCAGACATAGAGGCCCCAGTTGATGGTGATCAGCGCCGCCGTCATGCAGGCGAGGAGCAGCGTGCGCGGCGAGCGCAGCGCCGCCTTGAGATCGTCCGTCCGCTTCAGCACGACAAGCACCAGCCCCGCAATCGGCAGCGACCAGACGACGCGATGGGCGATCACTTCCGCCGGAGAAATATGGGCCAGCGCCTTCATGTAGATGGGCAGGAAACCCCAGACGAGATAGGCAGAGAGCGCATAGAGGAAGCCCGGAAGCGTGTCCTCGTTCTTGACCGCCGCCGGCACCGCGTCATCCGTCATGATTTGAAACCTTTCAAAGAAATCAGACGAGCGGAATACTGCACCTCACGTTCATGCACCAATTCATTTCGCTGAAGCCTGTGTAAATTGGGGTGGTGCAACAGCGCTTTGCCGCGGAAACCCGCAACCCCGCCCGACCGCAAATCGCTCCGGACCCGCTTCGTGCCTATGCCTGCCGATGGAAAGGCGCAATTCCTCGAGCGGCGGTATGACAGGTTTTGCGTCATGGATCCGATGACCAAAGCCTATCGTGAAAATACAGGCGACTGTATGGGTTGCTGATTTCCGTATGCGAATGATCGCGTCATAGAAAACTTGCAAAATCTAAAACATTAGCAAGAATGAATAGAATTTACGCCTCGGCAGAGTCTCGTTTTGTCCAATAGCAACCAAATATCAGTTGCAATTCCTTCTGGATTTCCTAATATGGGGCTGTCTTCATGACACGTGCCGAAAAATTGATTGAAACGTTTTTGGGATGTGAAGGCCCCTATCCCTATCGCGACTTCGTCCGCCTTCTGGAATTCCTGGGCTATGTCAACCGCGGTGCTGGGGGCGGTTCTGGCCGAAAGTTCGTGCATGCCGGGACACGGCACATCATTCGCTTTCACGAGCCGCATCCCGGAAACGAGATAAAGCCCTACCTGGTCCGTCAGGTCCGCGAACAGCTGCAAGAACGAGGTCTTTTGTGAAAACCCTGCTGTACAAAGGCTATCAGGCCTCGGTCGAGTTTGATGACGGCGCGCTCTTCGTGAGGGTCCTCCACATTGATGACCTGCTTGTTGCCGAAGTCGACCGGGCATCGGAAGCGCAGGATGCCTTGAAGGGTCTTATCGATGCCTATCTCAAGGACTGCCGGCAGGAGGGTCGAGAGCCTTCGCTTCCTTTCAAGGGAAGTTTCAATGTGCGGGTAGGGCCGGAACTGCATCGCCGGGCGGCGATGCATGCGGCAGACCGTGGCCTTAGCCTCAATCGCTGGATTTCGGACGCGATTGAACAGAAACTGCGTTCGGAAGCCGGTGTCGTGGCATCGCAGGCACGCGATGAACCTATAAAACTCATTTCCTAGGATATGCGCTCACTCCGCCGCGATCCGCCCCGCGAGATCCCGGTTCTTCATCAGCTTGTAGATGATCGAGTCCATAAGGGCCTGGAAGGAGGCGTCGATGATGTTGTCGGAGACGCCGACGGTCCACCAGCGCACGCCCTTGGCATCGGTGGATTCGATCAGCACGCGGGTGATCGCTTCCGTGCCGCCATTGAGGATACGGACCTTGTAGTCCACCAGTTCCAGATCGGCGATCTCGGCCTGATAGGAGCCGAGGTCCTTGCGCAGCGCCAGGTCCAGCGCGTTGACGGGACCGTGCCCCTCGGCGACGGACATCACCGTCGTGCCGTCCACGTCCATTTTCACCACCGCTTCGGATACGGTCTTGAGGTTGCCATTGGCGTCGAAGCGCCGCTCCACCATCACGCGGAAGCTTTCGACGGCAAAGAACTCGGGTACGGTGCCGAGAATGCGCCGGGCGAGAAGCTCGAAGCTCGCATCCGCGCCCTCATAGGCGTAGCCGGTCGCCTCTCGCTCCTTCACCAGCGCGATCAGCCGGTCGAGCTTCGGATCGTCCTTGTCGACGCTGATGCCGCGCCGCTTCAGTGCATTGAGGAAGTTCGACTTGCCGCCCTGGTCCGACACCATCACTTTGCGGAAATTGCCCACCGTTTCCGGCGGCACATGTTCGTAGGTCTTCGGGTCCTTCAGCAGCGCCGAGGCATGGATGCCTGCCTTCGTGGCAAAAGCCGAAGCGCCGACATAGGGAAGCTGATGGTCCGGCGAGCGGTTGAGCAGCTCGTCGAAGGAATGGGAGAGGTGGGTAAGCCCGGAAAGCCGGTCCGCATCGATGCCGATCTCGAACCTGTCCGCATATACGGGCTTCAGCGCGAGCGTCGGGATGATCGTCACGAGGTTCGCATTGCCGCAGCGCTCGCCGATGCCGTTCAGCGTCCCCTGGATCTGCCGGGCGCCAGCTTCCACCGCGGCCAGTGAATTGGCCACCGCCTGTCCGGTATCATTATGGGCATGAATGCCGAGATGGCTGCCGGGAACGCCAGACGCAATCACGGCGGCAACGATTTCCCGCACCTCCTGCGGCTGCGTGCCGCCATTGGTGTCGCAAAGCACGATCCAGCGCGCCCCGGCCTCGTAGGCCGTGCGGGCGCAGTCGAGCGCATAGGCGGGATTGGCCTTGTAACCGTCGAAGAAGTGTTCGCAATCGACCATGGCCTCTTTGGAAGCCGCGCGCGCGGCCTCCACGCTGTCGCGGATCGAGTCGAGGTTTTCCTCGAGCGTGCAGCCGAGCGCCACATGCACATGGTAATCCCAGCTCTTCGCCACGAAGCAGATCGCGTCCGCTTTCGCCTGCAGCAGCACCGCCAGCCCCGGATCGTTGGAGGCGGAAACGCCCGCACGCTTGGTCATGCCGAAGGCGACGAAGCCGGCGGATGTCGTGCGCTTCTGGCCGAAGAAGGCGGTATCGGTGGGGTTCGCACCCGGATAACCGCCCTCGATGTAATCCATGCCGAATTCGTCCAGCAGCTTGGCAATCGCGATCTTGTCCTCGACGGAAAAATCGATGCCGGGCGTCTGCTGCCCGTCCCGAAGCGTCGTGTCGAAGAGGTATATCTTTTCGCGGTTCATGATTGCTGTCCGTATCGGAAAGGTGTTGATCAGAGATGGGCGAAATGGTCGGTGGCGCGCACCAGCGCATCGGCAATGCCGGGCTCCATGGCGGAATGGCCGGCGCCTTCGATGATCTCGAAGTCCGCCTTCGGCCAGGCCTTGTGGAGCGCCCAGGCAAAGCGCAGCGGGCAGGGCATGTCATAGCGGCCATGCACGATCACGCCGGGAATGTCCTTCAGCCGGTCCGCATTGCGGATGAGCTGGCCTTCCTCCAGCCAGCCCGCATGGACGAAGAAGTGGTTTTCGATGCGCGCGAAGGCGAGGGCGAAATCGTCCTCGGCAAAGGAGGTCGAATTGCCGGCATCGGGCAGAAGCGTGATCGTCTCGCCCTCCCAGAGGCTCCAGGCCTTGGCGCATTCGATCTGCACGGCGCGGTCGCTACCGGTCAGGCGGCGGTTATAGGCCAGCATCATCTCGTGTCGCTCTTCGGGCGGGATCGGGGCGATGAAGCGCTCCCACTTGTCGGGGAACATTTCCGAGACGCCGAACTGGTAATACCAGTCGAGCTCCGCCCTCGTCAGTGTGTAGACGCCGCGCAGCAAAAGCTCGGTGACCCGCTCGGGATGGGTTTCCGCATAGGCGAGTGCCAGCGTGGAGCCCCAGGAACCGCCGAAGACCTGCCATTTCTCCACGCCCACCATCTCCCGCAGCCGCTCGATGTCGGCAACGAGATGCCAGGTGGTGTTCGCCTCGAGATGCGCATGCGGGGTGGATTTGCCGCAACCGCGCTGGTCGAAGAGCAGCACGTCATAGATTTCGGGATTGAAAAAGCCGCGCTGCTTGGGATTGATCCCGCCGCCGGGTCCCCCATGCAGGAAAACGGCGGGCTTGCCGCCGGGCTTTCCGACGCGCTCCCAATAGATCACATGCCCGTCACCCACATCGAGGTGGCCAGTCGCATAGGGTTCGGTGATCGGATAAAGCGTGCGCAGCGTCTGGGTCATCGGCAAGTCCTCTCAGCGGTTCAAAAAGATCAGCACGCCTGCCACCACGAGCACGATCACCACACCCTTGGCGATCAGGCCGTAAAGCAGCCATTTCGGCATGCCGAGTTCGGGTTTCTTCTGCTCGTCGCTCACGGTCTATCCTCCGGCGGCCAGTGATCCGTATCGTGGTCCGGGTGCTGAAGGCTCTTCAGCTTCGCGAGATCCTCGGCCGTCCGATAATCGCTCGTCTCCTCGGCGGGAAGCGAGACGATCGTCTCGAACCAGTGCACCCGGCTTTCGATGCCGGACTGGCGAGACAGGGCGGGAAGGGCATTCGGATCGTCGAAGGCCCCCATGGCGAGCTCATGGGTGGGGTCGCCACCCTCCTTCATGTAGAGCGGCGTGCCGCAGCCGGCGCAGAAGCCGCGCGCAACGATGGCGGAGGAGCGAAATTCCGCGGGCCTGCCCCGCGTCCATTCGATCTGCTCATCGCCAACGGTCACCAGCGCCGCGCCGAAATTGCCGAAGGCCTTCTGGCACATCCGGCAATGACAGATCGAAGCGTCACCGGGCGCTCCGGTAACCCGAAAACGGATTTTCCCGCACTGACAGCCGCCGGAGAGACTCATTGTGGAAGCGCTCCGAGGGGAGGGGTTGGATGACGCTGTGCGAAGGTTTGGGGATGCTGCGCCACATCCTCTGCCCGGTATCCGGCCTGAGTATGCCGAACCTCACCCCCCTCCGTCAGCTTTGCTGACATCTCCCCCGCAAGGGGGGAGATCGAGTTGCGGCCGACGTTGAAAGTTACCAGCCACCGTCTCTGCGGAGGAGACGGCAGGTGTTTGGCAAAATCAGAAACTGCGAAGTCGCTCTCCCCCCTCACGGGCAGCGAAGCTGCTGCGGATGGGGGGGAGATGTCCGCGATACCCGACAGAGGGGGGGTGAGTGCGGCATACGCCACTCCCGATCTCCCCCCTTGCGGGGGAGATGTCAGCGATAGCTGACAGAGGGGGGTGCGGTCCGTCATACGCAGCGTTTTGCCGGGAGAGAGGGGGGTAGGGGGCGGCATGGCAGACATGATTACCGCTTCAGCTCCCACGTGGTTACCCGTTCACCGCTCACCGGATCCTTGCCGTCCTTGAGCTGCACGCCCTTCGCGGAAAGGTCGTCGCGGATCTTGTCGGCCTCGGCGAAGTTCTTCGCCTTCAGCATTTCGAGCCGCATGGCGACGAGCGCCTCGACGGCGGCGGAAAGATCCTCGCTCACCTCCACCTTCTTCGGCTTGATGCCGAGAAGCTCGGCGCTTGCGGCAAAGCGGGCGGCGGCCTCCGGCGAGGAGGAGGCCTCGGCGGCGAGCGCATGCAGGGCCTGGATGGCCGCAACCGTGTTGAGATCGTCGGAAAGCGCCTCCAGCACCCGCTCGTCCGGGGCCGCGCCGTTTGCATCGGTCACGGGCCATTTGGCGATCAGCCGCTCGGCCTCTTCCAGCCGCTTGGCGGAGAAGTCGATGGGTTCGCGGTAGTGCGTCATCAGCATGGCAAGGCGCAGCACGTCGCCCGGCCATTTGCGGCCGGCGAATTTCTCCGTTTCCAGCAGTTCGTGGATGGTGAAGAAGTTGCCCTCGGACTTGGACATCTTCCGCCCCTCGATCTGCAGGAAGCCGTTGTGCATCCACACATTCGCCATAACCGGCGTGCCATGGGCGCAACGCGACTGGGCAATTTCGTTCTCATGGTGCGGGAAGATGAGGTCCAGCCCGCCGCCATGGATATCGAACACCTTGCCGAGATAGCGCTCGCTCATGGCCGAGCATTCGATATGCCAGCCCGGACGGCCCCGGCCCCAGGGGCTTTCCCAGCCGGGTTCGCTTTCGGAGGAGAGCTTCCAGAGCACGAAATCACCGGGGTTCTTCTTGTGCGCCTCGACGGCAATGCGCGCGCCCGCCTGCTGTTCGTCGAGATTGCGCTTCGAAAGCTGGCCGTAATCCGGCATCGCGCGGGTGTCGAACAGCACTTCGCCGGACGCCAGATAGGCAAAGCCTTTGGCGATCAGCGTCTCGATGATCGCGATCATCTCGGCGATGTTTTCCGTCGCCCGCGGCTGGTGGGTCGGCTCGAGGCAGCCAAGCGCCTTCGTATCCGACTGGTACTGCCGGTCGGTCTTCTCCGTCACAAGCCGGATTGCATCATTCAGCGGCAGGCCCGGATGGTCGCGCAGCGCACGGGCATTGATCTTGTCGTCCACGTCGGTGATGTTTCGCGCATAGGTCACATGCGCCTCGCCATAGACATGGCGGAGCAGCCGGAACAGCACGTCGAAGACGATGGCCGGGCGGGCATTGCCGATATGGGCGAAATCATAAACGGTCGGGCCGCACACATACATGCGCACATTGTCGGGATCGATGGGGGTGAAATCGATCTTGGTCCGTGTGAGCGTGTTGTAAAGCTTCAGGGTCGTGCCCATGGGATGCGTGTCTCCAAACCAGAAATGACCGAACCGGCCGGGCCGGGTCGTTTGTCATCAGGGATGGAATGAAGACGAAAACGGCCAGGCCAGCGACGTGCTAGCGAATAATAATGCAGCAGATGCAAAGGGCCGTGTTCATGGCACGCTTTATGGCGCTAAAGCCGTGGGGGCGTCAAGGGGTAAGGCGGCGCCGGATCACTCCGGCAACCGGTATTCCTTCAGCTTCTTCTCGCGCACCACATAGAGCTTGCCGGTTTCGGTGAGTTCGGGCCCGCAAAGCGGCAGGATGGCGGCTGCCACCTCGGACGGATGGGGAAGCGTTGCCGGGTCTTCGCCCGGGAAGGCCTGTGCGCGCATGGCCGTGCGTGTACCGCCGGGATCGACGGAGACGACGCGCAGCGGCGTGCGCTGGCTCTCGCCGGCCCAGGTGCGGGCGAGGGCTTCCACCGCCGCCTTGGAGGCGGAGTAGGGGCCCCAGAAGGGCATGCACTTGTGCGCCGCGCTGGAGGAGAGAAGAATAGCCCGGCCCTGATCAGACTTCGTCAGCAGCGGATCGAGCGAGCGGATGAGGCGCCAGGTGGCGGTTACGTTGACAGCCATAACCCGGTCGAAGACCTTCGCTTCCACATGGCCGACGGGCGAGATGACGCCGAGAACGCCGGCATTGGCCACCATGATGTCCAGCTTGCCCCAGCGCTCGTAGATGGCGCCGCCCAGCGCATCGATCGCCTTCATGTCGGTGAGATCGAAGGGAACCAGCGTTGCCGAGCCGCCCGCCGCCTTGATCGCGTCGTCCAGCTCCTCAAGCCCGCCCACGGTGCGGGCGCAGGCCACCACATGGGCACCCGCCTTTGCAAGTTCCAGCGCGGTGAAATAGCCGATGCCGCGCGATGCGCCGGTCACGACGGCGATCCGGCCTTTGAGATCGGGGGTCATGGAGTGCCTTCTTTTTCCTGTGAGATCGGTCCGGGCTCAGCCGGAAACGAGCATCGAAACCTTGCGTCCCATCTTTTCGCCTTCCTTGTCCAGAAGGCGGGTCGGGTAATCGCCGGTGAAATAATGATCGGTGAACTGCGGATTTTCCGGATCGCGCTTCACGCCGCCGACCGCATCGTAAAGACCGTCGATGGACAGGAACTCGAGCGAGTCCGCGCCGATGTAACGGCACATGGAAGCCAGGCTCTCATGCTGGTTGGCAAGCAGCTTTTCGCGGTCCGGCGTGTCGATGCCGTAGAAGTCTGGATAATAGATCATCGGGCTCGCGACACGCAGATGCACTTCCTTGGCACCCGCTTCCCGGATCATCTGCACGATCTTGACGGAGGTCGTGCCGCGCACCACGGAATCGTCCACCAGCACCACGCGCTTGTCCTTGATCATCGCCCGGTTCGCCGAATGCTTCAGCTTCACGCCGAAGGCGCGGATCTGCTGCGTCGGCTCGATGAAGGTGCGGCCCACATAATGGTTGCGGATGATGCCATATTCGAAGGGAATGCCGCTCTGCTGGGCATAACCGAGCGCCGCAGGCGTGCCGCCATCCGGGACCGGCACGACCACGTCGGCCTCGATCGGGGCTTCCCGGGCCAGGTTCATGCCCATGTTCTTGCGGGTCTGGTAGACACTCCGGCCGCCCACGACCGAATCCGGACGGGCGAAATAGACATATTCGAACAGGCAGAGCTTCTCCGGCTGCGGCCGCGCGGGGGGACGGGATTCGATGGTGATCGAACCGTCCGGCTGGATCTCGCAGATCACCACTTCGCCATTCTGGATGTCGCGCACGAACTTGGCGCCGATGATGTCGAGCGCGCAGGTTTCCGAACAGAAGATCGGCTTGCCGTCGAGCTCGCCCATGACGAGCGGGCGGATGCCGATCGGGTCGCGCGCGGCGATCAGCTTGGTGCGGGTGAGCGCGATCATCGCATAGCCGCCTTCCATCTGGCGGATCGCGTCGATGAAGCGGTCGGTGGTGGAAGAGTGCCGCGAGCGGGCGATCAGGTGCAGCACAACTTCCGTATCCGAGGTGGACTGGCAGATGGCACCCGTTGCGATGATCTGCCGGCGCAGCGTCAGCCCGTTGGTGAAATTGCCGTTATGGGCAATGGCAATGCCGCCTTCTTCCAGTTCGGCAAAGAGCGGCTGCACGTTGCGCAGCGCCACTTCGCCGGTCGTGGAGTAGCGGGTATGGCCGATGGAGGCCGCGCCCGGCAGGCGGGCAAGCGTCGCGGGCTTCGTATAGTGGTCGCCGACAAGGCCCATATGCTTTTCGGTGTGGAACTGCCGCCCGTCGAAGGACACGATACCGGCCGCCTCCTGGCCGCGATGCTGGAGGGCATGGAGGCCGAGCGCCGTCAGCGTTGCCGCTTCGGGATGCCCGAGAATACCGAAGACGCCGCATTCCTCATGCAGCGTATCGCCGTCGAGCACATCGCGGAAGGAGGTCATCTGGCTGTCGATCATCGCTTTAAAGCCCTTCAGAAGCTTCTAAATGGAAATGCTTGCCGACGGCCCCGGCACCCGGAACCGTCTAACCGGGCGCGCAGCCCGGATGTCATGCCGGGTTCAGTTCGTCGTGCTGTTGGCCGGTGCCAGGGCCGGAGCCGGCGCTTCCTCCTGCGGAGCCGCGCCGTTTTCCGGGGTTGCGGGCACTTCTGCGCCACCCATCTTCTTCTTGATCTGCTCGTCGATATCCGCCGGCAATGCGGCCTGCAGCTTCACCACAAGCGCATCCAGCATCGGCTTCGACTTCGAATTGTTCACCCAGTCCGGCCGCTGCTTCGGTTCAACCAGCCAGTTCCAGAAGGCCACCGCGACAACCAGCAGCAGGATGCCGCGCGCCGCGCCGAAGAGGAAGCCGAGCGTGCGGTCGAGCGCGCCGATGCGGCTGTCGATGATGAAATCCGCAATCCGCATGGTGATGAAGGAAATGATGATCAGCGCGAGGAAGAAGATCAGCGCGGCAGAGGCCACGGCGGCGATCTTTTCATCGGCCGTATACTTCATCGCATAGGGCTTCAGCATCGGATAGAAATAATAGGCGGATGCCGCAGCGCCGCCCCAGCTGGCAATGGACAGGATTTCCCGCGAGAAGCCCCGCACCATGGCCAGAACCGCGGAAAACAGCGTTACGCCAATAACAATCCCGTCGAAGATGGTGATGGGCATCCGAATTTTCTCCAGGGCCGTTCCGCGCCATGCGAACAGGCCAAAGCCGTGTTTCCACTGTGCCCGCCCGCCATGGGATGCATGCCGGGCCGGACGACGTCAATCGTCTTCCGCAGGCCGGAGCGCCCCGCGCGAACCGGCGATGCGCGCGACCAGATCCGGCAGACTGTCGATCTCGGTCCAGCGTCCGCCATTGCCTTTCGGCATGTCCGCGGAGCCGGCGGGCAGGATCGCCGCCGAAAATCCCAGTTTCTCCGCCTCCTTGAGGCGCTGGGCGGTGTGCGCAACCGGCCGGATGGCCCCGGACAGGCTGACTTCGCCGAAATAGACGCAATCGGCGGGAAGGGCAAGACCGGCAAGCGAGGAAACCAGTGCGGAAGCCACCGCCATGTCCGCCGCAGGCTCGCCGATCCTGTATCCGCCGGCCACGTTGAGATAGACGTCGTGCTGGCCGAGCCGAACGCCGCAATGGGCCTCCAGCACGGCAAGGATCATGGCCAGGCGGGAGGAATCCCAGCCGACGACGGCACGCCGCGGCGTGCCGAGCGAGGTGGGCGCCACCAGCGCCTGCACCTCGACAAGCACCGGCCGCGTGCCTTCGATGCCGGCGAAAACCGCGGCGCCCGGCGCCTTTTCGTTGCGTTCGCCGAGAAAGAGTTCCGACGGGTTCGACACTTCGCGCAAACCTCGGTCCGACATTTCGAAGACGCCGATCTCGTCCGTCGGCCCGAAGCGGTTCTTCACGGTGCGCAGAATGCGGTAGTGATGCCCGCGGTCGCCTTCGAAATAGAGCACCGCATCCACCATATGCTCCACCACCCGCGGACCGGCGATCTGCCCTTCCTTGGTCACGTGGCCGACCAGCACCATGGCGGCCCCGGTCTGCTTGGCAAAGCGGATCATCGCCTGCACGCCGGTGCGCACCTGGGTGACCGTGCCGGGCGCGCTGTCGGCCGTATCGCTCCACAGCGTCTGGATCGAATCGATGATGACGAGATCCGGCCGCTTGCCTTCGCCGATCGTGGCGAGGATATCCTCCACATTGGTTTCGGCGGCCAGCAGCACGTCGGTGGAGGCCGCATCGAGCCGCTGGGCACGAAGCCTGACCTGCGCCACCGCCTCTTCGCCCGAGACATAGATGATGCGGTGGCCCCGGCGCGAAAGTGCCGCTGCCGCCTGCATCAGCAGCGTCGACTTGCCGATGCCGGGATCGCCGCCGATCAGCACCGCCGACCCGCGCACGAAGCCGCCGCCGGTGGCCCGGTCCAGCTCGGAAATCCCCGTATGGATGCGCGGCGCTTCCTCGATCTCGCCGGAAAGCGAGGTGAGCGTCACGGCGCGGCCCTTCTTCGGCACCTTGCCGGGCCCGGAGCCGATGCCGCCCATCGGATCTTCCTCGACGATCGTGTTCCATTCGCCGCAGCCATCGCACTTGCCCGCCCAGCGGCTATGCACCGTTCCGCAGTTCTGGCAGATGAATTGGGTTCGCACCTTGGCCATGACGTTCCTTTGCCGGTGGAGCGGCGATCGCATGCGATAGTGGGGGGATGAGGGCCTTCCTCAGAAAGATTCGTCCCTTAGATAGAGACGCTCGTAGCGCAGTCCAAGGGCCGTCAGCAAATCATATTCGATCGTGCCGGCCGAGGCCGCGACCTCGGCGAGCGGGCGCTCTTTTCCGAAGAGCTGGATATAGTCGCCCGCGCGGATCGCGCCCGGCGGCAGGTCGGTCACGTCGAAGATCGTCGTGTCCATGGTCACCCGCCCGACGACGGGGAGCAGATGGCCATTGAACCAGGCCCGACCGGAGGGCGATCCATCCTGCCGCTGCAGGATGGTGCCGCTCGACAGACCGCGCGGGTAGCCGTCGCCATAGCCGGCAAAGGCGATGGCCAGACGCGAATCCCGGGTGAAACGATGGGTGGCGCCGTAGGATACGGCCTCGCCGGCCTTCGCCTCGCGCACCTGCAGGATGCGCGCTTCCGCCGTGGCCACGGTCCGGAGCGGCACGCCGAGCGCCGTTCCGCCGGTCGCGCCATAAAGTGCAATGCCGGGACGGGTGAGATCGAAGTGATAATCGGCACCAAGCGCGATGCCGCCAGTGGCGGCGAGACTCGCCTCGACGCCCTCGAAGGCTGCGGCAATCTGGCGGAAACTTGCAAGCTGCGCGGCATTTTCCGGCGCGCCGGGCGTATCGCCGCACATCAGGTGGCTCATGACCAGCACAGGCGAAAAGGCCATGGGAACGGAACTGTCAACGGCAAGCTCCAGCGCCTCTTCCACCGTCAGGCCGAGCCGGTTGAAGCCCGTATCCACCTGCAGCGCGCAAGGGTAGGGCCCGTAATCGGCGAGCACCGCCATCCAGTGGGTCAGCTGTTCGTAGGAAGCGATGACCGGGACCAGATCGTTTTCGAACAGTATCTGCTCCGTGCCCGGCCAGACGCCGGTCATCACGAATATCCGCGCCTCGGGCGCGACCGCCCTGAGCGTGGCGCCCTCCGGCGCTGTCATCACGAAGAAATCGCGCGCCCCCGCCTCATGGAGCGCCTCGCCGCAATCCTCGATCCCCAGCCCATAGGCATCGGTCTTCACCACCGCCCCCGTCCGCGCCAACCCCGACAGCCGCGCCATGACCCGCCAGTTCTCCACCAGCGCCCCGAGATCGACAGTCAGCCTTAGCGGGGCATCTTCAAAGGCGAGGGACCCGGGGAGGGGATAGGCGAGGTCTGACATGGGGAGCTTTCTGCGCGATTTTTCAGGAACGGGCGACAGGCCTTCCCTACCGTAACCGGGTCTTGGGTGAAAGTGTGGTGTGGAGAATGCCGGACCCTACCCCCTCTGCCCTGCCGACAGAGGGGGGCGCCTCCGCAAACTCGGCCGACAGAGGCACACGCCGCCCTCAAGGCTCCTCATATTGGATGAAGCTCGGATCCGCGAGGTCGGCGAAGCGGGTGAACTCGGCCTGGAAGGCGAGCTTGACGGTGCCGGTGGGGCCGTGGCGCTGCTTGGCGATGATGACGTCGGCGGTGCCGCGGACCTTTTCGAAATGGGCTTCCCATTCCGGATATTTCGGATCGTCGGGATCGCGCGGCTCCTGGTTCTTGACGTAATATTCCTCGCGGAACACGAAGAGCACCACGTCGGCGTCCTGTTCGATCGAGCCCGATTCACGCAGGTCCGAGAGCTGCGGGCGCTTGTCGTCGCGGCTTTCCACCTGGCGGGAGAGCTGGGAGAGCGCCACGATCGGCACGTTGAGTTCCTTGCCGAGCGCCTTGAGACCCGTGGTGATTTCGGTGATTTCCTGCACGCGGTTTTCGCCGGCCTTCTTGGAGCCGGTCATGAGCTGCACGTAGTCGACCACCAGAACATCGAGGCCGCGCTGGCGCTTCAGGCGGCGGGCGCGGGCGGCGAGCTGGGCTATGGAGATACCACCGGTCTGGTCGATATAGAGCGGCACCTTCTGCATCATCATCGAGCAGGCGACGAGCTTTTCGAAATCCGCATCGGTCAGGTCGCCGCGGCGGATCTTCGAGGAGGAAACTTCCGTCTGCTCGGAAATGATACGGGTGGCGAGCTGTTCCGCCGACATTTCGAGCGAGTAGAAGCCGACCACGCCCCCGTTGCGGGCTTTCATCGATCCGTCCGCCTGGACCTCGCCCTCATAGGCGGCGGCGATATTATAGGCGATATTCGTCGCAAGCGAGGTCTTGCCCATGCCCGGACGGCCGGCAAGGATGATCAGGTCCGAGCGCTGCAACCCGCCCATCTTCGAATCGAGCGACTGGATGCCGGTGGAAATGCCCGACAGACCGCCGTCGCGCTCCTTGGCGGCCGCGGCCATGTCGATCGCCTGCGCCACCGCATCGTTGAAGGTCTGGAAACCGCCGTCATAGCGGCCGTTTTCGGCAAGATCGAAAAGCCGCCGTTCCGTATCCTCGATCTGCGCCTGCGGCGGCATGTCCAGCGGCGCGTCATAGGCGATGTTGACCATGTCCTCGCCGATGGTGATCAGCGCCCGGCGCAGTGCCAGATCGTAGATCGCCCGGCCATAGTCTTCCGCGTTGATGATCGAAACCGCTTCCGCCGCAAGGCGCGCGAGATATTGCGCGACGGTGAGGTCGCCCACCTTGGCATCCGCCGGCAGGTGCGTCTTGATCGTCACCGGATTGGCCGTGCGGCCCATGCGGATGATGTCGCCCGCGACTTCGAAGATCTTGCGGTGCAGCGGCTCGTAGAGATGGATCGGCTTCAGAAAGTCCGAAACGCGGTAATAGGCATCGTTGTTGACGAGAATGGCGCCGAGCAGGGCCTGCTCCGCCTCGATATTGTTGGGGGCTTCGCGATAGTGCGGATCGGCCGGATTGGGAGGGGCGATCTTGCGCGCAGCGTCGTTCATGGGTCGGAATTCCATCGTTTCTTGCAAGCGAATACCTTTAGCCGAGCCTCTGCCGCGGGACAGGGGAAACTTACCTGCCCACAGCATTCCACAGGCAGAACAGTTCAATTCAGGATAATTGCCGTCCTTGACCGTCTTTCCGGTTGACAGCCTCTCGGGCGACTCGCCCGGCCATCCGGCACCATAGCATCAAATAGAAGTAGAACAAAACAAAAACGCCCGGGCCAAAGCCCGGGCGTCCGGCATCTCCCGCAGGAGAGGCGTGCTTATTCTTCGTCGCCGTCGCGGTCGGCTTCCGGATCGAAGAAGTCTTCCGGACGCAGCGCATCTTCGTCCACGCCGTAGATGGCGTCGGCGGAGGTGAGGGTCTCACCCTTGGCCTGGCGGGCAGCTTCTTCGGCCGAACGGGCAACGTTCAGCTCGATGGCGGCTTCGACTTCGGCATGGAGGGCCAGCTCGACCGTGTGCAGGCCGATCGACTTGATCGGGGTGTTCAGCACGATCTGGTTGCGGCCAACGTTGAAGCCTTCGGCAGCAAGCACGTCAGCCACGTCACGGGCAGCGACCGAGCCGTAGAGCTGGCCGGTTTCGCCGGCGGCGCGGACGACGACGAAGGACTTGCCGTTGAGAACATCGGCAATCTTCTGGGCTTCCGAGCGGCGCTCGACGTTGCGGGCTTCGAGCGTCGCACGCTCGGATTCGAAGCGCTTCTTGTTGGCTTCGTTGGCGCGCAGCGCCTTGCCGAGCGGCAGGAGGTAGTTGCGGGCGTAGCCGTCGCGAACCTTTACGGTTTCGCCCATCTGGCCAAGCTTGGCCACGCGTTCAAGCAGGATCACTTCCATTGTCTTGTTCCTTTCAGTGAAGTTCTAATGTCAGGATTTCGGGGGTTGCGCCGAACCGGCCCCGGGGGCCGAGGTCAGCGCGATGGCTTGCCGCGTATCCATCAGGCCGAGCATCATGATGATGATGCCGGGCAGCACGGTGAGAAACGCGGCGAGATAGGCAAGGATGAGGAGCGGCAGCCGCCAGGCTTTCCCGCGGGTGCGGAAATGCAGCACGGCAAAGCCGGAAATCAGGAAGCCGGCGAGGAAGGCGCCGGTGATCGTACCGCCCACGAGGCCGAGGGGACCGTCCACGAAGGAGAGTGCCAGGGCGCCGAGCAGCAGGAAGATCGCATTGCGGTTCATGCGCAGCGCAGAATTCATGTTCTCCCGCGGACGTACCGGCCGGCCGGTGGAGCTGACGACCCGGGTCGCCAGATAATAGGTCGAGAACTGGATGATCACCCAGGTCATCGCCTGGATCGGCGGGACGATGTGCAGCAGGATGCGCTTGGTCTGCTCGATGGCGGCCTGGTCGGGAACCGGCGCGCCGGGCTGGCCGGCGGAGGCCTCAAGCAGCGTCTCCACCAGCCGGTCGATGAGATCGGGACCGTAGCCGATCATCACGCCGGTGACGACGACGGACACCGAAACCAGCAGGCAGAGCTGCAGCAGGATGTTCGGCAGCGGATACCAGGCGAGCATGTCCTTCGGGCCGCCGAGTTCCACCGCCGGGCGGGCGAGGTTGGCAAGATGGCTGATCCAGCCCGCGGGCAGGAAGGAAACGAGCGTGACGAGGATGGCCGCCTGCGGGCCGACCGCAAGGCCGGTCACCAGGGAGGCGGTCACGACGGCAATGGCGGCAGCGCCATGGCCCCAGCCAAGGCCGGCAATGAGGATGGGCAGCGTGGAAATGGCGTAGAGCGTGAAGGTCAGGTCGGCGCTCTTCACCGCGCCGAGCACCAGAAGTGCGGCGGTGATGCCGGCCAGAAGGCCGAGAGCAGCAATTTTCCTGTCCAGTTTCATGTCACTCGCTGTCCTGCGGCATTCGCAGTTAGAGGCGCCGGCACGGGCCGGTCTTGCCCCAACATGGGATTTCGGTGGTTCTCCGATCCGCGCCCAACGGGGAAGGGAGGAGGGCAGGGCGGAGGCCGCCTTGCCCGGAGTCACCGTGATGCCGCAACGGATGCGGCATCACGCGGAGTCCGTATCAGGATACGACGTAGGGCAGCAGGCCGAGGAAGCGGGCGCGCTTGATCGCCTGGGCGAGTTCGCGCTGCTTCTTCTGGGAAACGGCCGTGATGCGGGACGGAACGATCTTGCCGCGCTCGGAAATGTAGCGCTGCAGCAGACGGACGTCCTTGTAGTCGATCTTCGGAGCGTTCGCGCCGGAGAAGGGGCAGGTCTTGCGGCGGCGGTGGAACGGGCGGCGTGCCGGGGAAGAGGATACTTCAGCCATCGGTCAGATCTCCTTATGCACGGTCTTCGCGCGGACGGCGCGGACGGTCGGAACGGTCACGGTCGAAGCCGCGCTCCGGGCGGTCGCCATCGCGGCGCGGACGGTCGTCACGGTCGCGCTTCTGCATCATCGCGGACGGGCCTTCTTCATGGGCTTCGACGGCGATGGTCATGTAACGAAGGATGTCTTCGTTGATGCGCATCTGGCGCTCGACTTCCTGGATGGCGGCTGCCGGAGCATCGATGTCCAGAAGGGCGTAATGCGCCTTGCGGTTCTTCTTGATGCGGTAGGTGAGGGACTTGAGGCCCCAGTTCTCCACGCGGCCAACCTTGCCGCCGAAGGATTCGATGACGCCCTTGTACTGTTCGATCAGGGCATCGACCTGCTGTCCGGATACGTCCTGACGAGCAAGGAATACGTGTTCATAAAGAGCCATTGGCTTGCCTTTCTTGCGTTTCAAATCATCCGGTTTCGGCGGCTAAGCCTCAACGACTGCTCCTGGTCGACCTGAAGCCGAGGCAAGAAAAGCGTTTCCGAGACGGTCGAGAGCGGAGACACGGGAGGCTGGAACCCTTGGTTCCGAGCGGTCTGGCCAAGGCCGGACCTGCCCTCCGTTCAGCCACCAGCCAGAAGACCGGATGTTGCGAACAGGCGCGCTTATACGCATTTTCGCCGATATGGCAAGGGCGCGGGCTGATTTTCCCGCGCCCAGGCCCGTTTGTATCGCTCAGGAATCGAGGTGCGAGCGCTGCGAGCCCCGCTCGCCACCGTGATAGAGCGCCATGACCGCATAGGGGATCAGATCGGGCGCCGCCTCGTGAACCTCGGCGAGATCCTCTTCGCTCAGCTGCTCGCCCTCGTCCTCCGGATCGGCGATGGTCACGAGGCCGATCAGGTTCATCATCGCCTCGGAAACCTCGTCATCGCCATTTTCCAGATAGGCGTTCCAGGAATCGAAGCGCAGGTCCATGGCCCGGCTGAAGCCGATCGCCCATATTTCCCAGATCACCTCTTCCGACTCGGCATCGATGTCGAAGATCGGTTCGAACGTATCGCTGGAAAGCTCGTCCTCGATGCTTTTCTTGTAGTCGCGCACCAGCGTGCGGAAGGCCTGGGCCTCGGCGGCGCTGGCAAAGGGTCCGCTGTCGTCCTCGCTGTCCCAGATTTCCCGGATCCACTCGTCCTCGGGGATCACTTCGGGCGAGGTCAGGATGCCGCAGAGAAAGCCGTTGAGTTCGCTGAGCACCATGGCCACGTTCTCGCCCAGTCCAGCGAGGGCCTCGTCCACGCGGATGGCCAGCTCCGGCAATTCGTTGAAACCGTCTGCGTCTTCCATATCCATATCACTTTCGTCAGGCGGGCCAGGGCGGCCCTGAATGAAAAAATGCGGCGTCCCGCGACGCCGCATCTTAAGGCAATATAACGCGTCTGTCTCAGCTTTACATCGGCAGCGGATATTTGCGGTGAATGCGCTCGATTTCCTTGAGCACCTCTGCCGAAAGGGTAACGTCCTTGGCGCTGAGATCGGTCTTCAGCTGTTCCATGGTCGTCGCGCCGATGATGACCGAGGTCATGAAGGGCTTCTGAAGGCAGTAGGCGAGCGCCATGGCTGCCGGATCGAGCCCGTTGTCGCGGGCAAGCTGCACATAGGCCCGGGTTGCCTCCTCCTGCGAGGGCACGAGGCGGCCGCCGATATCGCCGAAATCGGCCCGCGAGCCCTTGGGGCGCGCACCGTCGAGATATTTGCCGGTCAAAAGGCCGCCGGCGAGCGAGGAATAGGCCAGGAGCCCCACATCCTCGTGATGGCTGACTTCGGCGAGATCGAGATCATGATGCCGGTAGAGCAGATTATACTCGTTCTGGATGGAGGCGACGCGCGGCAGGCCTCGGGATTCGGCCAGCTCCAGATATTTCATCGTGCCCCAGGCGCTCTCGTTGGAAAGGCCGATGGCGCGCACCTTGCCGGCCTTCACGAAGCCGTCCAGCGTCTCGAGAATCATGAGGATGTCGGCGCGCGCCTTCTCCCGGTCCTGCCGGGCGGCATCGAAGCCCCAGTACTGCCGCCAGTGGAAATGGCCGCGGTTAGGCCAGTGGATCTGGTAGAGATCGATATAGTCGGTCTTCATCCGCTTCAGGCTGCCCTCCAGCGCCTCGCGCATGCCGGCGGCGTCGATCGGCCGGCCGCCGCGCAGATAGGGCCGGCCCGGTCCCGCAACCTTCGTGGCAAGGATGATGTCCTGCCGCTTGCCGGTCTTTTCGAACCAGGTGCCGATATAGTCCTCGGTGCGCCCCTGGGTTTCGGCCGAAAGCGGCGTGACGGGATAAAGCTCTGCGGTATCGAAGAAATTCACCCCGGCCTCGACGGCATGGGACATTTGTTCATGCGCCTCCGCTTCGGTGTTCTGGGTGCCCCAGGTCATGGTGCCCAGGCAGATTTCGGAAACGGACATGCCGGTGCGGCCAAGCAATTTGTACTTCATGGAAAAGCCCCTCGGAAGGAAATGCGGCGAAAGATGCGGTCCCGCAATGTAATGGGTGATCGCGGGCCTTCAAGGCCGCAAGCGGCAATAATGGTTCGCCTCGGCACGGTCTTCATGACATGCCCCACACTTGACTCATTCCGGCAGAATGTGAATGGAAAGGAAAAATTCGCGGAAGGAGCCTGATCTCATGGCAATTGCATTCACTTTTCCGGGCCAGGGCAGCCAGGCCGTGGGCATGGGCAAGGAACTGGCAGCCGACTTTGCCGAAGCCCGTGCGGTTTTCGAGGAAGTGGACGAGGCGCTCGGCGAAAAGCTCTCCGCCACCATGTTCGAGGGTCCGGAAGAAACGCTGACGCTCACCGCCAATGCCCAGCCGGCGCTGATGGCGGTCTCCATGGCGATCATCCGCATCATGGAAGCCCGTGGTCTCGACCTGAAGGGGAAGGTGGCCTATGTCGCCGGCCATTCGCTCGGCGAATATTCCGCACTCTGCGCCGCCGGCACCTTCTCGCTGGCCGATACGGCGCGGCTCCTGCGCATTCGCGGCAATGCCATGCAGGCGGCCGTTCCCGTCGGCAAGGGCGCGATGGCGGCGATCATCGGTCTCGAACATGGCGATGTGGAGGCCGTCTGCGCCGCCGCCCGTGCCGAAGGCGCGGTGCAGATCGCCAATGACAATGGCGGCGGTCAGCTGGTGATCTCGGGCGAGAAGGCGGCGGTCGAAAAGGCTGCGGCGCTCGCTTCCGAAAAGGGCGCGAAGCGTGCCCTGATGCTGCCCGTCTCCGCGCCCTTCCATTCGAGCCTGATGGCGCCCGCAGCCGATGCCATGCGCGAGGCGCTGGCGAACGTTGAAAAGAAGGCGCCCCTCGTGCCCGTCATCGCCAATGTCCGTGCTGCCCCGGTCACCGATGCGGACGAAATCGCCCGTCTTCTCGTCGAGCAGGTCACCGGCCAGGTGCGCTGGCGCGAAACGGTGGAATGGTTCGGAAAGAACGGCGTCACCACGCTCTATGAAATCGGCTCCGGCAAGGTGCTGACCGGTCTTGCCCGCCGTATCGACAAGGCAGTGAACGGCGTTGCGGTCAACGGCGCTGCCGATATCGATGCGGCCCTTGCCGCGCTCAATGCCTGATCCCTTCGGCCGGCAGCCAAGGCGCCACCGGCCCTGACCCTGGAAAGGATGACTTCCATGTTCGATCTTACCGGCCGCAAGGCCCTCGTCACGGGCGCAACCGGCGGCATCGGCGAAGAGATCGCCCGCGCCCTGCATGCCCAGGGCGCGACCGTTGCCCTGCATGGCACCCGCGCCGAAAAGCTGGAGCAGCTGGCCAACGATCTCGGCGAGCGCGTCCACGTCATGCCCGCCAACCTCGCGGACCGCGATGCGGTGAAGGCGCTCGGCGAAAAGGCCGAAGCCGAACTCGGCGGCGTCGACATTCTCGTCAACAATGCCGGCATCACCAAGGACGGCCTCTTCGTGCGCATGAGCGATGCGGACTGGGATGCGGTTCTGGAAGTGAACCTCACCTCCGTCTTCCGCCTCACGCGCGAACTCACCCATCCGATGATGCGCCGCCGCTATGGCCGCATCATCAACATCACCTCGGTGGTGGGCGTGACCGGCAATCCCGGCCAGGCGAATTACTGCGCCTCGAAGGCTGGTATGATCGGCTTTTCCAAGTCGCTCGCCCAGGAAATCGCCACCCGCAACGTGACGGTGAACTGCATTGCCCCGGGCTTCATCGAAAGCGCCATGACCGGCAAGCTCAACGAAAAGCAGAAGGAAGCCATCATGGGCGCCATTCCCATGCGCCGCATGGGCACCGGTGCCGAGATTGCCTCCGCCGCCGTCTTCCTCGCTTCGTCCGAAGCCGCTTACGTGACGGGCCAGACGCTCCACGTCAACGGCGGCATGGCGATGATCTAATCGGTTTGCAAAGCGCGGCGAAGCCCACTGGTTTTCGCCGAATTTGCATGTTGACCGATGCTTTGCCGGACATTTTCTGGCTTTGCGGCGACTGCAAACCGTGTTAAGCGGGCCATGGCTGTTGCGATCCCCAGGTGGATTTACCGGTTGGGCGTGGGGGACAATCCACCCTCCAGACTGAACCCGGGGGATGAGAACGGAACTTGCAGGCATGTGGTGTCCGAAAGCGGTCGCCGCCGGCAATGATGAGTAAGGATGCCGTCCTGGCGTCCAGGTTAAGTCAAAGGTCGAGGAAACCGACATGAGCGATATCGCAGAACGCGTGAAGAAAATTGTTGTTGATCATCTTGGCGTTGACGCCGACAAGGTCGTGGAAGGCGCAAGCTTCATCGACGATCTGGGCGCTGACTCGCTCGACACGGTTGAGCTGGTCATGGCCTTCGAAGAAGAATTCGGCGTTGAAATCCCGGATGATGCAGCAGACTCGATCCTGACCGTCGGCGACGCCGTCAAGTTCATCGAGAAGGCCCAGGCCTGAGCCTCGGTTTCCCCATGATATGGCGGGTTCTCTGAAGAGGGAGCCCGCTCTTTTGCCCGGGTCTCCGGGCATTTGTTTCTTGATCGGTAGCAACTGACCGAAATTAGGGTGGATCACGAACGATGAGACGTGTCGTTATCACCGGTACCGGCATGGTATCTCCTCTGGGCTGCGGAACGGAAGTCACCTGGCAAAGGCTCATCGCCGGCCAGAACGCCGCCCGCCTCGTCACCGAATTCGAGGTTGATGACCTCGCGGCGAAGATCGCCTGCCGCATTCCTGTAGGCGACGGCACCGACGGCACCTACAATGCCGACCAGTGGATGGAGCCGAAGGAACAGCGCAAGGTCGATCCCTTCATCGTCTATGGCATGGCAGCCGCCGACATGGCGCTGGCCGATGCCAACTGGCACCCTGAGACCGACGAAGACCAGATCGCGACCGGCGTTCTGATCGGTTCGGGCATCGGTGGCCTCGAAGGCATCGTCGAAGGCGGCTATACGCTGAAAGAAAAAGGCCCGCGCCGGCTTTCTCCCTTCTTCATCCCCGGCCGTCTGATCAACCTCGCCTCCGGCCATGTCTCGATCCGCCACAAGCTGCGCGGCCCGAACCATTCGGTGGTCACCGCCTGCTCCACCGGCGCCCATGCCATCGGCGATGCGGCCCGGCTGATCGCGCTCGGCGATGCGGATGTGATGGTGGCCGGCGGTACGGAAAGCCCGATCTGCCGCATCGCGCTTGCCGGCTTTGCCGCCTGCAAGGCGCTGTCCACCCAGAACAACGACAATCCCCAGGCCGCCTCGCGGCCCTATGACCGCGACCGCGACGGTTTCGTCATGGGCGAGGGCGCCGGCATTGTCGTGCTCGAGGAGCTGGAACATGCCAAGGCGCGTGGCGCGAAGATCTATGCGGAAGTGGTGGGTTACGGCCTCTCGGGCGATGCCTTCCACATTACCGCCCCCTCCGAGGACGGTGAAGGCGCCTATCGTTGCATGGGCATGGCGCTGAAACGCGCTGGTCTCACCCCCGCCGATATCGATTACGTCAACGCCCATGGCACCTCGACCATGGCCGACACGATCGAACTCGGTGCCGTGGAACGGCTGGTCGGCGATGCCGCCTCGAAGATCTCCATGTCCTCCACCAAGTCGGCCATCGGCCATCTGCTCGGCGCGGCCGGTGCGGTCGAAGCCATTTTCGCGACGCTTGCCATCCGCGACAATGTGGCGCCGCCGACGCTCAACCTCGATAATCCCGAGCGCGAAACGAAAATCGATCTCGTGCCGCTCAAGGCGCGCGAACGGGAAATCAATGTCGCCGTGTCGAACTCCTTCGGCTTCGGCGGAACCAATGCCTCCCTGGTGCTGAAGCGCTACCAGGGCTGATGACCTCTGGACGGGGGCTGCGGCCTCCGTCATCTTCAAATGCGTCGCTCCCGGCTGGCCGGGGGTGCGTGGCGGACCGGCGATGCCGGGGTCCCAACCTGTTTTTGCCGCATTCCTTGGTTTAGACCGGAGGGTGAAGCGGCATGAACGGGGTCCGAGCGGACCCGGCAGGCGCCTGGCGCCAGGCAAACAAATCATGAGGATGACGTGAGCGACAGCGACCTGAACAAAGATCCGTCCCCGCCGCAGCAGCCGGCCCAGACCACCGGCAGCGGCAATGGTCCGATCATTCCGAAATCCGCCAGTGAAGCGCTGAAGCCCGAACGGGTGCCCATGCCGCCGACGCGCTCCAAGGGTGCGCGCAGCCAGATCGTCATCTTCTTCAATTTCCTGATGACCTTGGCGGTTTTCGGCGCCATCGCGCTGGGCGGCATCGCCTACTATGCGCTGTCGGCCTTCAACGCGCCGGGCCCGCTCGAAACCAACACCACCTTCCAGGTTCGGCAGAACATGAGCCTGAAGGAAATCGCCAACAGTCTCGAGCGCAACAACATCATTGCCGATACGCGCATCTTCAGCGTCATTGCCCAGACCTATCTCAAGAAGGATTCGCTGAAGGCCGGCGAATACGAGATCAAGGCCGGCGCCTCGATGAAGGATATCATGGAGCTTCTGCGCTCTGGCAAGTCCATCCTCTATTCCATCTCCTTCCCGGAAGGGCTGACGGTTCGCCAGATGTTCAACCGCATGCTGGAAGACCCGGTTCTCGAAGGCGATCTTCCCGCCGAATTGCCGCCTGAGGGCAGCCTGCGGCCGGATACCTACAAGTTTTCCCGCGGCACCACCCGCCTGGAAATCGTCAAGCAGGCGCGCGCCGCCCAGGAAAAGCTGGTCGACCAGATCTGGGAACGCCGCGATGCCTCGCTGCCCATCGAGAACAAGCAGGATTTCGTCACGCTCGCCTCCATCGTGGAGCGGGAAACCGGCAAGGCGGACGAGCGCCCGCGCGTTGCCGCCGTCTTCCTCAACCGCCTGAAGAAGGGCATGCGCCTCCAGTCGGACCCGACCATTGTCTACGGCATCTTCGGTGGCGAGGGGAAACCGGCGGACCGGCCGATCTACCAGTCGGACCTCAAGAAGGACACGCCCTACAACACCTATATCATCAAGGGCCTGCCGCCGGGGCCGATCGCGGCACCCGGCAAGGCAGCGCTGGAGGCGGTGGCCAATCCCTCGCGCACCGATGATCTCTACTTCGTCGCCGATGGCACCGGCGGCCATGTCTTCGCGGCGACGCTCGATGAGCACAATGCCAATGTGAAGCGCTGGCGCAAGCTGGAAGCCGCCAAGGGCACCGGCGAGGAAATCGCCGTCGACGGCCAGCCGGCGGACGAGGTCGTGCCCGACGAAGAACAGCCGAAGCCCAACAAGAAGAAGAAAAAGCAGAACTGAACCGGGTTTCATCTTCCCTTTCACCAACGGGCCAACACCGCGGAGGCATGATATGGCTTTGCAATCCATGACCGGCTTTTCAAGGCGGGAAGGCACCGTCGGGCGCTATCGCTGGGTCTGGGAATTGCGGGCGGTGAACGGCAAGGGTCTCGATGTCAGGCTGCGCCTGCCGACGGGATACGAACATCTGGAAACCGCGCTGAAGGGCCTTGCAGGCGAGCGTCTGACCCGCGGCAACATCCAGGCGGGCCTGACGGTGACGGTCGCCGAAAACCGGCTGGAGGCGGTGGTCAACCGCGAAACGCTCGCCGCCGTTCTGGCGCTGCGCCGCGAACTGGGCGATCTCGTCGATCAGTCACCGCTGAGCATGGACCAGCTTTTCGCCATTCGCGGCCTCGTGGAGTTTCGCGAGGCGGAGGAGGATGAGACGATGCGCACGGCGCGCGATGAGGCGCTGGTCGCCGGCTTCGGCGATGCGCTGACCGGTCTCGTCGCCATGCGCGAGGCGGAAGGCCGCGCGCTTTATGCGGTGCTTTCCGGCCATGTGGACCAGATCGAGGCGCTCGGCACCCTGATCGAACGGGACCCAAGCCGCACGCCGGAGGAAATTGCGCGCAAACTGGAGGCGCAGGTTTCCGCCCTTCTGGAGGCTTCGAGCGCGCTCGATCGCGACCGCCTGCACCAGGAAGCTGCCCTTCTGGCCACAAGGGCCGATACGCGCGAGGAAATCGACCGGCTGAAGGCCCATGTGGCCGCAGCCCGGGATCTGCTCGCCAGGGGCGGGCCGGTCGGGCGAAAGCTCGACTTCATGGCACAGGAATTTAACCGGGAATCGAATACGATCTGTTCCAAGTCGAACAGCGCGGCCGTCACCGCAGCGGGCATCGAGCTCAAGGTGGTGATCGATCAGTTCCGTGAACAGGTCCAAAATCTGGAGTAAGCGTATGAGCGGGGGCTCGTCGAAAAACATCACCATTCAGCGGCGCGGCCTCATGCTGGTCATTTCCTCGCCGTCCGGCGCCGGAAAGTCGACCATCGCGCGCAATCTTCTGGAATCCGATATCGGCCTCAGCCTTTCGGTCAGCGTCACCACCCGCAAGCGCCGGCCGAGCGAGATCGACGGCGTGCATTACCATTTCATTTCCGTGAAGGAATTCGAGCGCCTGCGCGACAGCGATGCGCTGCTGGAATGGGCCGAAGTGCATGGAAACTACTACGGCACCCCGCGCGAGCCGGTGGAAACCGCCATGTCCGAGGGCCGCGACATGCTCTTCGATATCGACTGGCAGGGCGCGCTTCAGCTTCAGGAAAAGATGCGGGCCGATGTGGTGGCGATCTTCATCCTGCCGCCCAGCATGACCGAACTCCAGTCGCGCCTGCACCGCCGGGCCGAAGATACCGCCGAAGTCATCGCGACCCGGCTCGCCAATTCCCGCGCCGAAATCGAGCACTGGCGCGAATATGACTATATCATCGTCAATGACGACCTGCAGCACGCCTACGAATCCATGCGCGCCATCGTCTGCTCGGAGCGCCTGCGCCGCGACCGCCGGCCCGGCCTTTTCGACTTCGTCCGCGAATTGCTGGAAGAAAACCCGGTTCTGAGCTGAGCCGGGGCACGCCCCTCAAAGATTGTTGGCCAGCCGCACGAATTCCTCGACGGAGAGCGTTTCCGCTCGCCGGGAGGGATCGATGCCGGCCCGCGCCAGCAGGGCTTCCCCGCCGACCGGCTTCAGGCTCTGGCGCAGCATCTTGCGGCGCTGGCCGAAGGCTGCGGCAGTCACCCGCTCGAGGCTCGAAGCGGCCGAGGGGAGGGGATTGGCGCGGGGCACGATATGCACCACAGTCGATGTCACCTTCGGCGGCGGCGTGAAGGCCTGGGGCGGGATGTCGAAGGCGGCGCGCGCCTCCGTCAGCCAGCCGCAGAGCACGCCGAGCCGCCCGTAATGATCCTCGTCCTCCTCGGCCACGATCCGCTCCACCACTTCCTTTTGCAGGAGCAGCGTCAGACTTTCCCAGAAGGGAGGCCATCCCTTTTCCTTCTCGGGCAGCAGCCAGTTCACCAGAAGCTGGGTGCCGATATTGTAGGGGAGGTTGGCGATGATCTTCACCGGCCCGGGGGCTTGAGCGGCAAGGGCCGCAAAATCCGTCTTCAGCGCATCGCCTTCGATTACCGTGAGACGATCCGGATAATGGGCCGAAATCTCGGCAAGGGCCGGCAGGCAGCGGCTATCCCGCTCGATGGCGATGACCTTCTCCGCCCCAAGTGCCAGGATGGCGCGGGTGAGGCCGCCGGGGCCCGGTCCCACTTCGATAACCGTCGCGCCCTTGAGATCCCCGGCTGTGCGGGCGATCTTCTGCGTCAGGTTGAGATCGAGCAGGAAGTTCTGGCCGAGCGATTTCTTGGCGTCCAGCCCATGGGCATGAATGACATCCGAGAGCCGCGGCAGGCCGTCCAGAGCGGCCATCAGGCATGTGCTCCGGAATGGACGGCCAGCTCGGCGGCAAGCCTCAGCGCGGCGACGAGGCTGTCCTCGCGGGCAATGCCCTGTCCCGCTATGCCGAAGGCTGTACCGTGATCGGGGGATGTGCGGATGAAAGGCAGGCCGAGCGTCACATTCACGGATTCGTCGAATCCCAGGGCCTTGACCGGGATGAGCGCCTGATCGTGATACATGCAGATCGCCACGTCGTAACGGTCGCGGGCCTGAGCATGGAACATGGTATCGGCGGGAAGCGGCCCGATGGCATGGATACCCTCCGCCCGCGCTCTGGAAATGGCGGGCGCAATGACATCGATCTCTTCAAGTCCCATCGCCCCGTCCTCGCCCGCATGGGGATTGAGACCGGCAATCGCGAGACGCGGCGCCTCGATGCCGAAGCGGGTCTTCAGGTCGCGATGGGCAATCCGGCAGGTCTCCAGAATGAGCGCCTCGGTAATCTTGCCCGGCACATCCTTCAGGGGAATATGGATGGTGAGCGGGATCGCCCGCAGAAGCGGACCGGCAAGCATCATCACCGGAAGCACCGTCTGGCCCGTGCGCCGCCGGGCGAGATCGGCCAGATATTCCGTATGGCCGGGAAAGCCGAAGCCGGCCCGGTAAAGCACCGATTTCGCAATGGGATTGGTGGTGACCGCACAGACTTCGCCCCGGAAGCAGAGATCGACGGCCTTTTCGATGGCACCCGTCGTGCCCGATGCGCTGGCCGGATGGGGATGCCCCGCCCGGATTGCTGCGCCTGCCGGAACGGGCAGCACCGGAATGGCATCGGAAAAGGCTGCCATGGCCCCTTGTGCATCAGTCTCGCGAATGCGGGCATCGATGCCGATCTCGCGCGCCCGCTCCGAAAGGATGGCGGGATCGCCGATATAGAGGAAGGGCGGCAGGGAAAGCTCCCTGCGTCGCACCCAGGCCGAAAGCGAAATATCGGGTCCGATGCCGGCCGGATCCCCCTGTGTCAGACCGATCGGACGGGAAAGGGCGCTCTCTTGCATCTTGTCCTCACAGGCCGGTGATGCGGGCCTTCTTGCGCAGTTCGGCCAGATATTCTTCCTCGCGCGGGTCCGAACCCTTGGCCTTGGCGAGATCTTCGGCGCGGAACACCACTTCCGCCGCATAATCGTCATTGACCTGGCGCTGCTTGCAGATCGCGAGATATTCGACGCCGCGCGGAGTTACCAGCGTGCCGGTCGTATTGCCCTTGGCCTTCTCGATCAGCGGCTTCCACTCCGGCGGCATGGCCGGCAGCAGCACGCGGCCGAGATTGATGATCGAAACATCGCGCATGGTCGCGGCAAAGGTCTTCGACTGGTCGCAGCCCGGGAACTTCGAACGGGAGGCTTCCGCCTCCGCCTTGCGCTTGCCGGTGATCTTGCCGCGCTTGGCTTCCGGAATGACAAAGACGACCTGCTGCAGGAAATATTCGGTCGTGACCGGCTTTTCCTTGCCGCCAAGGCGCTGGGCGAGATCGGCGCCGTTCGAGCGGGCGGGATTGAAGCGGGCACTCATCACCCGCGGCCAGCTCATCTGGATCGCGATATAGGATTTGAAGTGGGAGGCGGTGACGCCGGATTTCTCAAGAATCTGGGTGAGCTGCGAAACCGTCAGCTTGTTGCTCTTGGCAAAGCGCGCAAAGGCGGCGTCCACGTCCTCCTGGCTCACCGAGGCTTGCATTTTCAGCACTTCGCGGCGCTTCAGTTCCTCGTCCACAAGCTGGTTGCGTGCAAGGCTTGCGAGATTGCCCTTCTGTTTCTGCAGGCGCAGGAAGGCTGTGCGATGAGCTATATCGCCATTAGTGATGGGCGAGCCATTGACGGTGATCGCGACGCTGGTGGAGGAACCCGCCGCAAGGGCCGGGACTGGCGCAAGGCTGGTGGACATGGCCAGAATGGCAGCGCCCAGAAGGATCCCCCGCACGGCAGTTTTCGCAAACATGGTCCTCGTCCCTTTCCCATTGCATCGGGCCCGGAAGCGTTTCCGCGGCTCCGGGCCGAATAGCACATATTTTACGGCCAAACAAAGGCCCGGCGCCCCTGTCACCGGGGCTCCGGGCGGGCATGCGCCCCGTCAGCCGCCGATATTGATGTCGCCAAGCGTCCTGAAGGTCAGCCGGGCGCCGAACTTCCGGTCCACGCCGCTCGTATTGGAAACGTCGCGGTCATCCGAATAGAGCAGGGTGAAGACCAGGCACTCGTTGGTGTAGGAGAAGCCGGCCGCACGCTTGCTCACGATATTGTTGTTCATGTCCCAGGCCGCGCTGCCGAAAACCGACCAGTTGTCGTTGATCGCAACCGTCGCAGAACTCTGCACCTCGTCCGTGCTCGTCGAATCCGCATAGATCGGCTGCGAGGAAATGTGGGTATAGGTCACCGTCGAGGTCAGGTAATCGCCCGTATAGGTGAGCGAGCCGCTGGTGCGCTTGGGATCCCAGTCATCCTTGTCGAAGCGGATATTGCCGGTCAGCGAGAGGCCGAAGGGCGTCTCGACGCCCGCCATCGCCACATAATCGGACCGGTCGTCCTCCAGCCCCGAATCGGCGCCCGCATTCACGAGATCAGCCGTTGCGAAGGAATTCTGCCCCGCAAGGTGGAAGGACTGGCCGAAGACGCCGTTGATGCCCCAGCCATTGTCGAAGCTGCCCGTATAACGGATGCCCAGATTGGCGCGTGTACCGCCTTCCATCCGGTCGAAGCCCGAGAACTTGTCCCGCTCGAACAGGTTGGTACCGTCGAAGACGAAGCTCTGCGAATCCTCGTTCGGCAGGCTGCCCGCATATTGTTCGTCCGGACGCACGAAGATCTGGCCGATCGGTTCGATGATGTGCGAGCTGCTGGCGGTCGAGATCAGGATCGGATAGCGCACCTCGAGACCGGCCGTCACCATGCCGCGCGCCAGCGTGTCGTCGCTGTGGAAGGCGCCCGCATAGTTGAGGCTGGACGGGTTGATGGTGTTCGGATCGCTCATCCGCACATTGATCGCATCGGCCCGGGCCGCAAGGATCGGCGTCACGAGCACGCCGCCGGGCGCGATCAGGGTGCGCTGCCAGACGGCCTCGGATGTCAGGCGGGTATAATCGCCCGGCAGGCCGCGGAAACGGTCGAAATCGCCATTCTCCACCGTATCGGCAAGCGTGCGGCTGAGATGGGTAAAGTTGGTCTTCACCGACAGTTCGCCGCCGGCAACCGGCTGCGGCGCGGTGTAGTCATAGTCGAGCGAGGGATAGACCTTCGCCTGCCTGTCTTCCTGCTTGCTCGCCGGGTCGGCATCCTGCACGTCGAAATAGAAGGCGCGCAGGTCGAAGCTGTTCCGCCGGCCAAGCCCGGTCAGATAGGCGGTGTTGGTGTGGACGGAGCCATTCGCGCCCGAGAGATCGTAGGTGCGCGAGAAGTTGTTGTCGCTCTGTAGCATCACGTCCCAGCCGAAGGTCCAGCGGGGATTGATCTGGAAGGCGCCGATCGACTGCACCATGCCGCGCTGCGTTTCGAGGGCGTCGCTGGTATTGGCGTCGAAATTGTCGGGATTGCGCTGGTCGATACCGGCAAAGCGCAGCGAATGCTGCCCGTTTTCCAGCCGCTGGCGAAATTCGCCTTCGATGAGCAGACCCTGTTGGGTGTAGTAGGTCGGGCTGATGGTGAAATCCATGCTGCCCGAAATCACGTAATAATAGGGAACCGTAATCCCGAATCCGATGTTCTCATTGAGCTTCATGGTCGGGAAGAGGAAGCCCGACTTGCGCTTCACCGTATAATCGGGAACCTCGATGAAGGGCAGATAGGCCATGGGCAGGCCGAGGAACTCGAACCGTGCATTCTCCAGGCGGATCGTGTGGGTTTCCCCGTTCTGGATCACCTTCTCGGCCTTCACCTGCCAGAGCGGCGGCTTGTCCGGGTTTTTCGCGCAGGGAAGGCAGGCGGTGTAGACGCCGTTATGCAGGATCATGTCCCGGTCGCCCACGCGCTCGGCGCTTTCGGCCACAAGGCGTGTATTGTCCGGCGTTTCGATGCGCAGCGAATTGACGAAGCCGTCGGCAAACGTGTCGGTTACGTCCATCGTGTCGGCATAGATGCGGTTGCCCGACGGTTCGACCAGCTCGATATTGCCGGTCGCCGTCAGCCGGCCGCTCTGCTGGTCATATTCGACCTTCTGCGCCACGAGCTTGTAGCCGGCATAATTGATCTGCACGGCCCCAAGCGCGGTGACCTTGTTGAGATCCTTGTTGTAAACGAGATCGTTTGCGGCAAGCAGAAGCTTGCCCCCTTCTGGCGCCGTCAGTTCCTGGGCAAACACCGCGGCAGGAACCAGGCAGCCGGACGAAATCACAGCCACGCCTGCAAGCAGGGCGGTTGCGAGCGTCCTGATCATTTTGCGGTCATTTGCCGCCACTAGCCGTCCTCCTGATGGAGCAGAATCGTTGAACCCAGCGCCAGCGCCACGAATACAGGAATCCATGTCGCGACATAGGGCGGCACAACGCCGCTGCTTCCAAATGCTTTCACCAGCACCGTGACGACATAAAGCACGAAGCCGGAAAGGATGCCACCCAGAATTACCGCGCTTGACTGTGCAAAACGGCTAAATCGGAGTGTCACTGTTGCAGAAATAAGCGTCATCGCCACCAGCAGCAGCGGCAGCGACAGAAGCGAATGATACTGGGTTTCCAGCGCCTTGGTGGAAATGCCGAAAGAGCGGGCCGCTTCAATTTTCCTAGAAAGATCATAAAAAGCAACGGTTTCCGGCGACGTCAGGCGCTCGCGCACGAATTCGGGCGTCAGGTTGGTGGGAAGTTCCACCTGATCCTTGATCGCCACCACTTCGCCGGGGCGCGATTCCTTCACATTGTTAAGCAGCCAGTAACCATCTTTCAAATTGGCCAGTGCCGCATCCTGCCGCAGGATGATCCGCCCGTCGGAAGAGAAGTGGATGACCACCACGCCCGAAAGCGTCAATCCATCTTCCAGAACCGTCTCCGCGCCGATGATCGCATCGTCATTTTCGTAGATCTGGCGGATCCAGGGCGGGGTCTCGTTGCTCGCCTGCGGTTTGTTGCCCTGCCACTTCGCCTCGATGGAAAGCGCGGTCTTCTGCCCCCAGGCGGCGAGCGGATTGAGCACCAGCACGGCCGCAATGCCGGTCAGGAAGGCCGCGAGAACGAAGGGCGCCATGAACTGCCAGACGGAAATGCCCGCCGCCCGCGTCACCACCAGCTCATATTTCCGGTTGAGGCCGATCAGCGTCGTCATGCCGGCAAAGAGCGCGATGAAGGGCACGGTCTGCTGCAGAATCAGCGGCAGGCGCAGCGCCGTCATCATCAGCCCGCCGCTCACCGTATAGCCGGGGAGGCCGGACATCTGGTTGGACGTCTCGTTGAAATCGATGATGTAGATGAGCGCGACCACGCCGACGATGAACCAGAAGAGCGTCGAGACATGCCGCTTGAAGAAATAGAGGCTGAGCGTCCAGGCCATCAGTTGCCCTGCCTTCCATCCGGGCCGAAGCGCTGGGTAAGGCTCCGGAACATCATGCTGATCCGCTCCACCAGACCATCGGCCACCGTCAGGCGCTTGCCGCGCATCAAGAGGCCGCCCACGATCAGCCCCGCCACCGCCGGCACGCCGTAGACCGCGGGAATGAAACTCGGATTCTGCTCCACCTGATCCTCCACATAGAAGGAAACCCACCGGAGCAGAAAGGCAAAGGCGAGCGCGGTGATCATGGGGTGCACCCGGGCCTCGCGATGGGAGCGGGCGTCACTGGCAATCAGAAGCGCGATCATCGAATAAATGAACGCATAGACCCATTCCGTCAGCCGGCGGTGCAGCTCTGCCCGGAATTCACCGGGATTGTCCCGGTAGCGCGCATCGGAGGGATCGGGGTTCCACAGGAAGGCAAGGTCCCGGTCCGAAGCGGTGAGGCGGGTCTGGCCGCGTGCCTGGGAGAAGTCGGAAAGGTCGAAGCTGTAGCTGTCGAAGCGCACGACGGAGACGTCCCCCGTGCGCGTCTTGCGGTGCACCTCGCCATCGCGCATGACGAGCGCCGTTCCCTTCTCGTCCACCGCGCCCTCGCGCGCATAATAGATGAGCTGGAACTCCGGATTGCGGGTATCGGAGATGAACAGGCCCTCCAGCGTGCGCCCGGCCAGCCGCCGCGAAATCTGGATATAGAGCCCGTCGCCGATCTGCCGGAAGGTCTTTTCCTCGATCACGGAGGAGAGAAGATCCGCATAGGCAGAGGCGATCAGATGGCGAAACGTATAGCGCACCGGCGGCTCGACGATGAGATTGACGAAGAGCGCAAAGGCGCTCAGCGAAATCCCGAGCAGCAGCACGGGCCGGTAGATGACCGAACGTCCGGCCCCCGAGGCCTCGATCACGGTCAGCTCGGAATCGGTGTTCATGGTCGTCAGCGTCTGGGAGATCCCGATGACGGCTGCAAAGGGCAGCACCACCGGCAGCACCATCGGCACGATGCAGGAGGCCAGCAGCATGAAGGACGTGATCGACTGGCCGCTATCCGTTACCAGATCGACGCGCGCCAGCACCTGCGTCGTCCAGATGATCGCAAGCACCGGCAGCAGCGCCACCAGCACCATCTTGGCCGACCGCTGAAATATGTAACGCTCAATGATTTTCATGCACAGCCTTCTTACAGAGCTTCCCTCGGCATGGGAAGCGCTGCCATGCCGCGTCTTGATGGCGTTGCCATGGCGGGCTTTGGCCGAAACCGGGAAAAATGCGGGTTTCGCCTTGCAACGGCCGGCATTTTATCCATGATCCCGTCATCTTTTGCCCTTTTCGAAAGTGAATGCCATGGCCTTTGATCTCGAAATCTCCTTTTCCAAATCGCTCAAGCTGGAAGGGGGCGATGCCGTGCTTCTGACCCTTTCGGACCCGCTGGCGCCTTCGGGCAGCGCGGAAGCGGACCCGGAAAACACCTTTGCGCGGGCGGCCAGGGCGGCCGAATTCAAGGGCAAGGCACGCTCCTCCATCGAAATCCTTGCTCCCGCAGGGTCGGCGGCCGACCGAATCATCGTCATCGGCCTCGGGAAACAGGCCGATCTCACCGGACAGGACTGGCTCAAGGCTGGAGGCGTTGCCGCCGGCAAGCTCGGCAAGGCCGAACGGGTGGCGATCTATCTCGATCTTCCGGGCGGCGCGATCGATCCGGCCTTTGCCGGCGAATTTGCGCTCGGCATGCGCCTGCGCGCCTATGAATTCGACCGCTTCAAGACTGGCAAGGCCGGCTCCGCGCCGGAAGGCGAGGAGGACGCGGCCGGCAAGAAGCGGAAGAAGATCCGCGTAACCCTGGTAACCGCCGCCGCCTCCGCGGCGAAAAAGGCCTTTGCCGAAGCCGAGGCGGTGGCCGATGGGGTGATTCTCGCCCGTGAACTGGTCAACCTGCCGCCGAATGTGCTGGGTCCGGTCGAATTCGCCGAAAAGGCAGAGGCTCTTGCCCAGCTTGGGGCCGAAGTGGAGATTCTCACCGAAAAGGACATGCGCAAGCTCGGCATGGGCGCGCTTCTCGGCGTGGCGCAGGGCTCGGTTCGCCCGCCACGGCTTGCCATCATCCGGTGGAACGGCGGCAAGGCCAAGGAAAAGCCGGTCGCCTTCATCGGCAAGGGCGTGGTCTTCGATACGGGTGGCATCTCCATCAAGCCCGGTGCCGGCATGGAAGACATGAAGGGCGACATGGGCGGCGCTGCCGCCGTGATCGGCCTTCTGCACACGCTCGCCGCCCGCAAGGCGAAGGTGAATGCGATCGGCATTCTCGGCCTCGTCGAGAACATGCCGGATGGCGCCGCCCAGCGCCCGGGCGACATCGTCACCTCCATGTCCGGCCAGACCATCGAGATCATCAATACGGATGCGGAAGGCCGCCTCGTGCTGGCCGATGCGCTCTGGTATTGCCAGGACCGCTTCAAGCCGCAGATCATGATCGACCTCGCAACGCTGACCGGTGCCATCATGGTTGCGCTCGGCACGGATCACGCGGGGCTGTTCTCCAATGATGACGGGCTCGCCGAGCGCCTCTTCGCCGCCGGCCAGGCGACGGAAGAAAAGCTCTGGCGGATGCCGCTCGGCAAGGCCTATGACAAGCTGATCGACAGCCGCTTCGCCGACATGAAGAACACCGGCGGGCGCAATGGCGGCGCCATCACCGCCGCGCAGTTCCTGCAGCGCTTCGTGAACGGTACTCCCTGGGCCCATCTCGACGTGGCGGGAACTGCCATGGATTCTCCGAAGACGGAGATCAGCCAGTCCTGGGCCTCGGGCTTCGGCGTGCGCCTGCTCGACCGGCTTGTGCGCGACCATTACGAAGGCTGAGGGCAGGGCGGGTGACGGAAGTTTCCTTCTACCATCTGACGGAGAAGCGGCTGGAGGATGCCCTGCCGCAGCTTCTGGAGCGCAGCCTCGCGCGGGGCTGGCGCGTCGCCGTCGAAGTACCTGACGCCGAGCAGATGGAACGCCTGGACCAGCATCTCTGGACCTATCAGGACGAGAGCTTCCTGCCCCATGGCACGGATGCCGCCCCCCATGCCGCCTTGCAGCCGGTGCTGCTCACCGGCACCTCCGATAATGGCAACGGGGCTGATATCCGCTTTCTCACCGGCACGGCGGCCGCCGCCGCGCCGGAGGCCTACCAGCGAATCGTCTTCCTGTTCGATGGGCTCGATCCCGCCCAGGTGGAACATGCCCGGGCGGAATGGAAGCGGCTGAAGGCCGCCGGTCATCAGCTCACCTACTGGCAGCAGACCGCCGACGGCCGGTGGGAAAAGAAGGCCTGACGCGCCTCAGTCGTGGAAGGCTTCCGTAATCCGGCGACGCCCCAGCATGAAGGCATCTGCCACATGGGTGAGGGGCGAGAGGTCCGCATCGCTTGTGCCCTCCGCGATAATCTCCGCAAAACGGCGATAGAGACCCGGATATTCCTCGTCCTTGCCGCAGACATGGATGGAATCGGCAACTGTCAACCGCGCGCCGCCATCCGAGAGCACCATCAGCCCCTGATCGGTCTCGGCGCGAATGTCCCAGCTCTGCTTGCCGGTCTGCCGCCAGTCGAATTCGGCGGTCACGGGCATGCCCGTCCGGTCGCGGAAGGAGAGGCTTGCGGCAATCGGCGCATCGCGATTGTCCGGGAAGGTCAGTTCCGCCGCCGTCAGGAAGGCCGGGCGCGGCAGGATGCGCGTCATGATCGAGAGGGCGTTGATGCCCGGATCGAAGACACCCAGGCCACCCGCCTGCCAGATCCACTCCTGGTTCGGATGCCACTGGCGCACGTCTTCCTTCCAGATGATCTCGACTGATGCGATTTTCGCATCCGCAAGAAAGGCGCGGGCGGCTTCCACCGCGGGCGCATGCCGCGAATGCCAGCTGGCAAAGAGCGAGAGGCCCTTCGATGCCGCAAGCCGGATCAGGTCTTCCACCTCGGACAGCGAGGCACCCGGGGGCTTTTCGAGAAACACGTGCTTGCCCGCTTCAAGCGCGCTCAGTGCCGCCTGATAACGGTATTGTGGCGGCATGCAGAGCGAAACCGCCTGGATATCGGGCACCGCCTCCAGCATGGCTTCGATGGAGATGAAGGCCGGAATGCCCTCCACGGTGCCGTGCCGGCTCGCGGTGGCAATCAGCTCGAAATCCGGATTGGCGGCAATGGCAGGCAGGTGCTGGTCGCGCACGATCTTTCCGACGCCGACGATGGCTAGCTTGATGGGCGACATGTTTCCTCCAACCCTTTGAGACAGCGGCTGGCAGTTTTAGCGGCCCCCGGAAGGGCGGGCAAGAATATTGAAGGCGCGCCGGCACAATTTTCCGCATGCTGAATTGATGTTCCAATATATGGAACAATTTTTCCTAACCCAGATTTCGCGGGATGTCGGATAGGGTGGCTTTCCCTTAGGAGAGCCCGAACACCCGTTTCAAGAGGCGCATGACCATGAAGGACATCACCGAGAGCAACCCATGGCCGGACCTGCCTGCCTTTGAGCGATGGCAGGAGGCGAAGGATGGCCTTTCCGGTGCCCGGGTGTTTCGTATTCCAGGAAAGCCGAAGCCGGATCTTTTCCTGAAAACCGAGGAAATCGGCCCCTTCGGCGAACTGGAGGCCGAAGCCGACCGGCTGCGGTGGCTTGAAAGCATGGGCATGCCGGCGGCAAGAGTACGTCGCCAGACCCGGCATGCGGGCCGCATCTGGCTGCTGATGACCGCCGTTCCCGGCCGCGATCTCTCGGGCGACGATATCGATCCCGAGATCCGGATATCCGTGCTGGCCGACGCTCTGAAGCGCCTGCATGCGCTGCCGGTCGCCGACTGCCCCTTCGATCATCGCGCCGGTCATCGGATCGCCCTTGCTCTTGGCCGCTTGGCCGCGGGCGAGGTGGACATGGACGATCTCGATGACGAAAATCTCGATCTGTCGCCGGAGGAGCTGAAGGCGAAACTGGAGGCCTGGCAGCCGCAGGCCGAGGATCTGGTGGTGACCCATGGCGATGCCTGCATGCCGAACATCATGATCGATGAAGGCCGCTTTACCGGATTTATCGATTGCGGCCGTCTCGGCGTCGCCGACCGCCATCAGGATCTCGCGCTTGCCTGCCGGGACATTGCCGACGATCTTGGTGAGGACTGGATCGGCCCCTTCCTCGCGCGCTACGGCATGCCGCTCGATGAGGACAAGGCGCGTTTCTATCGCCTGCTCGACGAGTTCTTCTGAGCCGCCGCCTCAGTCGGCCATCGCCTCTTCATATTCGGCAGAGAGCGTGAGCCACTCGTCCTCGGCCGCGGCCAGCCGGCTTGCCGCATCGGAGCGCTCCTTGGCCTTGGCGGCAGCCTTGGCCGGGCTCTTCTCGTAGAGCGCCGGATCTGCAAGTTCCGCATCAAGGGCCTGAATCTGTTTCTCCAGTTTTGCCGTCAAGGATTCGAGTTCATTGATCTTTTTCTTGAGCGGCGCGAAGGCGGAGCGCTTTTCGGCGGCCTGCTTGCGCTGGTCCGCCTTGTTCACGGTCTCTTCGCCCGCGGCTTTTTTCGCCTCGTCCTTCTTCGGGGTGGAGACGATTTCGGCGCGGTAATCCTCAAGATCGCCCTCGAAGACCTGCACGGTGCCGTCCTTCACCAGCCAGAGCCGGTCCACGGTCGCCTCGATCAGGTGGCGGTCGTGCGAGATCAGGATCACGGCGCCGGAATAGTCGTTTAGCGCCTCGATCAGCGCACGGCGGCTGTCGATGTCGAGATGGTTGGTCGGTTCGTCGAGGATCAGCAGGTTCGGGGCGTCGAAGGCAGCAAGGCCCATGAGAAGTCGCGCCTTCTCGCCCCCGGAAAGATCCTTGGCCGGCGTGTCCATCTTTTCCGTCGCAAGGCCCATCTGGGCAACGCGGGCACGCACCTTCGCCTCCGGCTGGTCCACCATGCGCTTGCGCACATGCTCCACGGCGCTCTGGGTGGGGATGAGGTCGTCCAGCTGGTGCTGGGCGAAGAAGCCGGTCTTCAGATGCGGCGCGAGCTTCACCTCGCCCGCCTCTGCCTGAAGCCGGCCCGAGATGAACTTGGCAAAGGTGGACTTGCCGTTGCCGTTCGAGCCGAGCAGCGCAATGCGGTCATCCGTATCGATCCGGAGGTTGAGCCGCTTCAGGATCGGTTTGCCTGGCTCATAGCCGACGGCACCCCCCTGGATCGCGATGATCGGCGAGGCGGCGGTCTTTTCCGGTTCCGGGAAGGAGAAGCCGAGCACCGTATCCTCGACCACGGCCGAGATCGTGCCCATGCGCTCCAGCGCCTTCACGCGGGATTGCGCCTGCCGCGCCTTGGTGGCCTTGGCCTTGAAGCGGTCGATAAAGCTCTGCAGGTGCTTGCGCGCCGCCTCGTTCTTCGCGGCCGCCTTGTTCTGCAGCTCGTCGGCCTCCGCCTTCTGCCGCTCGAACTGGTCGTAGGAGCCGCGGTAGAAGGTAAGCTTCTTCTTGTCGAGATGCACGATGGCATTGACGGCGGTGTTCAGAAGATCCCGGTCATGGCTGATGATCATGACCGTGTGCGGATAACGGCGGATATAGTCTTCCAGCCACAGCGTTCCTTCGAGGTCGAGATAGTTGGTGGGCTCGTCGAGAAGCAGCAGGTCGGGCTCGGAAAAGAGCACCGCCGCCAGCGCCACGCGCATGCGCCAGCCGCCCGAGAAGGAGGAAGCGGGACGCCGCTGCGCCGCGTGGTCGAAGCCGAGGCCGGCGAGGATGCTGGCCGCGCGCGCTTCCGCCGCATGGGCGCCGATATCGGCAAGGCGGGTCTGGATCTCGGCGATCCGGTGGGGATCGGTCGCCGTCTCCGCTTCAGCAAGAAGGGCGGCGCGCTCCTTGTCGGCCTTCAGCACGATCTCGATCAGCGGCTCCTCGGTGCCTGGCACTTCCTGTGCCACCTGGCCGATGCGCGCGTTGCGAGGCAGCGAGACAGAGCCGCTTTCGGACGGGAATTCGCCGGTGATGATGCGGAATAGGGTGGATTTGCCGGCCCCGTTCTTGCCCACAAGCCCCGCCTTCGTGCCCGAAGGAAGGGTCACGCTGGCATGGTCGATGAGGAGGCGTCCGGCGACGCGGGCGGAAAGGTCAGAAATCGCGATCATGCGCGCGGTTTTGGCCGAAACCGTCGCCGATGGCAAGGGTGGCTCAGAACCAGACCTTGCCTTCCGAGCGGAGGAAATAGATGAGGTCGAGTGTCAGCGACGGCTTGCCGAGCGCCGTGAGCGTCGCATGCGCCTGGCCGCGATGATGGGTCTGGTGGTTGAAGACATGCGAGAGTGTCACGCCGCGCTTCTGGTTGATCCGCTCGGTCTTGCCGATGGGGGAGAAGGTAAAGGTCTCAGCAAGCATCGCCTCGGTCAGGGATGCGACATAGGCGGAAATCCGGGCATCCTCTTCCCGGCGCGCCTGCCACAGCGGTTCGAAGTCCCCATAAAGCGTCTGGTCGAGCGCTGTCGGCAGCATGCCTTCGCCGGTCAGTCGGTGCAGCCAGACACGATCCGCGACCAGAATATGGTTGAGCGTGTTGAGGAGGGAGCCGAAGAAGGCTCCCTTGTCCGCACGAAGCTCCTCCGGCGTGAGGCCCGAGGCCGCTTCGTAGAGAATTCCGTTGGCCCAGCTGTTATAGGCCGCAAACATTTCGAAATGGTCCCGCATCGCCGCTCCGCTCCTTCGTTTCCTTTGCGGAAGCATAGAGCAGGGGCGTGAATGGGTGGCGTCAAATCTTTTGATTGGACGCATCCATTTCGCTGATCGAAGCTTTCATGAACCATGAGCCCAGCAAGATCAGGAGACATGAAGTGACCATCACGCTCTATACCCTGCGCGGTGCCGATCCCGCCTGCACCTTCTCGCCCCATTGCTGGAAGGCCGTCATGGCGCTGAAGCACAAGGGCCTGGATTTCGAGGAGCGCCCCCTGCGCCTCACCGAGATCACCCGCACCGAAGGCGGCTTCTCGAAGACCGTGCCGATGCTGCGCGATGACGGCCATCTCGTCTCCGACAGCTTCGCCATCGCCGAATATCTGGAGGACTCCTATCCGGACCAGCCGAGCCTCTTCGGCGGCGATGGCGGCCGGGCGCTCACCCGTTTCGTGGAAGCCTGGTCGCAAAACGTCATCCATCCGGCCGTCACGCTGATTGCGGTGCGCGACATCTGGGAAATCCTCGACCAGGAGGACCAGCCCTATTTCCGCCAGACGCGCGAAAGCCGCCTTGGCAACACGC
Organism: uncultured Rhizobium sp.; assembly: GCA_945952415.1. GTDB lineage: Bacteria > Pseudomonadota > Alphaproteobacteria > Rhizobiales > Rhizobiaceae > Gellertiella. The sequence continues at coordinate 184,885 of CAMFIF010000002.1, read as the reverse complement.
TGGAGGGCACGGCCGCCAACAGCGCGGCTGAAGCCGCCGCCTTCGATGCCAAGCTGGAGCCGCTGCGCGCGCTCTTGAAGCGCCAGCCCTTCTTCGGCGGCGAGGAACCGCTCTTTGCCGATTATATCGTCTTCGGCGCGTTGCAATGGCTGAGGATCGTCTCGACCCGCTGGCCGCTTGCCGCAGACGACAGCGTAACGGGCTGGTTTAACCGTTGCCTCGATCTCTTCGGGGAGGCTGGACGCAAGGTGCCGGCGCGGGCGGGCTAGGGCGGCTGTCATTTTCCGTCACAATCGGGCTCCCCCCTTGTTTTCGGGCCGGGAGGCGGGTAAACACCGCCCACTTTTCCCCACCACCCAAGAGGATGAATTCCGATGGCGATTGAACGTACCTTCTCGATGATCAAGCCGGACGCAACGAAGCGCAACCTGACGGGCGCGATCACCAAGATGCTCGAAGATGCCGGCCTGCGCGTCGTCGCTTCCAAGCGCGTCTGGATGAGCCGCCGTGAAGCCGAAGGCTTCTACGCCGTTCACAAGGAACGCCCCTTCTTTGGCGAACTCGTCGACACCATGACCTCCGGCCCGACCGTCGTCCAGGTTCTCGAAGGTGAAAACGCCATCGCCAAGAACCGCGAGATCATGGGCGCCACCAACCCGGCCCAGGCTGCCGAAGGCACCATCCGCAAGACTCACGCCCTCTCCATCGGCGAAAACTCCGTTCACGGCTCCGACGCTCCGGAAACCGCCAAGATCGAGATCGCTTACTGGTTCGCCGAAACCGAAATCGTCGGCTGATCGGTATCCTGATTGCAGGAAAGAGAAGGGCCGGTGCTCGCCGCACCGGCCCTTTTTGCTGTTCATCCCTGACGGTTCATTCGTCATCCGCCGGTCTTCGGGCAGGACTGGTCCGGGCTGTAATCGGCGGAGCCATCCGCCTTGAAAACTTCGGGATTCTTGTCATAGGCGGGGCCTGTCACCAGCGGTTTGGCGGCCAGGATCGTCTGGTCCAGACTGGAAATGACTGTCGTTTTCAGCGTCTGGATCTCGCTCTCGTCCGGTCCGCGAATGGTGATCGTCACGTGATAGGGCCTGTCCTTCACGACGCAACGCAGCGCCGGACTTTCGAGCGGGATCTTCTGCCAGAAGGAAAAGATCTTCGCCTTCGTCACCAGCGGCGGCCCGCCCGCCGGGTTCTCATATTCCGCCGTCACCGTGCTGCCCTCGGGAATATCTCCGGTCTTGCGCAGCGCGATCTCATAGACGGCAGTCGAAAGCCGGTAGTTGAAGATGAAGATCTTGCCGGCAATTTCCGTCGGCCCCTTGTCCTCGCTGCGCTGACAGCCGGCAAGGGCAAGGCCGCCGAGCATCAGCCCGGCCAGCGCATGGGCAAGGCGGCGCGTGCACATCCTCTTTTCCCTCATTGGTTCTCCTCCCTTTCGCGGTTCCGCCGTGCCGCATAATGGCGGCTGGCCTTCTGCCGGTTGCCGCAAACGGTCATGTCGCACCAGGTGCGGCTGCGGTTCTTGGAGCGGTCAAGGAACAGCCAGCCGCAATGACCGCAGATCTTCATGCGTTCCGCGGACGCACCGCTCACCAGCATCAGTGCCGACCGGGCGGTGGAGGCGATGAGATCGCCCTCCTGAGGCTTGCGGCGGAGCGCCAAGGCAATCCGCTCCAACAGGTCGGCAAGCAGCCGGGGCTCGTCCCGCTCCCTGAGGCGCGTGCGAAAATAGAGATCGATCGCCTCCCGAAGCGCGATGAGTTCTCCGACCTCCTCCGGGCGAGGCTGTTGGAGCGGACCAAACAGCGGCCCCTCCGCCGAAAGGGCGGAGGCTGCGGAAGGCAGCGCGGCAAGGTTTTGCAGATCGGCCAACCGGTCGACCCGCTTCTCCGGCAGATGCCGGAGGATGACGCTGTTGGCTATATCGAGCGCGAGCGCGCCGCCGACGAAACGATGGGAGGTCCAGGTAAAGCTCATGATGGAATTATAACTGGTAATATCCATTTTGCCAGTTATAAATATCCGCAACGAAAGGGAGCGATCCATGGCCTATCTGCTGCAGCAACTGGCGCTGGCGGTTCCGCTGGCGGCGCTTTATGCGCTGCTGGCCTTCGGTTATTCCGTCGCTTTCGGCGTCACGCGCCGGGCAGATATTGCCTATGGCGGCTTCTTCGCCTTTGGCGGGCAGATCTATGTTCTCTTTGTCGATCAGGGCCATAACGACATGCGGCTGGTCCTGCCGGCGGCGCTCGCCTTCGGCGCAGCCGTGTCGCTTGCCTATGCGGTGGGCGTCGGCGTCTTTGCGGGGCGGCACATCATGGGCCCGCTGGTGCGGGTCTCGCCGAATTCGGTCATTGTCGCTGCGCTTGGCCTGCTGATCGTGCTGATGGAAACGGCGCGCCTTGCCTCAGGCACGCGTGATCTCTGGCTGCCGCCGCTTCTGTCCAGCCCCGTCACCCTTGCGGTGGTCGGCGGCCAGCCCGTCCATCTCACCGGCATGCAGATCCTCAACAGCCTGCTTTTTGCCGCTCTGGTCGCGGTCGGCCATGCGGTGCTGACCCGCACCCGCTATGGGCGCCAATGGAAGGCGGTCACGGAAGATCCGCTGGCCGCCGGTCTTTGCGGCGTCGATGCGCCGAAGGTCTTCATCCTTGCCTATGTGGCCGCCACCCTCATTGCCGCCGTGACCGGCATGATCGCCACCAACTATTACGGCAACATGGATTTCGGCTCGGGCATCATGTTCGGGCTGAAGGTGCTGCTGATCGCGGCCGTGGGCGGCTATGGCCAGCCGCTGCGCTCGGCGCTGGGTGCTGCGGCGCTGGGCATGGCGGAAACGCTCTGGGGCGCCTATGCGCCCTATGTCTGGAAGGATCTGGCGGTCTTTTCCGGCCTTGTGCTGGTGCTCGTTCTCAGCCGGCGCGAAAGGGTGATCCCTTGAGCCTCAGCGCGGGTTCCAGCGCAGGCGGGCCTCATCGTCGGCATCGCGCGCCGCCACCCAGTCGCCGGTCGAACCATCGGAGCCGTGTTCCTTCTTCCAGAAGGGGGCCGAGGTTTTCAGATAATCCATCACGAAGTTCGCCCCGTCGAAGGCGGCCTGCCGGTGCGGCGCGGTCGCGACGACGAGCACGATCTGGTCCCCCGGCTCCATGCGGCCAAAACGATGCAGGATGGCAAGTCCAAGCAGCGAAAAGCGCTCGATGGCCTCGGTGCCGATCCGGGTCAGCTCCGCCTCGGCCATGCCTGGATAATGTTCGAGCTCCAGCGCCGCCAGACGCCCGGCCTCATCCCGGCAAAGGCCGGTGAAGGTGACGAGCGCACCAATGTCCACCCGCCCGTCCGTCAGCCCGTGAATGACGGTGCGCGTATCGAAATCCTCGCGCTGCACGGAGATGAGCGGCGACGGCCGGTCCATCGCAGTCAGCCCCCGGTCATCGGCGGAAAAAGGCCGATTTCCCGCGCCCCGGCAATCTTCTCGTGCCGCTCGGCATGTTCCTGGTTGATGGCGACGCGGATGGCATCGGGATATTCAAGGGCAGCCTCGTATTCGTCGCCGAGCGTCTTCAGGTGGGCGAGGAGATCGCCGACCGTCTCCACCGAGGCGGGGATCTCCAGCTCCTCCTCCGCCTTGCCGATGCGCTCGCGAACCCAGGCAAAATAGACGAAGCGGGTCATCAGTCGTCCACCACATGCTTGAGCCCGGCGCGGAAATAGTCATAGCCGGTATAGATGGTCAGAAGCGCCGCGATCCAGAGCAGCAGAATGCCGAACTGGGTCGTGTAGGGCAGAACCTTGTCGCCCGCCGGTCCGGCAAGCAGGAAGGCGAGCGCCAGCATCTGCACGGTGGTCTTCCACTTGGCGATCCGGGTGACGGGCACCGAGACCTTCAGTTCGGCGAGATATTCGCGCAGGCCCGAAACGAGGATTTCGCGGCACAGAATGATGATCGCCGCCCAGAGAGACCAGCCGGCAATGGTCTTTTCCGTATCGGCGGCCATCAGCAGGAGGCAGGTGGACACCAGGAGCTTGTCGGCGATCGGATCCAGCATGCGCCCGATATTCGAGGTCTGGTTCCAGATGCGGGCGAGGTAGCCATCGAAGAAGTCGGTGATCGATGCGACGGCGAAGATCACCAGGGCCGTCCAGCGCGCAAAATCCGAACTCTGCAGTTTGCCCTCCACGAAGAAGCAGAGAACGATCATCGGCACGGCCAGAATGCGGCCATAGGTCAACAGATTGGGAATGTTATAAGCGCGCGAGGCCATGAATCAGCTTCTTCTCATCCGGGGAATGACCCTTAAATGAAGGTGCGTTCCGTTCAGCGTCAATGGTCAGTTTATGGGAATCGCCCTTCAATGTGCGATTTTTGCGGCGCCATCGTCAGGCGCCGTCATTTTCGTGGAAATGGGCATAGATCGTCCGGGCCATGGCTTCGGAAATCCCCTCGACCGCCAGCAGGTCCGCCACTGCCGCCCGCGAGACCGCCTTGGCCGTGCCGAAATGCTTGAGCAGCGCCCGCTTGCGCGAGGGGCCGATGCCGCCGATCTCGTCGAGCGGGTTCTTCACCATCTCCTTCTTCCGGCGGGCCCGGTGCGAGCCGATGGCGAAGCGATGCGCCTCGTCGCGCATGCGCTGGATGAAATAGAGCACCGGGTCGCGCGGCGGCAGGGTGAAGCCACCGGCAATCCCCGGCGGGAAGAAGCGCTCGCGCCCCGCATCGCGATCCACACCCTTGGCAACGCCGATGGCCACCACATGTTCGGTGATGCCGAGCTCCTCCAGGATCGCCCGCACCGCCGTCATCTGCCCCTGGCCGCCGTCGATCAGGATCACGTCGGGCCAGGCAGGGAAGGGCATGTCCGCCGCATCCTCCGGCGAAAGCATGACGGACCGGTCCGGCAGCCCTTCTTCCTTCAGCAGGCGCGAAAAGCGGCGCGTCATCACCTCGCGCATCATGCCGAAGTCATCGCCTGGGGTGATGTCGGTCGATTTTATATTGAACTTCCGGTACTGGTTCTTCACGAAACCATCGGGCCCGGCCACCACCATGCCGCCCACCGCATTCGTGCCCATGATATGGGAGTTGTCGTAGATCTCGATGCGGCGCGGCACGAAGGGAAGCTTGAAGGTTTCGGCAAGCCCCTTCAGCAGCTTTTCCTGCGAGGCGGTTTCGGCGAGCTTGCGGCCATGGGCCTCGCGGGCATTGGCGAGCACGTGGTCGACGACATCCTTCTTCTCGCCGCGCTGCGGGACGGAGATCGCCACCTTGTGGCCGGCCCTTTCGGAAAGCGCCTGCGACAGAAGCTCCATCTCCTCCACCGTTTCCGAGAGCAGGATCTGCCGAGGGCAGGGCTTGTCGTCGTAGAACTGGGCCAGAAAGGCATTCAGCACTTCCGCGCCGGTGAGTTGCGGATCGGCCTTCGGGAAATAGGCGCGGTTGCCCCAGTTCTGACCCGTGCGGAAGAAGAAGACCTGGATGCAGGAAATGCCGCCCTCGTGATGGATGGCAAAAACATCCGCCTCCTCGACGCTTGCCGGATTGATGCCCTGATGGCTCTGCACGTGGGAAAGTGCCGCCAGCCGGTCGCGATAGACGGCGGCCCGCTCGAAATCCAGCTCCTCGGACGCCTCGTTCATGGCGGCCGCAATAGTCTGCTTCACCTTCTGGCTGCGGCCGGAGAGGAAGTCCCGGGTTTCGGACACCAGCTCCGCATAGGCGCTGTCGCTGATCTCGTGGGTGCAGGGGCCGGAACAGCGCTTGATCTGGTAAAGCAGGCAGGGCCGCGTGCGGGTTTCGAAGACGCTGTCGGTGCAGGTGCGCAACAGGAAGGCGCGCTGCAGCGAATTGATCGTGCGGCCTACAGCGCTTGCCGAGGCGAAGGGGCCGAAATAATCGCCCTTCCGGGCCCGCGCCCCGCGATGCTTGACAATCGCCGGCGCCCGGTGATCGCCGGTGACCAGAATATAGGGAAAGGACTTGTCGTCCCGCAGCAGAACGTTAAAGCGCGGCCGCAAGCGCTTGATCAGATTCGCTTCGAGCAGCAGCGCTTCCGTTTCCGTCCGTGTCGTCACGAATTCCATATGGGCGGTTTCCCGCACCATCCGGGCAATCCGGTTGGAATGGACGCGCCCCTGGGCATAATTCGACACGCGCTTCTTCAGGCTGCGCGCCTTGCCCACATAAAGCACGTCGCCCGCCTCGTTCAGCATGCGGTAGACGCCGGGGCCGTTCGGGAGACGCTTGACGAATTCGCCGATCAGCTCCTGCCCGCGCAGGCCATTATGCTCGGCCGAACCCTCGTTCCAGTCGATATCAAGCGGCTGGGCGGGTTCGGGGGCGAGCGAAATCTCGTCCTCGTCCTCCACCGACTCGTCGTCGAAAAGAATGCCGCCATCGGGCAGCTTCCGTGCAGTCATCTCATTCTCCGGCGGGCAAATCACGCGCAAGCGTTCCTTTCATTTGGGGCTTTCGCTCTCCGCTGTCAAAAAGAAAGAGAAGCTGCCGAAAGGCGAAGAGCCAGGCGGCAGGGGAGGGGGCGGTCGAAGATCAAAATGGGCGCGCGCCACGCTTTGCTTTCCCGTGCAAGCCCGCATTGGACCTTGATTTCTGTCTCGACGGGTCTCGAAAACTCTGTGTAATAAATATATATAGGGCAAAAAATAAGTTTAATATTGTATTTAACATCGTATTAACTATAAATTACACAGTGTAATTTTCTGTTAGGGTTAATAAAATACCTGTTGCAGCATAGCAACGCCAAGATTTGGACTTGGTATTGCCTCAATTATTTCACAATTTCGCTCTTCCATTTCCCAAATTCGATAGCATTTTAACTTTCGAGCCAAGCAGGCAAACAGATAATCCTCCGAACGAACGGCCTCCTGTGGTCACGCTCCGGAAGGATCGAAAGGAGAAAGAAATGCGTAAGTTTATCGTCTCTCTCATGGCTTCCTCGGTTGCTGCCATGACCTTCGCCGCCGCTGCCCATGCAGCTGATGCCATCGACTCGATCCCGGAAGCGCCGCAGGCCTATGAACAGCCGGCCGCCGCGACCAACTGGGGTGGTGCCTATGTCGGTGGCGCTGCCACCTACAACTTCGGCCGCTTCGACAAGAACGGTTTCGACGACAAGGCTGTCGGTGGCCAGCTCTATGGCGGCTACAACTTCCAGGACGGCCAGCTGGTTTACGGCGGTGAAGCCGATATCGGTTACTCCGGCAACGACAACGTCACCGGCGGCGTAAAGACCAAGCAGGGCGTCAACGGCTCTATCCGCGGCCGCATCGGCGTCGATACCGGTCCGGTTCTCGTCTACGGCACCGCCGGCCTCGCCGCTGCCCGCCTGAAGGGTTCGGATGCAACCACCTCCGACACCCGCAACGCGCTCGGCTGGACCGCTGGCGCCGGTGCAGAAACCATGCTGACCGACACGATCTCGGCCCGCGCCGAATATCGCTACACCGACTACCAGGACAAGAACTTCAACCTTGGCTCCGGTGTTGCCGAACGCGGCTACGACGAGCACAGCGTGAAGCTCGGCGTCGGCGTCAAGTTCTGACACGACCCGTTCTCCGGAACGATCCAGAAGCCGCCGGTCCCTGCAATCAGGGCCGGCGGTTTTCTTTTGGGACTCTGGTCGAGACCGAATGGCAGCCCCCGCCGCGGCGGCTCCGTCACTCCGTATCCAGGCGCCGCCTCAGGGCTGTTGCGGCTTCATGGCGCCATAAGGCGGGAAGCGGTCGGCAAAGGCCAGCGCCCAGGCGATCAGCTTCGGATGCTCGTTTTCCCACTGACCGCCGAAGCGAAGCGACAGATAGCCGAGCGTTGCGGCGAGGGCGAAATGCCCGCCATGCAGCTTTTTCCCGAGTTTCGGCGGGTCCTTTTCAAGTTTCGCAAGCCCGCGGCTGGCCTTTTCCCATTGGCGGTCGGTCCAGGGCGCGTGTTGCTTTTCCTCGGGCCGCATCCGCTTTTCATAGACGATCGCCAGCAGGCAGTCGCAGATGCCGTCCGCCAGCGCCTCCAGCACTTCCGCTTCCGTGCGCTTGCGATCCTTTTCGGGGTAGAGCTCACCACCTGATTTGCGATTGAGAAACTGCATGATGGCCCGGCTGTCGTAAACTGCCTTGTCCTTGCCATGGAGCAGGACCGGAATCTTGCCGAGCGGATTGTTGTCGGTCAGTTCCGCCGGGCCTGCCACGGTATCCACCGTGACCTCCATATATTTGAACCCCAGATGGCGCGCCGCCATGCGCACCTTGGCGGAATAGGGGGAGGTGGGAGAACACAGGATCTTCATCATGGCATCAAGCCTTTCGCCTGTCAGAGGGGAGGGAGAATGGTGACCGTGCCCGAACAGGACCTGCGCGTATCGGCGGGGCAGGGGCGCGGTGAAAGCGTACCGTCGAGGCAGAGGCGGATTTCCTTGAGCACGCCGCCCTTGCCGCATTGGAGCGCAAGCGCGCTGGAGGGCATGCCGGGATTGGAACTCGCAATGGCGTTCAGCAGCCCGTTGCGGTCCACGCGCTGTTCGCCGGACGGCCTGGCGAGAAGCGGAGGCTGGCGAAACGCCTTCCAGGCCCGTTCCGTCGCTGCGAAATAGTCGCGCTGGGTGAAGCCGGAGCAGCTGCCATGCTTTTCCCATTCGTGCCGCGCCAGGCCGAGGCTCGGCATGTAGCGCAACACGTCGCGCGCCACGTCGTCGCTGAGGCGCCGGGGTTCGTTGGTATCGCAATATTCCTGCCGTCCGTTCGGCCAGAGCCCGTGCACCACGAGGCCGCGCTGCGCGCCCGTCTCGCACTGGTCGCTTTCGCCATCCGGATCGCGGCTCGCACAAAAGGCGGGCGACCAGCTGAGCGACAGCACATAGCCGGCCGCCTGCCCGCGGGGCAGTTTTGCGGGACTGGCTTCTGCCCCCGACTGTTGCCGCGGGGCGGATTTCTGTTCGGGACGGGCGGCGGACTGTTCCGGCGACCGTTCTTTCAGAAGGGTACCGGCAATGGCCAGGATGGCGATGAGAAGGAGACCGAGCAAACGGCGCATGGGCAGGCTATTCCAGGGATCGACGCGGCCCGGAAGCGGGCAGCCGGACCATAGGCCAGCCGGCGCCGGTGCGGAAGCTATTTCTTCTCTTCGCCCCGCAGCCAGAAGACCCGCTGCGACGCATAGCGGTCCACCGCCAGCAGATCCTTCACCACGGGCAGCAGCGCATGCAGCTCGTCTTTCAGCGTGTAGGGCGGATTGACGATCACGAGGCCCGAGCCGTTGAGCCCGGTGGTCTCGCGGTCGCTCATCACGCTCAGTTCGGCGCAGAGCATCTTCGGGATCTCGAGCGCCTTCAGCGCCTCATGAAAGGCGGCAATGGGCGCGCCCTTCTTCATCGGATACCAGAGGCAAAAGGTGCCGCCGGAAAAGCGCCGCCATCCTTCGGCAAGCCCCCTGACCAGCCGCTCATATTCCCCTTCGATCTCGAAGGGCGGATCGACGAGCACGAGCCCGCGCTTTTCCTTCGGTGGCAGATGGGCCTTCAGCGTCAGCCAGCCGTCAAGCTCCGTGACGCGGACCTGGTGGTCCCCCTCGAAGAGCCGCGCCAGCGCCCGGCAGTCCTCCGGATGCAGCTCGATGGCCGAGAGCCGGTCCTGCGGGCGAAAAAGCGCGTGCGCCAGCGCCGGCGAGCCGGGATATCGGGTGAGCCCGCCCTTCGGATTGAAGGAGCGGACAGCCGCCAGATAGGGCTCCAGAAGCGTTGCTGCCGGCTCCGGCAGGTCCGCATCGATCAGCTTGCCGATGCCGGTCTGCCATTCACCCGTCTTCTGCGCCTCCACGGAGGAGAGGTCGTAAAGGCCGATGCCCGCATGGGTATCGAGCACCCGGAAGGCGCCTTCCTTTTTCTGCAGGTAGCGGATCAGCAGCGCAAGGACTGCGTGCTTCAGCACATCGGCAAAATTGCCCGCGTGGTAGATGTGGCGATAGTTCATCTGCCGTGATGCCTCGATGAATTCTTTTGCGGCTGGCCCCCGGGCCTTCTGTGCCGGTCCCGTTTGTCCTATACAAAGCCCATGAACATTGCGACCCCCGAGCTGACAAAATCCCGCACCGGTCATACGGCCTGCCCGCATGACTGCCCCTCCACCTGCGCGCTCGATGTCGAGATCGGTGCAGACGGCCGCATCGGCCGCATGCGCGGTTCGGCAGACAACAGCTATACGGCGGGCGTCATCTGCGCCAAGGTCGCCCGCTATGCCGAGCGGCTCTACCATCCGGACCGGCTGCTGACGCCGAAGCGCCGCAAGGGCGCGAAGGGCGAGGGCGGCTGGCAGGAGATCGGCTGGGACGACGCGCTGGACGAAATCGCCGATGCCTTCCTGAAGGCGGAAGCCGCCCATGGCACGGAGGCGGTCTGGCCCTATTTCTACGCCGGCACCATGGGCTGGGTGCAGCGCGACTCCATCGAGCGGCTGCGCTTTGCCAAACGCTACTCCGGCTTCTTCGATACGGTCTGCGTCAACATGGCCTGGACCGGCTTCGTCATGGGTACGGGGTCTCTGCGCGGTCCGGACCCGCGGGAAATGGCGAAATCCGACTGCATCGTCATCTGGGGCACCAATGCGGTCGTCACCCAGGTCAATGTGATGACCCATGCGATCCGCGCCCGAAAGGAGCGCGGCGCCCGGATCGTCGTCATCGACGTTTATGACAATGCCACCATGAAGCAGGCCGATATGGGCCTCGTGGTGCGGCCGGGCACGGATGCGGCCCTGGCTTGCGCGGTCATGCATGTGGCCTTCCGCGATGGCTATGCGGACCGCGCCTATATGGCCCGCTATGCCGATGATCCCGCCGGTCTCGAACGGCATCTCGAAAGCCGCACGCCCGAATGGGCAGCGGACATCACCGGGCTTTCGGTTGCGGAAATCGAGGCCTTCGCACGCCTCGTCGGCGAGACGAAGCGTACCTATTTCCGCCTGGGCTATGGTTTCACCCGCCAGCGCAACGGCGCGGCCGCCATGCATGCCGCAACCTCCGTGGCCACGGTTCTGGGCTCCTGGCAACAGGAAGGCGGCGGCGCCTTCCACAACAACGGCCAGATCTACCGGCTCGACAAATCCGAGCTGATGGGCACCGCCATGGAAGATCCTTCGATCCGCGTTCTCGACCAGTCGCAGATCGGCCGCATCCTGACCGGCGATGCCGAAGCGCTGCGCCACGGTCCGCCGGTCACCGCCATGCTGATCCAGAACACCAACCCGGCCAATGTCATGCCGGAGCAGCGGCTGGTGAAGCGGGGCCTCCTGCGCGAGGATCTCTTCACCGCTGTGCACGAGCATTTCATGACCGACACGGCAAAGCTTGCCGATATCGTGCTGCCGGCCACCATGTTCGTCGAGCATGACGACATCTATCGCGGCGGCGGCCAGAGCCACATGCTTTTCGGGCCCAAGCTGGTGGAGCCGCCGGCAACGGTGCGCACCAATCTCTTCGTCATCGAGGAACTGGCCAAGCGCCTCGGCGTCGCCGATCGGCCGGGCTTCGGCTTTACCGAGCGGGAAATGATCGACCGAATCCTCGCGCGCTCCGGCATGGGCAGCCTGGCCGAATTCGAGGAGAACCGCTGGATCGACTGCCAGCCCGATTTCGAGACGGCGCATTTCCTGAAGGGCTTCAACTTTCCGGACGGACGCTTCCGCTTCCGGCCGGACTGGCTCGGCGGCCCGTCGCCGGTCAAGCCGCCGGAAAGCCTCGGCAATCTCGGCCCCGCCGGAGCGTTGCCCGTCTTCCCCGACCATGTGGAGCTGATCGAATCGGCCGATGCCGACCATCCCTTCCGCCTGGCGACCTCGCCGGCGCGCAACTTTCTCAATTCCAGTTTCACCGAAATGCCGACCTCCCGCCAGAAGGAAGGGCGCCCGGAATTGCTGGTTTCGCCCGGGGATGCAACGCGCCTTCATATTTCGGACGGGGATGTGGTGCAGATTGGCAACCGGCGCGGCGAGGTGAGGCTGCATGCCCGGATTTCGGAAACGGTGCGCAATGGCGTCGTGATTGCCGAAGGGCTGTGGCCGAACGACGCCCATCTGGATGGCGAGGGCATCAATGTGCTGACCGGCGCGGATGCCGTCGCCCCCCATGGCGGGGCGGCCGTTCACGACACGAAAATCTGGTTGAGAAAGGCCATGCATGACCCGGCATGAAAGGGCGAAGATCGAAATCGTCAAGGACGAGACGCTTTCGAAAAACTGGTACCATCTGCGCAACCTTACCTTCGATTACACCGGCGCCGACGGCCAGACCGTGCGCCAGAAGCGCGAGGTCTATGATCGTGGCAATGGCGCGACCATTCTGCTGAGGGACCGCAAGCGGGACAAGGTGGTGCTGGTGCGCCAGTTCCGCATGCCGGCTTTCCAGAACGGCCATGACGGCTGGCTGATCGAGACACCGGCCGGCCTGCTGGACGGCCAGTCGCCGGAAGAGGCGATCCGCCGAGAGGCGATCGAGGAAACCGGCTATCGAGTCGGGGCGCCGCGTTTTCTCTTCCGCACCTTCATGTCCCCCGGTGCGGTCACGGAAACCATCGATTTCTTCGTGGCCGATGTCGATCTTGCCGACCGCGTGGAAGAGGGCGGCGGCGTTGCCCACGAGCATGAGGATATCGAGGTTCTGGAAATCTCGCTGGACGAGGCGCTGGCCATGGTCGCCTCCGGAGAGATCTGCGATGCCAAGACCGTCATGCTCCTGCACTGGGCCGAGCTGGAGCGGCTCAAGGGCCGCTGACCGGCGAAGGGCATAAACGAAAAAACCGGGCGCGAGGCCCGGTTTTCTTTTATACTCGAAGCCCTTCTGGCTCAGAACTTCATGTTGACGCCGAAGGAAACCTGCAGCGAGCTGAAGTCTGCGCCGGCGCCATCGGTGATGGTGCTGGAGCTGCCGGTGATGGTGTCGATGATTTCCGTATCGCCCACCTTGCGGAAGACCTTTTCGAAGCTGCCGGCCACGAAGAGCGAGGTGTTCTCGTTCCAGTGGTAGGAAGCCGAAAGGTCTGCGCCGAGCATCGGAGCCGCGCGCATGTCGTCGTAGAAGCGCAGGTCGCGCATCCAGTGATCGTCCGTGTCACGGATGCCTAGCGACAGACCGCCCTTCAGGCCTGCACCGAGCGTCCAGTTGCCCACGTCATGGCTGAGCGCGGCGCTGGCATAGAAGACCGGGATCTGCTGGCGATAGCTGATGCCCTTTTCGCCATCTGCGAAGTTGCCCACGCTGTCACGGAAGCCGGCGCCGGAATAGATGTAGGAGCCGCCATAACCGGTCCACTTCACATCCGTATACTTGAAGCCGCCGCCGAGGCTGACCGAGGTATCTTCGGTCGCGTAGACCTTCTTGGACAGCTCGATGCTGCCAGCCCAGTAATGGTCAAGTTCGGTATCGGGATGCTGCGAGCGGTCGGTCCAGTCTTCCGGGCCGTTCGGACCATTGTTGCCCGGATAGATCCAGTCATAGTCCTCCATGTTTCCGTCGCCCTTGATGCCGGTGCTGATGCTGGCCTTCAGCAGCAGGTCGCTCGGCAGTTCGGCTTCGCCGTTCAGGGTGAAGAGCACGACGCCGCGGCTCTGCCAGTCCAGACGGGACACCGTGTAGTCGCCGTCATAAACGAATTCACCGGCATTCACGTTGAGCAGGCCAACGCCACCGGACAGCGAGAAGCTCTTGTCCGAATTGGTGTAAAGCGTCGCGTCGGCGGCGTGAGCCCCCTGCGAGAGGGCACCCAGTGCGGCGGCACCCGCAAGTACGGCCAGTTTTTTCATGGCATTCATCCTCAGAGATAACTGTTATTATGAGTAACCATTACGCGAAAATGAATTATGAACGCAACGGCCCCAAGCGGCAAAAATTGGGCACAATCCCGCCGCAATCCCGCCCCGATCGGTGAACATCGGCGGCGTGTGGCGCAACCCGAGCGCTCCCGGCGGCTGTTCGGGCGGTGAGCGAGCCGGCAGTACAGGCCAGCCATCGCTTCGGAGATTGGAATGATAATTTTAATAAATTATTGAAATTAAATAAAATTATGTTTGGCAGGCGATGGTGACCGACCGGCATCTCGGGCCCCATGGCACCCGCCGACACTCCGAGGTCGGGCCTGCGGGAAACGGCCCCACACACCACTTCACTGATTACGGAAGGTTGATCGACAATCGCCTACGGAAGGTTGTAGTGACGTGAATGCAACACATTTCCTGTCGGTTGAAACCGCTTCCGCGCGCTTTGGTGATGTTGCCGCTCGAATCACCCGGCTTCTGGCCGGCAGTTTTCGGGCGGAGCCGGTCTCGTGGCCTAAAGCCTCGTTTCGATGAAATGTTTGAGCGTGGCGGGATAGAGCTTGTGCTCTTCCACGAGAACACGGGCCGCAAGTGTTTCGGCCGTGTCGTCATCGAGCAGGGGAACGCGCGCCTGCGCCAGCACCGGTCCCTCGTCCATGCCTTCGGTCACCACATGCACCGTGCATCCGGCTTCCTTCATGCCGGCGTCGATCGCCCGCTGGTGGGTATGAAGCCCGGGAAAGAGCGGCAGGAGGGAGGGGTGGATATTGAGAATGCGCCCCTCGTAATGCCGGATGAAACCGGCCGAGAGCAAGCGCATGTAACCGGCAAGGCAGAGAAGATCCGGTTTGACGGCGGCAAGGCAGGCGAGGATTGCGGCCTCATGGGCCTCCTTGCTCGCATGGTCCTTCCGTTCGAAGGCAAAGGTGGGAATGCCCATGGCCGCGGCTTTTTCCAGTCCGCCGGCATCCCGCTTGTCGGCAATGACAGCCACGAATTCCGCGGGAAAATCCGGCGCTTCCGCCGCCCGGGCGAGCGCCACCATGTTCGAGCCGCCGCCGGAAATGAAGATCGCGACCCGCTTTCGTGGCGTGCTCATAGGGCAAGCGTGCCCTTGTAGATCGTGCCGGCTCCGCCCTCGGGACGGGCAACCATCCGGCCGAGGCGCACCGGCGCTTCGCCCTCGGATGCAAGGGCTGCAATCACCGCATCCGCCTTGTCGGCAGCAACCACCACGATCATGCCGATGCCGCAATTGAAGGTGCGCAGCATTTCCTTTTCCGCGACGCCGCCAGTCCGGGCGAGCCAGGAGAAGACAGCCGGCGGCTTGATGGCGGCAAGATCGATTTCCGCCGAAAGATGCTTCGGCAGCACACGCGGAATGTTTTCCGGAAAGCCGCCGCCGGTGATATGCGCGAGCGCCTTCAGCGCCCGGGTGGCGCGAATGGCGGCAAGAAGCGGCTTCACATAGATGCGGGTGGGGGTGAGCAGCGCCTCGCCGAGCGTCTTTTCCGCCGCGAAGGGGGCCGGGTCGTTCCAGCCGAGGCCGGAAAGCTCGACGATCTTGCGCACCAGCGAATAGCCGTTCGAATGCACGCCTGAAGAGGCAAGGCCCAGAATGATGTCGCCTTCGGCAATGTCGCCGGAGGGCAGGAGTTCGCCCCGCTCGGCCGCGCCGACGGCAAAGCCCGCGAGGTCGTAATCGCCGCCCTTGTACATGCCGGGCATTTCGGCGGTTTCGCCGCCGATGAGCGCGCAGCCCGCCTGCCGGCAGCCTTCCGCGATCCCCTCGACGATCGCCGCGCCCTGGTCCGGATCGAGCTTGCCGGTCGCGAAGTAATCGAGGAAGAGCAGCGGCTCGGCGCCCTGGACGACGAGATCGTTGACGCACATGGCCACGAGATCGATGCCTACGGTGTCATGCCGGTCGGCATCGATGGCGATCTTCAGCTTGGTGCCGACGCCGTCATTGGCGGCAACGAGAATGGGATCCTTGAAGCCTGCGGCCTTGAGGTCGAACAGGCCACCAAAGCCGCCGATCTCGCCATCCGCGCCCGGACGCCGGGTGGAGCGCACCGCCGGCTTGATCTTCTCCACCATGGCGTTCCCGGCATCGATATCCACGCCCGCATCGCTATAGGTCAGACCGTTCTTTTCCGACTGGCTCATGCTCGCTCACCTCTTCTCGACAGTGGTTGGGCATTGGCACGGGAAGGCCCGGGATGCAAGCGCAAAGGCGCGCTCTGGCTGGCCGAGAGCTGCCTTTCCCACGTTTAGCCGCAGTGTAATGCCGGCTTGGGTGGCCTCCCCAGAATTTGCGGGCCCGAGCCCTTCCAGCATGGGCAGCATGGCCTTTAAACAGTCCGCTTCTCTCGCCATATGCCATGAAGTGCCATCGTGACCCCTGCGACCATGACCATACCGAACATCATCACCATCCTGCGTTTCCTTCTCGTGCCGGCGGTTGTCTATGCCATGCTGCATGGGCATGGAATGGCGGCGTTCCTGTTGTTTCTGGGGGCGGGGATTTCCGATGGGGTGGATGGGTTCATCGCGCGGCGGTTCAACCAGCGGTCCGAGCTCGGTGCCTGGCTCGATCCGCTGGCGGACAAGCTGCTTCTGGTCACGGTCTTCGTCATGCTCGGCATCGGCGGCCAGCTGCCGGACTGGCTGGTCTTTCTCGTCGTCTCCCGCGACGTGCTGATCGTCGGCGCCGTGGTGCTGGCCAGCATCATGAGCCAGCCCATGGAGGCGGATCCGATTTTTGTGTCCAAGGCAAATACCGCGGCGCAGATCACGCTTGCGGCGGTCGCGCTTGGTGCCATGGCCTTCGGCCTCACCCTTCCGCTGGTCATTGGTGGGCTGATCCTGCTCGTCGCCGTCTTGACCACACTCTCCGCCGCATCCTATTTCCGTATCTGGATGCGGCACATGGGGGTTGCAGGCCGGTCTTCCGGCGAATAGGCCCGAAAGCCTTGCCATCACCAGAGCGGAACCAGGGGGCATCATGGTCACTCACATCACCGGCAGCCATCTGAAGCGCCAGCTCGTCTTCTGGCTGGTCATTCTGGTCCTCTTCTATTTCTTCCTCACCACCTTCAGCTCCGTGCTGCTGCCTTTCGTGGCCGGCATGGTGCTCGCCTATTTCCTCGATCCGGTCGCCGACTGGCTGGAACGGCGCGGCCTCTCCCGTCTGATGGCGACGGTGGTCATCCTTCTGGGCTTCCTCGTCATATTCGCCGTGGGCCTCATCATCATCATCCCGATGATCGTGAACCAGGTCTCCGATCTCGCCGCCCATGCGCCGGAATATGTGCGCAAGCTGCAGAGCGAGGTTTCCGCCGAAAGCCTGCAGCGGCTGCCGAAATGGGTGACGAGCCAGATTGCGCTGGTCAAGGCCAATGCCACCAAATTCCTGGGCGAGGGGGCTGCCTTTGCCACCGCCGTCTTCGGGCAGATCTGGAGTTCCGGCAAGGCGATCGTCGATCTCGCATCGCTTCTTGTCATTACGCCCGTCGTCGCCTTCTATGTGCTGCTCGACTGGGACCGCATGGTTGCCAAGGTGGACAGCTGGATCCCCCGCGACCACGTGGACTCGGTGCGGCTCATCGCCCGCGAGATCGATCAGGCCATTGCCGGCTTCGTGCGCGGGCAGGGCTCGCTCTGCCTCATCCTTGCCATCTATTATGGCGTCGCGCTCACGCTTGCCGGGCTGAACTTCGGCCTGCTCATCGGCTTTTTCGTCGGCATGATCAGCTTCATTCCCTATATTGGCTCCATGGTGGGGCTGGCGCTGTCGCTGGGCGTCGCGATCTTCCAGTTCTGGCCGGATTACTGGATGCCCGGGCTGGTGCTCGGCATCTTCCTCTTCGGCCAGTTCATCGAGGGCAATGTGCTCCAGCCGCGTCTGGTGGGCAAAAGCATCGGCCTGCACCCGGTCTGGCTCATGTTCGCCCTTCTCGCCTTCGGCGCGCTCTTCGGCTTCGTGGGGCTGCTGGTGGCGGTCCCGGCCTCCGCCGCGATCGGCGTTCTCGTGCGCTTCGCCATCAACCGCTATCTGGAAAGCGATCTCTACCACGGCCATCGCACGCTGCGCCCAGGCCGCGACCCCGCAAGAATTGCCGCAGATCCGGAAGCGTGACCGGAAAGAATATGGTATCCTGAGCGTCATGCGTGATTTGAGTGCCCGTAAGAATGAGCAACTGCCCCTGGAACTGCCGCATGATCCGGCAACCGGGCGGGAGGATCTGGCCGTAGGCGGCCCGCTGGCCGCCGCTGTGCAGCTGATCGATCGCTGGCCGCAATGGCCGTCGCCTGTCGTCGTTCTGGTTGGTCCCGCCGGCTCCGGCAAGTCGCACCTCGCCGGCATCTGGCGCGAACGGGCAGATGCGCTGCCGATCCTGCCGGATGCCACCGGGGAGGCGGCGCTTGCTGCGGCCGCAGGCCCCGTGCTCTTCGAGGATGCGGACAGGATCGCCTTTGACGATGCCGCGCTCTTCCACGTCATCAATGCGGTGCGCCAGCACGGCCAGAGCCTGCTGATGACGGCACGCACCTGGCCCGGCATGTGGGATGTGACCTTGCCCGACCTGCGGTCCCGCCTGAAGGCTGCGACGGTGGTCGAAATCGGCGAGCCGGACGAGGTGCTTCTCGCCCAGGTGATCGTCAAGCTCTTTGCCGACCGGCAGCTCCAGATCGAGCCGAAGCTGGTGGATTACATTGTTCAGCGCATGGAGCGCTCGATGGAAATGGCCCAGAAGCTGGTGGACCGGATCGATTTCCTGTCGCTGGCGCGCGGCACGCGCATCACCCGCCCCCTGGTCCAGGAGGCACTCGCGGCAGCCGGATCGGCCATTGACGGCGAGTAGGGTGTCACGCAACTGTCGTAAATCTGTAATAGTGCGGTTTCCATCGATGTGGCATCTGCTTTGATGGCATGGCACAACGGGCGGGGCACGAGAGGGTTCGACAATGGACATGGCGGCAGCAGACAGCGCAAAGGAAACCACGGCTCCGGAAGGCGGCAGCGTCGATCTGGCCCACAGCCCGGAACGCTTCATCAACCGGGAATTTTCGTGGCTGCAGTTCAACCGGCGCGTGCTGGAGGAAACGCTGAACGAATCCCATCCGCTTCTGGAGCGGGTGCGCTTCCTGTCGATCTCCGCCGCCAATCTGGATGAGTTCTTCATGGTGCGCGTGGCCGGCCTCGAAGGGCAGGTGCGTCAGGGCATGACGATGAAGAGCCCCGATGGCAAGGCGCCTGCCGAACAACTCGAAGACATCCTCAAGGAAATCGACAATCTGCAGATGGAGCAGCAGGCCTCGCTGGCCGTTCTCCAGCAGTATCTGGCGCGCGAGGACATCTTCATCGTTCGCCCGTCCGCCCTATCGGAGCGCGACCGCGAATGGCTGGCGGATGAATTCGAGCGGTCTATCTTTCCGGTCCTGACGCCGCTTTCCATCGATCCCGCCCATCCCTTCCCCTTCATCCCCAATCTCGGATTTTCCATGGGGCTGCAGCTCTTCAGCAAGCGCACCGAGGAGCCGATGACGGCGCTTCTGCGCCTGCCGACCGCGCTCGACCGCTTCGTGCGTCTTCCCGATGCCGGCGCCGCGCTGCGCTACATGACGCTCGAGGATGTGGTGGGCATGTTCATCCACCGCCTCTATCCGGGCTATGAGGTGAAGGGGTTCGGCACCTTCCGCATCATTCGCGACAGCGATATCGAGGTGGAGGAAGAGGCGGAAGATCTGGTGCGCTACTTCGAGACGGCGCTGAAGCGCCGCCGCCGCGGCTCGGTGATCCGTATCGAGACCAATGCGGAAATGCCGGCTTCGCTGCGCCAGTTCGTGGTGCAGGAACTGGGCGTTCCCGACAATCGCGTCGCCGTTCTTCCGGGCCTCCTGGCGCTCAACACCATGAGCGAGATCGCCAAGGCACCGCGCGACGATCTGCGCTTCCAGGCCTATAATGCCCGCTTTCCCGAGCGTGTCCGCGAACATGCCGGCGATTGCTTCGCCGCGATCCGCGAAAAGGACATGGTGGTTCACCATCCTTACGAATCTTTCGACGTGGTGGTTCAGTTCCTCCTTCAGGCGGCGCGCGATCCTGATGTGCTGGCCATCAAGCAGACGCTCTACCGCACCTCGAACGACAGCCCCATCGTGCGCGCCCTCATCGACGCCGCGGAAGCCGGAAAATCCGTGACCGCGCTGGTGGAGCTGAAGGCCCGCTTTGACGAAGAGGCGAACATCCGCTGGGCCCGCGACCTCGAACGCGCCGGCGTGCAGGTGGTCTTCGGCTTCATCGAGCTGAAGACCCATGCGAAAATGTCCATGGTGGTGCGCCGGGAAGATGGCAAGCTGCGCACCTATTGCCATCTCGGCACCGGCAACTACCATCCGGTGACCGCCAAGATCTATACGGACCTCTCCTTCTTCACCTGCAACGACAAGATCGCCCATGACATGGCGAATGTCTTCAATTTCATCACCGGTTATGGCGAGCCGGAAGAGGGGATGAAGCTGGCCGTTTCGCCCTATACGCTGCGCCCGCGCATTCTCCGCCACATTTCCGAGGAAATCGAGCACGCCCGCGCCGGCCGTCCCGCGGCGATCTGGATGAAGATGAACTCGCTTGTCGATCCGGATATCATCGATGCGCTCTATGCGGCGAGCCGCGCCGGGGTGAAAATCGATCTGGTGGTGCGCGGCATCTGCTGCCTGCGGCCGCAGGTGCCGGGCCTTTCGGATAACATCCGCGCCAAATCCATCGTCGGCCGCTTCCTGGAACACAGCCGCATCTTCTGCTTCGGCAATGGCTATGGCCTGCCGTCGGAGAAGGCGCTCGTCTATATCGGCTCCGCCGACATGATGCCCCGCAATCTCGACCGTCGCGTCGAGACGCTCGTGCCGCTTTTGAACAAAACCGTGCATGAGCAGGTCTTGTCGCAGATCATGCTCGGCAATCTCATTGACAACCAGCAAAGCTACGAGATACTGCCCGACGGTACTTCGCGCCGCATTGGCGTGGAGGCCGGTGAGGAACCCTTTAACGCGCAGCATTATTTCATGACGAACCCCAGCCTTTCCGGCCGCGGCGAAGCCCTGAAGTCCAGTGCTCCGAAGCTGATCGCGGGTCGGGTCTCCGGGTTGAGGACGTAAAGCCGTTCCACGAATTGAAGCGTAAGAAACTGCATGGTTGAATCTGAAGCCCAAGGGCGCCTGCCGGGGATCGCTCCCGTTTCGGTGGTCGATATCGGATCGAACTCGGTCCGCCTGGTAGTTTATGAAGGCCTTTCGCGGGCACCCGCCATTCTCTTCAACGAGAAGGTCATGTGCGGTCTTGGCCGCGGTATTGCCGCGACCGGACGCATGGACCCGGAGGCGATCAGCCGGGCACTGGCGGCGCTGAAGCGCTTTGCGGCGCTCAGCCGGCAGTCTCGCGCGACCGAACTTCACGCGGTGGCCACCGCCGCGCCGCGCGAAGCCAGCAACGGCCCGGATTTCATCCGTCAGGCGGAAACCATCCTCGGAACCCGCGTTCGGGTGCTGTCGGGTGAAGAGGAAGCCTATTTCTCGGCGCTCGGCATCGTCTCCGGCTACCACCACGCGGATGGCGTCGTGGGCGATTTCGGTGGCGGCTCGCTCGAACTCATCGATGTCCGCGAGCGTGACACACAGGATGGCCTGACGCTGCCGCTCGGCGGCCTGCGCATTTCCGAGGAGGCCGATGGCTCGCTTGCCAAGGCCAGATCCTTCATCCAGCAGCACCTTGCCCGGGCGCCGGTCATTGCCCGGGGGCAGGGGCGGACCTTCTATGCGGTCGGCGGCACCTGGCGCAACATCGCCAAGCTGCACATGGAAGCCCGTCACTATCCGCTGCACATGATGCAGGGCTACGAGGTCTCCTACGACGAGATCCTTCCTTTCCTGGACGATCTCATCAACACCAAGGATTCCAAGGCCTTCGCCGGCGTCTCCAAAAGCCGTCGCGGCCTCATCCCCTATGGCGCGCTGGCGCTGCGGGAAGTGATAACCCGCATGCGGCCCTCCCGGGTTTCCTTTTCCGCCCAGGGCGTGCGCGAGGGCTATATCTATGCGCTTCTCCCCCGTTCGGAGCGGGAGCGGGACCCGCTGATCGCTGCAGCAAGCGAACTTGCCATCCTGCGCGCCCGCTCGCCCGAACATGCCCGCGAGATTTCCGACTGGTCCGGCCGCATGCTGCCCTTCTTCGGCATTGACGAGACCGAGGACGAAGCCCGCTTCCGCCAGGCGGCCTGCCTTCTCGCCGATATCAGCTGGCGCGCCCATCCCGATTATCGTGGCCTGCAGGCGCTGAACGTGATTGCCCACGGCTCCTTCGTCGGAATCACCCATCCCGGCCGCGCCTTCATCGCGCTCACCAATTATTACCGCTATGAAGGGTTGAACGACGATCCGGCCTCCATGCCCCTCGCCAATATCGCAACGCCGCGACTGCTCGAGCGCGCCAAGATGCTGGGGGGACTTTTGCGGATCGTCTATCTCTTCTCCGCTTCCATGCCCGGCGTGGTCCGCAATCTCACCTTCGCTCCGTCGCAGACTGCAGGCGTGGACCTCGATTTCGTCGTACCCGCCGCCTACCGCGATTTCGGCGGCGAGCGGGTGGAAGGCCGTCTCCAGCAGCTGGCAAAGCTGACCGGAAAGAAGCTTCAGTACCGTTATCTCTGAGGGCAGGGGGCTCGCCCCTGTTCCCTTGCCTGAAAATCAACTGCGGAAATTTTTCCGCCGTGCGCGTCTCTGTGCACGCATGGCGCCAGGCCTTCTCAGCTTTCCATGGCAAACATTGCGTATGCTTTCAGGAAAAGTATCCTGAATTTGCAGGCTTTCTGGCGGTTGCCGGCAAAATATTGGCGCGCTGACGCGTAAAGTCTTGTCAGTTCAATTCAAAGTAAGTGCGGCCACACGCGCAAGAAAAAATGTGACAATATTATTTCTGCGGGCCGCGGGTGTAACCATACCTTATCCATCCAGCCGTATATCATAATTGAATTAAAACGGACTGGTTTCCCCGCATGGACACGTTCAACGCCCTTTCTCACGAACTCATGGATACCTGGCTGGTGAGGGATAAAATCCTCAAGGCCGAGGAACTGATCGACATCCTGGCGAATCGGATGAACGTGAAGATGGCGCTGAACCTCATCAATATCGAGAGCGCCGATCCCTACAACTGGCGTTTCACCCGCATCAAGGACTTCGGTTTCCAGAGCCGGCTTATGGACAGGGTACGCAAGGAAATGCCCAACGCGCCCCTTGGCGCACTGAACCGAAGCTATATCGATGATGCGGTGGTTCCGGCCTTTCGTCGTGCGGTGGAATCGCGCCGGCCCATTCTGGATATCGTCCGCACGCGGCTTTTCGGCAACCGTGTCGGCTATCAGCGGCTGATCCTGCCGCAGAAGCAGGAGGGGCGGCCGGAATGGTGCATCAGCCTGGTGGAAGGCCGCTTCTTCCTGCCGGCCCACAAGGAAGCCAAGTCCGACATCACCGATGATTGCATCGTACAGCTGCTGATCGAGGGGCACACGGCCAGGGAGATCGCCGAATTGCTCCACCTTTCGCCGCGCACCATCGAGCATCGGATCGATCGCATGAAGGAGCGGCTGGAGGCGAAGAACCTCGTCCATCTCGTGGCGAAGCTGGTTGCCTCCCAGCTCGATCAGCGCGAACCCGCCTGAGGCGCCGCGTCAGGCCGCCTGGCGACGCGCGCGGGCCTGCAGCTCCTCCCGGCTCAGCCCGGTGCTGACCGAAGCGATGGAGAAGAGCGCCTCGCGCATGCTGCGCGTCTTGAAGGCCACGCCATTCTTGCCGCGATCATGATCGAAGCCGAGAATGCTGCCGAAGCGGTCGACGACGATATGCACGCCAAAGAACATCTGGTCGAAGTCCTGATGCGTCGGGCGGTAGATGCTGCCCGGCCGCATCGTGTCGATCTCGCCGTGGAAGTTGGCGACGAACACCTGGGTGACGCTCAGCGTGTCGCAGCTGCGATCCGCAACGATCTCGCCGAACTTGCAGGTGCCGAAGAGCGGCATGTCGGGCAGGATTGTGGAGCGGATCGCCTTGCGCATCCGGTGACCGTCGGGAAGGCGCGCCGAGAAGAGCTCGTTTGCATCCTCGCCCAGCGCGTTCAGGTTGTTCTTCGTTGCGCTGGCGATTTCAAGCGCCGACATTTCCGAAGTGATCGTGCGGTAGCGCTGGCCCGCGGTCGCAATCGTGTCGCTGGAGGCATCGTCCTGCCCGTAGAACCAGCGCGAATAGCGGGCAGAAAGCATGTCCGCCGTCTGGGTGGCTGCCCATTTTTCCTGTGCAAGCCGGGCAATCTCCTCGCCGAAGCGGTTACCGTATTGCAGCTTGGAAATGGCAGTCATGGATCCCTCGCATTGCTGTGTTCGACAGGGATCAATCTATGGACGAAATCTTAACGGCACCGCGATCTAGGCTCCGTATATTTACCGCATGACGGACCAAGATCCGCATTTTTTTGGCGGCAGATCGCAAAATACAAAGGGAGGTTGCTTAAAGTTCTACCGCCTCGACCCGCTTGTCAACGAAGCGAAGCGCGACCTCGCCGCGGATGAGCCTGAGCGCCACCGAGCCGAACAGATCGCGGCGCCAGCCGTGAAGAGCGGGCACATCCGCTTTCTCGCCCTCGGCAGCAATCCGGTCCAGATCCTCGCTGTTGGCGATCACCTTGGCGGCCACGCCATGCTTGTCCGAGATGAGTTTCAGCAGCACCTTCAGCATTTCCGCAGCAGCGGCCGCCCCTTCCGGGGCGTGGGCGTGCCTTTGCGGCTGCGGCATCTCGGAGCGGGGCAGGGCCAAAGCCCGCTGCACCGCCTCGATGACGGCTGCACCGGAGGAAGAGCGTTCCCAGCCCTTCGGCACGGTGCGCAACCGCCCCAGCGCCTCGCTGTCCTTCGGCTGCTGCTGGGCGATTTCGTAGATCGTGTCGTCCTTCAGCACCCGCGAGCGCGGCACGTTGCGCGAGCGTGCCTCCTTCTCGCGCCACCCGGCAACTTCACGCAGCACCGCCAGTTCCTGGGGCTTCTTGAGGCGCATGCGCAGCCTCAGCCAGGCGTCTTCCGGCGGCATGTCATAGGTGACGGGAGATTCCAGAACCGCCATTTCCTCCGAAACCCAGAGGCTGCGGCCTTCGCGCTCCAGCTCGGCCTTCAGGTGCTGATAGACATCCCGCAGGTGGGTGACATCGGCCAGCGCATAGGCAAGCTGCTTTTCCGAGAGCGGCCGATGGCTCCAGTCGGTAAAGCGCGAGGATTTGTCGATCGGCACGCCCTTGGTGCGCTGAACCAGCTGGTCATAGGACACGCTGTCCCCGAAACCGCAGACCATGGCCGCCACCTGCGTGTCAAAGATCGGGCGGGGAATGATGCGTCCGAGATTGTAGATGATCTCCAGATCCTGCCGCGCGGCATGGAACACCTTGGTGACCTTTTCGTCCGACATCAGGGCGAAGAACGGCTGAAGGTCGATGCCGGGTGCCATCGGATCGACGATCACCTCCAGATCGGGGCTTGCCATCTGGATCAGGCACAACACGGGCCAGAAGGTCGTCTCGCGAAGGAATTCAGTGTCGATCGTGACATAATCCGACTGTGCAAGCTGGTCGCAGGCTTTGGCAAGGGCGGCCGTGGTATCGATAATCAGCATCAAGAGAACCGGTCAGGCGTGACGAAAAAAGGACTATGGTTTCCTTTCGCGTTCGGCCCCGGTTGTCAATAAGACGTTGTGCCCTTTGCCTCAAACCACCCGCAAATAGGTCGTCATGCCGCTTTTTTGATGCTCGATGATGTGGCAATGGAACACCCAGTCGCCCGGATTGTCGGCAACGAGACCAAGCTCCACCTTCTCGTCCGGCAGCATCAGCCACGTATCGGTAACGAAGGGCTGCACCGGCCGCATGTTGGAGGAGAGCACCACGAAATTCATCCCGTGCAGATGGATCGGATGGGCATGGGGGGTGGGATTGGCGATGCGCACCCGGTAGCTCCGGCCTTGCTTCAGCTCAGCCAGCGGTGCCGTGGGATCGGTATCGCCGGACCAGGCCACATTGTTGATCGACCAGAACGTATAGCCGAGCGTGCCGCAGATGCTCTGCTTCGGCGCGCTTTCGGCCGTGGCAGAAAGCTGCATGTCGAGATTGGAGGCGGCGCCCGCATCGAAATCCGGCACCGGATTGGCCGTGAGTACACCGAGATCGGGCAGGGCGCGCTTCAGCGAGGCCCCCGTGGCCTTCAGCGTGGCGATCACCTTCGGCTGGCTGCCGCGAATATCGGTGAGGGTAACGACCGCGCCCTCGCTCTCGGGCATCAGCAGCGCAAGATCGAGCCGCTGGCCGGGACCCAGCATCAGCGTATCCAGCGGGAAGCGGTTGGGCACCGGATTGCCGTCAAGCGCGATCACCTGTGCCGTCGCCCCGTCAAGCTTGAGGGTGTAGATGCGCGTCACGTCGGCTGCAAGAAGCCTCAGCCGCACCAGCCCGCCGGCGGGGGCGGAAAGCTCCGGCTCCTTGCGCCAGTTCGCGGTGCGGAACGTGCCATAAGTGCCGGATTTCGCGGCATCCCGCGCCTTGAAGGCCTCGATGAACTGGCCGTTGCCGCCCAGCCGCCAGTCGCGGAGAAGCAGCGGCAGATCCGCATCGAAGGACGGATCGTCCTTGCCCTCGACCACCAGCATGCCCGCAAGCCCGCGGCCCATCTGCTCCAGCGTGTTGCAATGGGGGTGATACCAGAAGGTGCCCGCATCCGGCGGCGTAAAGGCATAGTCGAAATGGTCACCGGGATAGACATAGGGCTGGGAGAGCAGGGGAACGCCGTCCATGCCGTTCGGCACGCGCACGCCATGCCAGTGAACCGTTGTCGGTTCGTCAAGCCCGTTGAGGAGACGGGCCGCAAAGGCCTCTCCCTGTCGTGCCCTGAGAACTGGCGGCATGGGGCCTTCACCATAGGTCATCATGCCCCTGGTCTGCCCCTTGCCGGTCAGGTCGAAATCAAGCGGACGGGCCTTGAGAACCGTGGGCTCCGCCTGCGGCTTCAGCGCGCCCGCAAGCCCCGAACCCCCGGCAAGGAGCCCGGCGGCACCGGATGCCCCGAGCAGGGCGGAGGCCTTGAGAAGCGAACGGCGGCTGAGAATGGTCATGGCGCGATATCCCCGGTTTCGCCCTCGTTTCTCATAAGTGGATTGTAGTTATCAAGATAAAACGCGCAACAGGCCGTGCGCTGCTACACTCCGCCGCGGTCGCACTTGATCGGCGTCAGCTTCAGGGTTCTCGCTCGTCCGGCGGGGTGGCCAGCTTGTTGAAGAAGATCGAGGTTCGCAGCAGGCTGCGAAAACGCCCGTGCCGCTTTTCCACCGGCACCGCCTGGCGCACCGTCATGCGGTTCAGCGTATAGAGGATGAAGAGGAAAAAGACGGAAGCGAGATAGAGGAACAGGCTTTCAGCCCCGAGCTTTTCGATGAGGATAGAAGCAACCATTGGCCCGAAGGTGGCGCCCACCGACCAGAAGAACAGCGTGCCCGCCGAAACCAGCGCATGCTGGCCCTCCTTCGCGTGATCATTCGCATGCGCCGAACACAGCGAATAGAGCGGCAGCGCGAAGGCGCCGAAGAAAAAGATGCCGAGATAGTTGAGATAGGCATCGTCCCGCGCAACGAAGCCGATGAACAGGCAGGCGAGCATGGCGCCGCCGCTCGACACCAGGATCATCAGCCGCCGGTCCAGACGGTCCGAAAAATGCCCGAGCGGATACTGGAGCACGACGCCCGAGAGGATGCCGATGCTCATGAAGGTCGCGATCGAGGTGACGGACATGCCGATGCCCTTGCCGTAGATCGGGCCGATCGCCCGGAACGCGGAATTGGTAAGCCCGATCGCGATGCAGCCCGCCGTTGCCAGCGGCGAAATGTTCCAGAGCGCCCGCACATTGAAGCGGATCGCCGCCGGAAGCGCCGGGCTCGACTTGTCGGTAAGCGAAATCGGCACGAGCGACAGGGTGAGCGCCATGGAAATGATCGCGAAAAGCGCAAAGCCGTCGATGCCCACGGAGGGGATCATATATTGTGCGATCGTCACCGATCCGAGATCGACGAAACGGTATATGGAGAGGGTGCGCGCCCGGGTCTCGTTGTTCACCTTGGCATTCAGCCAGCTTTCCATCACCGCAAAAAGCCCGGCAAAGCAGAGGCCGGAGATGAGGCGCAGGATGAACCAGGCGAGCGGATTGATCATGAGCGCCATGGCGAGCGAAGCGGCCGAGGCCATGGCGGCGAGCGCCGAAAAGGCGCGGATGTGGCCGATGGCCCGGATCACCCGGGTGACATAGATGCAGCCAATGGCAAAGCCGATATTGTAGCCCGTACCGACGAGGCCGATGAGCGAGGTGGAGAAGCCCTCATCCAGCGCCCGAAGCGCGATGAAGGTGCCCTGAAGCCCGTTGCCGCCGATCAGGATTCCAGCGGTAATGAGAAGCGGAATGAGCGGCCGGAGCTGATTCATGGGAGGGACCATCGGGGAGGGGGCGGAAAGGCGAATCTCTTCCGCAGTCGGATGCGGGCCTTTGTAGGCGAGGGCGGCCCGGAAAAACAGTGCAAGAAGCAAGGGGGTGCGGCCAAGCCTTGACAAACGCGCGCGCACATGCGCTCTTCCCCGCGATTTGACGCCGGTGCAGGGTCGTTCCGAGTGGGACGAACCGTGCCCGGGTTTTCGACATTCAGGAATATTGCCGATGCATCGTTACCGCTCCCATACCTGTGCCGCCCTCCGCAAGAGCGATGTCGGCTCCACCGTCCGCCTGTCCGGCTGGGTTCACCGCGTGCGCGACCATGGCGGCGTGCTGTTCATCGACCTGCGCGACCACTACGGCATGACCCAGGTTGTCTGCGATCCCGACAGCCCGGCCTTCAAGACGGCCGAAACGGTCCGCGGCGAATGGGTTATCCGCATCGACGGCCTCGTGAAGGCCCGCACCGAGGACACCGTCAACAAGAACATGCCGACCGGCGAGATCGAGCTCTATGCCCGCGAGATCGAGGTGCTCTCCGCCGCCAGGGAACTGCCGCTGCCGGTCTTCGGCGAGCCCGACTATCCGGAAGACGTGCGCCTGAAGTACCGCTTCCTCGACCTGCGCCGCGAAACGCTGCACCGGAACATCGTCAAGCGCACGCAGATCATCGCCGACATGCGCCGCCGCATGGGCGAGATCGGCTTTGCCGAATATTCCACGCCGATCCTGACTGCCTCCTCGCCGGAAGGCGCGCGCGACTTCCTCGTGCCGAGCCGCATCCACGAGGGCAAGTTCTTCGCCCTGCCGCAGGCGCCGCAGCAGTATAAGCAGCTGTTGATGGTGGCCGGCTTCGACCGCTATTTCCAGATTGCTCCCTGCTTCCGCGATGAAGATCCGCGCGCCGACCGTCTGCCGGGCGAGTTCTACCAGCTCGACCTCGAGATGAGCTTTGTCGAGCAGGAAGACGTCTGGAACACGATGGAACCTGTCATGCGCGGCGTGTTCGAGCAGTTTGCCGAAGGCAAGCCGGTCACCCAGACCTTCCCGCGCATCGCCTATGACGATGCCATCCGCAAGTATGGTTCCGACAAGCCGGACCTGCGCAACCCGATCGTCATGGAAGCGGTCACCGAGCATTTCGCCGGCTCGGGCTTCAAGGTTTTCGCCAACATGATCGCCTCCAACCCGAAGGTTGAAGTCTGGGCCATCCCGGCAAAGACCGGCGGCTCCCGCGCCTTCTGCGACCGCATGAATGCGTGGGCGCAGAGCCAGGGTCAGCCCGGCCTCGGCTATATCTTCTGGCGCAAGGAGGGCGAAAAGCTCGAGGGCGCCGGCCCGCTCGCCAAGAACATCGGTGAAGAACGCACCGATGCGATCCGCACCCAGCTCGGCCTCGGCGATGGTGATGCCTGTTTCTTCGTCGCCGGCGATCCCGCCAAGTTCTACAAGTTCGCCGGCGAAGCCCGCACCCGCGCCGGCGAGGAGCTGAACCTCGTCGACCGCGACCGGTTCGAACTGTGCTGGATCGTCGACTTCCCCTTCTACGAGTGGAACGAGGACGAGAAGAAGGTCGATTTCGCCCATAACCCTTTCTCCATGCCCCAGGGCGGCATGGACGCGCTGGAAAACCAGGATCCGCTGACGATCAAGGCCTACCAGTACGACATGGTCTGCAACGGCTTCGAAATCGCCTCGGGCTCAATCCGTAACCAGTCGCCGGAACTGATGGTCAAGGCCTTCGAAAAGGTCGGCCTCTCGCAGCAGGACGTGGAAGATCGCTTCGGCGGCCTCTACCGCGCCTTCCAGTACGGTGCCCCGCCGCATGGCGGCATGGCGGCCGGCATCGACCGCGTGGTCATGCTGCTCGTCGGTGCGAAGAACCTGCGCGAAATTTCGCTGTTCCCGATGAACCAGCAGGCACAGGACCTGCTGATGAACGCGCCTGCACCGGCAACGCCGGCGCAGCTGCGCGAACTGGCACTCCGCGTCGTGCCGAACGCGAAGAAGGATTGATCCCGGTCATCGACCGAACAGGAAGGACCCGGCCAGCGTGCCGGGTTTTTTCTTGCCATGGTATTTCCCGGGAGGAGCCATCTTTCCGGGCTTTTTCCGCCCTTTTCCCGGAACAGGCTTCTCGCGTGCGAAACAGCATTTTGGGGAGCCACATGACAGATTCTGAAGAGGGTACGATAGCCATGTCCGGCGACAGCGCCGGGCAAGACGAAACCACTGCCAGCCGCGCCCTTCAAGTGGCAGGCGGCTTCTTTTCCACGCCCGGCGGCGGACTTTTTCTCATCGGCATTCTGTCCGTTGTGCTGATGGTGCCGATGATCTGGCTGACGATGCTGGCAGACGAAAGGGCCGAGCGGGCCGCAGATGTCGCCTCCCGCATCGCTCTTGGCTGGGGCGGCGCACAGAAGATCAACGGTCCCTACATCGTCGTGCCGAAGCTGAGACCACTTCCGACCGGCTCAGATGCTTCGCCAGTTATCCTGATGCCCGACACGCTGGAGGCAAAGGCTGCGCTGGGCGTGGAAAGCCGAACCCTCTCCATCTACTCCACCCCGGTCTACAAATCTCAAATCAGGCTGGAGGGCCGGTTCAGCCCATCCACGCTTTTGGAGTTGCAGACGGTTTCCGAGCCCCTGGACTGGGCAAGGTCCCGCCTTGTTCTCGGCATTTCTGATACGAAAGGGATCCGCTCGGACACATCGGTGACGGTTGGAGGCGGGGCGCCCAAGCCTTTCGAGCCCGGCCTGGGGGATGCCCTGAAACCCGTACCTGACGAAAACGACAACGGTAGCGGAATTTCCGTGCCGATCGATCTCCAATCCCTCCGGAATGGCTTCGCCTATGGCGTGACGCTGGAACTCAACGGTTCGGGTCGCTTCTCGGTCGCGCCCGCCGGGCAGACTACCGCGCTATCCGTCCATGGCGACTGGCCCCATCCCGGATTCGAAGGCTTCACCCTGCCAGAACGCCAGTCCGTATCAGAGAGCGGATTTACGGCCGACTGGAAGATCCCCTATCTCGCCCGAGGTATTGGCAAGATGCACCAGTCTACTGCTCTGCCGCTGCGCGATAGCATGATGTCGGTCGGCCTCGTGGAGCCCGTTGGCTTCTACCAGGAGATCACCCGCACGCTGAAATATGCCTTCGGCTTCTTCGTGGTCACCTTCTTCTCCGTCTTTCTGCTTGCGATAAGGGCAAGGCAGCGGGTCTACGCCGTTCAGTACGTTCTCACCGGATCGGCCATCGGCGTGTTCTATTTGCTTCTGCTGGGCCTTGGCGAACATCTCGGGTTCGGGCTCGCCTATCTGATCGGTTCGGCAGCAACCACGGCCCTGATCGGCCTCTATGGAGCGACACTGGTGGGCAGGCGGCGCTACGGAATGGTGCTCGCTGCGGTTCTTGCCGTCAGTTATGGTCTCCTCTACCTGCTGATGAAAGAGGAGGATTTCGCGCTTCTTGCCGGTTCGATCATTGCCTTCATCACGGTCGCGGTTACCATGTTCTCGACCAGGAATATCGATTGGGCCGCAAGGCGCTGAGGAGAAGTCACAATAGAAAACGGCCCGGCATTGCCGCCGGGCCGTTGCACGTTTCAGATGAGGCGAACCCGGATCAGTCGTTCGCCGTAACCTTCACGCCCAGCATCTGCGGGACGGTGTTCGGTGCGCCCATGGCGGCGCCCATGATCATCGGGAAGGCGACCGGGGCGGAGGGCTTGGCGGAAACGGTGAAGCTCTTCGGATCATCCAGGTAGGCGGAAACGGCGGAGGAAACCGCGTTCTGGAGTTCCGGCACGTTGAGCTGCGCAAGCATCATCGGCGCCATGGCCTTCAGCGATTCCGCCAGCTGCTGGCCGGTCACGCCCTGCTGCTGGCCGGCATAATCCAGCGCGCGCTTGGTGATCGAGGCGTCGTCAAAGCGGATTTCGGCGCTGTCGAAGGTGAGCTGCTGCATGAGGCCCATGAACTGCAGGCCGGCGGCATCCTTCGTTGCCGGATCGTTCATCTGCTTGCTGGTTTCCTCAAGCTTCTGGATGAGGTCGAGCGTCAGGCCGGAAATGCTTGCGGCGATCTTCAGCTTGCCGACATTCTTGAGGTCGAGCGAAATGGCGTCGATTGCCATCGTGCCCTTGTCCAGCGTCCAGGAGGAGCCGATCTCGAAATCGCCCTCGACGGTCTGCAGGCCGAGCTTTTCCACCGCATCCTTGGTCTTCGGATCGGGGTTTTCGGAAAGGTCCGCCTTCATGCCGGCAGCCTTCCAGCTGTAATCCACGCCGCTTTCGTCCTCACGCACCGTGGCGGTCGCTTCGAGACTATCCAGCGAGAAGACTTCCTTGCCCTTCTCGCTGACCGTGATCTTGCCGGAATTGGCGCTTTCGAACGGGGCCAGCGAGTCGATCGACTTGGCAGCCGGGTCGGCCGGAATGAAGACGCCGGAGAGCGACAGGCCGGTCGCCGTAACGGTAGTATCCTTGTCCGTGCTGTTGATGTCGGGGAAGGTGATGTTCTCGACGGTGTAGTTCCCGGAGTCGTCTTCTTCCACGTTGGTGAAGTTTACATCCCCCACCTTGACAGGCTTGGCTTCGGCGCCGGGCGGGGTATAGGTCAGGCCGGTCATGACGACGTCGGCTCCGTCCACCTCGATCTTTTCGGCCGTCACCTTGCCGCCGCTCGTTTCATAGGACTTGTTGATTGCTGCCAGGAAAGCATCGCCATCCAGAGCGAAGGCAGAGCCGGCAAAGGCAAGGAAGGTCGTGCTCGCAAGGGCAAGACGGAGGGAGTGTTTCGTCATGGAACGTCGTCCTTTTCTAAGTAACTGGAACCGGCGGGTTCCGGCGGCATGGCGCGACCATAGCCGTTTTGCAGGCTGCGGTGCAGGGAGGGGTAGGGTGTGAGGCATAAAAATATTCCCGGGTTAATATCCGGTTGCACCTTCGCCTCGTTCCGGTGGAACACCTCCACAGCAAATGTGACAGGGTAATGACCGTTCCGCTGCAAAGCGCGCCTTCGGCAAAAACTTTGCAAAAAGGCCGCGTTTGCAGCGCTTTCGGGCGGAATTTCCACAAAACGGCGGGGCTCTTTCCTTGCCGTGGAATCAATTGTCCTTTAACCAGCACATCATGGGAAAAGAACTATTGCCGCCCGGGGGCGGGGACGACGACAATATCCTGCCGGTTGACCTGAAGGCCGCGCTCGAGGAGCGCTACCTGGCCTATGCGCTGTCGACCATCATGCACCGCGCGCTGCCCGACGTGCGCGATGGCCTCAAGCCCGTGCATCGCCGAATCATCCATGCCATGAGCGAGATGGGAGTCCGGCCCAATGTCGCCCACAAGAAATGCGCCCGTATCGTCGGCGACGTGATCGGTAAGTTCCACCCGCATGGCGACCAGTCGGTCTATGATGCGCTGGTGCGCCTCGCGCAGGATTTCTCCCAGCGCTATCCCGTCGTCGACGGGCAGGGCAATTTCGGCAATATCGACGGCGACAGCGCCGCCGCCTATCGTTACACCGAAGCGCGCATGACGGATGTGGCCGTGCTGCTGCTCGAAGGGATCGACCAGGATGCCGTCGATTTCCGTCCGACCTATAACGAGGAGGACGAGGAACCCGTCGTGCTCCCCGGCGCCTTCCCGAACCTGCTGGCCAATGGCGCCTCGGGTATCGCGGTCGGCATGGCAACCTCGATCCCGCCGCACAACGTGCATGAAATCTGCGATGCCGCCCTGCACCTGATCAAGCATCCCGATGCGACGGTGGAGAAGCTGGTCGAGTTCATTCCCGGCCCGGATCTGCCGACCGGCGGCATCATTATCGATGACAGGCAGTCGATCATCGAGGCCTACAAGACCGGCCGCGGCGGCTTTCGCGTGCGCGCCAAGTGGCAGACGGAAGATCTCGGCCGCGGCGGCTACCAGATCGTTGTCACCGAAATCCCCTTCCAGGTGCAGAAGTCGCGCCTGATCGAAAAGATCGCCGAGCTGCTCGTTGCCCGCAAGCTTCCGCTGCTGGAAGACATTCGCGATGAGTCAGCCGAAGACGTGCGCATCGTGCTCGTGCCGAAGAGCCGGACGGTCGATGCAACGCTGCTGATGGAATCGCTCTTCCGCCTTACCGAGCTGGAAAACCGCATTCCCCTGAACATGAACGTCCTCTCCATGGGGCGCATTCCCCGGGTGATGGCGCTGAACGAGGTGCTTCTGGAATGGCTGGCGCACCGCAAGGATGTGCTGATCCGCCGCTCCCGCCACCGGCTCGCGGCCATTGACCGGCGGCTTGAGATTCTCGGTGGCCTCCTGGTCGCCTATCTCAATCTCGATGAGGTGATCCGCATCATCCGGGAAGAGGACGAGCCGAAGCCCGTGCTGATGGCGCGCTTCAACCTGACTGACGTACAGGCCGAGGCCATCCTCAACATGCGCCTGCGCTCGCTGCGCAAGCTTGAGGAATTCGAGATCCGCACGGAATTCGACCAGCTTTCCAAGGAGAAGGCAGAGATCGAGGCGCTGCTCGCCTCCGACGACAAGCTGTGGCAGGCCGTGAGCTGGGAGATCGGCGAGGTCAAGAAGAAATACGCCAAGGCTACGGAGCTCGGAAAGCGCCGCACCGTCTTTGCCGAGGCGCCCGAGGCCGATGACGATGCGATCAGCCAGGCGATGATCGAGAAGGAGCCGGTCACGATCGTCATTTCCGAAAAGGCCTGGATCCGCGCGCTGAAGGGGCATATTGCCGACACGTCGACGCTGGCCTTCAAGGAAGGTGATGCGCTGAAGGTGGCCTTCCCGGCCCAGACCACGGACAAGATCCTCATCGTCACCACCGGCGGCAAGGCCTATACGCTCGGCGCCGACAAGCTGCCGGGCGGTCGCGGCCATGGCGAGCCGCTGCGCGTGATGGTGGACATGGAAAACGACCAGGACGTGCTCACCGCCTTCGTGCATGATCCGCAGCGCAAGCTGCTGCTCTCCTCCGCCGCCGGCAACGGCTTCATCGTCGCTGAAACCGAAATGGTCGCCAACACCCGCAAGGGCAAGCAGATCATGAATGTTTCCATGCCCGACGAGGCAAAGCTCGTCGTGGCGGTAAAGGGCGACCACGCGGCCATCGTGGGCGAGAACCGCAAGATGCTGGTCTTCCCGCTGAACCAGGTGCCGGAAATGACCCGCGGCAAGGGCGTGCGCCTGCAGCGCTACAAGGATGGCGGCGTGTCCGACATCAAGTGCTTCGTGATGGCCGAAGGTCTGTCCTGGGAAGACAGCGCCGGGCGCAGCTTCACCCGGTCGAAGGACGAACTGATCGAATGGCTGGGCGACCGCGCCGGTGCCGGCCGCACCGTACCGAAGGGCTTCCCGAAAAGCGGCCGATTTACCGGTTGATCCGGTTCAGCTCTCCAGCGGCACGCAATGATCGGCGAGGAATAGGGTTGCCCCTTCCTCGTCAATTTCGCCAGCCGCCACCGACAGGACGAATTCGATCACCGTTCCCTGGTCCGCCTCTATCAGATATCCGTTGACATAGAGAAATGTGAAGGCCGCCAGAAAACCCGTCCGCTTGTTGCCGTCCCCATAAGGGTGGTTGCGCACGATCCCGTACAGATAGGTTGCCGCCAGAGTGAAGAGGTCAGGCGATCCATAGGCCGGCTTGTTCAAAGGCCGGGCAAGCGCGGCCTCCAGAGCATTCTCATCCTTAAGTCCGGCCCGGCCGCCATGCTCTTCCAGCTGTTCGTCATGGAGGATATCGACGGCCTGCCGGTCCAGGAAAATCATCACTTGGCCAGTTCGCGCAGAGCGATCTTTTATTTCTGCATGCCGATCCGTGCGGCTTCCAGTTGCCGGGAGAGATCGGTTCCCATGGGCTCGAGTTTGATCTTGCCATCCTCAGCCTTCAGCTGAAGGGTATCGCCCGTCTTCAGGCCAAGCCCCTGAAGAACGTCTTTTGGGATGATCACGCCCTCCGAGTTACCGATTTTTCGAATGGTCACCCTCATGGCTTTCCTCGTGTTGTAACGAAGTTACAACATCAAGCGTGCCTTAATGCAACAGCCGTCTCTACACTACGCTTCCCCACGTCCCCGCATCTGGGTCGCGGAATAGGCAATCAGCGCAAGGGTGATGATCACGCCGCCGACGAGGCTCTGGGTGGTGGGCACTTCCGAAAAGACGATCCAGACCCAGACGGGCGCAAGCACCGTTTCGAGGAGATAGAACATGCCGACCTCGGCGGCCTTCAGGTAACGCGGGCCGGTGGCGAGGCAGAAGAAGGCGAGCGGGATCATGACCACGCCGTCAAGCGCCAGCCAGAGTGGATCGGGCAGCGAAAAGCCCTCGGGCCAGGCAAAGACCCCGGCGATCAGCGCGGGCAGGATCGCGCCGATCAGCGGCACGAAGCCCATCTCCTGGCGGGTGGCCCGGCCTATGGTGATGGCCCCGGCGAGAAGCAGCGCCGCGCCCATGGCCAGCAGGTCGCCGAAGAGATGGCCGCCTTCCAGGCTGCCCTGCACGATCACGCCAACCCCGACGATCATGATCGCCATGGTGAGAAGCGTAAGCGGCGAGGGGCGTTCGCCGAGAACGAGCCAGGAGGCCAGCGCCGCAAACATGGGATTGAAGGCGATGATGAAGACGACATTGGCGGTGGAGGTGTGGAACACCGCACCGAGAAAGAAGATCGTGGAAATGCCGTAGAAGATGCCCGCCAGCGCCGCCCAGCGACCCGGCACCAGCACCGGCCGCTGCCGGGTGAAAAGCCGCAGGGCGCCGAAAATCAGGAGGGCGGCGACAAAGGTCATCACCGAGCGCAGCGCGATTACCTGCCAGGCGGTTCCGCCGGAAAGGCGCACGAGAGGCACGTCGAAGGAGAGGGCAAGCCCGCCGATGAAGGTGATCAGCAGGCCTTTTCTGTGGGGTGTCAGCAGGGGCAATTCAACTATCCGCGGCGGAATCGGCAGGGGGATGATACAGCTCCCAGCCGGTGGCGAGCAGATGTTCCTGCGGCTGGAAGCGCGTCTTGTAATCCATCTTGCGCGAGCCTTTAACCCAGTAGCCCAGATAAACATGGGGAAGACCCATGGCCCTGGCCCTGCGGATATGATCAAGGATCATGAAGGTGCCGAGCGAGCGGCGTTCATGGGCCGGGTTGAAGAAGGAATAGACCATGGAAAGCCCGTCGCCCATGAGGTCGGTCAGCGCACAGGCCACCAGCTCGCCCTTGGCCCCGATGCCGGAACCCTCGGTCCGGATGCGATATTCTATGACGCGCGTGTTCACATGCGTATCCTCGACCATGACGGCGTAATCGAGGCTGGACATGTCGGACATGCCGCCCTTCTGATGGCGGTCGTCGAGATAGGCGCGGAAGAGGGAGAACTGTTCGGCGGAGGGACGCGCCGCGGTTTCGATCCCCACCAGATCCGCATTCATCGCCATGTTGCGCCGCATGGAGCGCGCCGGCTGGAATTCATGGGCGAGAATGCGCACCGAAACGCAGGCCCGGCAGGCCTCGCAGGCCGGGCGGTAGGCAATGTTCTGCGAGCGGCGAAAGCCGCCCTGCGTCAGGAGATCGTTCATGTCGGCCGCACGCGGGCCGACCAGATGGGTGAAGACCTTGCGTTCCGTTTCCCCGGGCAAATACGGACAGGCGGCAGGAGCCGTCAGGTAAAACTGTGGCGAAGGCGCTGTCTGTGTATTCATATACCCGGCCTCACGTCAGGAGGGCATCCACGCACCCAGAATTGCCGAACTACAGGAAAGGTCAACTCCATACCGTCAAGAATCTCTTAATTAAAAAAGCTTTGAACAAAAATCATGCGGGGGCGTGATAGGCGGAGCGATCCGCCATGGCCGTACCGAGAAGCAGGTCATGCAACAGGCGATTGCGATTTGTAAAGAGCGCAACGAGCAGTACGAGCGGTGTGAGAACCGAATTGAACAGCCAGAACAGCACAAGGTGAACGATTGCCGTGAAGAAATCGATCGGACGCCCGTTCTGCTGCACCAGAACGAGGCCCATCATGCGCATGCCGGGTGACGCCTGGTTTTCGCCGCCCACGGTCATGCCGAAATAGAGCATTGCGGTCAGCACGCCGAGCACGGGATAGATGAACCAGGCAAGCCCGAGGGTGAGGATACCGAGAAAGAAGACGAGAACCCCCGCCAGGAGCAGCAGCAGGCCAAGGATGACGTAATCGATGAGAAAGGCGAAGACGCGCCGCGCCAGCGTTCCCCGGAAGGCGGATTCGCTGACATAGTCGCCGGTCTGCGGTGCGGTGCTCATGGCTTTCTCCTGCATATGTGTCACATCAAACATATGGGTGTGCCAGAAGCGGATTCAACTGGAAAAAAGCCTCCCCGCTTTTTCACGGGGAGGGGAGAGGGAACTCAGGCCCGGGCGAGGATGCGGGCGACCTCCGGGGCGAAATAGGTGAGAATGCCGTCGCAGCCGGCGCGCTTGAAACAGAGCAGGGTTTCCATCATCACCCGCTCGCCGTCGATCCAGCCATTCATTGCCGCTGCCTTCACCTGGGTATACTCGCCGGAGACCTGATAGGCGAAGGTGGGAATGCCGAAGGCTTCCTTGATGCGCCAGCAGATATCCAGATAGGGAAGGCCGGGCTTCACCATCAGCATGTCCGCCCCTTCCTCCACGTCGAGCGCCGCATCGCGGATCGCTTCGGTGCCGTTGGCGGGGTCGATGTAATAGCTCTTCTTGTCCCCCTTCAGCAGGCCGCCCGTCGAAATCGCCTCGCGATAGGGGCCGTAGAAGCCGGAGGCGAATTTCGTCGCATAGGACATGATGCCGACCGACTGGTGCCCGGCGGCATCGAGCGCACGGCGGATCGCACCGATGCGGCCGTCCATCATTTCGGACGGCGCAATGATGTCGGAGCCCGCATCGGCCTGCAGCACGGCGGCACGACAGATCTGCTCCACCGTCTCGTCATTGACGATCTCGTTGCCGCGCAGGATCCCGTCATGGCCGTGGCTGGTAAAGGGATCGAGCGCCACGTCAGTGATGATGCCGATATTCGGCACGGCCTTCTTGATCGCCTCTGTCACCTGGTTGATCAGATTGTTCGCCTCAAGCGCATTGGAGCCGGTCTCGTCGCGCAGATGCATCTCTATGTTGGGAAAGGTGGCGATGGCGGGAATGCCGAGATCGGCAGCCTCGCGGGCGGCCTCTACCGCCCGGTCGACGGTCATCCGGTTCACGCCAGGCATGGCGGCGATGGGATCGACGATATTCTGGCCGGGAATGACGAAGATCGGCCAGATCAGGTCATCGACGGTCAGCCGGTTCTCCTGCACGAGGCGCCGCGTCCAGTCGGCCTTGCGGTTGCGCCGCATGCGGCGATGGCCGGTGATTTCGTCCACGAGATGGGTCTTGTCCTGCATGGAGTGCATCCTTTTCCGCTCCGCGCCATGACGGCGTTTCGGATCCTTTGCGTTTCCTCCGCTCTAATCCCCGGGAGGCATGGGCGCAATATGGCACAATCGCCTGCGCTGTCTGGAAGCAGGCGGGCGTTGCCTGTAGGCTTGGCCCATGGACCCTGATTCACTCACCCCGCCCAAGCGCTCGCTGCTCGATATCGGCTTCATGCTGTTTCTCCGGCTGGTCGCGCTTGCCTGTCTCATTTTCGGCATCCAGTACTGGGGGCTTCTGACCGGCTATCTGCTGGGCGGCAGGGCTCGCTTCGACCTGCTGAACCTTCCCTGGAAGGTGGCAGCCTCATCGCTCGCCGTGCTCTTTCCTGTCGCCGCGCTGGGCCTCTGGCTCACCTCGTCCTGGGGGCCGGTGGTCTGGGTCATCGCGGCCGGCGGGCAGATCGTGATGTATACGGTCTGGCCGGAGATCTTCGGCACGAACTGGCTGATCGTGATGATGAACGGGGTGATCATGGCGCTCTACGCGGCCTTCCGGCTGTCGCTGTTCCTCAGGCGCCG
The DNA here is from genome assembly GCA_945952415.1 of uncultured Rhizobium sp. Taxonomy (GTDB): domain Bacteria; phylum Pseudomonadota; class Alphaproteobacteria; order Rhizobiales; family Rhizobiaceae; genus Gellertiella. The sequence goes on along the minus strand of CAMFIF010000002.1, from coordinate 144,556 downwards.
GCGCATGCGGCAGGTAAGGGTTGATTCACCCTGAAACGAAGGCCGGCTTTGGTAAGGGGCTGTTAAGGCTGGGTTTTAAGTAGAATTTTATGGGTGTTCGCTAGGTTGGCTTACAAGGCGGGAAACAAACAAAACAACCGCCAAACAAACAGTGAGGCAGACCATGAACACGAAACTGAAGCCGCAGGCGGCAGCGCCTGGCATGTCCGTACAGGACGACACCATCCGCTCCCTCTACATGGAATCCCTGCACCTCGTCGAGCGGCTGCACCGCCGTCTCCTGGACGTGATCAAGGACGAATTCGACCGTCAGGGCCGCAGCGACGTGAACGCCATCCAGGCGCTGCTGCTGTTCAACATCGGCAATTCGGAACTGACCGCCGGCGAGCTGCGCTCCCGTGGTTACTATCTCGGATCCAACGTCTCCTACAATGTCAAGAAGCTGGTTGACCTCGGCTTCATCAACCATCAGCGCTCCCGCGTCGACCGCCGCTCGGTCCGCATCAGCCTGACGGATGAAGGACGCGAAATCGCCGAAACCGTTGCCAAGCTCTATGAGCGCCACATCGGTTCCATTCAGAAAGTCGGCGGTATCGGCACGGACGAATTCACGCAGATGAACAAGCTGCTGCAGCGTCTGGACCGTTTCTGGAACGATCAGATCCTCTATCGCCTCTGATCGCTGACAAGCCCACAGCACATCCCGGGCTACCGGGACGCTTCATGACGCATGACCTCCTGAAGGCCGGACGTGTCCCCTGCACGTCCGGTCCTTCGTCGTTGATGGCGGTGCCGAGAGGGGGAGGCGCGGGGGCAATCATCAATCTCTAGCGATCACGAAACCGTCAGCGGCGATAAGTTGTGTCTTTTGGGACACGAATTGGCCATATTGCTTTGTGAGTGGAGCCTGAGGGCACGCTCGCTCGTTGAAGCGTGCTGAGGCTTGGCGCACAAGCGCTCCCGAAGATTGTTCCCCCGGCGTTTCCATTTGTTAACCATGAGATGGTACGGCAAGGGTTCGGGACATGGTGAAGAATGACGGTGGTGGATTATGTCTAATGTGAAGGATGACGCAACCCTTGACCGGCGCACGTTCCTGCGCTCGGCGATTGGTGCCGGCCTTGCATCGGTTGCCTTGCCTGCCTACGCCCAGTCGGCGTTCGACGATGTGATCAATGCGCCGCGTCGTGGCAACTGGGACGACCAGTTCGATGCGAACAATGCCTCGCGCACGGCCGCCGCGGTCAAGTCGAACAACCCGATCCTCGGGCCGGAATCGGTGCCGAACATCCAGCAGGCCATTCTCGAATATCAGCAGATCGTTGCCGCCGGCGGCTGGCCGCAGGTCGTGCCCCAGGGCCAGCGCCTGCAGATCGGCGTGGTCGATCCCCTCGTTCCGGTCCTGCGCCAGCGCCTGATGGTCTCGGGCGACCTGCCGCGCAATGCGGGCCTTTCCGATGCCTTCGATTCCTACGTGGATGGCGCCGTCAAGCGCTTCCAGGCCCGCCACGGCCTGCCGGAAGACGGCGTTCTCGGCGAATTCACGGTCAAGGCGCTGAACATTCCGGCGGATGTGCGCCTGCAGCAGCTGAACACCAACCTGGTGCGCGTCCAGTCCATGTCGGGCGATCTCGGCCAGCGCTATGTCATGGTCAATATTCCGGCTGCCTATATCGAGGCGGTGGAAAATGGCCGCGTCGTGCTCCGCAACACCGCCATCGTCGGCCGTATTTCCCGCCCGTCGCCGATCCTCAACTCGAAGATCTACGAGGTCATCCTCAATCCTTACTGGATTGCGCCGCGCTCGATTGTCGAGAAGGACATCGTGCCGCTGATGCGCAAGGACCCGACCTATCTGACGCGCAACAACATCCGTCTCATCGATGGAAAGGGCAATGAAATTCCGCCGGAAACGGTGGACTGGAACGCGCCCAAGGCACCGCCCTACGAGTTCCGCCAGGACCCGGGCAAGATCAACGCCATGGCCTCGACGAAGATCAACTTCTACAACGAGTTCAGCGTCTACATGCACGACACGCCGCAGCAGGGCCTGTTCAACAAGCTCGCCCGCTTCGAATCCTCCGGCTGCGTGCGCGTGCAGAACGTGCGTGACCTTTCCACCTGGCTGCTTCGCGACACGCCCGGCTGGAGCCGCCAGCAGATCGAGCGCGTCATTGAAAGCCGCGTCAACACGCCGATCAAGCTCACGCAGCCTGTTCCGGTCTATTTCGTCTACATCACCGCCTGGTCGGCCAAGGACCGGGTGGTCCAGTTCCGCGACGACATCTACCAGCTGGATGGCAATGCCGAACTGGCCCTGCAGACGACGACCGGCATCGAGCAGGCCGCCCAGTAAGGGCGCTGCAAAAAACATGAATCATCACAAAAGCCGCGTCCCCGGACGCGGCTTTCGTCGTTTTGATGGCCTTGCCCGGGGGCGAAGCGTAGTTGGCGCACCAAATGTCGCTCTTCGTCTTGCCCTTGCCACTGGCGGGCGTTAAGACCCATTCCCGCGCACTTCCAGCTTAGGAGCCCCATTCATGACCTCTGGTAACACCGACGTCTTCTTCTCCCGCACGCTTGCCGATGCCGATCCGGAAATCTTCGGCGCGATCGAGAAGGAACTTGGCCGTCAACGCCATGAAATCGAGCTGATCGCCTCCGAGAACATCGTCTCGCGCGCCGTGCTGGAAGCACAGGGCTCGATCATGACCAACAAATATGCCGAAGGCTACCCGGGCAAGCGCTACTATGGCGGCTGCCAGTTCGTGGATATTGCCGAAGAGCTGGCCATCGAGCGCGCCAAGAAGCTGTTCGGCGTCAACTTCGCCAACGTCCAGCCGAATTCCGGTTCGCAGATGAACCAGGCCGTGTTCCTGGCGCTGCTGCAGCCGGGCGACACCTTCATGGGACTCGACCTGAACTCCGGCGGTCACCTGACCCACGGCTCCCCGGTCAACATGTCCGGCAAGTGGTTCAATGTGGTTTCCTATGGCGTGCGCGCCGAAGACCACCAGCTCGACATGGACGATGTCGCCGCCAAGGCCGAGAAGTTCAAGCCGAAGCTGATCATCGCCGGCGGCACCGCCTATTCCCGCACCTGGGACTGGAAGCGATTCCGCGAGATCGCCGATTCCATTGGCGCCTATCTGATGGTCGACATGGCCCACATTGCGGGCCTCGTTGCCGGTGGCCAGCATCCGTCGCCGTTCCCGCACTGCCACGTCGCGACCTCCACGACCCACAAGTCGCTCCGCGGTCCGCGCGGCGGCATGATCCTCACCAATGACGAGGAACTGGCGAAGAAGTTCAACTCGGCCGTCTTCCCGGGCCTCCAGGGCGGTCCGCTGATGCATGTCATCGCCGCCAAGGCCGTGGCCTTCGGCGAAGCGCTGAAGCCGGAATTCAAGGACTATGCCGCCCAGATCGTGAAGAACGCGAAGGCGCTCTCCGAAACCCTCGTGGCCGGCGGCCTCGACATCGTCTCCGGCGGCACGGACAACCACCTGATGCTCGTTGACCTTCGCAAGAAGAACGCAACCGGCAAGCGGGCGGAAGCTGCCCTCGGCCGCGCCTACATCACCTGCAACAAGAACGGCATTCCCTTCGACCCGGAAAAGCCCTTCGTCACCTCGGGCATCCGTCTCGGCACCCCGGCCGGCACGACCCGTGGCTTCAAGGAAGCGGAATTCCGCGAAATCGGCAACCTGATCATCGAAGTGCTCGACGGCCTGAAGGCTGCAAACTCCGACGAAGGCAATGCCGCCGTCGAGGCAGGCGTGCGCTCGAAGGTGGTCTCGCTGACCGATCGCTTCCCCATGTATCCCTACCTCTAAGGGCTTGTCATTCAGCGATTTCGGGTGGAAAAGGGGTGACCCTTTTTCACCCGTTTTCATTTTGCGAGGATTGGAATGCGCTGCCCCTATTGCGGATCTGAGGATACCCAGGTGAAGGACTCCCGGCCCGCCGAGGACGGTTCCTCCATCCGCCGCCGGCGGATCTGCCCCGATTGCGGCGGCCGCTTCACCACCTTCGAGCGGGTGCAGCTGCGCGAGCTTATGGTGCTGAAGAAGACCGGCCGCAAGGTGCCCTTCGACCGGGAAAAACTGGTCCGCTCCTTTGAGATCGCGCTGCGCAAGCGGCCCGTCGAGCGGGACCGCATCGAGCGCGCCGTATCGGGCATCGTGCGGCGGCTGGAAAGCTCGGGCGAGGTGGAAATCTCCTCCGAACAGATCGGCCTTCAGGTGCTCGAAGCGCTCAAAAGCCTCGATGATGTGGCCTTCGTCCGTTACGCCTCGGTCTATCGCGATTTCTCCCATGCGGAGGATTTCGAAAAGGTCATCGAGGAAATCAATGCCAAGATCGCCCGCGATCCGGGCCTCGGGCACTGATCATGGCCGCCTCGGATGACCAGCGCTTCATGGGCGCGGCGCTGAGGCTCGCGCGCTGGCACACGGGCCTCACCGGCACCAATCCCTCGGTTGCCTGCCTTATCGTCGTCGATGGCGCGATCGTCGGCCGCGGCATCACGGCCCTTGGCGGGCGGCCCCATGCGGAAACCCAGGCGCTGGCGGAAGCGGGGGCGAAGGCCCGCGGCGCGACCGCCTATGTCACGCTCGAACCCTGTTCCCACCATGGCAAGACGCCTCCCTGCGCCGATGCGCTGATTGCGTCTGGCGTCGCCCGCGTCGTTGTATCGGTTACCGATCCGGATCAGCGCGTCAGCGGGCGGGGCCTTGCCATGCTCGAGGCGGCGGGAATTGCCGTCGAAACCGGCCTGTGCGCGGAAGAGGGCAGGGCGGTCCTTGCCGGCTATCTTATGCGCCAGACGAAGAAACGCCCGCATGTCACGCTGAAGCTTGCCGTTTCCGCCGATGGCATGATCGGGCGCAAGGGGGAGGGGCAGGTGGCGATCACCGGCCCGCTCGCCCGCGCCCAGGTGCATGCGCTGCGCGCCGAAATAGATGCGATCCTCGTCGGCGCCGGCACAGCGCTGGCCGATGATCCCCTGCTCGACGTGCGCCTGCCGGGTCTGGAAAACCGGTCGCCGCATCGCTTCGTGCTGGGGCGCAACGTGTCACTGCCGGCCCATTCCAGACTCCGGCTCTCTGCAGACCGCGTGCCGCTGACGCTGCTGGAGGATACGGGTGGAGCCGGGCTCCCGGACATCCTGGCGCGCATGGCGGAGGAGGGCCTGTCCTCGCTGCTCGTCGAGGGCGGGGCAAAGGCTACCCGGCTCTTCCTCGATGCCGATCTCGTCGATCGCATCCTCCTTTTCGAAGGTCCCGGTGAAATCGGAGCGAACGGTATTGCCGCGCCGCTTACTCGCACCCATATGCCTGCCGGCTTTCGCCTCCTGCGCACGGAAAACTTCGGCCCCGACCGGGCCTTCCACTACGAAAGAGACCGCTGATGTTTACCGGAATTGTCACCGATGTCGGAACCGTCGACAGCGTCGAGCCACTTGCGCAAGGGGTGCGCCTCAGGATCCGGACTGCCTATGATCCGGCCGGGATCGACATGGGCGCCAGCATTTCCCATGCGGGCACCTGCCTGACGGTCACCGCCCTTCCGGAAAAGGGCAGCGCCGAGCGCTGGTACGAGGTGGAGGCCTGGGAGGAGGCGCTGCGTCTCACCACCATCGGCGGCTGGCAGCCGGGCACGAGGGTCAATCTCGAACGGTCGCTGAAGATCGGCGACGAGCTGGGCGGCCATCTCGTCTCCGGCCATGTGGACGGGACGGCGGAAATCCTTTCGATCAAGCCGGAAGGCGATGCGGTGCGTTACACGCTGCGCGCCCCCGCCCATCTCGCCCGCTTCGTCGCGCCCAAGGGCTCTGTTGCGCTCGATGGCACCTCGCTCACCGTCAATGCGGTGGAGGGCACGGATTTCGATGTGCTCCTCATCCGCCATACGCTGGAGGTCACCACTTGGGGCGAGCGCCGCGTGGGCGACCGGGTCAATTTCGAGGTGGATACGATGGCGCGCTATGCCGCAAGGCTTGCCGAATTCCCGGCCTACGGCAAATGATGGTCGGGTGACCGGCATATTCGGTCGCAATCCCTTCCGAAAAGCCGAGCTTGCGGGCAAGAGTGCGTGACGGCGTATTTTCGGGATCGATGATCGCGGAGAAATTCATGTCCGGAAAGGTCGCTTCCGCCCAAAGGATGGCGGCCTGCATCACCTCGCCCGCCACGCCCTTGCCCTGATAGGGCGGCAGAAGCATCCAGCCCGCCTCCAGCGTGCCTTCGAGGCTTGGCTTGATCGCCCGCTTCATGTCGTGAAAGCCCGCTTCGCCGATCAGCGCGCCGCTTTCCCGGTCCTCGATTACGAAGAAGCCGAAGCCGAAGACCTGCCAGTGACCGGTGGTGCGCAGGATGCGCGACCAGGCGGTCTCGCGGGTCAGTGCGGTGCCGATCGTATAGCGCAGCACCGATTCCTCCTGCCAGAGCGCCACATAGGCTTCGAGATCCCCGGGCGCGACCACGCGCAGCCGCATCCGGGCCGTTTCGATCACAGGCGTTGTCACGGTTAATGTCTTCCTCGTTGCGATGGAAACTGGCATGGGCTCAGGCCCCGGGCTCCCCATGCCAGTAATCGATACTCTCGGTCTCGCTGACCATCTGGTTGAAACGGTAGGTGCCGGTTTCGGGATCGAGCGTCTTGGCAAGAAACTTCCCGCTGTCGGGATATTCGCAGATTTCCGTCGCCGCCTTGGTGGATATAACCAGATATCGCAGCGGAACGGACCCCGTATTGATCAGCTGATGAGCGGTCTCCGGCCCGCCCGCCGGCGCCCCGAGCACCTGTCCGGCGCGGACGGCAAATCGCTCATGGCCGATCCGGTAGGTGCCTTCGCCCTCCAGGATCACGAAGACTTCGTCTTCCACATGATGGTTATGGAAGGGACAGCCGCTCTTGCCCGGCAGCACCTCGCTATAGCCTATGCCAAGATGCTTCAGTCCGAGGAGCGCGCCGAGCCGGGCATCCTTGCCGCCGAAGAGGCTTCCCTGGCTCCATTCTTCCAGCTCGGTTTCGCGTGGGTCGATGACGCGTGTGCGATCCATAGGGCGCTCCCTTCCAGAGACGAATTCATGCAATCTGGCACAAGACCTGTCGATAGGCGAGATTTTGGGGCCGCTGGTGCCCCATGCGGCCTTGAAATTCCAGCTATGCTTGAAAAACACTTGCCAATCGCGGTCCGGCATGGTTTGACCGCCGCCTGTCGCCTTGCCCGCGGCCTTCCTCCAGATTCAGGTGCCCCATGTCCGAGCCGTCCCGTCCGCACATCCTTATTGTCGAAGCCCGCTTCTACGACGACATGTCCGATGCCCTGCTGGATGGCGCAAAGACCGCACTCGACGAAGCCGGTGCCACCTATGACATCGTGACCGTGCCGGGCGCGCTGGAAATCCCGCCGGCCATCTCCATGGCCCTCGACGGCGCGGAAAATGGCGGCACCCGCTATGATGGCTTCGTGGCGCTCGGCATGGTGATCCGCGGCGAGACCTATCATTTCGACATCGTCTCCAACGAATCCTCCCGCGCCCTCATGGATCTCGCCGTCAGCGAAAGCCTGGCCCTCGGCAATGGCATCATGACGGTGGAAAACGAGGCGCAGGCCTGGGCCCGCGTGAAGCGCAGCGAAAAGGACAAGGGCGGTTTCGCCGCCCGTGCAGCCCTTTCGATGATTGCGCTGAAGAAGAAGCTGGGAGCCTGAGACCATGACCGGCAAGGACGATCAGACCCCCGCCGCAGCGCCGGCCGTCAAGACCGCCAACCAGCGTGGTGCCGCACGGCTTGCCGCCGTCCAGGCCCTCTATCAGATGGATATCGGTGGCGGCGGCGTACTGGAGGTCGTGGCCGAATATGAAGAACACCGCCTCGGCCAGGAAATCGATGGCGATACCTATCTGAAGGCCGACCCCTCCTGGTTCCGCTCCATCGTCGCCGGTGTCGTCCGTGACCAGTTGAAGCTCGATCCGCTGATCAAGGGCGCGCTGCAGGACGACTGGGCCCTCTCGCGTATCGACAGCACCGTGCGCGCCATCCTGCGCGCCGGCGTCTTCGAGCTTCTGGAGCGCAAGGACGTTCCGATCCCGGTCATCGTCACGGAATATGTGGAAATCGCCAAGGCATTCTTCGAAGACGAGGAGCCGAAGCTCGTCAATGCGGTTCTCGACCGGATTGCCAAGCAGGTGCGCGACCCCGCCCGCAAATAGACCCTGGATCAGGAGTGGATCGAATGGATGCCGGAGCGAATGGACTGGATCGGCAGCTTCGCGCCGCGCGCTTTAACGTCTATGTCCTGACGGCCGCTCAAGCCGTCCTCGGCGCGGCCGGGCCGATCAGCTTTGCCGTCGGCAGCCTTGCCGGCCACCAGCTCCTCGGTCTCGACAAGTCGCTGGCCACCGCACCGCTCACCGGTTTCAACATCGGGGTCGCGCTGGGCGCGGTCGCAATCGCGGCTGTCAGCCGGCGCTTTGGCCGACAGGCAAGCTTCATGCTCGGCGGGCTCGCTCTTGCCAGCGGCGGCGCGCTTGCGGCACTTGCCCTTTACCGCTCCGATTTCTGGATGTTTGCGCTGGCGCTTGCCATTGTCGGTCTCTCCTCCGGCTTTACCCAGAAGATCCGCTTCGCCGCTGCCGATGCCTCGCCATCCTTCTTCAAGGCCAAGGCGATCTCCTGGATCCTTGCCGGCGGCATCGTTTCCGCCGTCGTCGGTTCCCAGCTCGCGATTCTCGCTAAAAACCTGCTGGAGCCCGTACTTTTTGCCGGTTCCTTCGTGGCGCTGGTGCCGCTCGGCCTGCTGGCCGTCGGCATTCTCTCCTTCCTGAAACTGCCGCCGCTGGTGACCCCGGCCCAGGCAGCCGCATCGCCCGGCCGGCCGCTGCGGGAGATCATCCTTACCCAGCGCTTCCTCACCGGCATGATCTGCGGCATCTCCACCTATGCGCTGATGACCTTCATGATGACGGGTGCGCCGCTGGCCATGGTGATCGGCTGCGGCTTCTCGCCGGATCTCGCCACCCTCGGCATCCAGTGGCACGTGCTTGCCATGTTCGCGCCGAGCTTCGTTACCGGCATGCTCATCCAGCGTTTCGGGACGGAGCGGATCGTGGCGGCGGGCCTCGTCATCCTGCTCGGCTGTGCCATCGTCGCCCATCTGGGCATTCAGCTCTGGAATTTCTGGGGTGCGCTGATCCTGCTCGGCCTCGGCTGGAATTTCGGCTTCATCGGCTCGACAGCCATCGTCGCCTCCAGTTACCGGCCGGAGGAGGCCGACAAGGTGCAGGGCTTCCACGACATCATTCTCTTCGGCACGGTGGCGCTTTCTTCTTTCGCTTCCGGCAAGATTTTCGCGGCCTTCGGCTGGATGGCCATGAATCTGGTGATCTGGCCGGTCGTGCTGCTTTGCCTCGCACTTCTGGGAGCCCTCGCGCTCGGCGAGCGCCGCGCCCGCAAGGCCTGAAACCGGCCCTTTGCCGGCTTGCCTGTGCCAGGCTTGCGGAACGGCAAGCCCCATATTTCCATATTGTTAACGGGACTTGACGCCGGGTTAACCAGCACGCAATCTCCCTTGCGGCAGGGGGCCTCGACGTGGGAGGCGCCGAACCCACCTGCATTCACGGCCGGACCACACGCGCCGGCGCTATGGGAGGACAATGCGAAATGACCATTCTATTTGGCGTTATCGCATGCGGGTTGCTTTCGGTGGTCTATGCCATCTGGGCAACGCGATCGGTGCTTGCCGCCGATCAGGGCAACGCCCGCATGCAAGAGATCGCAGGCTATATTCGGGAGGGGGCGCAGGCTTATCTCACGCGCCAGTACAAAACCATTGCCATCGTCGGAGTTCTTGTCTTCATCGTCGCCTGGCTGCTCCTGTCGGGCGAAGCCGCCTTCGGCTTCCTGATCGGCGCGGTGCTGTCCGGGGCTGCGGGCTTCATCGGCATGCATGTGTCGGTTCGCGCCAATGTGCGCACGGCCCAGGCCTCGGCCAATAGTCTCGCTGCGGGTCTCGAAATCGCCTTCAAGTCGGGCGCGATCACCGGTCTTCTCGTGGCCGGCCTCGCGCTGCTCGGCGTATCGATCTACTATTACATCCTGACCGCTGTCCTCGGCCATACCGGCGGCTCGCGCGAGGTCACGGATGCACTCGTGGCGCTCGGCTTCGGCGCCTCGCTCATCTCCATCTTCGCCCGTCTCGGCGGCGGCATTTTCACCAAGGGTGCGGATGTCGGCGGCGACCTCGTCGGCAAGGTGGAAGCGGGCATTCCGGAGGATGACCCGCGCAATCCCGCAACCATTGCCGACAATGTGGGGGACAATGTCGGCGACTGTGCGGGCATGGCCGCAGACCTTTTCGAAACCTATGCGGTCTCGGTCGTCGCGACCATGGTTCTCGCTTCGATCTTCTTTGCAGGAACCGCCGTCATAGACAGCGTGATGCTCTATCCGCTGCTGATCTGCGGCTTCTCCATCCTCACCTCGATCATCGGCACCTTCTTCGTGAAGCTCGGCTCCGACAATTCGATCATGGGTGCGCTCTATCGCGGCCTGATCGTAACCGGCGTGCTTTCGATTATCGGCCTTGGCGCGGCAACCTCGCTCACCATCGGCTGGGGCAATGTGGAAACGGCAACGGCGGGCACCTTCGTCAACGGCACCTCGCTCTTCATCTGCGGTCTGGTCGGCCTCATCGTTACCGCGCTCATCGTGGTCATCACCGAATATTACACGGGCACCAACAAGCGCCCGGTGAACTCCATCGCCCAGGCATCGGTCACCGGCCACGGCACCAATGTCATCCAGGGCCTTGCCGTATCGCTGGAATCGACCGCCCTGCCGGCCATCGTCATCGTCGCCGGCATCATCGCCACCTACCAGCTCGGCGGCCTCTTCGGCACGGGCATCGCGGTTACGGCCATGCTCGGCCTTGCCGGCATGATCGTCGCGCTCGATGCCTTTGGCCCCGTCACCGACAATGCCGGCGGCATTGCGGAAATGTCCCACCTGCCGCCCGAGGTGCGCAAGGTAACGGATGCGCTCGATGCCGTGGGCAACACGACCAAGGCCGTAACCAAGGGCTATGCGATCGGTTCGGCGGGTCTCGGCGCGCTCGTGCTCTTCGCCGCCTATTCCTACGACCTGAAATATTACGTCGCGAATTCGGCGCAGTTTCCCTATTTCGCCGACGTGAAGGAGGTCTCCTTCGATCTCTCCAACCCCTATGTGGTGGCTGGCCTGATCTTTGGCGGTCTCATTCCCTACCTCTTCGGCGGCATCGCCATGACGGCGGTCGGCCGCGCGGGCGGGGCTGTGGTGGAGGAAGTGCGCCGGCAATTCCGCGAGAAGCCAGGCATCATGGAAGGCAAGGACAAGCCGGATTACGGCCGGGCGGTGGACATGCTGACCAAGGCCGCGATCCGCGAAATGATCATTCCCTCGCTGCTGCCAGTTCTCGCACCGATCGTCGTCTATTTCGGCGTGCTGCTGATCTCGGGCTCCAAGGCCTCGGCCTTCGCGGCGCTCGGCGCCTCGCTTCTCGGGGTCATTGTCAACGGCCTCTTCGTCGCGATCTCCATGACCTCGGGCGGCGGCGCCTGGGACAATGCCAAGAAGAGCTTCGAGGATGGCTTCGTCGATAAGGACGGCGTGCGCCATCTGAAGGGATCGGATGCGCACAAGGCATCGGTCACGGGCGATACGGTCGGCGATCCCTACAAGGATACGGCGGGCCCCGCCGTCAATCCGGCCATCAAGATCACCAACATCGTGGCGCTCCTGCTTCTGGCGATCCTCGCCTGAGGCAAACCGCGGCCAAAACTGACATCTGGGCTCGCCGGACAATCCGGCGGGCCCTTTTCATGCCGTAACGTTAACGCATGATCGGCCACGAAAAAGGGGAGCCGAAGCTCCCCTTGAACGGAAAAGGCCGAGGCATGACGCCCGCCTTCACGGCGTCTGCTGCTGTTGCTGCAGGCTGCCGATTGCGTTGCGCGCCGCGGCCGCACCGGCACCGCCGGCCAGAAGCTGCTGGAGGAAGGTCAGGTCCTTGCCGCCCGTCGGCGTGGTCCGGGTGATCATGTCGAACACCTTGCCATCCTTCAGCGTATAGTTGGAGCGCTGCTTCACCACGCCGTCCTTGTCGAAATAGATGGCCAGCACGCTCTGGTCCACCAGCGTCGGCTTCATGAAAGCGGCGACGCGCTTGCGCTTCTGGGAGATGTAATAGAACACCTCATTGTCGAAGGTCGCGGTGGTGGAGGGCGTGCCCAGCGACAGCATCACCTGTTCGCGGCTGGAGCCTTCCGGCACCAGCGCCAGCGACTGTTCATCCACGACATAGCCATTGTTCATGACTTCGCCGACGGAGGAGCAGCTCTGAAGCCCCGTTGCCGCGATGGTCAGCGCAAGCACCGCTGTACCGAACCACTTCCTGTCAGTCCCGAAATACCGTCGCACGAACGACATCTCCCTTGTAAACATAACACCGGCCCTCAGGACGGCTGCCAGAAGTCCTCAACCACAGCAATGTGGCGTTTCGGCGATTGTCCCGACCGATTACCCGCTCTGCCGCACCCGCATTGCCACGCGCTCCCGCCTGCGGGCAGAAAGCGCATTGCAATTCATGCCTGCTTCGGTAAACCAGCTTTTCGGTTCATGCAACACGGGCTCCGGGCTGCATGGATAAATGATGCTGCTATTTCGGGAAATTCCATGATTTTCGGACTGTTCCGCAACCGGAAACACAACCAGGCCATCATGAAGCGCCAGTACGACCTGCTGACGGCCGTCTCGCGCGATCCCGCATTCTTCCTGCATTATCATGTGCCGGACACGGTCATGGGCCGTTTCGAGATGGTTTCGGTGGTCATGATCCTGTTTTTCCGCCGCACCCGCGCGTCCGATACGTCGGGCCAGGAGCTGGCGCAGGAAATTGTCGATGCCTTCTTCCAGGATCTGGACCACGCGATTCGGGAGATCGGCATTGGCGATGTCGCGGTGCCGAAGCGCATGAAGAAATTCGCCGCCATGTTCTATGGCCGGCTGGAAGCCTATGCCCGGGCGATGGACGGCGCGGACGAGGACGCGCTGGCCGAGGCGCTGTCCCGCAACATTCATCCCGGCAAGAGCGATGCGCCCGACATGCGGCCGCTCGCGCACTATATGCTGGAGACGGAAAGGGCGCTTGCCGCGGAGCCGGAAGACCGGATCCAGACCGGAAGCCTTGCCTTTCCCGCCCCCGACAGGAAGGAAGCCTGACCATGAAGAAAGCCCCGCAAACGGATTTGGAAACGCCTTTTTCCTATGTGGTGAAAGTCGGCCACATTTCCGCCAATCCCGTGACCGTGACGCTTTCGGCGGACGAGCGTGAGCGCGAAGGCATTGCCCGGCTCTGGCAGGTGGAAAAGGTGGAGAGCCTTTCTGCCGAGCTGCAGATCGCCCGCTGGAAAAAGGACGGGGTGCGGATCAAGGGCCAGGTGCGCGCCGATATCGTCCAGTCCTGCATCGTCACGCTGGAGCCGATCGCGGCCCATATCGACGAGCCCATCGACCAGATCTTCATTCCGGAAGGCTCGAAACTCGCCCGCATCACGCTCGACGGGCAGGGCGAAATGGTGGTCGATCCCGACGGTCCGGATGCGCCGGAACTGTTCCAGGGCGACTCCATCGATGCCGGCAGCGTGGTCACGGAATTTGCCGCGCTCGCCATCGATCCCTATCCGCGCAAGGACGGCGTGGATTTCAAGGATCACATCGAGGATGACGGCGCCGCCGACCGCAAGCGCTCGGCCTTTTCCGTGTTGAAGGACTGGAAAAAGGATTGATCGGGCTTTGAGTTCCGACACAATTTTGTTGTAAGGACATGAGGGACGGCTATTTTTGGCTCCGTGGCGCCAGCAATGGCGACGAACAAGGATCGGGAAAGCGTGATCAGGATTTCTCTGGATGTCATGGGTGGGGATTTTGGTCCTGATGTGGTGATTCCCGGAGCGGCTTTCGCCCTGGACCGGCATCCGGATACGGAATTCCTGCTCTATGGGGCCGAAGCGCAGATTGCACCGCTTCTCGAGCGCTTTCCCAAGCTGAAGGCAAAAAGCACCATTCACGACTGCGAAATTGCGATCGGCATGGATGAAAAGCCGAGCCAGGCGCTGCGCCGCGGCCGCTATGTCTCCTCCATGTGGCGGGCGATCGAGGCGGTGAAGACCGGCGAAGCCCATGTGGCTGTCTCCGCCGGCAATACCGGCGCGCTGATGGCGATGGCAAAATTCTGCCTGCGCACCATGGCCAATATCGAACGCCCCGCCATTGCCGCCATCTGGCCGACCGCCAAGGGCGAAAGCGTGGTTCTCGATGTCGGCGCCTCGATTGGCGCGGACAGCCAGCAGCTCATCGATTTCGCGATCATGGGCAGCGCCATGGCGCGCGCCCTCTTCGAGGTGAACCGCCCGACGGTCGGCCTGCTCAATGTGGGCGTCGAGGAGGTGAAGGGGCAGGAAGAGGTGCGCGAGGCGGGCCGCCTGCTTCGGGAAGCGCAGCTGGAAACGCTCGATTACCAGGGCTTCGTCGAAGGCGACGATCTCGGTAAGGGCACGGTCGATGTGGTCGTGACCGAAGGCTACAGCGGCAACATCGCGCTGAAGACCGCCGAGGGCACTGCCCGGCAGATCGCCACCTATCTGCGCGCGGCCATGTCGCGTACCTGGCTGTCGCGGCTGGGTTACGTGCTCGCCAAGGGTGCCTTCGACATGCTGCGCGAGAAGCTCGACCCCCGAAAAGTCAATGGGGGCGTGTTCCTCGGCCTTAATGGCGTCGTGATCAAGAGCCATGGTGGCACGGATGCGGAAGGCTTCGCGGCGGCCATCGATGTCGGCTATGACATGGTCCGCAACGGGCTTAACCAGAAGATCGAAAACGACTTGAAAATCTACCATGCGAAATACCCGCCGCGCGCCGGCCAGGGCGTGGCATGAACGGCGGAGACAGACTGAGATGATCCGGGCAGTAGTACGCGGCTTTGGCGCCGCCTTGCCGAAGCAGGTCCTGACCAATCACGATCTGGAAAAAAAGGTGGACACGTCCGACGAATGGATCGTCCAGCGCACCGGCATCCGCCAGCGTTACATCGCCGGTGAGGGGGAGACGACCGCATCGCTGGGCGCGGAAGCGGCCCGGGCGGCGCTTGCCAATGCGGGGCTGACGCCTGACGATATCGATCTGATCATCGTCGCCACCTCCACGCCCGACAACACCTTCCCGGCAACGGCGGTGAACATCCAGAACCGGCTCGGCATGCATCACGGCTTTGCCTTCGACGTCCAGGCCGTCTGCTCCGGCTTCGTCTATGCCATGGCGACCGCCGATGGCTATATTCGCGGCGGCATGGCCAAGCGTGCCCTGGTGATCGGTGCCGAAACCTTCTCCCGCATTCTCGACTGGAACGACCGCACCACTTGCGTTCTCTTCGGCGACGGGGCAGGGGCGCTGGTTCTCGAAGCGACCGAGCAGCCGGGCGAGACGAGCGACCGCGGCATCCTCACCTCCAGCCTGCGCTCTGACGGATCGCACAAGGAAAAGCTTTATGTGGATGGCGGCCCTTCCACCACCGGCACCGTCGGCCACCTGCGCATGGAAGGCCGTGAAGTTTTCAAGCATGCGGTCGGCATGATCACCGACGTGATCATCGCCGCCTTCGAGGCAACGGGCACCACCGCGGACGATCTCGATTGGCTGGTGCCGCACCAGGCGAACCGCCGCATTATCGAGGGTTCGGCCAAGAAGCTTGGCATTCCCATGGAAAAGGTGGTGGTGACGGTGGATGTCCACGGCAACACCTCGGCCGCCTCGATTCCGCTCGCGCTTGCAACCGCTGCGGGCGACGGGCGCATCAAGCAGGGCGATCTCGTGATGCTCGAAGCCATGGGCGGCGGTTTCACCTGGGGCTCGGTTCTGCTGCGCTGGTAAGCGAGCCGGGTTCATTCCTCCAATACGAACAAGCGCTTGACCATGGATGGCAAGGGCAATAATCTCGCCACCGGTTTCACAATCAAAAGAACGAAACTGGGCGGGGAATCATGGCTGGAAAGACAGTAACTCGGGCGGATCTTGCGGAATCGGTGTTCCGGAAGGTCGGATTGTCCCGGACGGAATCGGCTGAACTGGTGGAGACGGTCCTGGATGAAATCTGCGCCGCCATCGTTCGCGGCGAGACCGTCAAGCTGTCCTCCTTTGCAACCTTCCAGGTGCGCGACAAGAACGAGCGCATCGGCCGCAATCCGAAGACTGGCGAGGAAGTGCCGATCTCGCCCCGCCGTGTCATGACCTTCAAGGCCTCGAACGTGCTGAAGCAGCGGATTCTGAAGGCCCATGCCCAGCGCAAGGCCAAGCAGAAGCCGCAAAATCCGGCTGCTTGAACGGGTTCGGCGGAGAAAGACGGGCTTCTTGCGCCCCCCCTTTTGCCGCAACGCGCCGCATTTCGATGGAAACCTGTGGTCGCCTCATTGTATTCCGCTTGAATTTCCGTCCGCAAACCGTTGAAATCAGGTCGATTCGACGGGCATCTGGCATACCCGTAGCATGGCAGGGAGAGAGTGTTGGACAAGAGTCCTGATGCCTTTCGTACGATCAGTGAAGTGGCCGACGATCTCGACCTGCCGCAGCACGTGCTGCGGTTCTGGGAGACGCGCTTTCCTCAGATCAAGCCTCTGAAGCGCGGCGGTGGCCGCCGCTATTACCGGCCCGAGGATGTGGATCTGCTGAAGGGCATCCGCCATCTGCTCTATGATCATGGCTACACGATCAAGGGCGTGCAGAAGCTCCTGAAGACCAATGGCAACAAATTCGTGGCCGCCATCGCGACCGGCGATCTTGCAACCGTCGAGGCGCTCGCTGCTGCCGGCGAAGAGCCGGCCGCCGCCGAACCCAAGATCCATCTGCCCGAGGAAGACCAGATCGTCGGTCGCGCCAAGGCCCCGATCACTCGCCGCTTCTTCGGTTTCGGGGGCGGGGAGGACGATACGCCGGAAATCTCCATCGGCAAGGGCAGCGTCAGCAAGGAGGACCGTGCCCTCCTGCAGGAGGCGCTCTATGATCTCCTCGAATGCAAGCGCCTGCTCGATCAGGTGCGGTAATGACGCTGGACCTGCGCCCGGCCACCGCGGCGGATATCCCCGCCATCATGCGGCTGGAGCGCCTGCCGGGCTATGAGAAGCTGGTGGGGCGCTGGGACGAAAGCCAGCATCAGGAGGCCTTCCGCGATCCCGCCTATCGCTATTTCCTGGCGGAAGAGGCGGACGCCGTCCTCGGTTTCGTGCTGGTGAAGGGCTGGAACTCGGCCGATCACGTCACCCTCATCAAGCGCGTCGCCGTCGAAGGGCCGGGCAGGGGGCTGGGGCACCGCATGGTCTCCGCAGCCCTTGCCGAGATCTTCAGCCAGACACAAGCCCATCGTGTCTGGATAGGCTGCTTCCCGAGCAACCTGCGCGCGCGCCATGCCTATGAAAAGGCCGGCTTCGTGGCGGAAGGCATTGCGAGAGGCAGCGCCTATTTCTATGGCGACCATCACGACGAACTGATCCTCGCCATCCTCCGGCCCGAATGGGAGGCCCGGCACCGGCTCTGAGGACCGGTGGAGGAGGGCAAGGCGTGAAGCCGAATTTCGAGGATATCGTTGCACTCCAGCCCCAACATGGAGTCTTGCTCCGCGCCATTCGCGCGCTCATCCATCGGCTTCACCCGGAGACAACAGAGGTCTCGAGGCCGGGGGATCGGGCGGTCAGCTGGGGCTTCGGCGAAAGGAAGATGAGCGAGGCCTATGCCTATGCCATGCCCTTTCGCGATCATGTCAATCTGGGCTTCTATCGCGGCGCCTTCCTATGCGATCCCGAGTCTTTGCTGAAAGGAACCGGAAAGGCGCTCCGCCATGTCTCGTTTAAGGAGGCGGCAACGGTGGATGCACCGGCGATTGAGGCCCTGCTTCGGGAGGCGATGGCCGAGCAGCGCCGTTTCCTTGAGGCGCGTGGCGCGGGCACCAAATGAATAGGGCCGGCTTGCGGCCGGCCCCATTCTTTTCGGGGAAGGAATTACTTGACTTCAGCGCCCACGACTTTGTCCCAGCCTTCGGAAACGGCCTTCTTGTTGGCCTCCTGCTGTTCGACGGTCGGGAAGACGGCCTTTTCGTAGAATTCTGCCGGCGGCAGCTTGGCGAGCAGATCGGCGGGGATCTTGCCGGCCTTCGACATGGCGTTGAAGCGGGCCGGGTGGCAGTAGCCCTTCAGCCAGCCGAGCTGACCTTCGTCTGAATAGAGATATTCCATCCAGAGCTTGGCAGCATTCGGATGCGGCGCATAGGCGGAGATCGCCTGCACATAGACGCCGGCAAGCGAGGTGGAAGAGGGGATCACCACTTCCATCTCCGGATTGTCCTTCAGATTGTCGCGCCAGGAGAGCAGGTTATAGTCCCAGGCGGCAACGATCGGGGTCTGGCCCTGGGCGATGGTGGCGGTCTTGCCGGCGACCGGCACGAAATTGCCCTTCTCGTTCAGTTCCTTGAAGAATTCGAGACCCTTCTCGCCCGAAGCCTGACCGAGTTCGCCGCCACGGGAGGCGCCGGCCGACATGATGGCGAGGATGGCCTGGTTGGACGTGCGCGGATCGCCGGTCAGGCCGAAGGCATTGGCATATTCCGGCTTCAGCAGGTCTTCCCAGTCCTTCGGGCTTTCCTTGATCAGGTCCTTGTTGATGCCGAAGGCCATGACGCCGTAGTAATCGGCATACCAGTAGCCATCCGCATCCTTCACGTCTGCCGGGATTTCGTCCCAGGTGGAGACCTTGTAGGGCTGGATGAGGCCATCGGCCTTGGCCTGCGGGCCGAAAGCGAGACCGACGTCGATCACATCGGGAGCCTGCGGGCCGGCATTGCCCTTGTTGGCCTTGATGGCTTCGATTTCATCGCCCGAACCGGCATCCGGGTTCAGTTCGTTGATCTTGATCTCGGGATACTTTGCCTTGAAGCCATCGATGACCGCGCCGTAACCGCACCAGTCGTGGGGAAGGGCGATAACCGTCAGCTCGCCTTCCTTCTTCGCAGCAGCAGCCAGATCGTCCAGAGTGTCGGCGCGCGCGGTGTGAACGAGGGCGGTGGTGGCAAGCATCGCCGACAGCAGCGTCGTGGTGCTCTTGATGATGAATTTCGACGTCATGATGATCCTCGGGGAGGGAGAAAGGAAGCGCGCCATAGGGCGGCGCACAGCCCCTATAGCTCTGCTTCATAACAGTCGCGTGACGGGGAGTATTCGTGCTGCGGCAGGCTCAGCAGGCCTGGGCCAGCGGGTTTTCGCCCTTGGCCTCGCAAAGATCGCGCAGGATCTGGGCGGGGGCAGCCGGCCGGCCGAGCAGATAGCCCTGCAGCTGGTCGCAGCCGTTCTGCGTCAGGAAATCGGCCTGTTCCTGCCGCTCCACGCCTTCGGCGGTTACCGGCACGTCCAGCGCCCGGGCAAGCGCAATGGTCGCCTTGATCACGTCGGCCCCGCTATCGGTCTCGTCCGCAGCAACAAGCAGCGAGCGGTCGATCTTGATCCGGTCGAAACCGAACTGGCGCAGCACGCCGATGCTCGCATAGCCGCTGCCGAAATCGTCGAGCGCGAAGCGCACGCCGATGGACTTCAGCGCATGGATGGCCTGGCGGGCCTGTTCCGGATTTGAAATCAGCGCCCCTTCCGTCACCTCCATGGAAAGGCGGCCGGGATCGAAACCGGTCCTGTCGAGAACCAGCCGAACCTGCTCCGGAAAGCGCGGATTGCAGAGTTGCAGGGGAGAGACATTGACGGAAAGCGAAAAGCCCGGCCATTTTCCGGCGGCGATCAGGCTCTGCTCCAGCAGGCTTTCGCCCAGCTGGTCCATCAGCCCGGCCCGTTCGGCAAGGGCGATGAACCGGTCCGGCGTGATCGGGTCTTCGGGGCGGTTCCAGCGGGCAAGCGCCTCGAAACCCACTGCCTGCCGGGTGCGGGCATCGAAGAGCGGCTGGAAATGCGGCACGATTGCCCCGTCGGCAATAGCCTGGCGCAGCTCCCGCTCCATGCGCAGTTCGGCCGCCTTGGCCTCGCCGAGCGCCGCATCATAGATCACGGCGCGTTCCTTGCCCTTTTCCTTGGCATCGTAAAGCGCGATATCGGCGCGGCGCACCATTTCATCCGTTCCGATGCCCCGGTCCGTATCGGCAACGCCGATGCTGACCCCGACCTTGATCGTCAGGCCACGGATGGTGAAAGGCTTGCGGAAGATCGCCAGCACCTTCTCGGCAATGGCGCCGGCCCGGTCGGGACGGGCCGCATACAGGGCAAATTCATCGCCCCCGAAGCGCCCGATGAGATCGATATCCGGATCGCAGGCCTTGAGCTCGGCGGCCACGCTGCAGATCAGTGCATCGCCGACCGGATGGCCCCAATTGTCGTTGACCGCCTTGAACCCATCGAGATCCAGCAGGAAAAGCGCGCCCGGCGCGGCAGGCTGGTTGTGGCGCCGCTGCTCCACCATCTGCAGGAAGCCGCCACGATTGAAAAGGCCGCTCAGCGCATCATGCGTGGCCAGCGCCCAGGCCTTGCGGGCGGAGCGCCGCTGCCGCTGCACCTCGTCAAAGGCGAGATAGGCGCCCCCGCAGACGAAGAGCACGAGCACCAGGATGGAAAGGGCAATCAGCGGCTTTTCCCGCTGATAGAGCTTTTCGCCGGGATCGGCGCTCTGCCAGGCGAAGCTGGCAATGCTCCTGCCGCCCGCATCGAGCACCGGAAGCGAGAGCATGTGGTTCTCCACCCGGTCGGTGAGGATCAGGCCCTTCAGGTTTTGCTGCTGGCGAATGTCGGAAAGCACGGCCGGATCTATGAGCTTGTAGAGAACGAGCGTCTTTCGTTTCTCTAGCGGGTCCATGTGGCTATTCCGCTGAATGACCTGCATGGCCACCACCACCACGCCGGCGGTCGTATCGGCAAAGGCCGCATGCGCCTTGCCTGGCGAATCGAGCGCCAGCTGCAAAAGCGGGTTGAGGGAGGTCCGGAAGAAGGCGCTCGGTGCCGAAGGCCTGCCCTTGTGCATGCCGGAAAAGACCGAACCATCCGCATTCATCACGATCATGCCGTCATAGAGCGGGTAATTGCGGGATATGGCACCCCAGGTATCGTAAATCCAGCCATAGGGATTGGGACCCCAGACACCCGCATAGGCATCCGACCAGACCGCATTGTCCTGCACCGTGCCGCTGATGCGGCTCTTCAGCCCCACCAGCGCCATGCGCGCCGCCAGCTGCGAGCGGCTGTCATCGATGCTCGTGGCCGTGCGGATGATATCCGAAAACATCACGGTGCCGATCGTCGTCAGCGCCGTCACGAAGGCGAAGAACAGGGCAAGGCCAATCGCAACCCGCGTAAGCCGCGGCCGCCCGTCCTCGCTGAATTCCCTCATCGCCATGTCTCTTTCCGACACCCGGATCGCCAGCCGAGCATGACAGGATGCACGGAGGAGATGTTGATATAGGAAATTTATAGGATGAAATTGAAAATCCCGGATGAATCTTCTCGGTTAACGCTGCGTTAGCGATGAACCGAGGTTTCTGTGAGCGCGAGAACTTGCCTGTTCAGCGAGGCGAAAATCGAAGGAACGGACAAGGGGGCCGTTACGGCCATGTCCTGATCTTCTGATTTTTCTGGAGAAAAGACGGCGAGCTGGGGGCTCGTTCCGTCGTCTTTTAAATGGTCGGGGTGGCCGGATTTGAACCGACGACCCCTTGACCCCCAGTCAAGTGCGCTACCGGGCTGCGCTACACCCCGACCCGCCAAAAGGCTAGTTTGCTTTAAGAGCTTGGCGTTGCGAGCGCAAGCCCAAAAATGACCTCGGGAAGAAGAAAGCGATCAATCAACAGCTTCAGGCAAAGGTCCGCGCCTGTTGCTTCTGCCAGCGGTTTTCCAGCGCGACGCTGCCCCAGATGATGCCGAGCAATAGATAGAAATGCCGCCAGTGATCGATGTCGATCACATTGCCGATGATCACATGCCCGAGCACCACGGTCCAGGCGATCATCAGATAGGGTTGCCAGGGCCGTTCCCGGAGCAAGAGCCGGTAACCCATGCCAAGCGTTGCGAGAAGCATGCTGACGAAGGTCGCAAAGCCGAGCCAGCCATAGGTGGTCAGCGTCTTCAGCCAGATATTGTGCTCGTCCTCGCCCAGCGTCTTGCCGAAAATCAGCGGGCCGATACCGAGAGGATGTTCGAGCGAAAGCCTGAAGCCGATTCGATGCCGCTCGAAGCGGCCGAGGTGCCCGCCGTCATAATCCTGCACCAGCTTCGTGCGGTTGGAGAAAAGTTCGGACACCTGCTTGAACTGCAGCGCAACCGCAAGGCCGCCGGCCATCAGCATGGAGGCCATGAGCGCGAGGGTCAGTATCTTCAGCCGGAAGGCCGTGGAACGCTGCTTCATCAGCATGATGAAGACGAGCATCACCGCCGAGAACAGAAAGAGGATCCAGGCCGCACGGGAAAAGGAGAGGAAAATGCCGAGCGCCAGAACAAGAAGCGCACCCGCTCTTAAGGGGATCATCGCCACCCGGCCGTTCAGCAGGCCATAGATGAGATAGAGGGCAGGGGAGACCAGAAAGGGGCCGAAGACGTTCGGATCCTGAAATGCGCCCTTGGCCCGGTCGTAAAGGGTAAATTGCTCAGCGCCCGGAAAGGCATGAAAATAGCCGAGAATACCGAGCGTGGCCGTCGCCAGCGCCGCCAGAACCCATCCGCGAAACATGATCTTCAGGCGCTGGTGCCGGTCCTCGATCACGGCCGCATAGAAGACGGCGGTGAGCGCCAGGAAGATGGACACCGCCATGTAGATTGGCCCGTCGGTCAGGTCCTTGAGCTGCGTCAGCGAGACGAGCCCCCCCACATTGAAGGTGAGGAGGGCGGCAAGGAGCAGGGCGACCGTGCGCGAAATCCGCAGCCCGCAGAGGAAGAAGACGGCGATCAGCCCCACCATCATCAGTTCGTACGGTGCGGGCTCCGAAATCACAAAGCCCGAAAGAAAGACCCCGAAGGCCGTGAAGAACGAGGCAATCTTTTGCCATGCCGCGCGATGCGGGTTAAGGATGACCGGCGCGGGGTGGGCTATCGCGCTCAATAGGCGTTTTCCGTATTGAGCAGCCGGATGGGGGTGAGAAGCAGGATCTTCAGATCGAAGAGCAGCGACCAGTTCTCGATGTAATAGAGATCATAGGCGGTGCGGAACTTGATCTTGTCGTCATTGTCGATCTCGCCACGCCAGCCATTGATCTGCGCCCAGCCGGTGACGCCAGGCTTCACGCGGTGCCGGGCGAAATAGCCTTCTGCCACTTCGCTGAAACGCCGGTCACGGGTCTGCGCCTCGACGGCATGGGGCCTGGGGCCGACAAGCGAGAGATCGCCGCGCAGCACGTTGAAAAGCTGCGGCAATTCATCGATGGACGTCTTGCGGATGAAACGGCCGACGCGGGTCACGCGCGGATCGCCCTTGGTCACGGCCAGCTTGGCGCTCGGATCGCTCATGTTTGTATACATGGAGCGAAACTTCAGCACGTTGATCACTTCATTGTTGAAGCCGTGCCGCTTCTGGACGAAAAGCACTGGCCCCGGCGAATTGATCTTGATGGCAATCGCCGTTCCAAGCATCAGCGGCCAGAGCACGAAGAGAGCCAGCAGCGAGAAGACGATGTCGAAGACGCGCTTTGCAACCGAATCCCAGTCGCGGATCGGCTTGTCGAAAATGTCGAGCATCGGCACGCTGCCGACATGGGAATAGGCGCGCGGACGGAAATGCAGCTTGTTGGCATGGGCCGCAAGCCGGATGTCGAGGGGCAGGATCCAGAGTTTCTTGAGCAGATGCAGGATGCGCGCTTCGGCCGAAAGCGGCAGCGAGATGATCAGCATGTCGAGCCGGGCGAGGCGCGAAAATTCAACCAGCTCGTCCACGGTGCCGAGCTTCGGATAGCCGGCCACGATGACGGGCGAACGCGTATCGTCGCGGTCGTCGAAGATGCCGCAGATGCGGATGTCGTTCTCCGGCTGCTGCTCCAGCGAGCGGATCAGCTCCTTGGCCTGCTCGCCGCCGCCGACGATGACGGCGCGGCGCTCCATGGTTCCGTCCCGCGCCCAGTGCTTGATGGCATAGGCAACGAAGAGCCGCTCGATGGTGAGGAAAATCGTACCCGCCGCGCACCAGGTCAGCAGGAAGCTGCGGTCCGGCAGGTTTCCCGACCCGGAGAAATAGAAGATGAGCGCCAGAAGGCCTATGCCGATCAGCCAGGTGGTCAGCACGCGAGGCAGCATGCGCCGTGCGGCGCGCATGGACGGCACCTGATAGGTATCGATGGCCTGCAGGAGAAGGATGACCAGCGTCGGCAGGCCGATCAGCGCGCCCAGGATGTGAGGGCTGAAGATCGAGCCGCCATTGCCGGAGAAGAACTGCGATGCGCAGCCGATCGCCGTCAGCGACAGCCCCTCGAACAGGCGGATTTCGCCGAGCAGCAGGCTCGGGGAATGACTGTGTTCCCGAAACTGTTCGGCAATCTGCCGGGCAAAGGGATTGAGTTCGACTCGCGCGCGTTCGCCGGCCCCCGAAGCCTTGGCTTCGGCCATGGACCGTCTGATTTCATCCAGGTCGATCGAACTCTTGGGTTGCGGCTGGCTCATATCATGGACCCTCACAAGTAGCCCGAACCTAGCAGCAAGCCCCTAAGAAACGTTTACGGAAATGGGTCATCCGGCTGTTCCGGCCCCCGACAGCCGTTTCCTTTCGAGGCATTTTGCCCGGTTCAGCCGATCAGGCTCCGATAGAGGTCAATGATCTGGCGTGCCATGGTGACGGACGAAAACTTCAATCGGAAAGCGTCGCTTTCCGGCATGTTCTTGCGGTGCCAGTCGGG
Source organism: uncultured Rhizobium sp. (assembly GCA_945952415.1). GTDB lineage: Bacteria > Pseudomonadota > Alphaproteobacteria > Rhizobiales > Rhizobiaceae > Gellertiella. Next base: position 119,610 of record CAMFIF010000002.1, on the reverse strand, counting down.
GTCGGCGAGCGCTGCGGTCATAATGCGGGCGAGGTCGGCGGCGTCGTTTGGCTGGGCAAGCGCCTGGCTTTCCGTGCCGAGCACCTCCGGGATGCCGCCGACGCGGGTGGCAATCAGCGTCTTGCCGGCCGCCAGCGCTTCGAGCACGATATAGGGCATGGCCTCCGCCCGCGAGGGCACGACCAGAATGCGCGACGTGCGGAACGCCTCCCGGGCCGGCATCGGCGGCAGCATGCCGACGCGGTTGCCGAGACCTGCTTCGAGGATCTGTTCCTGGTATTTCTCCCGGTCCGGCCCGTCGCCGACGATGAGGGCGAGGAGAGGGCGCCCGACCGCCCGTTCCGTGGCGGCAAAGGCTTCCACGAAGACATCCGGCCCTTTCAGGTCGCGGAGCATGCCTACATAGAGAAAATCGACCGAATCCGACTGCGCCGGCACGGGCACGAATTCCGGCTCGCTGATGCCGTTATAGACCATGGACCACGGCACGCGCGGCTTGCCCAGCTTCTCCTCATAGGTCCGGCGTTCGAAATCGCACACGAAGACGAGCGAATCGGTGAACCGTTCCAGGAACCGGTCGAGCGAATGGGCAACCCAGCCCACGGGGCTCCTGCCGGAATAGTGCAGGGTGCCGCCGTGGGGCGTATAAAGGCGGGCTACGCGATACCTGTTCACCCGCAGGACTGAGCCGATGAGACGGGCGATGGCGCCACCCTTGGCGCCATGCCCGTGCAGGACATCAGGCTTCAAACTCTTGATTTCCTTGTAGCTTCTGATCAGCGCCGCAACGTCTCCCGGCGTGATGGAGCGCTGGATCGGCATGCGCACGATGCCGAGTGCCAGATAGGGCATGAGCTCGCGGATCAATCGCTCCTCGTGCTCGCCGCCCGTATTGTTGTCGAAAAGCAGGCCGATCTGATGCCCCGCCTTGCTGTGCTCGATCACCAGGTCCCGGATGTGGCGGAAAATGCCGCCTACCGGAGACCGGAAGCAATGGATGATGCGCAGCGGCTTGTCCTGTTGCATGGGCCCTCAAAACAGCCGCTCGCGCACATAGATCGTGTCGCCAGCCAGGACAGAATCGGTGATCGGAACGCGACCGGTGAGCACATGCCCGTTGATCTTGCGCGTGATGTCCACGTCCTGCATCGCCGCCCGGGGCGAATAGCCGCCGGCCACCGCAATCGCATTCTGCACCGTCATGCCGGGTACATAGGAATACTGGCCGGCCTGGCCCACTTCACCCATCACGAAGATGGAGCGATAGCGATCCACCTCGATCGATACATCCGGATCGCGCAGGTAGCCCTGCTGCAATTTCTGGGCGATCAGCTTCTCGAGCTTGGGCAGCGTCTGCCCCCGGGCCGGCACCTGACCGATGAGCGGGAAGGCGATATAGCCGGCCTGATCGACCGTATAGGTGTTCGACAGCCCTTCCTGCTCGAAAACGGTAATGCGAAGCCGGTCACCCGAATCCAGCGTGTAGGGCTGGATGGTGGCTTCGTTGAAGGCGCGGCTGGGTGGGCTATAGGTTGTGCAGCCGGCAAGCAGGGCCGTCGCTGCAAGCAGCGCAACCGCCAGGCCCTTTCCTGTCTCAATGAATACCATGCCTCTTCCCGCCTCTAAGCGTGTGGTGTGTTTCTTATCCATCCGTTAGGGTTAATAGCGGGTAAATGGTCGGTTCTTTTTTCGATGTTGCTGAAAGAAGCGCATTAACGGCGGATTTACTATAACTGTTTACTCTTCCGCCTATGTGTAAGGGGCGGAGTATGCCATGCCGGATGGAACGGTCAGTCAGCAGGATGTCGATATCGACCTGAAGCAGCTCTTCGGGGCCATATGGCAGCGCAAGCTGCGCATACTCGCGTTGACGGCCACCGTTTCGGCGCTCGCCTTCGTTGGCGCCAATCTGGCCACGCCCAGCTATCAGAGCGAGGCGCGCATCCTGATCGAGCCGCGCGCACCTGCCTTTTCGAAGACGGAGCAGGCGGGCAGCGATACCCAGCCGCTTCTCGACGAGCTGAATATTGCGAGCCAGGTCCAGGTCTTGAGCTCCGCCGACCTCATCAAGCGGGTGGCGAAGGAGCTGAACCTGATGGGCCTGTCCGAATTCGACAGTTCCCGATCGCTCTCAAACCGCATTCTCCAGATGCTGCATCTGAAGAAGTCGAATGCCGATCAGACGCCGGAAGAGCGGGTGGTCGACAAGTTCGTGGAAAAATTGCAGGTCTACCAGGTCGAGAAGTCGCGCGTCATCGGCATCCAGTTCACCTCCGAGGACCCGAAGCTCGCGGCCGCCATTCCGAATACCATGATGAAGATCTATTCGCTGATGCAGAGCGATGCGAAGATCGATTCGAATTATGAGGCCACTCAGTGGCTGGAGCCGGAAATCGCCAATCTCCGCAAGAAGGTGGAGGAGGCGGAAAAGAAGGTGGCCGATTACCGGGCGATGAAGGACATTCCCCAGTCCGGCGATACGGGTTCCTTCGCCTCCCAGCAGCTGAAGGATATCTCGACCGAGCTTGCCCGGGTGCGGTCCGATGGCGCAAGCGCAACCGCGCGTGCGGCCGCGGTGCGCAATGCGCTGTCCATCGGCGGTTCCGCCGAAACGCTCGCCGACATCGCCAATTCGGCGATGATGCAGAAGCTCAAGGAAACCGAATCAACCATCAAGGGCCAGATCGCCGATCTCTCCACCACCCTGATGAACAATCACCCCCGGCTGAAGGCCCTGCGCTCGCAGTTGGGCGGCATTCAGGTGCAGATCCGGCAGGAGACGACCAAGATCCTCTCCTCCATCGAGAACGAAGCCAAGGTCGCGAAGCTCCGCGAAGATGAACTGGTCCGCCAGCTCGATGCGGCGAAGGTCGATGCAGCCCGCTCCTCCGAGCAGGAAGTGGGCCTGAAGGCGCTGGACCGCGAGGCCGCCGCCCAGCGCCAGCTTCTCGAAACCTATCTCGCCCGCTACAGGGAAGCCGCTTCCCGCTCCGGCAAGAACTCCAGCCCGGCCGATGCTCGCGTCATTTCGAACGCCATCGAGGCCCGGGAGCCGACGTTCCCGAAAATCCTGCCGATCACCATCATCGCGGCCCTTGCCACGCTGATCCTGAGTTCGGTGACGATCCTCCTGATGGAACTCTTCTCCGGCCGCGCGCTGAAGGCCGCGACGCCGCTGGTGCCGCCGGGTGAACGGCCGGCAAAGGCCACCGCACCCGCACCCGCAGCACCTCTTCCGGCGCTCGACCGCGGACCGGAGGCGAAGGCCCGTTCAATCGAGAAGGCGACCGCCGCTCTGGCCGCACGGGAGCCGGCGCCGGAACCCGCACCCGCATCCGAGCCGGTCGCCGTCAATGCGCCGCCCCTGAAGGAAGATGCGGGCGAATTCTCGGTGGAAGGGGTCGCAGCCCATATTCTCGCTAGTCGCATTCCGGTAATTTACGGCCTGTCTCCGACCGGTGACGACGGGTCGACCGCGATGGTCATGCTGGCCCGCGAGCTCGCCGAAGCCGGGCGTTCCGTGATCCTGATCGACATGACCGGCTCGCTGTTGCCGACGCGCCTGATGGCGGCGGACCGTTACCTGCCGGGCATAACCGATCTTCTGACCGGCGATGCCGCCTTCGGCGATACGATCCATTCCGATCGCCTGTCGCCGGCCCATATCATGCCGCGGGGCAGGGCGGAGCTTGCCGAAGCGCTGAAGGGTGCCGAGCGCCTGTCGATCATCATCGGTGCTCTCGCCGATGCCTATGATGTCGTGCTTGTGGAATGCGGCGCAGCGGAGGTTTCGGGCCTTTCCCGCCTGACCCGCAGCACCGCCGATCACGTGCTCCTCTCCCTGCCGGTCATGGACGAGGACAGGCTGAACGCGCTGATCGGTGACTGCGCCGATGCCGGCTTTACCGAGCTGATGCTGATGTCCGATGCCAGGGCGGTCTCGCCGCCGAAGGGCTGGCTGTCGAAAATCTCGAAGGGGGTCGCGGCCTGAGCCGCACCCGGTCTGCGGAAGGGCGTGGCCCGATCAGGGCTCGCCGTCCGCTGTTTCCAGCCGCTCGGCTTCACTGCCGCCGCTCCTGAGCCGCTGGATGGCCCCGTAAAGCCGGGGATTGGCCTTGATGGCTGCCTTGAAGCGGTTAATCCCCCGATGCACGCCTGCTGCCAACTGGCCCCGGGCCGTGAGAGGCAGAAGCACGTCATACTGCACCGTCTCCACCGTGCACCACGAGCGCTTGTAGACCTGATCGCCTATGCCGAAATCGAAAAGAGCCGCGCCATCGCGACAGGCGGCCTCGATGATATGCCAGAACAGGAATTCGCCCGGGCTCGCTTCGGGAATGAGATCGTCCCGGATCGAGCCGAACTGACAGATGATGTGATCCGCCTTGCGCGAAGTGCCGGCAATCGCGAGTATCGGCCGTTCCCCCGCGGTCAGCCGCAGGCCGTGCAGACGCAGGGCATAGCGCCCCGTCTCGACGGGGAGATCGAGGAGCGCGTGGAAAAAGGCCTTGACCGCGGGCGCCTCGAACACATCGGGAAGCCCCTGGGCGCGAAACCGCTCGGCCTTCTGCCGGAAGAACTCGTCGAGAAGCGCATGCTTCTCCGCAGCCGTCTGCGGCTCGAGGATTTCATAGCCGCCCGCTTCCGTCAGCCGGCGCTGCTGCAGCCGGTATTTCTTCCGCCGGCGCTTGGCATTTACCTGCTTCAGCGTTTCCTCGAAGGAGGCATCCAGTGGCATCTGGAAGGAACGGTTCCGGTTTTCGCTGTGCTCGAAGGCGGCAAAGGGCGAACGCTCCTCCCGCCATTGCAGCGGTATCCGTTCGAGACTGATGAGATCCGCATGGCCCTTGAGCGCCCGGGTGAGCGCCTGACGCAGCGCCACGGGGTCCAGGCCAGCGCCCGACTGGAAGAGGCCCGTATTGATATTGCTGAACGGGGTGCCGATGAAACGGGCGGTGCGTGCCCCGAACCGCTTCTCCACCGCAAGCGGCAGGAGAAACACCGTGTTCCCCTCAAGCCGGCCTTCCGCGAAGAGATAGGTACCGGGATGGGTGTCCATCCAGCTCCTGCACCAGCCGGCCATGTGATGCAGGGAGCTGCGGGACGCTTCCTCCAGCCTCTGCCAGATCCCCAGGACCGGTTGCGAGAGCGACCCATGCAGGATCACCTCCAGCTCCTGTCCCGGCAGGGAGGGAGCGGGCGCCTCTTCGTCAAGGGCCTGCAGGATCATGCGGTCGGAACTCAAGGGTGAACCCGTATTCTCAAGGAGTGCAACGCAGAGGATAGTGCCCGCTCAAGGCATAAGATAGTTTTAATGCGGTATTTTTCTAATTCAGGAGGATGCCCTTGGGCCAGCCATCCACTTGATGATGAGCATGGCGGGAAGAATCCACAAGAGGCCCGTCAGCGCAAAATAGGCGAGATGCACCCAGCCCGAGGAGGCGCCGAGATAGGCGGAGGCGACACTGGTGGCAATCAGCGCATAGGCGATCACCAGCACGACGAGCAGGATCATCCCGATCAGCTTCTTGAGACGCAGCGGCATGGTAGGTTTCCCGTGATAAGGGTTGCGGTCTGCCCTTTCTATAAAGGGCGCGACCGCGTGCCGCAAACCTCCGGGCCTTGTTTTATGCACCCGTGTGATGCACATCATGCCGCACGTGAAGGAGAATGCGACATCATGGCAGCAGCGGCATTTGAAAGCCTTGTTCTGAAGGGCATCGAGAAGCAGGAGCGTGACCGGCGGGCCATCCGCATCTGGCTCGGATGCGTGCTCGTGGCGCTCTTCGCTCTGGTGCTGGTCGGCGGCGCGACGCGCCTCACCGATTCCGGCCTGTCCATCACCGAATGGAAGCCGATCCACGGCGTGATCCCGCCGCTCAATGCCGAACAATGGCAGGAAGAATTCGACCTCTACAAGCGGATCCCGGAATATACGCAGCTCAATGCGGGCATGACGGTTGAGGAATTCAAGCGGATCTTCTGGTGGGAATGGGCCCACCGGCTGATTGCCCGCTCCATCGGCCTGATCTTCGCCCTCCCGCTCGCCTTCTTCTGGCTGACGGGCCGCATCGAAAACCGGCTGAAGCTGCCGCTTCTCGGCATCCTCGCGCTTGGTGGCCTTCAGGGCTTCATCGGCTGGTGGATGGTGTCCTCCGGTCTCTCTGTCCGCACCGATGTCAGCCAGTACCGGCTTGCGGTGCATCTGACGATGGCCTGCATCATCTTCTCCTCCACCATGTGGGTCATGCGGGCGGTTTCTCCGCATGAGGAAGCTCCGGCTAGGCGCTCCCGCTCCATCCGCCTCGCCATGGTGATTGCGCTTTTCGCGCTGTTCCAGATCTATCTGGGCGCGCTGGTGGCAGGCCTCGATGCGGGCTTTTCCTACAATACCTGGCCGCTCATGGATGGGGCGATCATTCCCGGCGACCTCTTCATCCAGCATCCCTGGTGGATCAACCTCTTCGAAAACCCGAAGACGGTCCAGTTCGTCCATCGCCTTGGGGCCTATACGCTCTTCCTGCTCGTGCTGGTTCACCTCTTCCAGGTGAACCGGGAGCTTCCGGGATCTGCCCATGCCCGCCGGGCACTGGTCCTCTTCGGTCTCGTGCTGGCGCAGGCCTGCCTCGGCATCATGACCCTTCTCACGCAGGTGCAGATCCACACCGCGCTCACCCATCAGGCCGGTGCCATCGTGGTGCTGGGCTTCGCCGTCGCCCACTGGCGCGGCTTCAAGGGCGCCTATCCGCTGCAGACGGCCATCGTCGAGCGCAGCTGAGCGCAGACCCCTCAAACGAAAATGGCGGCCCCGAGCCGCCATTTCCTTGTCCCGCCTCAGCCGAAGCGATAGGCCGAATAGGGTTTGCCGAGGAAATCCGTCTCGAAGATCTTCCGGCCACGATCGGCACCGGCCGCGCCCGCCGCCACGAAGAGCGGTACGAGATGATCGTGATCCGGCACATGGCAGGCCCGCGCATCGGGGTTTGCCTCCCAGCGGGCAAGCGTCGCATTGCGCGTTTCGGGGTCGCCTGTTTCCACCGCCTCGGTTAGCCAGCGGTCGAAGCGCTTTGCCTCCTCCACATGCTCCGGCTCGTCGGAGCGGAACTTCCGCATGTTGTGATAGCTCATGCCCGATCCGATGATGAGGATATCCTCGTCCCTGAGCTTCTCCAGCGCCTTGCCGAGCTTCAGATGCGTCTCGGCGGAAAGATCGTTGTCCAGCGACATCATCACGATCGGCACATCCGCATCGGGATAGATCAGCATGAAGGGAATGAAGACGCCATGGTCGAAGCCCCGGTCTGCATCAGCCCGGGTCTCGATTCCCGCCTCCGAGAGAACGTCACGCACATGTTCGGCCACGTCGGGCGCGCCCGGGGCTGGGTAGGTAAGCTCGTAGGTATGGGGCGGAAAATTGTAGTAATCGTAAAGCATGCCGGGCTTCGATGCAGTGCTGACCGCAACTTTCGGCTCCTTTTCCCAGTGGCCTGAGACCACCAGAACGGCCTTTGGCTTGCCGCCGAAATCGGCTGACAGCCCGCGCAGGAAGGCTCCGAGATCATCCCACGGGCCCTTGCCCTCAGCATTCTTCGGAAAATCCATGAACGGCCACGGGCCGCCCCCATGGGGAATGAAATAGACGGGAAGCTTTCGATGCGACATGACCATACCTCTGGCAAACCTATGCCGGAGATATAGGCCATCCCCATTGTTCAATCGAGATGGCGTTTCTTGGACAGATCGTTCAGCTATACTGAAAGGTCAGGCGGCCAGCATCAGGTCCATGTTCTGGACGGCCGCACCCGAGGCGCCCTTGCCAAGGTTGTCGAGGAGCGCGACCAGATTGACATGATCGCCCCCCGGCGTGCCGAAAACGAAGAGCTTCATCGTATCCTCGCCGGCGAGTTCCACCGCATTGACGCGCGGCAGCTTGGCGCTGTCGGCAAGCGGCATGACGGTGACGATCTCCTGGCCGGCATAATGGGCTGAGAGGGCGGCGTGTAGGCCCTCGATGGTCGCGCCCTTCTCGAGGTCGGAGAGGAAGAGCGGCACCTGCACGATCATGCCCTGCGGGAACTTGCCGACCGAGGGCGAGAAGAGTGGCGCGCGCTCCAGCCTGCCATGCACGGTCATTTCCGGCACGTGCTTGTGCTTGAGGCTGAGCCCGTAGAGGAAGTGCGGTGCATCGATATGGTCGGGGTGATCGGCCTGTTCCATCTGCGCGATCAGCTGCTTGCCGCCACCCGTATAGCCCGAGACCGCGTTGACGGTGACCGGATAGGCGGCGGGCAGCAGGCCGGCATCCCGCAGCGGCCGGATGAGGCCGATGGCCCCCGTCGGATAACAGCCGGGATTGGCGACGAACCGCGACTCGCGGATTTTCACAGCCTGCGCCCGGTCCATTTCGGCAAAGCCATAGGCCCAGTCCGGATGGATGCGGAAGGCGGTGGACGTATCGATGATCCGGACCTTGCTGTTTCCGGAGAGCATGGACACAGCTTCCTTGGATGCATCGTCCGGGAGGCAGAGAATGGCGATGTCGGCGCTGTTCAGCAGATCCTCGCGCATGGCGGCATTGCGGCGTTCCGCCTCCGGAATGGACAGGAGCGTGACATCGCGGCGGCCGGCCATGCGGGTGCGGATCTGCAAGCCCGTTGTGCCGTGTTCGCCATCGATGAAGATTTTCGCGCTCATGTCTTTGTCCGTCTTTTCAGGAGGTTGGGAGCGGCAGCGGACTCAATGCATCCGCTGCCTGATTCAATCTGTTAACGGGCCTTCGCCAGGCGTTCGGCCCTGAGCCCGAGCATATACATCGCGACCGTCGCCCCCGCAATGGCGGTGATATCGGCATGGTCATAGGCGGGCGCCACCTCCACGATGTCGGAGCCGCGAATATCGAGCGCGCCAAGCTTGCGCAGGACGGACAGCATCCGGGCGGAGGAGGGGCCACCGGCAACTGGCGTTCCCGTGCCCGGCGCGAAGGCCGGATCGAGGCAGTCTATATCGAAGGTGAGATAGCAGGGCCTGTCACCCACATGGGCAAGGATCGCATCGGCAATCGACTGGGCGCTCATGTCCTCGACCTCATAGCCGGGAATGATGCGGATGCCGAAATCCTCTGGCGCTTCCGTCCGGATGCCGATCTGGATGGAATGGGCGGGGTCGATGACGCCTTCCCTGACCGCGCGGCAGACGAAGGAGCCGTGGTCGATGCGCTTGCCGTCATCGTCCCAGGTGTCCTGGTGGGCGTCGAAGTGGACGAGCGCCAGCGGCCCGTGCTTTGCCGCATGGGCCTTCAGCAGCGGCCAGGTCACGAAATGATCGCCGCCGAGCGAAAGCAGATAGGCTCCCGAGGCGATGATTCTTGCTGCCTCCTTCTCGATGAGGCCGGGCGTCTTCTGGTGGTTGCCGTAGTCGAGCAGCACGTCGCCATAATCGACGACGGCCATGGCCTCGAAGAGATCGCGGGCGAATGGATATTGTGGGTCGTTGTCGAAGATCGCCGAGGCGCGGCGGATTGCCTGCGGCCCGAAGCGGGCGCCGGGCCGGTTCGAGACGGCGGCATCGAAGGGAATGCCGAGCACGACCGCATCCACGTCCTTCAGTTGCTTGGAAAACTTCCGCCGCATGAAGGAGAGCGCACCTGCATAGGTCGGGTCGGTCGCGCCCCCGCGGATGGACCGGGCGGTAAAGGCATTGTCGATGGATTTGGACGGCATGGGTCAGATCTCGCTCATGTCAAAGGAATAGGCGCGCTCGATCCTGCCGATGCGCATCTCGAAATGGGAATACCAGCGCTCGCGCCCCAGCCGCTGTGCGGTCACGTGCTCCATGACCGCCTTCCAGGCCCGGATGCTTTCAAGGTCGCGCCAGTAGGAATTGGTGATGCCGAAGCCATCCGCGCCGCGGGTGCTTTCGACGCCCAGAAAGCCCGGTTGCTCCGCTGCCAGCTCCACCATGCGCTGCGCCATGGCGGAATAGCCATGGTCGCCGTCTCGGCGGGCAGAGGAAAAGGCGACGATGTAATAGGGCGGTTCGGGCAGGGTGGCGAACGGGTTTTCAACGGTATCGGACATGATCGGGGTCTCCTCGCGGACCGCATGCAAGCAGATTCCCGCGCCCTTTTGAATTCAAATTCCGCCTTGCGCCGCCCGGAACGCGGTTCGATTGACGAAAGCGGCCCGGTATTCCGCCAGCGCCTGTCTTTGGCGGTAGACGAAGTAGGAGATCGGATGCAGGGCGCGGGGCAGCTCCTTGCGTCGCCCCGCATCGTCGGTGACGCTTGGGGCGGTTGTGACCAGAACCGGTGGCCGGTCGAAGGCAAGCCCGCTGCTTCTCCGGTGACAGAGATCGCGGATGTAGAAATCGATGGGCGCATGGACCGGAAAGGCCTGTGCCAGAAAGGCTTCCGCGCCCGCCCTCGACCACAGCATGCCCGTCGCGGTCATCGGGAAATAGTGGGACGCGGAGAGGGTGAACGTCCCCATGGCGGAGGGAATGGCTGCAATCGGTGTCCACACCCGCTTGACGCCCCGGCTGAGATTGACGACGTCCCAGCGGCCCGGCCATGCCTTGAGGAAATCCACGGAAGCCCGCATGAGATCGGCAAAACCGGCGTCCAGTCTCAGATCGTCTTCGAAAAGCAGAAGAAACGGCTTGTCCGTCTGAAGAAAGGTACGGAGCGCCTGCGCATGGCTGAGAAAGCACGCGACTTCGCCGGATGACATGGAGCGGGCCATTCTTCGATGGGTCAGCCGCTCGTCATATTCGGGAAAGGAGGCCGCCGGCCTGTGGCGGCCGTCCACCGCCGAAAGCCGCGTATAGGCGATGCCCTCTCTGTCCAGAAAGGCCGCAGAGCTGGTCAGCCGGTCGCTGCAGTCGTCGAGATTGATGAGAAGGACGAGAAGGTCCTCGTGTAGTGCCATGATAATCCATTATCCCAAGCCGCTTCTTTAGGGGGATACTTATGCTGCTCGCCACGCTCGCAACAGCTCTATTTAGGACCAAAGATCATTCCACATTTAGATTCCGGTTTGCACGTTGCCATTCAAATCTCCACTTCCTGCGGTAAGCAGCAGCTTTTTCTCTGATGCCTTGCAGATGTCGGCAAATTGCGCTTGCCAAGCGCCCATATCGGAGCGGGAAGCTGCGGCGATGGATTACGCGGTCTATATCGCTGTCGGTATCCCAAATTCCTATCGGAGGTGGCGTGACCGCAAATCCCCCGCCGTAGGTAGCGCATAGGTCCCGTACCATCAGATCGAAAGGTGCGTAAATTCTGGAGGAAAATTCTAGCATTCTTGCTGCTCCGCCTCTTGACCAGACAAGGCCGACAGCACCCATGGGCTGGTAATGAGACGCCCATAAAGCCCCCTTCCAGTGTTCCGCCTCAATGTCGTTGATGTGGCTGGCAGCCATCTTCGGTCTGCGACAGACCGAGCATACAAGCCATTGATCTCCAAACAGAGCGACGAGTCGATGGACTATGGCTTTCACGCAAGCAGAGAGAGAGATGTGAAGAAGTGCGTCATCTTCTAATATCAGGCAATAATCGTGGCCGGAACTCACGAATTCCGTTAGTGCTAACCGGTGACTAAGCGAACATGCGATTTCGCCGGGCGTCAGTCTTCTCTGAAATCGTTTGATCGCTAGCTTATGATCGCAGAGAACCGCAGTCTCCTCGATGATATCTTCCGACGATACTGCTGAAATACGTTTAAACTCTAACTGACAGCACTCGAGTTGCTCCATGCTTCGCACTAATCGCTGTGTGCTGCGGTCCAAATTGATGATGTAGATTGGGAAATCAGACATGAAATTCCTAAAAAAATAAAAAACTAAAATATAAAATAGGCAAACAGACAACCAAGGTCAAGGGCGCTTGCCGCGCTCCAAGAGTAACGAAGGTGGTGGGGAGTTTACGACTTGCCGGCGGTGAAGCCGCCGTCGACCATCATATGCGCGCCGGTGATGAAGCTGGCCTCCGTGCTCATGAGGAAGAGGGCGGCACTTGCCACTTCTTCCGGACGGCCGAGGCGCCCAAGGGGATGAAGGGAAACCAGCGCCTTCATCATGTCGTCGTCGACCGCAGACAGAAGAGGCGTGTCGATATAGCCGGGGCCGATGGCATTCACCCGCACGCCGTGCGGTGCGGCTTCCAGCGAAAGCGTGCGGGTAAGGTTGACCACGCCACCCTTTGCGGCGGAATAGGCCGCCGTCATCGACTGGCCGAAGACACCGAGGATGGAGGCGCAATTGACGATGCTGCCGCTGCCCTGCCCGTACATGACCTTGAGCGAGGCGCGGGCTACCCGGAAGACGCCATTGAGATTGATGTCGATGATCCGGAGAAAATCCTCGTCCGCATAATCGGTGGCGGGGCTCATGCCGCCGATGCCGGCATTGTTGAAGACGCCGTCAATGCGTCCGAAATTCTGAAGCGCCGTCCCGATCATGGCATCCACATCCGCCGTCGAGGAAACGTCAACGGCGACGAAACGGCATTTGCCGGGATGGAGCGTGTCGAGATGGGCCGCTCTTTCGGCGCCTTCGGACGTGGCGAGATCGGCCATGATGACGCTTGCGCCGTCTTCCAGGGCGCGCTTGACCGTGGCAAGGCCGATGCCGCTGGCCCCGCCGGTAACGAGAATGACCTGTCCTTGCATGCGCATGTCCTAAACTCCGCTTTGGCTTGGCTGTTCTGCCCCTGAGGCAGGTGCAAACTGCGGGTTGCAGCGGCGCAATTCCTTGCGCTAGGTCAAGTGGCGCGAGATTTCATCGGCATGTCATGCGGACAGACCCGAAACGCAAAACGGCCGCCCGAAGGCGGCCGTTCCGAAATCGAAGGACAAGCCAGCGATTAACGCTTGGAGAACTGGAAGGACCGGCGGGCCTTGGCCTTGCCGTACTTCTTGCGCTCGACCACGCGGCTGTCGCGGGTCAGGAAGCCGCCCTTCTTCAGGACCGAGCGCAGGCCCGGTTCGAAGTAGGTCAGCGCCTTGGAGATGCCGTGACGAACGGCACCGGCCTGGCCGGAAAGACCGCCGCCTGCAACCGTGGCAACGATGTCGAACTGGCCGTCACGGGCAGCAGCGACGATCGGCTGGCGCAGGATCATCTGCAGAACCGGACGGGCGAAGTAGGCGTTGAATTCCTTGCCGTTGACGGTGATCTTGCCGGAGCCCGGCTTGACCCAGACGCGGGCGACGGCGTTCTTGCGCTTGCCGGTCGCGTAGGAGCGGCCGAGCGAATCCACCTTGCGAACGTGCGCGGGAGCTGCGTCCTGTGCCGGGGCAAGGTCCTTCAGGGAAGAAAGATCGGCCATGATCAGGCGCTCCTTGTGTTCTTGCTGTTCAGCTTGGCCACGTCGAGAGCGACGGGCTGCTGTGCTTCATGCGGATGGTTCGAGCCGGCGTATACGCGCAGGTTCTTCATCTGGCGACGGCCGAGCGGGCCACGCGGGATCATGCGTTCGACGGCCTTCTCGATGACGCGCTCCGGGAAGCGGCCTTCGATGATCTGGCGAGCCGTACGCTCCTTGATGCCGCCCGGGTAACCGGTGTGCCAGTAGTACTTCTTGTCGGAATACTTGTTTCCGGTGAAGGCTACCTTCTCGGCATTGATGACGATGACGTTGTCGCCATCATCGACGTGAGGGGTGTAGGTTGCCTTGTGCTTGCCGCGCAGGCGCATGGCGATGAGGCTGGCGAGGCGACCAACAACGAGGCCTTCGGCGTCGATGATGACCCACTTCTTCTCCACCTCGGCGGGCTTCTGAACGAAGGTAGACATGAGTTTGAACTCTTTCGTGAGATCCCCGGCTTCGGTCCGTGGACCAAGGGGGCGTTTCTTGTTGCTTGGCGGTGAATATCACCGAGGCGGCTTATACGCGGGGTGACCCCGATGGTCAAGAACAGCGATTTCGACCGCCTCAAAAAGAGTTCAATGAAATCAATAGATTAATAGTGTGGTAAAATGATACCACATCAAATTCAGCGTGGCGGGATGGAATAGGTGGCAACGGCATGGGCCACGGGCTCGTCCACGTCGCTCTGGAAAAGGGTGGCCTCCACCACCGCCAGCCGCTTGCCCAGCTTCAGGATTCGCGCCCGGCAGGTGATCCGCTCCGGCTCCGGCTTGCGCAGGAAGTTGATGGTGAGATTGGTCGTCACCGCCAGCGCCACCGGCCCGATATGGGCGAGGATCGCCACATAGCAGGCCACGTCCGCCAGCGTGAACATGGCGGGACCGGATACCGTGCCGCCGGGCCTAAGATGCCTGTCGGATGGATCGAGCGCCATGTCGATTTCACCGGGACGCACGGCGGTGACCGCGAAGACCCGGCCATCCGTATGGATCTGCGGGAAATCGCTCTCCAGAAAGGCGTCGATTTCCGCAATGCTCATCACCGGCTGCATGTTTTTTCCTCGTAATGCCCCTGCTCCACCGGGCAGCACACGCCGCCTCTTTGGTGGCATGGATCGAAGCTCCGTTCTGTGTCATGAAGGGGCTCGTTGCAAGCCCGCCGAAAGGAGAACGCCATGGCTGACGTCGTTTCGCTTCACAAGGACCATGAGCAGCCGGAAAGCCCGCTCGCCTCCCATTTCGCCGATGGAATTCTGCGCCTGACGCTCAACAATCCGCCGGCCAATGCGCTTTCCATAGCGCTTCTCGAAAAACTGCACGCCGCGTTCGATGCCGCTGCCGAGAACCGCGAGGTGCGGGTGCTGATCATCGCTGCCTATGGCAAGCTCTTCTCGGCCGGGCACGATCTCAAGGAAATGACCGCCCGTCGGAGCGATCCGGACCGGGGGAGGGCCTTCTTCGAACAGACCATGCGGCTCTGCGCCGATCTGATGCTGAAGATCCAGCGCCTGCCGAAGCCCGTCATTGCGGAAGTGGATGGTCTCGCCACCGCCGCCGGCTGCCAGCTGGTGGCCAGCTGCGACCTGGCAATCTGCACCGATACCTCCACCTTCTGCACGCCGGGCGTCAATATCGGGCTCTTCTGCTCCACCCCCATGGTGGCGCTCACCCGGGCGGCGCATCGCAAGCAGGCCATGGAAATGCTGCTGACGGGCGAGACCGTCGATGCCTCCACCGCCAAGGATTTCGGCATCGTCAACCGCATCGTGCCGAAGCAGTATCTCACCCAGGTGGTGAACAAATATGCCTCCGTCATCGCGGCAAAGTCTCCCCTGACGCTGAAGATCGGCAAGGAGGCCTTCTATGCCCAGGCGGACCTCTCCACCGCTGACGCCTATGATTACACGATCGGCGTGATGGTGGAGAACATGCTCGCCCGCGATGCCGAGGAAGGCATCGGTGCCTTCCTCGACAAGCGTCATGCGGTGTGGACGGGGGAGTGAGGGTGCGCCCGTCACCCTCCGCGGTTTGAGGCCGTTTCAGCCGAGGCGCTTCAGCGCCTCGGTCAGGATCGGCGGCGGAGGCTGCTCGATGCGCCGGTAAGTCCGCCCGTCCGGCGTGCGCCACATCAGGCGGTTTCCGCACAATTCCCGCCGCAGGATCGCATGATCCTGGAAGGCATTGAGCGCCTTGAGGCGGTCGTTGACCTCCCGTTCGGAAAGATCCCGCCGCGCCGGCATGCGCGACCAGAGCACCCAGAGGGCATGGAGCTGATCCGTGCGCCGCGATGGCCATCTGAGCAAGCGGCCCTGGCTGTCGAAGCAGCGCACCAGTCGCTCAACTTGCTCCTGCTCACGCCTGCGATCGGGGAGCGGCTTCTCCGCCACGGGAGCGGCTTCGGGCTGGGGATTCGCGGCAACGGCCCCCGTTTCCGCCCTTGTCCGGAACGCCTGAAAGTTGCGGTACCCGAGAGCCCGGGCGAGCATGTTCAGCATTTCGAGATGCGTGGGGGCGCCGGTACGCTCCGTCAGTTGTTTCCGCAGCGCCCTGGCGAGGGCAGCCATATCGTCCGTGTGAAAGGGTAAGAGTGTACGAGACATCACATAATCCTTGTGGTGCCTTGCATTCCTTGCGGAATTTCCGGTGATCGCCCTTCCGAACTGGCACGGATCGTGTGTCGGATCAAAATAAGCACAGACAGGTTTAGCGTTCCCTTTCGGGTGGCGATGCCTCGGTGGACTGCGGACCGTGCATTTCTTTTGGCGCGGCAGGCCCCGGCTGTCAATGCCGAAAGCCTAGCCGAGCTTCAGGATGAGCCCGCCGAGCGCGATGATGGCGCCTGCCACATAGCGCCAGACGCTTGCCTTTTCCTTCAGGATCACCACGGAAATGACGAGCGCAAAGAGGATGGAGGTTTCCCGAAGAGCCGCCACGGCCGCGACGGGTGCCTTGGTCATGGCCCAGAGCGCAAGGCCATAGGAGGCGATGGAGCCCGCGCCCCCGAACCAGCCGCGCCACCATTCCCTCCGCACATAGGAGAGAACCATGGTCGTCCCGCGGCTGTAGAAGGCCCAGCCGAACAGCAGTACCGGCGGCAGGAGCGACATCCAGAGCGTATAGGAAATGGCATTGCCCGCCTTTCGGGCGCCAAGGCCGTCCACGAATGTGTAGGTGGCAATCACCATGGCGTTCATGAGTGCAAGCACGATCGCCCGGCTTCCCCCGCGCCGCGCCTCGAAGGCAAGCGTGAGGATGCCGGCGGAAATGGTGGCGACGCCCAGCATGGCCCCGTGGGTCAGGTGCTCCTTGATCACCAGGCTGCTTGTCAGCGCGACGAGCAGCGGCGCGACGCCGCGCATGAGGGGATAGACGAGCCCGATATCCCCCGCCCTGTAGCCCGCCGCGACCAGCTGGAAATAGGTGAACTGCAGCACGGCCGAGGCCGCCACGAAGGGCCATGCTTCCGGCGCCGGAAGCGGCAGGAAGGGAAGGAATGGCACCGCCGTCAGACCCGCCCCCGCCGAAATCAGCGCCGCGCCCAGCTGCTTGTCCGATCCCGCCTTGACGATGGCATTCCAGGAGGCGTGGAGCAGGGCGCCCAAAAGCACCAGCACGATGACGTCGACGGGCATTCCAGCGGCTCTTTCAAAGGTGGCCGCGGGGAAGCGGCCGGGGAAGGGATGATTCTCTCGGACTGCCCCTCAGTCGTAAACCCGAAGCGCTGGGCTGGGAACTGCAAACTCAACCGATATCCCCACCCGTCACCTGATCTTTCCACCGGAAAGCCGAAGGATTGAAGAAAAGGCGAGAGGTTCAGTAAACCGGATCTGCATAAATGCCAAGATCATGAAATTATTATGTAAAATATCAAAATATTGATTCGCGTGCCGCAATTTTTCTACTGTTAGCGGGGCGAAAATGTTCTCAAATGAGGCAAGTGTAATTTAAGAAATACTAATTTTGTTAATACAAAATGCGATTGCACATGGAACGGAGGCGGATCACTCCGTGAACGGCCACCGCCGGAAGCCCGATTGCGTGGCGCTCTGGCCGCAACCGGGCAAAGGTCAGGCGAATGTCGCAAATGCTCAATCGTTCATCAACCAGGGGAAGCGATGCCGCTCGACATCGCGGTGTTCGCACAGCTTTACCGGGCAGCGTTCGCGATCAATCGTGGGCACGCTGGCGGAAACCGCCACTTCCGTCATGTCACAATAGGAGGTGTTCTGGACATAACGGTTATAGAGGGGCAGGTTCTTCACCCGGGTGGAGGTGTAGCGGAGTGTCACCGCGCCATGTCCGCGAATGGCGTCCTGCACCGCCTCGCAGCTCATCTTGCGGGGATTGTAGCGGGGCTCCGCCACGGCGGTGCCCACGGTGGCGAGGCTGAGACCGGTGAGAAGAAGGGCTTGAAAGGTTCGTTTCATGTCAGCTGTCCCGTAACATCTTGCCGCCCGAAATTTCACGGCGGACTGTCGGTTGCGCATGGGGTTAATGAAACGCAAAATGGGCAGAATTTTCGTTTATGAAGTGCATTTCACGCAATTGTGTAGCGAAAGGAGAAAAACATGAGCGCTGACGGCAAGACCGACGACGAGATCCGCGCCATCCTCGGCTCCGTGAAGATCATCGCCCTTGTGGGGGCCTCTCCCAATCCCGACCGGCCGAGCAACCGCGTCATGCGTTTCCTTCTCGGGCGCGGCTATGATGTCATCCCTGTCAATCCCGGCCAGGCCGGAAAGACGCTCCATGGACAGACGGTCTATGGCAGACTTTCCGATATTCCCCGCGCCGTGGACATGGTGGACGTGTTCCGCGCAGCCGATGCGCTTCCGGAGGTGGTCCGAGAAGCGGCCGCCCTCCCGCATCGCCCGAAGGTGATCTGGGGTCAGCTGGAAGTGCTTCATCCGCAGGCGGCCGATGCGGCACGGGAGGCGGGCATGGACATCGTCATGGACCGCTGCCCCGCCATAGAAATCCCCCGCCTCGGGCTCTGAGCCTATTCGCTGGCGAGGTCCGGACGGCCGGCAAGCAGCGAAAGCGTTGCCGCATTGCCGCAGTAATCGGTAAAGCTTTCAGCGGCGGTTTGCGCCGCGAGGTCGTGCCGGCACTGGCCCTTGGAGGCGCAGCCGGCGCAGATGCTTTCCATGCCTGCATAAAGCGCGGGGTGGTCCAGCCGAAGCAGGGCTGGTTCGATCCCGAGAGACAGCATCATCTCGGGCATTTCGCGGCTCATCTCGGGAGAAGGCTGGGCCGAGGGCAGGGCATCGCTGGCAAGCATGGGACACTCCTTGTGGGGTTGGGTGAGCATCGCCCCTTCGATTGCGCTTCGCCTTGATCCCGATCAAACCCGCCCGCCCGGGGATAATCTTTCGCCGGACCCGCCATTCCGCGGAACAATTGCGCGCCTCGGCCGTCCTCTCCGCACCGTCCTTTCTCCACAACGCATAATATGCGCCAACACCTTGTTTTTTCGCGGAATTGGGGTGAAGGGCGCTTCGCATTCCGCTTTCTCTTGGTCTATGATCCGCGCCAACGAACAAGAGGAGGTTTCCATGTCCAGCAACAATCCCGGCTTCAACACGCTCGCCGTGCATGCGGGGGCCCAGCCCGATCCGACCACCGGCGCGCGCGCCACGCCGATCTACCAGACCACCGCTTTCGTCTTCAACGATGCGGATCACGCGGCGGCCCTCTTCGGCCTGCAGCAGTTCGGCAACATCTACACCCGCATCATGAACCCCACCCAGGCGGTGCTCGAAGAGCGTGTTGCCGCCCTCGAAGGCGGTACCGCGGCGCTGGCCGTTTCCTCCGGCCATGCCGCGCAGCTGATCGTCTTCCACACGCTTCTGCAGCCGGGTGACAATTTCGTTGCCGCCAAGCGGCTTTATGGCGGCTCCATCAACCAGTTCGGCAATGCCTTCAAGTCCTTCGGCTGGCAGGTGCGCTGGGCGGATCCGGCCGATCCCGCATCCTTCGAGGCTGAGATTGATGACCGGACCCGGGCGATCTTCATCGAAAGCCTCGCCAATCCCGGCGGCACCTTCGTCGATATCGCGGCCATTGCCGCCGTTGCCAAGAAGCACGGCCTGCCGCTGATCGTCGACAATACCATGGCCAGCCCCTACCTCATCCGGCCGCTGGAGCACGGTGCCGACATCGTCGTGCATTCGCTGACGAAGTTCATGGGCGGCCACGGCAATTCCATGGGCGGCGTCATCGTCGATGGCGGCACCTTCGACTGGTCGAAGACCGACAAGTTCCCGATGCTCTCGGCCCCGCGGCCGGAATATGCCGGCATGGTGCTTCACGCCACCTTTGGCAACTTCGCCTTTGCGATTGCCTGCCGCGTGCTTGGCCTGCGCGATTTCGGCCCGGCCATCTCGCCCTTCAACGCCTTCCTGATCCTGACCGGCATCGAGACCCTGCCGCTGCGCATGCAGCGCCATTGCGACAATGCGCTTGCGGTTGCCAAGTGGCTGAAGACCCATGACAAGGTGGCCTGGGTATCCTATGCCGGCCTGGAGGACGATCCGAATAACGGCCTGCAGAAGAAATACGCCCCGAAGGGCGCCGGTGCCGTCTTCACCTTCGGCGTCAAGGGCGGCTATGAGGCAGGCAAGAACCTGGTTCAGAACCTGAAGCTCTTCTCCCACCTCGCCAATATCGGCGATACGCGGTCGCTGGTCATCCACCCGGCCTCCACCACCCATCGCCAGCTGACCGAAGCCCAGCAGATCGCCGCCGGTGCCGGTCCTGACGTGGTGCGCCTTTCCGTCGGTATCGAGGATGTCTCCGACATCATCGGCGATCTCGAACAGGCCCTTGCTTCGGTGTAAGGAGAGGGAAGGGAGCGGACGACCCGCTCCCTTCGTCATTGAGAGGCATCATGAGCCACGTTCTGAAATTCGTTCCCGAAGGGGTGGAGCCTGAAAAGGGCGCCCCCGCTGCCGACCGTCTGATCTCCGGCAATCCGGAATTCACCACCTGGAATCTGGAAGAAGCACCGGGCGGGCTTTATGCCGGCCTGTGGCAATCCACCCCGGGCAAGTGGAAGATCAGCTATGACGAGTGGGAATATTTCCACATCCTCTCGGGCCACTCCGTGGTGACCGAGGACGGTGGCGATGCGATCACCCTGCGGGCGGGAGATCGACTGATCCTGAGACCCGGCTTCAAGGGAACCTGGGAAGTCATTGAAACGACTCTCAAGGATTACGTCATCCGCACCTGATTCAGGCCGGTGAGGTTCGAACATTTCGATGATTTAAGCTCGCGCGGTGACGACCATCCCGCGCGGGTTTTCCGTTCGATGTAATGGCGCGGCGGCCGTTCAACCCCAGGCGAGATGCAGCGCTTCCAGCCCGTGGAAGTGATAGACATCCTTGACAACTGGCGGCTTGGCGATCCTCAGGCCCGGCAGCCTGCGGAAGAGCAGCGGCAGCACGATGTTGAGTTCCAGCCGCGCCAGCGGCGCACCGATGCAGAAGTGGATTCCCGCGCCGAAGGACAGGTTGGGTGCCTCCGCCCGATCGGGACGGAAAGCCAGGGGCTCCTCGAACTTCTGCGGATCGAGATTGGCGGCGGCAAGCACGAGGCTGATCACGTCGCCCCGCTTCAGCGAAACTCCGTCCACCTCGGTTTCCTCCAGCGCATAGCGCTGGAAGATGTGAACCGGCGCGCAGATCCGCAGGCACTCCTCCACGGTGCGCTCGGTGGTCTTCTCATCGGCAAAGAGCCCAGCCGGATCCAGTCCGCTGTCGAGAATGACGCGAACCGAATTGCCGATCTGGTGCACGGTCGCCTCATGGCCCGCATTGAGCAGCACGATGGTGGTGGAGATCAGCTCCTCTTCTGTCAGGTGCTGGCCCTTGTGCTCCGTGGTGATCATGTGGGTGAGCAGGTCATCGCGCGGCTGTGCGCGGCGCTCGGCGATCACCGTGCGGACATAATCGGCAAATTCCTGCGACGCGCGGTCGGCGGCAAGCTCGTCCTCGCGGGTACGGCCGAACATGTACATCTTCACATAATCGTGAGACCAGGCGAGCAGCTGCGGCCCCATTTCCTCGGGAATGCCGATCATCCGGGCAATGATGGTCACCGGAATGATATCCGCAAAGGCGGAGAGAAGCTCCACCTCGCCCCTGTCCGCAAAGGCATCGATGAGGCTGTTGGCAAGCGCCTCGATCTCCGGCTTCAGACGCTCCACATGGCGCGAAACGAAGGCGCGGTTCACCATGGTGCGCAGCCGCGTATGCTCCGGCGGTTCCAGTTCGAGCAGCGATTTGGATTCGGCCAGGTCGAAATGGCGGGTATGGGCAAGCGGCTCCGGCAGGCCCAGCTCTTCGCGGGTTGCGATATGCAGGATCTGGCGGCCGAAGCGCCGGTCGCGCAGAAGGCCGTTCACCAGGTCGTAACCCGTGAAAAACCAGCGTTTCTGCTCCTCCCAGTAGAATGTGGGCGTTGTGGCGTGAAGCGCGGCATAGGCGATGTTGGGATTGCTGTAGAAGGCCGGGTCTGCGGAGTTCAGCGAGACGTGGCGGGTGGCGGGATCGATCGAGAGATAGGGTAGCTGGGTCATGATCATGAACCGTAGCGAAGTTTGCCCATCGGGAAAAGCCCGCTGTTCCATGGTCCGGGGCAGGGTGGTGCCGATAAAGGATTGTCCCGCAATCGATGCCCTGCGTTCATGTCCCCTTTACCTATCGATCCGAATTTCTGAAGGGTCGGCTCACCGTAACGCGCCATTAAGCGGGAATCATGCAATGAAGCAGACGAACCGGAGTGGAGTGGCGCCGGTTCGATGCGCCAGCGCCGACAGAAGGCCGCAGGCGCTAGGGGCGGCGCGGTTTCACCTGTGTCGCTTCTCTTGAAGTCGGGGGGCGTCACACTCTATGTATGGGATAAGACATCTTTTTGATTCCCTGCCGTCGCGGGCGTCAGGGAACGCATGACAAAGGATCGATATGAGAAATCCAGTTGATACTGCCATGGCCCTTATTCCCATGGTCGTTGAGCAGACCAACCGCGGCGAAAGATCCTACGACATCTATTCGCGGCTGCTCAAGGAGCGCATCATCTTCATGACCGGTCCCGTCGAAGACCACATGGCGACGCTCGTCTGCGCCCAGCTTCTCTTCCTCGAGGCGGAAAACCCGAAGAAAGAAATCGCGCTTTACATCAATTCCCCCGGCGGCGTCGTTACCGCCGGCATGGCCATCTACGATACGATGCAGTTCATCAAGCCGGCTGTCTCGACGCTGTGCGTCGGCCAGGCGGCCTCCATGGGTTCTCTGCTTCTCGCTGCCGGCCACAAGGACATGCGCTTCGCCACGCCGAATGCCCGCATCATGGTGCACCAGCCCTCGGGCGGCTTCCAGGGTCAGGCATCGGACATCGAGCGTCACGCCCGCGACATCCTCAAGATGAAGCGCCGACTCAACGAAGTCTATGTCAAGCATTGCGGCCGTACCTATGAAGAGGTTGAACAGACGCTTGATCGTGACCATTTCATGGATGCCGATGAAGCACTCGGCTGGGGCATCATCGATCGCGTTCTGACCTCGCGCGCCGAGATCGAGGGCGATGCCGCCTGATCATCGATCGCAGGGCGGCGTCGCGAAGGCGCTGCCGCCCGCCGGTCAGAGGGGGAGTATTACTCTTCCTTGTTGTATTTGGAATTTCGATTAATGCTATGTTGAGTGATGTGACATAGCATGATCCGAAAGGGCCCCCACGGCCAGGAGCCGCGTGTTCCAGGTTAACGGTCAAGGCTTTTGTCGGGTGTCGGTCCGGAGGGGCGGCAGGATGCCGCAGCTTCACGGACGGACCAAGAAAGACCGTAATCCGTCTTTTTATGTCGGATCTTCGGCGTGCTGGAAGGAACGTTAAACATGAGCAAAGTCAGCGGCAACAACGGTGGGGATAGCAAGAATACCCTCTATTGTTCTTTCTGCGGCAAGAGCCAGCACGAAGTCCGGAAACTGATTGCCGGACCGACCGTTTTCATCTGCGATGAATGCGTCGAATTGTGCATGGACATCATCCGCGAGGAAAACAAGTCCTCGATGGTGAAGTCCAGGGAGGGTGTTCCCACCCCGCAGGACATCATCAAGGTGCTGGATGAGTATGTCATCGGCCAGAAGCAGGCCAAGCGCATTCTCTCCGTCGCCGTCCATAACCACTACAAGCGTCTCGCCCATGCCTCGAAGGGCGGCGAGGTCGAGCTTGCAAAGTCCAACATCATGCTGGTCGGCCCCACCGGCTGCGGCAAGACCTATCTTGCCCAGACGCTGGCGCGCATCATCGACGTGCCCTTCACCATGGCCGATGCCACGACGCTGACCGAAGCCGGTTACGTCGGTGAAGACGTTGAGAACATCATCCTGAAGCTGCTCCAGGCCGCCGACTACAATGTCGAACGCGCCCAGCGCGGCATCGTCTATATCGACGAAGTGGACAAGATCAGCCGCAAGTCCGACAACCCGTCCATCACGCGTGACGTGTCGGGTGAAGGCGTGCAGCAGGCCCTTCTGAAGATCATGGAAGGCACCGTTGCTTCCGTGCCTCCGCAGGGCGGCCGCAAGCATCCGCAGCAGGAATTCCTGCAGGTGGATACGACCAACATCCTCTTCATCTGCGGCGGCGCCTTTGCCGGCCTCGACAAGATCATCTCCGCCCGTGGCGAGAAGACGTCGATCGGCTTTGCCGCAACGGTGAAGGCACCGGAAGACCGTCGCGTCGGCGAAGTGCTGCGCGATCTGGAGCCGGAGGACCTTGTCAAGTTCGGCCTCATTCCGGAATTCATCGGCCGTCTGCCGATTCTCGCCACGCTGGAAGACCTGGATGAGGATGCCCTGATCCAGATCCTGTCCGAACCCAAGAACGCGCTCGTCAAGCAGTACCAGCGCCTGTTCGAGATGGAAGATGTGGAACTGACCTTCCACGAGGACGCGTTGCGCGAAATCGCCCGCCGCGCCATCGTGCGCAAGACCGGTGCACGCGGCCTCCGCTCGATCATGGAAAAGATCCTGCTCGATACCATGTTCGACCTGCCGGAGCTGGATGGCGTGCGTGAAGTGGTCATCTCGGACGAAGTCGTCCGCGGTGCGGCCCGCCCGCTCTACATCTACGCCGACCGCGTGGAAGAAAAGGCAAATGCCTCAGCCTGAGGCAGGCGGGAAAAAATCATGAGGAAGGCCCGCTTTTGCGGGCCTTTTCTCTTTCTGACCCTGCCTTATGTCGGCTTGGGTGCAGCAATTTCGCAAGGCTTGCGTTTACCTCGGCACAGGCGTGCCGCTGCCGTCACGGTCCGGTCCGCTTTTGATTGTTTGCGTCGCGTGCGACAATGGTTAAAACGGTGACTCGGGGACGAATGGGCCGGCGTGAAATGACGGTGCCTGAGCGCTCGGCTTGGCAAGCCTGACGTTAGTTAGCGCGCCTAGTTTGCGGTGATGGCATGAAGTGCGCCGGCGTGTATCAAGGGGTTCCGGCTTTGGTCTGAGTACCTTGAAATAATGATTGGAAATCTCCACTTGTGGAGCATTCAGAGCATGCCCGCCGGGCCAGGAGCCGCTGGCGGAAAGAAGCCCCACCGGGGCTTTGGAAAGGAACAATGATGACAAAAAAAACCTCTGCTGCAGGTGAGCGCGCCTCGTATCCGGTTCTGCCGCTCCGCGACATCGTGGTTTTCCCGCATATGATCGTGCCGCTGTTCGTGGGCCGCGAGAAATCCATCCGCGCGCTGGAAGAGGTCATGGGCTCCGACAAGCAGATCATGCTTGCCACGCAGATGAATGCCGGGGATGACGATCCGTCGCCGGAAGGCATCTACAAGGTCGGCACGGTAGCAAATGTCCTGCAGCTGCTGAAACTCCCCGATGGCACCGTGAAGGTGCTGGTGGAGGGCCGTGCCCGCGCGAAGATCCACAGCTATTCCGATCGCGAGGAATTCTACGAAGCCTATGCGGATATCCTCGAAGAGCCGAAGGATGATCCGGTCGAGGTCGAAGCGCTCAGCCGCTCGGTCGTGTCCGAATTCGAAAGCTATGTGAAGCTCAACAAGAAGATCTCTCCCGAGGTCGTGGGTGCCGCAAGCCAGATCGAGGATTACTCGAAGCTCGCCGATACGGTTGCCTCCCATCTCTCGATCAAGATCACCGAGAAGCAGGAAATGCTGGAGACCACCAGCGTGAAGACCCGTCTGGAAAAGGCGCTCGGCTTCATGGAAGGTGAAATCTCCGTGCTGCAGGTGGAAAAGCGCATCCGCTCGCGCGTCAAGCGCCAGATGGAGAAGACCCAGCGCGAGTATTACCTCAACGAACAGATGAAGGCGATCCAGAAGGAGCTCGGCGACGGCGAGGACGGCCGTGACGAGATGGCCGAACTGGAAGAGCGCATCAACAAGACCAAGCTCTCCAAGGAAGGCCGCGAAAAGGCGGATGCCGAACTGCGCAAGCTGCGCCAGATGAGCCCGATGTCGGCCGAAGCCACCGTCGTGCGCAACTATCTGGACTGGCTGCTGGGTCTGCCCTGGGGCAAGCGTTCGAAGATCAAGACCAATCTCCACAATGCCGAGAAGATCCTCGAAGAGGATCATTTCGGTCTGGACAAGGTCAAGGAGCGCATCATCGAATACCTCGCCGTTCAGGCACGGTCTTCGAAGATGAAGGGTCCGATCCTCTGCCTCGTCGGCCCGCCCGGCGTCGGCAAGACCTCGCTTGCCCGTTCCATCGCCAAGGCCACCGGCCGCGAATATGTGCGCATGGCGCTCGGCGGCGTACGGGACGAGGCTGAAATCCGCGGTCACCGCCGCACCTATATCGGCTCCATGCCGGGCAAGGTGCTGCAGTCGATGAAGAAGGCCAAGAAGGCAAACCCGCTCTTCCTGCTCGACGAAATCGACAAGATGGGCATGGATTTCCGTGGCGATCCGTCGTCCGCTTTGCTCGAAGTGCTGGATCCGGAACAGAACTCCACCTTCATGGACCATTATCTGGAAGTGGAATACGACCTGTCGGACGTGATGTTCATCACCACGGCCAACACGCTGAACATTCCCGCCCCGCTGATGGACCGCATGGAGATCATCCGCATCGCTGGCTATACCGAGGAAGAAAAGCTGGAAATCTGCAAGCGCCACCTTCTTCCGAAGGCGATCCGCGAGCATGCGCTCCAGCCGAAGGAATTCTCGGTCACCGACGAGGCCCTGCGCGAAGTCGTTCAGTCCTATACGCGGGAAGCCGGCGTCCGCAGCCTTGAGCGCGAGTTGATGAAGCTCGGCCGCAAGGCAGTTACGGAGATCATCAAGGGCAAGACCAAGTCGGTGGAAGTGACCGCCGAGAACGTCAAGGATTTCCTCGGCGTTCCGCGCTATCGCCATGGCGAGGCCGAGGGCGAGGACCAGGTCGGTATCGTCACGGGCCTGGCCTGGACCGAGGTGGGCGGCGAGCTGCTGACCATCGAAGGCGTCATGATGCCCGGCAAGGGTCGCATGACCGTCACCGGCAACCTGAAGGATGTCATGAAGGAGTCGATCTCGGCTGCTGCCTCCTATGTCCGCTCGCGGGCCGTGGATTTCGGCATCGAGCCTCCGCGCTTCGACAAGGCGGACATTCACGTCCACGTTCCGGAAGGCGCAACGCCGAAGGATGGTCCCTCTGCGGGTGTGGCCATGGCAACCGCCATCGTCTCGGTCATGACCGGCATTCCGGTTCGCCACGATGTCGCCATGACGGGTGAAATCACCCTGCGCGGCCGCGTGCTGCCGATCGGCGGCCTGAAGGAAAAGCTCCTTGCAGCCCTTCGCGGCGGCATCAAGAAGGTGCTGATTCCCGAGCAGAATGCCAAGGATCTCGCCGAGATCCCTGACAATGTGAAGAACAGCCTGGAGATCGTCCCGGTCTCGCGCATGGGTGAGGTGATCAGTCACGCCCTGGCCCGCGTTCCCGAGCCGATCGAGTGGGATGGTACGGTGGAAACCCCCGTCATCGCCACCGTCGAAGGCGTTGACGATGCGGGCCAGACCATCGCTCATTGAGCGGTAAATCGGTTCGTATTCGCGAAAAACAGTGAAAAGGCCGGCGTCAAGCCGGCCTTTTTTGTGAAAAATATGCCGTAAACGCTTGCATTTCCGGGTATTGCAGGGCTTTTGAGTTGCGGCTGACAGGAGCTTTCGTATTCTGCGCCCGAAGCATAATTGAGTCGTTTCAAACCATTGAAAGGGGTGGAAACATGAACAAGAATGAACTCGTCTCCGCGGTCGCCGAAAAGGCTGGGCTGACCAAGGCCGATGCAGCATCCGCCGTCGACGCTGTATTCGAAACCGTACAGTCCGCTCTGAAGGCCGGTGGCGACGTCCGCCTCGCCGGTTTTGGCAGCTTCACCGTATCGCGCCGCGAAGCCTCGAAGGGTCGTAACCCCTCCACCGGCGCCGAAGTCGACATCCCGGCTCGCAACGTTCCGAAGTTCACCGCAGGCAAGGGCCTGAAGGACGCCGTCAACAGCTAAGGCTGGCACGGCCTGAAGCATCGCTTCAGAGGAAACATCAGGGCACGCTTTCCCAGGGAGAGCGTGCCTTTTTTAATGCCGCTTGCCGGCAGACCGCCCTTACTCCTGTCACGAAACCGTTGGCATATTGTCATCCCGCTGACGTCGATCATGCGCACTTAACGTTCGTCAATTCGAGGAACAGGAGCTTTCCATGATCCGCAGCGTCAAGTGCGCCACGCTGGCGACAGCCCTTCTGGCCGGCACGGCAATGAATGGTCTTGCCGAACCCGTCTTCAACCGTATCGCGAGCTTCCCTGTCGCGGCCAATCTGCCGGAAGGCAGCGATGCCAAGACGAAGACCTCTGCCGAGATCGTGACCGCGAGCGACGACGGAATGACGCTCGTCTATTCCGACAGCCCGCTCGGCGCGATCGGCTTCATCGACATCGCCGATGCCAGCGCCCCGAAGCCGCTCGGCGCGGTGAAGATGGAGGGAGAGCCCACCTCCGTCGCCGCCCGTGCCGGAAAGGTGCTGGTGGCCGTCAACACGTCAGAAAGCAGGGCAAAGCCCGCGGGCAAGCTCGTTACCGTCGATCTGGCTTCCCGCAAGCCGGAGGCCAGCTGCGATCTCGGCGGCCAGCCCGATTCCGTTGCGATTGCGAGGGACGGCAGCTTCGCTGCGATTGCCATCGAAAACGAGCGTGACGAAGACGTGAATGATGGCGATCTGCCGCAGATGCCCGCCGGCGATCTCGTGATCGTCGGTCTGAAGGATGGCGCAGCCGATTGCGCCTCCATCCGCCACGTGGCGCTGACCGGCCTTGCAGAGGTGGCTGGCGATGACCCTGAGCCCGAATTTGTCGCGATCAACGACGCGGGCGAGATCGCCCTCACGCTCCAGGAAAACAACCATGTCGTGCTGATCGACGGAAAGACCGCCAAGGTCATCGGCCATTTCTCCGCCGGTTCGGTGGCGCTCGAGGGCGTGGATGCGAAGACCGATGGCCGGCTGGATTTCGGCGGCACGCTCGAAAGCACCCCGCGAGAGCCTGACGCGATCAAGTGGATCGGCAACGACCGGCTGATCACCGCCAATGAGGGCGACTGGAAGGGGGGAACGCGCGGCTTCACCATCTTCGACCGCAGCGGCAAGGTTCTCTTCGATGCGGGCGGCAGCTTCGAGACCGCCGCCGCCCTTGCCGGCCATTATCCGGAAAAGCGCGCCGGCAAGAAGGGCACCGAGCCCGAGGGCCTGGAAGTCGCCCGGTTCGACAACAAGACTTATGGTTTCCTGCTTGCCGAGCGCGCCTCGCTGGTCGGCGTCTATGATCTCTCCGGCAACGAGCCGAAGCTCCTCCAGCTACTGCCTTCGGGCATTTCGCCGGAAGGAGCCGTTGCCATCCCCGGCCGCAACCTTCTGGTGACCGCCAACGAGCTCGATCTCGGCGAAGACGATGGCGCCCGCAGCCATGTGATGATCTATGAGCGCGGGGAGGGGAAGCCCGCCTATCCCACCCTCGTTTCCACCCTGAAGGATGGCCACCCGATCGGCTGGGGCGCCCTCTCCGGTCTGGCTGCTGTCCCTGAAAAGCCCGGCCAGCTCTATGCGGTGAATGACAGTGCCTATCCGATGGCCCCGGCCATCTACACCATCGATGCGACCAGGAGCCCGGCAGAAATCGTCGACGCGCTGCCCGTCAAGCGGAACGGCCAGCCCGCACAGAAGCTCGATATCGAGGGGGTGACGGTGGATTCCGAAGGCTGGTTCTGGCTGGCCTCGGAGGGCAATTCCGAAAAGCTGGTGCCGCACGCCCTCTACCATGTGAATGCCAAGGGCGAGATCAAGGAGGAGGTGGCCCTGCCGCCGGAACTTATGGCGCAGGAAACCCGCTTCGGCCTGGAAGGCATCGCCGCAACCGGCACGGGCGATGATACCGTGCTGTGGATGGCCGTACAGCGCGAATGGAAGGACGACCCGAAGGGCAGCGTGAAGCTTCTCTCCTACAAGCCCTCCACCAGGGAATGGGGCGGCCTGCGCTATCCGCTGGAAAAGGCCGAGGAAGGTTGGGTCGGCCTTTCGGAACTGGCGATCCATGGCGACCACGCCTATGTGATCGAGCGCGACAACCAGATCGGCGACCGGGCCCGACTGAAGAAGCTCTATCGCATCGCGCTTTCGGAGATGAAGCCGGCACCGCTTTCCGGCGAGCTTCCGCTGGTGAAGAAGGAGGAAGTGGCCGATTTCCTGCCGGAGCTGAAGGCGGGCCATGGCTATGTCCTGGACAAGATCGAAGGCTTTGCATTCGACGCTGCCGGCAAGCCCTTCGCCGTCACCGATAATGACGGGGTGGACGACAGCTCCGGCGAGACCCTGTTCTTCCCGGTGAAGCTCGCAAGCGAATAGACACAGGGCTATCGGATGTCCACAAGGGGTGCGCGCCTGGCCGCCCCTTGTGGCCTTTTTTGGCCATCCGACACGCGGTTCCCGGCCTTGTCTCCCTGATATCTTTGGTTTACCAATGAACTGTTCTCAGGGCGGGGTGAAACTCCCCACCGGCGGTAAGGGGCTTCGGCCCCAAGCCCGCGAGCGCCTGCCTTTCCCCGGAAAGGCGGGGTCAGCAGATCCGGTGAAATTCCGGAGCCGACGGTGAGAGTCCGGATGAAAGAGAACGGGAAATTGCGCCGCCCCCACCAGCCGCAGAGCAGGAGAGGGCGCGGTATCGATGCCTGCGCCTTTCTCCTCAGGGATCGCGCGCAGAACTCTGCCTTTGCCCGTGCGTCCTGATTTGTGTCAACCGGTTCCAGGGGAACGAACATGAATCAGAACCTGACTTCCTTCGGCGCGTCGCCGGCCATTCGCGGCGCGGCCTTCATGATCCTTGCAGGCGTCGCCTTCGCCGCCATCAACACCATCACCCAGCATCTCACCATGAATCTGGGGCTGAGCTCCACTTCGGATGCCTTCTGGCAGTATTTCCTCGCGCTGGTTTTCTCCGTGCCGCTGCTGGCCCGCTCGGGCCTGCGGGCGCTGAAGACCGCCTATCCCATGACCCATATCGCCCGGGTGGTGCTGTCGGTGCTGGGCGTTCAGGCCTGGGTATTCGGCCTCGCCCATGGCGTGCAGATCTGGCAGGCGATCGCGCTGGTCATGACCTCGCCCTTCTTCGTCACCGCGGGGGCCGCGCTCTTCCTCGGCGAAAGGGCCGGCAAGGAGCGCTGGCTGGCAACGGCCGTCGGCTTCACCGGCGCCATGATCATTCTTCGGCCCTGGGCGGATGGCGTATCGCTTGCGGCGATTGCCCCGGTTGCCGCCGCCGCCCTATGGGCAGGCGCCTCGCTTCTGACGAAAAGCGTGCTTGCCCGGGATAGCTCGGCCACCGCCACGCTCTGGCTTCTGCTGATGATGTCGCCGGTCAATGCCGCCTTTGCGGTCTGGGGCGGTTTCCAGGTGCCCACGGGGGAAATACTCGGCTGGCTGGTGGTCTCCGGCCTTCTCATGGTTGGCGCGCAATATTTCCTCGCCAAGGCCTATGAAACGGCGGATGCCGCCTATGTGCAGCCCTTCGACGACCTGAAGCTGCCGCTTAACCTGCTCGCTGGCTACATGGTCTTCGGCTATGCGCCGGAAGGCCAGCTCTGGCTGGGTGCGGCAATGATCCTCGCCGCTTCCCTGTTCATTCTTTTCGTCGAGCGCCGGCAGGAGGCGCTGAAGGCGGCGGTGTGAGGCCGCCACCCTCGGAAAGGGCGATTACCAGCGCTGGTGGACATGCGGGCCCACCAGCCGGTCATAGATCTCGCGGGCCGCGGTCATCACGTCGATGCTGAGGGCATCGAGATCGGCAGCGGCCGCATTGGCGCGGGCCTGTTCCGCATTGCGCGCGCCGGGGATGACCACCGTCACGGCATCGTTCATCAGGATCCAGCGGAGCGCGAAGGCCGCCATGGAGGCGCCGGCCGGCACCAGTGCGCGGATTTCCTCAACCGCCTGCAGGCCCACCTCGAAGGGCACGCCCGCAAAGGTCTCGCCCACATCGAAATGCTCGCCGTTCCGGTTGAACAGCCGGTGATCATCCGCCGCGAAATGCGTGTCGCGGGTGATTTTGCCGGACAGCAGGCCGCTGGCGAGCGGCACGCGGGCAATCACCGCCACGTCGTTCATCTTGGCGCCCTCGAAGAAGAGCTGGGCCGGCCGCTGGCGGAAGAGATTGTAGATGATCTGCACGCTGGCGCAGTTGGGATATTCGATGGCCTTCAGCGCCTCCTCGACCCGCTCGACGCTGACGCCCCAGGCCTTGATCTTGCCGGATGCCACCAGCTCGTCCATGCCGTCGAAGAGCGCGGGGCGATAATAGACATCGGTGGGCGGGCAGTGCATCTGCACGAGATCGAGGCAGTCCATGTCCAGATTCTGGCGGCTGCGATCGATGAAGGCCTCGATATTGGCCTTGGTATAGCCCTCCGCCACATGCGGGGAAAGCCGGCGGCCGGCCTTGGTGGCGACCATGGGGCGCGGCCCGGAGCGCGCCTTCAGCACCTCGGCGATGATCTTCTCCGAGCGCCCGTCACCATAGACATCGGCGGTATCGATGAAGGTCATGCCGGCATCGAGCGCCGCATTCAGCGCATCCCGCCCGTCGGCCTCGCTCACCTCACCCCAGGCCCCGCCAATCTGCCAGGCGCCGAAACCCACTTCGGACACGGTAAAGGGAAGGCGGCCAAATTGATGCTGGCGCATGAAAAACTCCTCGCTGACTTGAAACCTGCCACGGACCCGCGGCACTCCTCCATATCAGCCTCCCGCGAAAAAGGGGAGGGCAAAGCAAAAGCCCCGCGACGGTCTGCGCGCGGGGCTTTAAATGGAGCTTGTGAAGGTCAATAGAACATCAGGTCCTTGTCCTGATTGTAGGTGAGGGTGGAGAACCGGCCAAACGCCATTCGCCCCGTAAAGCCATCGGATAGTTCGGCGCAGACCTCAAAGCGGTTCCTTTCTTTCCGGACCGTGCCATCCTTGTTGTAGGTTATGAAATGGCCATCGTCCCGCATTTCCGCGACGACCTGTTTCTCGTCACTGCTCATTATTTTATAGGGCGAGATTTTATACTCCCCGGAAGCAGACTTATTTGCTTTGGGTATACCGGATTTCCACTCGGCGTAATCAATTTCCCCATCGGGGTCGCGAGCAACTGACAAACCGTAAGATCTTTCAGATTCGAAATAGACCTGAAGAAGAGAGGACACATCCTCATCAATGTCAGTCCGGTTGAGATCGAGCGGTTTCAGTTCGTGAAATTTCGAATTCGCCTCGATCACCGTACCCACCAGTATGGAAGTGCGCTTTTCAGCGTCGCGGATCTGCTTGTCCCACGCATCTACAGGAGTGGCTGCGGGATCGGGCTCCACCGGATGGCTTCGGTAGATGGCGTTGTCCCCAAAGGCATTGAGCCCGTTTATATGTTCGACTATTCCCTGGAATTCCGCATTACCCCAAATGCAGGCATGAAACTGCTCACCTGAGAGCTTGTGATCCATGTCCTCGTAGCCGCAGATTTTTTGCGAGCGGAACGTCTCCGTCTCCTCGTGGGAAAGCTTCTGGAAACGGCTGAGTTTTGCGAGGTCGAATATGAACATGCCCGGAACCTTGCTCGCAAGGTGCTTGGCGTAATTGTCTATAACCTTGACCTCGTATTCGGGGCCTTCGGTTTGGGCGGCGGCGGCGGGAGCCTTGAACAGATCTCGGCTCGCCGTATCGGGCGCTTTCGGCACCTCTGTCTCAAGAGTGGCATTGCGATCCTGACGCAACAAGAACAGGGCGCTATTCAACTTGCTGGTTATATCAATCATAGCATTAATCCCTAAATCAAGAATATAAGGAATATACGATATTATGGTTAACCAGTGGTAAAATGCAAAGCCCCGCGGCGGTCGGCGGGCGGGGCTTTAAGGTGCGATAGGTGTTTCAATAGAACATCAGATCCTTGTCTTCCGTATAGACAAGCGTTGCAAGTCGACCAAAGTTATCCGCTCGCTGCCCGAGCTCCCCTCGTCCATTCGAAAGCTCCGCGCAGACCTCAAACCTGTTTCGCTCCTGACGGACGGACCCATCCTCGTTATAGGTTATGAAGTGGCCATCCTCGCGCATTTCCGCAACGACATGTTTTTCGTCATTGCTCATGAATTTATAGGCCTGTATTTTGTATTCGCCTGACTGCGCCTTCACAGCAATGCCGGTGCCGTGAGAGTTACTGTTGGCTGACTCAGCGAAGGCATCGTACAGATCCCCGAACATTCGGGCGGAATCCATTTCATCATCGATATAGTTGTTTAGAATACTGGCCACCGCAGGATCGATATCCTTGCTTTCGGCGTCTATATGATCAATTTTATGGAAGTGGGCATTTGCGGAAATTATCCCTCCTACCAGAATAGAGGTCTGCTTTTCGGCATTCTTCACTTGCTGGTCCCATAAAACCGACGTCGCGTTCCTTAACGTCGTTGCTTCAACGACCTTCCCCTGAAATATCGAGCCTGCGCCGTACGCATTCAATCCGCTCGCTTTAGCTGCCAATCCTCGGAAAGCTTCATTTCCGAAATCTTGGGCATAACGTGCATAGCCACTGATATCAGAGGTTCCCATGGTTTGCTGTTGCTGCGTTGTAAATACTTCTATCTCTTTCGCGGACAGCTGCTGATATTTTGAAGGGTTAGCCAACATCGGATTGCGGAAGCCGGCGGACCTGTCTTCTCCCTCCGACGCCTCTTTCGGCTTCGAATCGACCTGAGCCTTCGGTGCCGAAACACTGCTGTTCTTCGTCTGGTTCACAATATTGAGAATCTGGTCCGCAGATCCTTTCTCCTGGCCAGCGGTGCCACCCTGCCGCAACAGCAGCAAGCCGGTATTCATCGAACTCGATATGGCAAGCATGGACGACTCCTATTTGAAGATTCGAAATAAAGAATAAAATGGATTATAAAAGTTAACAAAAAGTTGATTATATGCTGCGTCCCGCTGGAAGGTGAAACCTTTCGTACCATTTCGGAACAATGCAACTCAGGTTCAACCATAATAATGCAACTCTGGATGTTTGGTTGAAATTAATAAAATATATCTCTAATTGAACTGATTTTTTAATTAAGATATACAGGAAATGCTCATGAGGAGCGTATGGCCACTTGGCCGCCTGAACTAGGGGGATATGATGAATTATACGATGGGTAATTATAGTGGGGATGCCTACGGCACATCGGGCGACGACACCTTCAATTTCGGAATCCAGCCGGGTATCCGGGGCTCCATGGATAGCATCGACGGTGGGGCGGGTTACGACAGCGTCGAAATACGTAATAAAAACTATTACTTCCTCTGGTCAGCCGCCAATGTCTACACGATGAAGAACATTGAGCGGATTATTGGTTGGGACATCGGCGGCGACCCTTTCTATTTCTTCAGGAAGCTCGACCTGAAGGGAGAAAATCCCATAAAGTTCATGTACGGAATCCAGGGATTTTATGGAAGTCAGTATGATAACGATTTTACCGGGACTGATTATGCGGAGTTAGTTGCCGGAAATGGCGGCAACGACGTGATAAGGGGCAGCGGTGGAAATGACACAATCTATGGCGATATTGTAGAAAACAGCTATAACTACAATTATGGCTCTTTTGCTTATAATAATGGAGCCGATACGTTGTTCGGCGATGACGGGGATGATGTAATTTATGGCGGCGGAGGCAACGATGAAATCCGCGGCGGAGCAGGCCATGACAGGCTGTTCGGTGAGGATGGCAACGACATAATCTACACCGACGGGGACGATGAAATAGACGGTGGAGCCGGCATCAATATCGTCAAGCTGGAGGGAGCTGCTGCTAGTGGTACGATCAGTGTCGGCTCTATGTCGACGAACTGGAAGAACATATCCGGAGTATCAGGCGACGTTTCCAATAACTATATAGTTGGAGACAACAATGATAACGTAATTTACGGCGACAAAGGTGATGATACCCTTAGCGGCGGCGATGGTAATGACAGCCTGTACGGACAGGACGGTAGTGACACGCTGAACGGAGGCAACGGGTACGATCTTCTCGATGGAGGTGCTGGCAACGATACGGTTTCCTACGCGGATTCGAGCGCGGGAGTACGAGTAAGCCTTGCCCTTTCCGGCCCTCAGGATACGGTCGGCAGCGGCGTCGATACGCTGGTCGGCATCGAGAACATCATCGGTTCCGCCTTCAACGATGTGCTGGTGGGTGATGACGGCGACAATATCCTTCGGGGTGGGGCTGGCGCCGATAACATCAATGGCGGGCTCGGCAACGACATCATGGACGGTGGGGCCGGGGTCGACGGGGTGAATTTCAGCGGGCTTACTTCAGGGGTAACCGTCAATCTGTCCATCACCACAGCGCAGAATACGGGAGCGGCAGGCATCGATACGATCACCGGTTTCGAAAATGTCGGCGGATCGAACTACGCGACGTGCTGACCGGAGACGCGGGCGTGAACCAGCTGTTCGGCTGGTCCGGCCGCGATACGCTGAATGGCGGCAAGGGCAACGACATCCTGACCGGCGGTTATGGGGCAGATCGTTTCGTCTTCTCCGCGGATGGCGGGAAGGACAAGATCATGGACTTCTCGACGGCGGACGGTGATCGCATCGTCTTCGATGCGGCGTCATTCGGTCTTTCCGCCGGTTCATCCATGGCCGCCTATCTCGTCTTCGGCACTGCGGCCACGAAGGCCGATCATGGCTATTTCATTGCCAACGAGAACGGGGTCTGGTGGGATGCCGATGGCAGCGGGGCAGGGGCGGCACAGCAGCTCGTGCAATTCAACACCGCCGTTTCCGGCCTGAACAGCACCCACTTCCTCTTCGTCTGAGGGCCCGCTGAAGGCTGGCTGAGGAAAGGAAAACCCCGGCCTTCCGGCCGGGGTCGCGCATTTGCGGAAGGCTTCAAGCTCCCTCGAAGCCCTGCAACACGCCGACGGCATTGACGGCGATTTCGGCAACCGCATAGCCGCCTTCCATCACGAAGAGGGTGGGCAGGCCAAGCTTGGCGATGCGGGCGCCGATCAGCGGGTAGTGCTCGGTCTTCAGCCGGAACTTGCTGATCGGGTCCTTCTCGAAGGTATCGACGCCGAGCGAAACCACCACGACATCGGGCGCGTAGTCGGCGAGCTTGCGGCAGCCGTCCTCCAGCGCTTCCGACCAGAGATCCCAGCCCGTTCCGTGCCGCATCGGATAGTTGATGTTGAAGCCCTCGCCGGCACCTTCGCCGCGCTCCTCCGCAAAGCCGAGGAAATAGGGATACTCGTCGTTCGGGTCGCCATGCAGGTTGATCACCTGCACGTCGGAACGGCGGTAGAAGATTTCCTGCGTGCCGTTGCCGTGGTGATAGTCGACATCGAGGATCGATACGCGCTTGGCACCCTTGTCCAGGAACCACTGGGCCGCCACCGCCGCATTGTTGATGAAGCAATAGCCCGCCATGAAATCCGAGCCCGCATGGTGGCCCGGCGGACGGCAGAGCGCGAAGGCGGACCGTTCGCCCGCATTGACAAGGCCAGCCGCCGTCAGGGCCACGTCATGGGAGGACTTGATCGCATCCCACGTGCCCTTCACGAAGCCGATGCCGGCATCGAAGGAATAATAGCCGAGCTGCGCATCGAGATGCTCGGGGATGACATCCTGCCGAAGCCCCCGCGTCGGCCAGGTATAGGGAAGCGCCGTGCCATCGCGCCCCAGCGCCGTCCAGCGGTCCCAGACGGTCGGCAGGAAATCGAGATAATTCTGCTTGTGCACCCGGGCGGCGGTGGAAAGATCGTGCTCTTCCGGCGCGAGGATGGGGCCAAGTCCCGTCTCCTTCAGCCGCTCATGGATGAATTCCGCCCGCGAGGGCATTTCGAATGCCGGCACGATCGCGCCTGCGACCAGTTCCACATTGCCGGAGTGACCCATGTGGCGCGGCGAATAGACTGACTTCATGATTGCTCCCAATCGATGGAAAGATGAGCGGCCCCCTCATCCGCCTGCCGGCACCTTCTCCCCGGTGGGGAGAAGAGATCCGCAGCGCCGGCCACATACTCCCTCCTCTCGCCAGCGGGGAGAGGGTGGCGCGCAAGCGCCGGGTGAGGGGGCGGCACGGATGAAGGCCTGCTTCTGAAAACCGGAAGGTCCCTCCCCACAAGGGGGAGGGGCAATAGGTTCCATCGCGCCCTTACTTCTGCAGTTCGGTCCAGATCTTGGTGTAGATTTCCTGGGTGGCCGGATCGCACATCTTCATGAGATCGACCTTGTCCTTCATCTCGGCCGGAACGGTGAGCTCCGGTGCGCCCTTCATGTCCTCGGGCATGAACTTTTCCGAACCGCTAATGCCGTTCGCATAGCGGGCGAAGGCTGAGATCATGGCGGCGTTTTCCGGATCCATGATGAAGTTCTGGAAGAGCTTGGCGTTCTCCACGTTCTTCGCATCCTTGAGGACCACCACGTTATCCGACCAGGAATTGATGCCTTCCTTCGGATAGCCGTACTTGATCGAAGGCTTGGCGAGGCGCTGGCGAAGGGCCGAGCCGTTCCAGTCGGAGGTCGCGGCATAGTCGCCGGCCGTCATCTTCTCGACGGTCGAATATTCCATGGCAATCCAGTTCGGCTTGGAGTTGACCAGCGTGTCGCGAACCTTCTTCAGCAGTTCCTTGTCATTGTCGCAGATCTTGCCGCCGTTCCACTTGATCGCGGCATAGATGACGTCGTTCATCTCGGGAACCACGTTCACCTTGCCCTTCAGCTCCTCAGGCGTATCGAAGATGATGCCCCAGGTGTTGATGTCGCCCTTGTAGACGTCGGTGTTGACCGAAACGCCGACCGTGCCGAGCTGCCACGGAACGGAATATTTGCGGCCGGGGTCGAAGTCCGGGTTCTGCCATTCGGGGGCGATGTTCTTGGCGTTCTCCATCTGGCCCGGATTGGTCTCGAGCAGCAGGCCCTCATTGATCCAGGTGGGGATGAAGGACTGCGAGGGAACGGCAATGTCGAAGCCATGGCCGCCGGCGCGCACCTTGGCCAGCGCCGTATCGTTCGAGTCGTAATCGGTGATGGTCACCTTCACATTATACTTCTGCTCGAACTTCTTGATCAGGTCCGGGCTCGTATAATTGCCCCAGTTATAGATGTTCAGTTCGCCATCGGCAGCCGCGAAGGTCGCGGAAGCCATCAGCGCCGCCAGCGCCAGTGCAATGGATCCTGTTCTTTTCATGGGTCAGTTCCTCTCTTTATGGTCAGGCTTGTTTTCTGTTGACGAAGAAGAAGACGGTGACGACCGCGACCGACAGCACCAGGAAGACGGTGGAAATCGCGTTCATCTCGGGGGTGATCGCCCGGCGCAACTGGCCGAGCATGTAGGTCGGCAGCGTATCCTGCCCCGCCATCTTCACGAACTGGGTGATCACCACGTCATCCAGCGAGATGACGAAGGCGAGCATCATCCCGGCCAGGATACCCGGCCAAAGCAGCGGCAGCGTTACGTGACGGAAGGCCTGGAGGGGCGTCGCATAAAGGTCGGCTGCTGCACGCTCCAGCGTCTCGTCCATGTTCTCCAGGCGCGCCCGGATCGGCAGATAGGCAAAGGGAACGCAGAATGCCGTATGCGCTGCGATCAGGTAGCCCATGCCCGCATAGCCCGTCCATTGCTTGATCTGCGCGAAAAAGATCAGCAATGCCACCGCAGTGACGATTTCCGGCACCATCAGCGGCAGGTTGATGAAGGCATATTTAAAGGTGAGGCCCCGATAGGCCTCGGTGCGTGTGGTGGCAATGGCCGCCAGCGTCGCTGCCGCCGTCGAAATGATCGCCGCCGTCACCGCAATCTGCAGCGAGCGGATGGACGTATCGATCACAAGTTGGTTTTCCGCGGCCTTGGCAAACCAGCGCAGCGACAGGCCCTGCCAGTCGGAGAGCGAATTGCCCGCATTGAACGCAAACACCACGAGAACCGCAATCGGCAGGTAGAGCGCGAAGAAGCAGAAGAGCGCTATGAAGGTGAAGCCGCTCTGGTGGCGGACCGAGAAGGACTGTTTAGCCATGGGCGCCTCCCTTCTGGTTACCGGCGTTGCGAACATAGGCCAGCATGGCAATCATGACGATCGCCATCAGCGTGATCGAAAGCGCGGAGCCCAGCGGCCAGTTGCGTCCCTGGCCGAATTGCAGCTCGATGAGGTTGCCGAGCATCATGTTCTTGCCGCCGCCCAGGATCGAGGGCGTTACATAGGCGCCGAGCGAGGGAATGAAGACAAGGATGGAGCCGGCAATGATCCCCGGCTTCACCAGCGGGATGATGATCTTCCACAGCACCTGCCGCGGCGTCGCATAGAGATCGTAGCCCGCCTCGACGAGCCGGAAATCGATCTTCTCCATGCTGGCATAGAGCGGCAGCACCATCAGGGGCAGGTAGACATAGACCATGCCGGCAAGGATGGCGCCGTCCGTGAACAGCATCTGGATCGGCGCGGAGATGATGCCGAGCCGCATCAGCACCGTGTTGATCAGCCCCTCGTTGCGGATGATTTCCAGCATGGCGAAGGTGCGGATGAGGATATTCGTCCAGAAGGGAATGGTGATGAGGAACAGCCAGAGTTCCCGGGTGCGCTCGGGCCGCGTCGCGATGAAATAGGCGGTCGGGAAGCCGAAAAACAGCGTCACCAGCGTGGTGATGAGCGACAGTCCGACGGACCGGTTGAAGATGGTGAGATGGGCGCTGGCAATCGAGACGGTATCGTCGAAGATATCCCGCTCGAAGGGCACCCTGAACCAGGCATCGGTGGAAAAGATCCACTTCACGTCGCCGTAATCGCCGGGCGTGAGGAAGGAATAGACCACCACGATCAGGAGCGGGCCGGTTGCGGCCAGCAGGATGATGAGCAGGGCAGGGGCCGAAAGCAGCCAGCGATTGCGTATCTGCCGCTGCCGTTCACTTTCGATGAGATCGGTTCCGGCGCTCATGGGCTCAGTTCCTCAGGACCCGGGCGGCGCCCGGCTCGAAGCGGATGCCGACGCTAGCGCCCTTTTCCAGGCCGAAGCTCTGGCTCGGCTTGTTCTGCGCGCGCACCTTGAAGATGCCCCGGCCTTCGCCGAGATCCACATCGAAGAACGTATCCGTGCCGAAATAGATAATGTCGGCAAGCGTGCCGGAAAGCACCGCTTCCGGGCTGCCCGCCGCGGTCATTACCGCATGTTCGGGGCGCAGCATCAGCGTCACCTCGCCGGATGCATCGAGATCCGCCGGCAGCGATGCGCCGACGATCTTGCCGCCCGGCAGCTCCGCCTGGGCGGTCGTGCCCTCTCGCGAAATCAGGCGCGCGGTGATGAAGTTCGATTCGCCGATGAAATCCGCCACGAAGCGCACGCTCGGCTGGTCATAGATTTCGCGCGGCGGACCCACCTGCAGCAGGTTGCCGGTTTCCATGACGGCGATGCGGTCCGACATGGTCAGTGCCTCTTCCTGGTCATGGGTCACGAAGACGAAGGTGATGCCGGTTTCCGCCTGCAGCCGCTTCAGCTCCACCTGCATTTCCTTGCGCAGCTTGTAATCCAGTGCCGAAAGCGGCTCGTCGAGAAGCAGAACCTTCGGCTTGGGCGCCAGCGCTCGGGCCAGCGCCACGCGCTGCTGCTGGCCGCCGGAGAGCTGGCTTGTCTTGCGGCCGCCGAACTTTTCCATGCGCACGAGCTTCAGCATCTCGGCAACCCGCGCCTCGATCTCCGCCTTTGGCCGCCCGAGCATTTTAAGCCCGAAGCCCAGATTTTCCGAAACGGTCATATGCGGAAAGAGCGCATAATTCTGGAAAACCGTGTTGATCGGCCGCTTGTAGGGCGGCATCGCGCCAATTTCTGCGCCGTCTAGCAATATTTCGCCCGTCGTCGGAAATTCGAAGCCGGCAATGAGTCTCAGAAGCGTGGTCTTGCCGCAACCGGACGGACCGAGCAGCGTGAAGAATTCATTCTGCCGGATGGAGAGGCTGGCACTGCGGACGGCGGTAACCGCCCCTTCGCCGGCACCGTAGGTCTTCGAGACGCCACGGATGTCGATGGCATTGGATGCAGGCATGATTGGTTTTCAACCCTGTTTTTGGTTCCCCTTTAAGGGGCAGAAGATCATGCTGCCCCTTGTTTGACAATGCGATTTTTCCTTTTCCGCCCCAAATCGGACGCTATCTGTTTCACCAATCGGAGTGATCGGAAAAACCTGTTCTTCCGCCGATCAGCGTGCCCGCAATGGCAAGACCGTGAATGTCGGTGGAAGGCACGGCGTCGATATCGCCGGTCAGGAAAACCAGATCCGCCAGATAGCCGGGCTTGATCCGGCCTTTGCGGTCCTCGGCAAACTCCGCATAGGCACCTTCCACCGTATAGGCGGCAATCGCCTCGTCGAGTGTAAAGGCATGGTCGATATCCTCAGGTCCCCAAGGCTTGCGATTGACCGCCGCCTCGATGCCGAGCACCGGCGAGATCGGTGAGACCGGCCAGTCGGAGGCAAAGGGAATATGGGCTCCCGCCTCCTTCAGCGTCCGCCAGGCATAGGAATAGCGCCAGCGGTTGCGGCCGATCTTGGAAACCGTGGGTTCGAGCGGCAGGCCCATGGCTCCCGGCGGATGCGGGGGCTGCATGGAGGCGATCACGCCAAGCTCCGCAAAGCGGGCAATGTCGTCCGGGTGAATTACTTCGATATGCTCGATGCGGTGGCGGCTGTCGCGACGGCCATTGGCCTTCTGTGCGGCTTCGTAAGCATCGAGAACGGCACGCACGGCGCCATCGCCGATGGCGTGGACGGCAATCTGCAGGCCCCGCCGATCAGCCTCGATGATGGCGGCGCGGAATTTTTCTTCGGTGAACAGCGGTTCGCCATTCTTGCCGTCATCGGCATAGGGCTCGACCATCACAGCCGTGCCGCTGTCGATCACGCCATCGTGGAAGAATTTCACCAGGCCGGAGGAGAGGTATTCGTTGTTGTAGCGGGCGGCCATCTCGCTCGCGCGTTCCAGCGCCGAAAGCTCCATGAACGGCTTGAAGTGGAAGGGTATCTTGATCCTGCAGGGCAGATAGCCGTCTTCCTTCAGCACGGCTTCGAGAAGCTCCAGCTGATACCGGTTGCCGTCCATGTTGTGGATCGAGGTAATGCCGTGCGCCGCGCAATAGGCAAGCCCGCGCCGCATCACGTCCATGTCCCGGCGGAAGGTTGCCTCGTCGGGATAGGGGTTGGGTTCGAGGCCGGTGGCGAGCCCCTGGCGAAAACGGTCGAAGCCGGAAATTTCCAGCAGCGGATTGAACGCCTCCATCTCGCGCAGCTCGCCGGAGGCAGTCCCGTCGGCCGCCATGACGATTTCATTGCCCGGAGGCACCGTGCCGCCATGGAGGAGGCCAGCCATCTCAAGGGCGCGCGTGTTGGCCCAGGCAGTGTGGTGATCGTGAGCGAAAATGACCAGTGGCCGGTCCGGCATCATCCGGTCGAGGTCCTGGCGGGTCACGGAAACGCCCGTGCCGAGCAGGGTATAATCCGCACCCTGCGCATAGAGCACCTTGTCATCCGGCTTGGCGGCGGCATAGGCGCGGATCTTATCGGTCAGCTCGGCCTCGCCGGAAATGCCGGCGAGCTGGAGATGATCGAGTTCCGCAGAGCCGGAGAAGATATGCATGTGATTCTCGGAGAAGCCCGGAAGGACCGAACCGCCACGGGCATCGATCACCCTCGTATCCGGTCCCTTCAGCGCCTCGATCTCCGCCCGGCTGCCCGCCTTCAGGAAACGACCGCCGGCG
This sequence comes from uncultured Rhizobium sp., assembly GCA_945952415.1. Taxonomy (GTDB): domain Bacteria; phylum Pseudomonadota; class Alphaproteobacteria; order Rhizobiales; family Rhizobiaceae; genus Gellertiella. The sequence goes on along the minus strand of CAMFIF010000002.1, from coordinate 75,952 downwards.
ATGGCAAGGGCCTCGGCGCGGGGATTGTCCGGGTCCATGGTCCGGACCTTGGCATTGACGACGATGACCTCTGCGAAATCAGACATGATGCAGCCCTGCTGTTGACGATGCGGGGCACAGGCTAAGCGGACAAGAAGGCGGATGGCAATGGAGGAAATTATACGCGCACATAATTAGCCGATTCGCCGCTGGCACGGGGGTGGGTGAGGAATCGGCTCAAGGGATGGGCTTTTTCCAGGCTGCAATCATCGCATTCACCCTGGGCTGAACCCGACGGCGGGCCTCCTCCCGCTCGACTCCGCAAAGCAGCATCTGGTCGTAATCGGTCATGCGGTGCCGCAACACAGTCTGCATGGTGATGCCCACGGCCATGCCAATCGTGGCATTGCGCCAATCCTTGCCTGCAATCTCGTTGACAAAGTAGGTCACCGCAAAATCGGGGCAGCCCGGATGCTTTTTCCGGATGTGCTTTTCAACTGCCACCGGCGAAAAACGCATGGCGCAAGGCCCTCTGCAGCATCGGAACTGCGTCGCCACTGCCGTTCATGGTGCGATCAGCAGCGAACGCAGCCGAAAATAGCCGCGTGAACATGCTTGCGCAAGAAAAATCTAATAAAGAATAAGAGAAGGAGAAGGAGGAATGGTGGGCGATGAGAGACTCGAACTCCCGACATCTTCGGTGTAAACGAAGCGCTCTACCAACTGAGCTAATCGCCCGTCCGGGTGGCCATTTCGGCCCCGCCGTTGCGGTGGCCGTGATCTATGCGGATCGGAGAAAAACCGCAAGAGTGATTTTGCTGTTTTCTTGAATTTTTTTTGAAGGGCGGTGGGAAAGCCCGGAAAGCCGGGACTTTTCATCCAGCGGTTTTTGAAGGGGCGGACGATGAGAGGGGCACCCGGTGCTGTCTCTTCCAGATGACGAGCGCTCCATAAACAGGAATCGGTTCCCGGAGGATTGGGGGAATGGGAGGCGGAAAGGAGGAGCCATGCCGGCAAGTCACTGATTCCATTCGTCGCTCCCTGGAAGGGCGTAGGCAGAGGGGAGGGCGGGGCGTCTCCTGCCCGGCTGTCACAGGATTTTCACAGCTGCTTCGATATTGTGTCGGAAACCTGCTTGACACCCGGGAACGAACCCCTTAGTTAGCCGCTCATCGAACGGCGCGGGCCGGTCGGTGCCGGTCCGGAGCGCGATGCTTCGGAGCGGGTTTTCAGAAGGCAAGCGGGTGTAGCTCAGTCGGTTAGAGTGCCGGCCTGTCACGCCGGAGGTCGCGGGTTCGAGCCCCGTCACTCGCGCCAATTCTGAAAAAACCGGTTGAGCGGACAGGCTCTCCTATCAAATGCGCGGGTGTAGCTCAGTCGGTTAGAGTGCCGGCCTGTCACGCCGGAGGTCGCGGGTTCGAGCCCCGTCACTCGCGCCATTTCATTCCCCCGAAATATCATCATTAAGAATGCAAGATATGGCCCTTGTGGCGGACGTCACGATTCTTACATTTCGACTAAATTCCGTTTTGTTTTGAAAGTCTTGTGCGTTGCACAAGTGTTAATGCGGCTGTCGCCGGTGCCGGGATGGGACGCTTTAAACGCTGCCTTCACCGTGCGACGTAAGGTCTTAGAATGCCGCAACATTTTCTTTCGGAACGGATTCCCTAAGTCACGATAATCCGGTAGTGGTTGAAAAGCGCGCGCAAGCCTTGCGCTCCCGCGCGTGCTGCGCTAACGACAACCGCATTGTTATATTCTAATCGGCTTGCCGGCTCGCCCGAGTCGCTGCTGCCTAAGGCACGCAAAGCAAGCAGGGATGGACATCATGACTGAACTTCTCAGTTCCTACGTTCCGATCGCGATCTTCATCGGTATTTCACTCGTCATCGGGCTGGCTCTCCTGATCGCGCCCTTCGCTGTTGCGTTCAAGGCGCCCGATTCGGAAAAGCTTTCGGCTTACGAGTGCGGCTTCAACGCCTTTGATGATGCGCGCATGAAGTTCGACATCCGCTTCTATCTGGTGTCGATCCTCTTCATCATCTTCGACCTGGAAGTGGCCTTCCTGTTTCCCTGGGCGGTCTCCTTCAGTGCGATCGGCTGGTTCGGCTTCTGGTCCATGATGGTCTTCCTGGGCGTGCTGACCATTGGCTTTATCTACGAGTGGAAGAAGGGAGCTCTCGAATGGGAGTGATGGATGGAACCCTGGTTGCCCCGCAGCCCAAGGGCATTCTCGATCCGCGCACGGGCAAGCCTATCGGCAGCGACGATGCCTATTTCGGCGAGATCAACAATGAGCTCGCCGACAAGGGCTTTCTGGTCACCTCGACGGATGAACTCATCAACTGGGCCCGCACCGGCTCGCTCATGTGGATGACCTTCGGTCTCGCCTGCTGCGCCGTGGAAATGATGCAGATGTCCATGCCGCGTTACGATGCCGAGCGCTTCGGCTTCGCTCCGCGCGCTTCGCCGCGCCAGTCGGACGTGATGATCGTGGCCGGCACGCTGACCAACAAGATGGCGCCCGCACTCCGCAAGGTCTATGACCAGATGCCGGAGCCGCGTTACGTGATCTCCATGGGCTCCTGTGCCAATGGCGGCGGCTATTACCACTATTCCTATTCGGTCGTGCGCGGTTGCGACCGCGTCGTGCCGGTGGATATCTATGTTCCGGGCTGTCCGCCCACGGCAGAAGCGCTGCTTTACGGCGTGCTCCTGCTGCAGAAGAAGATCCGCCGTACCGGCACGATCGAGCGCTAAGGGCAGGGACGATCCATGAGCATTGAAGTGCTGAACACGCTCGCATCCACGCTGCAGGAGGCAAAGGGCAATATCGTTGCCGCCTCGGCCGTGAAGTACGGCGAGCTGACCGTGGTGTCCACGCCGGACAACCTGATTGCGCTCCTGACCTTCCTTCGGGACGATGTCCGTTTCGGCTTCGTCAACCTGATCGACGTTTGCGGCGTTGACTGGCCGGAGCGGCCGGAGCGTTTCGAGGTGGTCTATCACCTCCTGTCGCCAAAGCTGAACCAGCGCATCCGCGTGAAGGTGTCCGCCGCCGAAGACCAGCCGGTCCCCTCGGCAACGGCCGTCTTTCCGGGCGCCGACTGGTTCGAGCGCGAGACCTGGGACATGTACGGCATTCCCTTCACCGGCCATCCGGACCTGCGCCGCATCCTGACGGATTACGGTTTCGAGGGCCATCCGCTGCGCAAGGACTTCCCGCTGACCGGCTATGTCGAGGTTCGCTACGACGATGCGGCAAAGCGCGTGGTTTACGAACCGGTGGAACTGAAGCAGGAATTCCGCAACTTCGATTTCCTCAGCCCCTGGGAAGGCACGGATTACGTGCTGCCGGGAGACGAGAAAGCGGCGAAGTGAGGTAAGTGGGTAGTGAGTAGTGAGTAGTGAGTAGTTTGCAGAGGGCTTGATGCAGCCTGAGGGTCGGATTTCCTCTTACCGGGATTTGAAAGTCTGGCAGTTTGCGGTCGAATTGGCGGCAAGATGTTATGAACTAACAAAGTCATACCCAAGAGAGGAAATTTTTGGCCTTGTCGCCCAGGTGAGGCGATGCTCGGTCTCGGTAGCGGCAAATATCGCAGAAGGATACGGGCGGGAGCAGCGAGGAGCCTTCGTGCAGTTTCTGCGCATTGCTCAGGGTTCACTGAAGGAATTGGAAACGCATGTGGTGATTTCGCAGCGTGTGGGCTTTCTCAAGGCAGAAGCTGCGGCGGAGTTGCTGGATGCAAGCGAAGAATGCGGAAAAATGCTCCGATCACTGATAAGGGTCGCGCAACGCAAACAGGCGGATGAATAGGCTGGTACCGGATGACCACTACTCACTACTCACTATTCACTACTCACTCCGTATCGGGAGCGCGTTGACATGAACGAACATAATGTCCGCAACTTCAACATCAATTTCGGGCCGCAGCATCCGGCTGCGCACGGCGTTCTGCGTCTTGTGCTGGAGCTTGACGGCGAAATTGTGGAGCGTGTGGATCCCCATATCGGCCTCCTGCATCGCGGCACCGAGAAGCTGATCGAGGCAAAGACCTATCTGCAGGCGCTGCCCTATTTCGACCGCCTCGACTATGTGGCGCCGATGAACCAGGAGCATGCCTATTCGCTTGCCGTGGAAAAGCTTCTGGGCATCGAGATCCCGATCCGTGGCCAGCTGATCCGCGTCATGTATTCGGAAATCGGCCGTATTCTGTCGCATCTCCTCAACGTGACCACGCAGGCCATGGACGTCGGCGCGCTGACGCCGCCGCTGTGGGGCTTCGAGGAGCGCGAGAAGCTGATGGTGTTCTATGAGCGTGCCTCGGGTGCGCGCATGCACGCCGCCTATTTCCGTCCCGGCGGCGTCCACCAGGACCTGCCGCACGAACTCGTCGAGGATATCGGCAAGTGGTGCGATCCCTTCCTTCAGACGCTGCAGGACATCGATGACCTGCTGACGCCGAACCGCATCTTCAAGCAGCGCAACGTCGATATCGGCGTGGTTGATCTGAAGGATGCCTGGGCCTGGGGCTTCTCGGGCGTGATGGTGCGCGGTTCCGGCGCTGCTTGGGATCTGCGCAAGTCGCAGCCCTATGAATGCTATGCGGATCTCGATTTCGACATCCCGATCGGCAAGAACGGCGACTGCTACGACCGCTACCTGATCCGCATGATCGAGATGCGTGAATCGGTGAAGATCATCAAGCAGTGCGTCAATCGGCTTCTCGGCGATGCCAAGGTCGGCCCGGTTTCGTCTCTGGACGGCAAGGTCGTGCCGCCGAAGCGGGGCGAGATGAAGCGTTCGATGGAATCGCTGATCCATCACTTCAAGCTCTACACCGAAGGCTATCACGTGCCGGAAGGCGAGGTTTATGCTGCCGTGGAAGCGCCCAAGGGCGAATTCGGCGTCTATCTCGTGTCCGATGGTACCAATAAGCCGTATCGCTGCAAGATTCGCGCCCCGGGCTATGCCCATCTTCAGGCGATGGATTTCCTGTGCCGCGGCCACCAGCTGGCCGACGTTTCGGCGGTTCTCGGTTCGCTCGACATCGTGTTCGGCGAGGTGGACCGCTGATGCGACGCCTCGGCTTTGCCCTGATCGCTCTCTGTCTCGGGATGGCGCCGGCTCTGGCGCAGTCCGGCAGCGATGCGAGCGACAGCGCGTCGACCTCCTCGTCCGACATGGCGGGCACGCCCGACACGTCGAACGTGCCCGGCAAGGTCGCGACCATGGCAGAGCTGCTGGAGGATGGTTACGAGATCAAGGCGTCGTCTCCCTCGGGAACCGACAAGCTGATCATCTTTATGCAGAATGAAAAGTCGGCCTATGCCTGCGAATTCACCAATGTGGCGAAGACGCGGTGTGGATCCATAAATTGACAAGGCGTGAGGAAGAATGTCCGTTCGTCGACTAGCCGAAGACCAGTTCCAGCCCGCGAGCTTCGCGTTCAACGCGGAGAACGCCGCCTGGGCCGAGGCAACCATCAAGAAATATCCGGAAGGCCGGCAACAATCGGCGGTCATTCCGCTGCTGATGCGGGCCCAGGAACAGGATGGCTGGGTCACCCGTGCCGCAATCGAAAAGATCGCGGACATGCTCGGCATGCCCTATATCCGCGTGCTGGAGGTTGCGACCTTCTACACCCAGTTCCAGCTGAAGCCGGTCGGCACCCGCGCGCATGTGCAGGTCTGCGGCACGACGCCCTGCATGCTGCGTGGCGCGGAAGATCTTATTCGCGTCTGCAAGAGCAAGATCCATGCAGAGCCCTTCCACACCAATGCCGATGGCACCTTGTCGTGGGAAGAGGTGGAATGCGCAGGCGCCTGCGTGAACGCGCCGATGGTGACGATCTTCAAGGATACCTATGAAGACCTGACGCCGACCCAGCTCGAGCACATCATCGACCGCTTCGAGGCGGGGCGTGGTGCTGACATCCGTCCCGGCCCGCAGAATGACCGCATCTATTCCGCACCGCAGGGCGGGCTGACCTCGTTGACCGAGGATATCAAGCCGGTCAACAATTTTGCGAACGCGCAAGCCGCTGCACCGGCCGCTGCCGCGGAAGCCGCCGTTTCGGTTCCGCCGGCCAATGCCGCAAAGCCTGATACCTCCGCCGTGGAAACCGCACCGGCACTGAAAACGCCGGCTGAAGGCAAGACCGCACAGGCTGGACAGGCGCCGATCAAGAATGCGGCCAAGCCGTCGCTCGACGATCCGAACCGTCCGAAGGGCATCGAACGACCCGCAACGGTCGACAATCTGGAGCTCATCTCGGGCGTAGGCCCGAAGATCTCTGGCATCCTGCATGAGCTCGGCATCTTTACCTTCGCGCAGATCGCCGGCTGGACCGAGACGGAACGGGCCTGGGTTGATGGCTACCTGAATTTCAAGGGCCGGATCGACCGGGACGACTGGGTCAAGCAGGCCGATGCGCTCTCCAAGGGCGAAGAAGAATATATCAGGGTTTTCGGCAAGAAGCCGCGGTAAGAGGTTAGCATGCTCAAAGATCAGGATCGCATCTTTACGAACATCTACGGCCTCAAGGACAAGTCGCTGAAGGGCGCCATGGCCCGTGGTCACTGGGATGGAACCAAGCAGCTGCTCGAGATGGGCCGTGACTGGATCATCAACGAGGTCAAGAATTCCGGCCTGCGCGGCCGTGGCGGTGCAGGCTTCCCGACGGGTCTGAAGTGGTCCTTCATGCCGAAGGAAAGCGATGGCCGTCCGCATTACCTCGTCGTCAATGCCGACGAATCCGAGCCCGGTACCTGCAAGGACCGCGAGATCATGCGCCATGATCCGCACACGCTGATCGAAGGCTGCGTCATCGCCTCCTTCGCCATGGGCGCGCATCACGCCTATATCTATGTGCGCGGCGAATTCATGCGCGAGCGCGAGGCGCTGCAGGCAGCGATCGACGAATGCTACGAGGCCGGCCTGCTCGGCAAGAACAACAAGCTCGGCTATGACATCGACATCGTGGTTCACCACGGCGCCGGCGCCTATATCTGCGGCGAGGAAACTGCGCTGCTCGAAAGCCTGGAAGGCAAGAAGGGCCAGCCGCGCCTGAAGCCGCCGTTCCCGGCGAATATGGGTCTCTATGGCTGCCCGACGACCGTCAACAACGTCGAATCGATCGCCGTCACGCCCACCATCCTGCGCCGCGGCGCGGCCTGGTATGCGAGCTTCGGCCGTGCGAACAACACCGGCACCAAGCTCTTCTCCATCTCGGGCCACGTCAACCGCCCCTGCACGGTGGAAGAATCCATGTCCATCAGCTTCGAGGAGCTGATCGAGAAGCACTGCGGCGGCATTCGCGGCGGCTGGGACAACCTGCTGGCGGTCATCCCCGGCGGATCCTCCGTTCCCTGCGTGCCCGGCGAGCAGATTCGCAATGCCATCATGGATTATGACGGCCTGCGCGAGCTCGGTTCCGGCCTCGGCACCGCGGCTGTCATCGTCATGGACAAGTCTACGGATATCGTGAAGGCCATCTGGCGCCTCTCGGCCTTCTACAAGCACGAGAGCTGCGGCCAGTGCACGCCCTGCCGCGAAGGCACGGGCTGGATGATGCGCGTGATGGATCGCATGGTGAAGGGCAATGCCCAGAAGCGTGAGATCGACATGCTCTTCCAGGTGACGAAGCAGGTGGAAGGCCACACGATCTGCGCGCTCGGCGATGCGGCGGCGTGGCCGATCCAGGGCCTGATCAAGCATTTCCGCCCGGTCATGGAAGCGCGCATCGACGAATATACGCGCAATGCCATGGCGCATGGCGTGGTCATGGAAGCTGCGGAGTAAGGATCGATGGTGGCGGATCGGGCGGAGAGCGCAGGACTGGCAGGCAAGGAGGAGGAAGCATTCCGCACCCTCATGTCTTCCGTGCCGCCGCTCGTCCTGCCGCCCCTGCTGGCCCCGTCTGCGGGCGCGTTCGCGGCGGCAACCGCCATGGGCCTTGGCTTCGCCAACCAGATGGCTGGCGCCTATCTCGGCTTCCTCAAGGGGGCTGTGGAAACGTCGCGGCTGATGGCGGAGGTCATGGGCGCGCCGGAAGCGGAGGCACCGCTGGCGCCGGAAACGAATCCGAAGCCGGAAACGGTTCCGGAAACTTCGAGCGCAACCGTCGTCTCGCTGAAACCGAAGGCGAAATCCGTCGCCGAGGCAAAGCCGCGCAAGGCTGCGGCAAAGCCCGCTTCGGATAAGAAGGCGCCGGGCCGCAAGGCGAAGCCCTCGACAAAGGCAGATGTCGATGCGCCGCGCGATGCGGGACTTCGCCGCCTGCCCGGTATGGGGCCAAAGCTGGAAGCATTGCTGAAGGCGAGGGGGCTTGAATCGCTCGAAGCGATCGCCGCCCTGTCCTCGCACGAAGCGCTGGCGCTCGATCGGGAACTCGGCCTCGATGGCCGCATCGCTCGGGACGGCTGGGTCGAAAAGGCCGCCGCTCTGGTGAAAGAATGAGGGACGGCTCCCCCGGGGGCCGATGAAGTGACGGATTGCAGCGGGTGACCGCGGCAATGCGGGGGGCCGGGGACGGTTCCGGAAGAATGAATGTCATCGGTACGGGCCGGGGTGATCGCCTGCGGCCCGAACCGGTTGGAAAAAATTGCAGCCATGCCCGGCGGCAACGCGAACAGGACTGAAGTTGAGACAATGGCAAAGCTGAAAGTTGACGGTAAAGAGATCGAGGTTCCGGATCATTTCACGCTTCTGCAAGCGTGCGAGGAAGCTGGTGCCGAAGTCCCGCGCTTCTGTTTTCATGAACGCCTCTCCGTGGCGGGCAACTGCCGCATGTGCCTTGTCGAGGTGAAGGGCGGCCCGCCGAAGCCGGCCGCTTCCTGCGCCATGGGCGTGCGCGACATCCGCGGCGGGCCGAATGGCGAGCTGCCGGAAGTGTTCACCAACACGCCGATGGTCAAGAAGGCCCGTGAGGGCGTGATGGAATTCCTGCTGATCAACCATCCGCTGGATTGTCCGATCTGCGACCAGGGCGGCGAATGCGACCTGCAGGACCAGGCCATGGCCTTCGGGATCGACAGCTCGCGCTACACCGAAGACAAGCGCGCGGTGGAAGACAAATATATCGGCCCGCTGGTCAAGACCGAGATGAACCGCTGCATCCACTGCACGCGCTGCGTCCGCTTCACCACGGAAGTGGCCGGCATTGCCGAGCTCGGCCTGATCGGCCGCGGCGAAGATGCGGAAATCACCACCTATCTCGAGCAGGCCATGACCTCCGAGCTGCAGGGCAACGTCGTTGACCTCTGCCCGGTCGGCGCGCTGACCTCGAAGCCCTTCGCCTTCACGGCGCGTCCGTGGGAACTGGGCAAGACCGAGAGCATCGACGTGATGGATGCGTTGGGATCGGCCATCCGCGTCGATACCCGCGGCCGTGAAGTCATGCGCATCCTGCCGCGCGTCAACGAAGAGATCAACGAAGAGTGGATTTCGGACAAGTCGCGCTTCATCTGGGATGGTCTGAAGACCCAGCGTCTCGACCGCCCCTACGTTCGCCGCGACGGCCGCCTGCAGCCCGCAAGCTGGGCCGATGCCTTCGGCGCGATCAAGGTTGCCGTTTCTGCGACGACCGGCGAGCGGATCGGCGCGATTGCCGGCGATCTCGCCTCCGTCGAGGAAATCTATGCGCTGCGCGAACTCATCCGCTCGCTCGGCTCGGAAAATCTCGATTGCCGCCAGGATGGGGCAGCGCTCTATCCGGTCCTCGGCCGGTCGAGCTACCTGTTCAACGCCACCATCGAAGGCATTGAACAGGCTGATGCGCTTATCCTCATCGGTGCCAATCCGCGCTATGAGGCGGCCGTTCTCAACGCCCGCATCCGCAAGCGGTGGCGCCGCGGCGGCTTCCCGATCGGCGTGATCGGCGAGGGCGGCGAAATGCGCTACCCCTATGAATATCTCGGCGCCGGTTCGGATACGCTGGCCGACCTCGTGGCCGGCAATGGCAGCTTCGTCGAAAAACTGAAGGCGGCGCAGAAGCCGCTCGTCATCGTCGGCCAGGGTGCGCTCACGGGCATCAACGGTGCGGAAGTGCTGGCCAATGCGGCGAAGCTCGCCGTCGATGTGGGCGCGGTCAAGGACGGCTGGAACGGCTTCTCGGTTCTTCACACCGCCGCCTCGCGCGTCGGCGCGCTCGATCTCGGCTTCGTGCCGGGCGAGGGGGGCAAGAATGCCGCCGCCATGCTCGCCTCGATGGATGTGCTCTTCCTGCTCGGCGCCGATGAGCTCGACTTCTCGGCCAAGGGCGCGAAGTTCACCGTCTATATCGGTTCCCACGGGGATCAGGGCGCGATGAACGCCGATGTCATCCTGCCGGCCGCCGCCTATACGGAAAAGTCCGGTACCTGGGTGAACACCGAAGGCCGCGTGCAGATGGGCAACCGCGCCGGCTTCCCGCCGGGCGATGCCCGCGAGGACTGGGCGATCCTGCGCGCGCTTTCCGACACGCTCGGCAAGCGGCTGCCCTTCGATTCGCTGGGCGCGCTGCGTAACGCCCTCTATGCGGCACATCCGCATTTCGCCAATCTCGACGAGATTGCCCCCGGCAATCCTGACGATGTGATCGCCCTTTCGAAAAAGGCCGGGAAGATGTCTTCCGCGGGCTTTACGCCGGCGGTCAAGGACTTCTATTTGACGAACCCGATCGCGCGCGCCTCCAAGGTCATGGCGGAGTGCTCGGCATTGGCCCGCAACAATTTCAAGGCTGCGGCAGAGTAAGGGCAGAAAAGCATGGATTCCTTCGTTACTACCTATGTCTGGCCCGGGGCCATCATGGTTGCGCAGTCGCTCCTGCTGCTCGTCTGCCTCCTGCTCCTGATCGCCTATTTCCTTTTGGCCGACCGCAAGATCTGGGCTGCCGTGCAGCTGCGCCGCGGGCCGAACGTCGTCGGTCCCTGGGGTCTGTTCCAGTCCTTCGCCGACCTGCTGAAGTTCGTCTTCAAGGAGCCGGTCATTCCGGCGGGCGCCAACAAGGGCGTCTTCCTGCTGGCGCCGCTGGTCGGCGTTACGCTGGCTCTCGCCACCTGGGCGGTGGTGCCGCTGAATGCGGGCTGGGTGATCGCCAATATCAATGTCGGCATTCTCTATGTCTTTGCCATCTCCTCGCTGGAGGTCTATGGCATCATCATGGGCGGCTGGGCATCGAACTCCAAATATCCGTTCCTCGGCGCGCTCCGCTCGGCAGCGCAGATGGTGTCCTACGAAGTCTCGATCGGCTTCGTGATCGTTACCGTCCTGCTCTGCGTCGGCTCGCTGAACCTGACGGATATCGTCATGGCGCAGCACGACGGCCTCGGCACCCGGCTCGGCCTGCCCGCATCCTTCCTGGACTGGCACTGGCTGTCGCTCTTCCCGATGTTCATCGTCTTCTTCATCTCGGCGCTGGCCGAGACGAACCGCCCGCCCTTCGACCTTCCGGAAGCGGAATCGGAACTGGTGGCCGGCTTCATGGTGGAATATGGCTCCACCCCCTACATGATGTTCATGCTGGGCGAATACTCGGCCATCGTGCTGATGTGCGCGCTCACCACCATCCTCTTCCTGGGTGGCTGGCTGCCGCCGGTCGATGTGTGGTTCCTGAACTGGGTTCCCGGTATCGTCTGGTTCCTGATCAAGGCATCGCTCGTCTTCTTCATGTTCGCCATGGTCAAGGCCTTCGTGCCGCGCTACCGCTATGACCAGCTGATGCGGCTGGGCTGGAAGGTCTTCCTGCCCATCTCGCTCGCCATGGTCATCATCACGGCGTTCACGCTGAAATTCATGGGGTGGGCTTGAACCATGTCGATCTGGGGTCTGGTCGGCGCTTCACTTGGATTGGCGATTGCCGTTCTCGGAAATATCTTCGTCTATCCGTTCGTAGCGAAGAGGAGAGAGGCGCGCTTTGCTTCGACCTATGCCAGCATGCCCGTCGAAACCGCAGCTAAACGCAGGAACATGGCGCAAACCATGGCAAAAGTTCAATACCGAGTTGTAATGCCAGTCCTGTTCGCTGGAATGGGTTACGTGTTCGGAAATCAGCTCCTGGGAGCGAATTGATGTCTAGTCTAACGAAAACGATCAACTCACTGTTCCTGAAGGAATTCATCGGCGCTTTCGTGCTGTCGATGCGCTATTTCTTCAAGGCGAAGGCGACGGTGAACTATCCCTTCGAAAAGGGCCCGGTTTCCCCGCGCTTCCGCGGCGAGCATGCGCTGCGCCGTTATCCCAACGGCGAAGAGCGCTGCATTGCCTGCAAGCTCTGCGAGGCGATCTGTCCCGCTCAGGCGATCACCATCGAGGCCGGCCCGCGCCGCAATGACGGCACCCGCCGCACGGTGCGCTACGACATCGACATGGTGAAGTGCATCTATTGCGGCTTCTGCCAGGAAGCCTGCCCGGTGGATGCGATCGTCGAAGGCCCGAACTTCGAATTCGCCACCGAGACGCGCGAAGAACTTTATTTCGACAAGCAGCGGCTGCTCGACAATGGCGACCGCTGGGAGCGCGAAATCGCGCGCAACATCGCCAAGGATGCGCCGTACCGCTAAGGCGGCGACGTTTCCCGGCGGCCGGGCCGAAAAGGCCGGGCCGCCATGAAGTCAATTTCGAGGGATGCGCCGGATGGCCGGGGCATGTCCGACGGGTCGGGGGCTTTTGGTCCTTGCCCGGGGGAAGATGAAAAAGGCACCAATCATGGGTCTTCAGGCTCTTTTTTTCTATCTTTTCGCCTTTGTCGCAATCGCGTCGGCGTTCATGGTCATCTGGGCAAGGAACCCGGTCCATTCGGTCCTGTTCCTGATCCTGACCTTCTTCAATGCCGCAGGTCTGTTCCTGCTGACGGGCGCTGAATTCCTGGCGATGATCCTGCTCGTGGTCTATGTCGGCGCGGTGGCGGTTCTCTTCCTCTTCGTGGTGATGATGCTCGACATCGACTTTGCGAAGCTGCGTTCGGCGGCTCTCGATTACGCGCCCGTCGGCGTGCTGATCGGCCTCATCCTCGCGGCCGAGCTGGTGGTGGTGATCGGCGGCAGCGTGATTTCGCCCGACATCGGCAAGACGGTTGCGAACCCCATCCCGGATCTCGCCACCCGGACCAACACGGCCGCCCTCGGCGACCAGCTCTACACAACCTATGTCTACTTCTTCCAGATTGCCGGCCTGGTCCTGCTGGTGGCGATGATCGGTGCGATCGTGCTGACGCTGCGCCATCGCACGAACATCAAGCGTCAGGATATCGCTGCCCAGGTCGCCCGCTCGCCCGAAACCGCCGTCGAGGTGGTCAAGGTCAAGCCGGGGCAGGGGCTCTGAGGAGCGGAAAGGTCAAGGAAACAAGCACATGGTAATCGGTCTTTCCCACTATCTCACGGTCAGCGCCATTCTCTTCATGCTCGGCGTGTTCGGCATTTTCCTGAACCGCAAGAACGTGATCATCATCCTGATGTCGGTGGAGCTCATCCTGCTCTCGGTCAACATCAACATGGTTGCCTTCTCGTCCTTCCTGCATGACCTGACGGGTCAGGTCTTCGCGCTCTTCATTCTGACGGTCGCAGCCGCCGAAGCGGCGATCGGCCTTGCAATTCTCGTGGTCTTCTACCGCAACCGCGGCTCCATCGCGGTGGAAGACGTCAATATGATGAAAGGCTAACGGCTCATGCTTCTCTACAAGGCTATTGTCTTTCTTCCCCTGATCGGTGCGATCATTGCCGGCCTGTTCGGCAATTCCATCGGCGCGAAGGCATCGGAATATGTAACGACCGGCCTGATGGTCGTGGCGGCCGCGCTTTCCTGGATCGTTTTCCTGAACGTCGGCTTCGGCCACATGGGTGAGGGCGAGGCAGCCCTCAAGGTTGAGGTGTTGCGCTGGATCCAGTCCGGCGGCATCGACGTCGCCTGGTCGCTGCGCATCGATACGCTGACGGCCGTCATGCTGATCGTGGTGAATTCGGTCTCGTGTCTGGTGCACCTCTATTCGATCGGTTACATGCATACCGATCCGCACCGCCCGCGCTTCTTCGCCTATCTGTCGCTCTTCACCTTCGCCATGCTCATGCTGGTGACCTCCGACAACCTGCTTCAGATGTTCTTCGGCTGGGAAGGCGTGGGTCTCGCCTCCTATCTGCTGATCGGCTTCTGGTACAAGAAGCCCTCGGCGACGGCGGCTGCGATGAAGGCCTTCATCGTCAACCGCGTCGGCGACTTCGGTTTCGTGCTCGGCATCTCGGGCGTGTTCGTTCTCTTCGGCTCGATCAATTTCGACACGATCTTCTCCGCGGCGACGACCTATCTCCCGGCGGAAGGCGCAGCCAATGCCTCCGACGTGGTGATCACCCTCTTCGGCATGCATCTCGACAAGGCGCATGCGCTCACCGCCGTGTGCCTGCTGCTGTTCATGGGCGCCATGGGCAAGTCGGCGCAGTTCCTGCTGCACACCTGGCTGCCGGACGCGATGGAAGGCCCGACCCCGGTTTCGGCCCTCATTCACGCCGCAACCATGGTGACCGCCGGCGTCTTCCTCGTCGCCCGCATGTCGCCGCTCTTCGAACAGAGCCATGATGCGCTGACCTTCGTGACGCTGATCGGTGCCATCACCGCCTTCTTCGCCGCAACCGTCGGTCTTGTGCAGAACGACATCAAGCGCGTGATCGCCTACTCGACCTGCTCGCAGCTTGGCTACATGTTCGTGTCGCTCGGCGTCGGTGCCTATGGCGCGGCCGTGTTCCACCTCTTCACCCACGCCTTCTTCAAGGCACTTCTGTTCCTCGGTGCCGGCTCGGTCATCCATGCCATGCATCACGAGCAGGACATGCGCTTCATGGGTGGCCTGCGCTCGAAGATCCCCGTGACCTTCTGGACGATGATGATCGGCACGCTCGCCATCACCGGCGTCGGTATCCCCGGGACCGAATTCGGCTTCGCCGGCTTCCTCTCGAAGGATGCGATCATCGAAAGCGCCTATGCCTCGGAACTGCCGGTGGCCGGTTTCGCCTTCACCCTTCTGGTGATCGCGGCTCTCTTCACCAGCTTCTATTCCTGGCGCCTCGTCTTCCTGACCTTCTTCGGCCAAACCCGTGCGGATCACCACACCTATGATCACGCTCATGAAAGCCCGAAGGTCATGCTGATCCCGCTCTTCGTTCTGTCCGCGGGCGCCATCCTCGCCGGCATGGTCTTCTACGGCCATTTCGTCGGCGAAGAGCAGGCGGAATTCTGGAAGGGCGCGATCTTCTACGGTCCTGACAACCACATTCTCGAAGAGGCGCATCACGTGCCCTTCTGGGTCAAGTCTTCGCCCTTCTTCGCCATGCTGATCGGTTTCGTCACGGCCTGGTACATGTATATCAAGTCGCCCTCGACGCCGAAGGTGCTCGCGAGCCAGCATCGCGCGCTCTACAATTTCCTTCTCAACAAGTGGTATTTCGACGAGCTCTATGACCTCCTCTTCGTCCGTTCCGCCAAGGCACTTGGCCGGTTCTTCTGGAAGAAGGGCGATGTGGGCTTCATCGATGCCTATGGTCCGAACGGTGTTGCCGCCCGCGTGGTCGATGTGACCAACCGGATGGTTCGCCTGCAGTCGGGCTACCTCTACCACTATGCCTTCGCGATGCTCCTCGGCATCGCGGCCCTCGTTACCTGGATGATGCTCGGGAGTTCCTTCTGATGACCGATTGGCCCATTCTTTCAACGGTCACGTTCCTGCCGCTGGTCGGCGTGGTCCTGCTGCTTCTGATGCGGGAAGACGGCGCCAATGGCCGCCGCAACATCCTGAACATCTCGCTGCTGACGACGGTGGCGACCTTCCTGCTGTCGCTGCTGATCTGGTATGGCTTCGATAATGCCAATCCGGGTTTCCAGATGGTGGAAAGCCATCCCTGGCTCGGCACCGGCATCGGCTACCGCGTGGGTGTCGACGGCATCTCCATGCTCTTCGTCATCCTGTCGACCTTCCTCATGCCCTTCTGCGTGCTCGCCAGCTGGAACGCCATCGAGCACCGCCTGAAGGAATACATGATCGCCTTCCTTATCCTGGAAGTGCTGATGGTGGGCGTCTTCGTGTCGCTCGACATCGTGCTCTTCTACGTCTTCTTCGAGGCAGGCCTGATCCCGATGTTCATCATCATCGGCGTCTGGGGCGGCAAGGATCGCGTCTACGCATCCTACAAGTTCTTCCTCTACACCCTGCTCGGCTCGGTGCTGATGCTGCTGGCGATCATGGCCATGTACTGGGATGCCGGCACGACCGACATCACCAAGCTGCTGGCGCACAACTTCCCGCCGCAGATGCAGATGTGGCTGTGGCTGGCCTTCTTCGCCTCCTTCGCGGTGAAGATGCCCATGTGGCCGGTCCACACCTGGCTGCCCGATGCGCACGTGCAGGCCCCGACCGCCGGTTCGGTCATACTGGCCGGCATCCTGCTGAAGCTCGGCGGCTACGGCCTGCTGCGCTTCTCGCTGCCGATGTTCCCGGTCGCATCCGATTTCTTCGCGCCGATGGTCTTTGCGCTGTCCGTCATCGCCATCATCTACACCTCGCTGGTGGCGATGATGCAGGAAGACATCAAGAAGCTGATCGCCTACTCGTCGGTGGCGCACATGGGCTATGTGACCATGGGCATCTTTGCCGCCAATCAGCAGGGCGTGCAGGGCGCGATCTTCCAGATGATCAGCCACGGCTTCGTCTCGGGCGCACTCTTCCTCTGCGTCGGCGTCGTCTATGACCGCACCCATACCCGCGAGATTGCGGCCTATGGCGGTCTCGTCAACAACATGCCGAAATATGCACTCGCCTTCATGGTCTTTACCATGGCGAATGTGGGCCTTCCGGGCACTTCGGGCTTCATCGGCGAATTCCTGACGCTGGTCGGTGCCTTCCGTGCAAACACCTTCGTGGCGCTCTTTGCCGCCACGGGCGTCATCCTCTCGGCCGCCTATGCGCTCTGGCTCTATCGCCGGGTCGTCTTCGGTGCGCTGGAGAAGGAAAGCCTGAAAAGCCTTCTCGATCTTTCGGGCCGCGAAAAGCTGGTTCTCTACCCGCTGATCGCCGCGACCATCTTCTTCGGCGTCTACCCGGCGCCGATCTTCGATGCCACCGCCGCATCGGTCGACCAGCTGGTCAACCACTATGCGGTGGCGGTTGAAGCCGCGCACAAGGTCGCGGCACTGGTGAATTGAGGACAGGACGTCTGGACATGATTGCTGAAACACTCTCCGCTAGTCTGCATCTGACCTCACCGGAAATCAGCCTTGGCATCGGCGCGCTCGTGCTTCTGATGGTTGGCGTTTTCGCCGGAAACCGCTCGGCGGGTCTGGTCAACAGCCTGGCCATCCTGCTCCTGATCGGCGTTGCGGCCTATGTCTTCGTGACGCCGCTCGACGGCCTGGCCTTTGGCGGGGTCTTCAAGGCGGATGCCTTTGCACGCTTCATGAAGATTGCGGCGCTTCTTGCCGCCATCGTCTCGCTCTTCATGGCCGGTCTACGCGCCAAGGCGGAGCAGATCGATCAGTTCGAGTTTCCCGTGCTCGTCGTGCTCGCCACGCTCGGCATGATGCTGATGATCTCGGCCAACAGCCTGATCTCGGTCTATATGGGCCTCGAACTGCAGTCGCTTGCCCTTTATGTTCTCGCCGCCATGAATCGGGACAGCACCCGCTCCACGGAAGCCGGCCTGAAATATTTCGTGCTCGGCGCGCTCTCCTCGGGCATGATGCTGTACGGCATGTCGCTGGTCTACGGCTTCACCGGCAATACCGGTTTTGCCGAAATCGCAGCCGCGCTTTCGGCCGAAACCCGCTCGCTCGGCTTTGTCTTCGGCCTGGTCTTCGTGCTGTCGGGCTTTGCCTTCAAGATCTCGGCCGTGCCGTTCCACATGTGGACGCCTGATGTCTATGAGGGCGCACCCACCCCGGTCACCGCTTTCTTCGCCGGTGCGCCGAAAGTGGCTGCAATCGCCATGCTCGCCCGCATCGTCTCGTCGGCCTTCGGCCCGGTCGTGCATGACTGGCAGCAGGTGATCGTTTTCATCTCGATCGCCTCCATGCTGCTCGGCTCCTTCGCCGCCATCGGCCAGACGAATATCAAGCGCCTGATGGCCTATTCCTCCATCGGTCACATGGGCTATGCCCTGGTCGGTCTGGCTGCCCATAGCGTCATCGGCACCTCCGGCCTGATGATCTACATGGCGATCTATGTCGCCATGACGCTCGGTGCCTTTGCCATCATCATGTGCATGCGCACGGCCGAAGGCCAGCCGTCGGAAAACATCGAGGATCTTGCCGGTCTCTCGAAGAGCAATCCGTTCATGGCGCTGGTTCTCACCGCTCTGATGTTCTCGCTTGCCGGCATTCCGCCGCTCGCCGGCTTCTTCGCGAAGTACTTCGTCTTCGTGGCTGCCATCGAGGCCAAGCTCTATGCGCTCGCCATCATCGGCGTGCTCGCATCGGTCGTCGGCGCCTATTACTACCTGCGCGTCATCAAGGTCATGTGGTTCGATGATGCCAAGGGCGGCTTTGCCCCGGCCTCGGCCGGCCTCAAGCTGGTCTATGGGCTCTCCGGTCTCTTCGTGATCGCCTACGTCCTCTTCGGCAGCATCCTCGGGGATGCCGCCGATGCGGCGGCCAAGTCTCTGTTTTGACGGTCTATTCTGCATATGGACGGGACCCGCTCGGCGGGTTCCGTCATGAGCCGCTCGACGAGGTCGGCTCGACCAACACGGAATGCCTGCTCCGCGCGCGCGCGGGTGATCCCGGCAATCTCTGGATCACCGCCAGCCGCCAGACCGGCGGTCGCGGTCGCCGCGGCCGGGCCTGGCTCTCCGAAGCAGGCAATCTCTACGCTTCGCTGCTTCTCATTGATCCCGCGCCGCTTCCGGCACTCGCTTCCCTGCCGCTCGCCGTAGCGGTTGCCGTGCATGATGCCGTGCGCCGGGTCATGCCGCCGGATGGCGCTGCGCTTGAGATCAAGTGGCCCAACGATCTGCTGATCGGCCGGCAGAAGGCGAGCGGCATTCTCCTCGAAGGCGAAAAGCTGGCGGACGGGCGCTATGCGCTGGTGATCGGCATCGGCGTCAACATTGCTTTCAAGCCGGAGGGAACGCCCTATCCGGCCACCTGCCTTGCCGATCACGGCGTGCATGTCTCGCCGGAAGAGCTCTTTGCCTATCTTTTCGAATCCATGGCCACTATGCTCGGCCTCTGGAACGGCGGGGCAGGGATTGCCGCGGTGGTGAGCCGCTGGAGCGCAAATGCCTGCGGCATCGGCGAGCGGATCACAGTCAATTTGCCCGATCGGTCTTTGGGCGGTATTTTCAGGGGCATCGGACCGGATGGCGTCCTGATGCTGGATACGGGCGCCGGTGGACTTATATCCATTGCCGCCGGTGATGTTTTTTTCGGATGACAGGATTGGTAAGCGGATGAGTGGTCAGGACGAACTGGTTTTCGTACCTCTGGGCGGCGTGGGTGAAATCGGCATGAATCTCGCCCTTTACGGCTATGGCCCGGCCGCAAGGCGCAGCTGGATCATGGTCGATTGTGGCGTCACCTTCGCCGGGCCGGACCTCCCGGGCGTGGATCTGGTGCTGCCGGATATCAGCTTCATCACCAGGGAAAAGAAGAACCTCAAGGCGATCATCATCACCCATGCCCACGAGGATCATTATGGCGCGCTGAACGATCTCTGGCCCGGGCTGAACGTGCCGGTCTATGCCTCGGCCTTTACCGCTGGTCTGCTTGAAGCCAAGCGCGATTACGACGGCAAGCGGGCGGAAGTGCCGGTTACGCCCTTCAAGGCCGGGGATCGCATCAATCTCGGCCCCTTCGAAATCGAGGCCATCGCGGTCAACCACTCGATCCCGGAGCCCATGGCGCTTGCCATTACCACCCCGCTCGGTACCGTCATCCACACCGGTGACTGGAAGATCGATCACAGCCCCGCACTCGGGCCGCTGACCGACGAAAAGCGCTTGCGTGAGCTGGGAGAAAAGGGCGTGCTTGCGCTTCTCTGCGACAGCACCAATGCGCAGCGCGAAGGCGTTTCTCCCTCCGAGGATGAAGTGTCGAAGAGCCTGCAGCAGCTGATCGAAACGGCCGAAGGCCGGGTCGCGATCACCACCTTCTCCTCCAATGTCGGGCGCATCCGTTCGGTCGCCCGCGCCGCCGCTGCCGCGGGCCGCGAAGTCCTTCTTCTCGGCAGCTCGCTGAAGCGTGTGGTCAATGTGGCCGATGAGATCGGCCTGATGGAAGGGGTCGCGCCCTTCATCGCCGAGGATGAATATGGCTATATCCCGCGAGACAAGGTGGTGGTGATCCTCACCGGCAGCCAGGGCGAGGCGCGGGCCGCCCTTGCCAAACTCGCCCGGGATGAGATGCGCCATGTGGCGCTGACGGCGGGCGACACGGTCGTCTTCTCCTCCCGCGCCATTCCCGGCAACGAAAAAGCGCTTCAGGACATCAGGAATGCCCTCATCGAGCAGGGCGTGAAGATCGTCACCGATAGCGACGCGCTGGTCCATGTTTCCGGCCATCCCCGCCGCAGCGAGCTGGTGCAGATGTATGAATGGGTGCGCCCGCGCATTCTCGTTCCGGTCCATGGCGAGGCGGCCCATCTGACTGCCCAGGCGGAGCTCGCCACGAGCTTCGGCATTCCTGAAGTGCCGAAGGTGCGCAATGGCAATGTGCTGCGCCTCGCGCCCGGTCCTGCCGAGGTGATCGGCGAGGTGCCGCACGGCCGCATCTTCAAGGATGGCAAGCTGGTCGGCGAGTTCGACGAACTCGGCATCGGCGAGCGCCGCAAGCTCTCCTATGTCGGCCATGTGGCCGTGAACGTGCTGCTGGACGGGCGCTACGAGTTCCTCGATGAGCCCGAAATCATCTCCACCGGTCTGCCGCTCTATGACGACGAGGGCGAGGAGCTGGATGATACGCTGCTCGATGCCGTCGTCGGTGCAATCGAGAGCATCCCGCGGGCCAGGCGCAAGGATCTCGAAACCGTGCGCGAGGCGGTGCGCCGTTCCGTACGAGCCACGGCAAACGACATGTGGGGCAAGAAGCCCATCGTCAGCGTCTTCCTGACCAAAGTCTCACTTTGAGGATCGAACCGCTCCGGCTAAACAGGGGCGGTTCAACAAAACGCTTCAGGACTTGCCCGCAAGCGCCTGAAACGACTCAGACCTTTGGAGATCTGCCGATGCTCGGACGCGTCAACCACGTTGCCATTGCGGTTCCGGATATGGAGAAGGGCATTGCCGCCTATCGCGACATGCTGGGCGCCCGCGTCTCCGATATCCAGAAGCTGCCGGAACATGGCGTCAGCGTCGTCTTCGTCGAGTTGCCTAACACCAAGGTAGAGCTTCTGGAGCCGCTCGGCGACAACTCGCCGATTGCCGCCTTCCTGGAAAAGAACCCCGCCGGCGGCATGCACCATATCTGCTATGAGGTAGAAGATA
This sequence comes from uncultured Rhizobium sp., assembly GCA_945952415.1. Classification (GTDB taxonomy): domain Bacteria; phylum Pseudomonadota; class Alphaproteobacteria; order Rhizobiales; family Rhizobiaceae; genus Gellertiella. The sequence goes on along the minus strand of CAMFIF010000002.1, from coordinate 54,538 downwards.
TTCTTGCCGCCCGCGAACAGCTGAAGGCCGCGGGTGCCCGCGTGCTGGGCGACGGCACGCCCAAGATCGGCGCCCATGGCAAGCCGGTGCTCTTCCTGCATCCCAAGGATTTCTTCGGCACGCTGATCGAACTCGAGCAGGTCTGAGGGCAGGGGGCGTTGCGCCCAAATGGCGCAGCCCGGCTCGAAACCGCCACTTCAGGCTTTACCGCGCCGCATCCTGCCCCTATTCAGGACCGTGAGCATCCGGAGCGCCAGCGATGAACTATTTTTCCCTCTTCGCCATCTATTTCGTGGTCTGGTGGATCACGCTTTTCGCCTGCCTGCCCATCGGGCTGAAGACGCAGGCGGAGGCCAATGAGGTGGTGCCGGGTTCGGTCGAAAGCGCACCGCATCGCTTCCAGGCCAAGAAAGTGCTGCTGCTGACGACACTCGTCTCGGCCCTGATCTGCGGCGTCTGGTGGATCGCGGTCGCCAAATTCGGCATGACGCTCGATTCCCTGCCCGTGCCCATGCCGAATAACGGCTGAGTCTAACGGCGAAACGAGCAAGAAGAAAATCGGGATGCGCGCAGATCAAAAAAAAACAAGGCGCTGAACGCCTTGTTTACAAAGTTTCGCGTGACCTTTTCACCGTTTCCGGGGCAGCGATAAACGCGCCTAAGATCTAATCCTCCCAAGACTTGACCGCGAGATAAGCAGGAATGAACTTCCTTGCCTGTTTTGTGGGCAGAAACTAGCCCAAGGTTTGGCGTTTGTCGATAGGGATTTCTACATTTTTGCATCACCTGGGGAAAATTTTCCAGTTGACAAATTTCTGCCATATAAGCGGGCGAACGCTCTCGAACCGGCCCGAGATGCGGCCGCGCCGTGGCCTTCTTCTTCCTTTCCCCGACATTTTCGCCGAAGCCCTGCAGGCGGGTTTTCTTCGCCGCGCGAAGCGTTTATGAACGGGGCCTGTTCCCATATGTCCGTGCCGATTCCGCCGTTTGAACCGGGATCGCCCAAGTCCTGGATAAAACCATGCGCCTGTCTCGCTATTACCTGCCCATCCTCAAGGAAAATCCCAAGGAGGCAGAAATCGTCTCCCACCGCCTCATGCTGCGCACGGGCATGATCCGCCAGCAGTCGCAGGGCATCTATAGCTGGCTGCCGCTTGGCAAGCGCGTACTCGACAAGGTGAACCGCATCATCCGCGAGGAGCAGGACCGCTCCGGCGCCATCGAGCTTTTGATGCCCACCCTGCAGTCGGCCGAGCTCTGGCAGGAATCGGGTCGCTACGATGCCTATGGCAAGGAAATGCTGCGCATCAAGGACCGGCAAGACCGCCCCATGCTCTACGGCCCGACCAACGAGGAAATGATCACCGACATTTTCCGCTCAACGGTGAAGTCCTACAAGAGCCTGCCGCTGAACCTCTACCACATCCAGCTGAAGTTCCGCGACGAGATCCGGCCGCGCTTCGGCACCATGCGCTCGCGCGAATTCCTGATGAAGGATGCCTATTCCTTCGATCTTACCCGGGAAGGCGCGGAGCATTCCTACAACAAGATGTTCGCCGCCTATCTGCGCACCTTCTCGCGCCTCGGCCTGCGTGCCATTCCCATGCGGGCGGATACGGGGCCTATCGGCGGCAATCTCAGCCATGAATTCATCATTCTGGCCGATACCGGCGAATCCGAAGTCTTCTGCCACCGCGATTTCGTCAATTTCGACATTCCGGCCGAAGACACGAATTTCGACGATGTCGCCGGCCTGAAGGCGATCTTCGACAAGTGGACCTCGGTCTACGCCGCGACCTCGGAAATGCATGACGAAGCGGCCTTCGACGCCATTCCCGAGGGTGAGCGCCTCTCGGCCCGCGGCATTGAAGTCGGCCACATCTTCTATTTCGGCACGAAATATTCCGAAGCCATGGGCGCCAAGGTGCAGGGTCCAGACGGCAAGGAACATATTGTCCACATGGGCTCCTACGGCATCGGCCCGACGCGCCTTGTTCCCGCCATCATCGAAGCTTCCCATGACGATAACGGCATCATCTGGCCGGCTTCGGTGGCGCCCTTCGATGCGGTGGTGATCAACATGAAGGCCGGCGACGAGGCCTGCGACAGGGTCTGCGAGGAGATCTACGCCGCGCTGACCAAGGCCGGCAAGGACGTGCTCTATGACGACACGGATGATCGCGCCGGCCAGAAATTCGCAACCGCCGATCTCATCGGCGTGCCGACCCAGATCATCGTCGGGCCGCGCTCCGTCGCCGCTGGCGAGGTCGAGGTCAAGGACCGCAGGACGGGTGCCCGCGAGACCATGACGGTCGAAGCCGCGATCAACCGGCTGAACGGCTGAGAATGCCAGGGCCTTTGCCGCAGGCGGCAGGGGCCTGAGGCGCAATGTCAATGCGATTGCCATGGCGGGTGCGTCCCGCATGGCAACGCCTGAAGGGTCGGAGTCAACATGGCCGGCAAGGACGCGGCAACGGCATCGGCGCCATCGGCAACCATCCCGATGGGTCGGCCCTTTTCTGTATTCGAACGCATGGTGGCGTGGCGCTATCTGCGCGCGCGGCGCAAGGAAGCCTATATCTCGGTCATTGCCGGCTTTTCCTTCATCGGCATCATGCTGGGCGTCGCCACACTCATCATCGTCATGGCGGTGATGAACGGCTTCCGCACCGAACTGATTTCCCGCATTCTCGGCCTCAATGGTCACATGATCATTTCGCCCATCGATGCGCCGCTCGACAATTATGCGGAACTGGCGACGAAGTTTACCGGCGTTCCCGGGGTCACGATGGCACTGCCGCTGGTCGAGGGCCAGACGCTCGCTTCCGGCAAGGGCGGGGCGGGCACCGGCGCGCTGGTGCGCGGGTTGCGCACCGAGGATCTCGCCAAGCTGAAGGCCGTCTCCAGCAACATCAAGGCGGGGGACATGGTGGGCTTTGCCTCCGGGCAGGGGGTGCTGATCGGCACCCGGCTCGCCGCCCAGCTCGGCATCGGCGCCGGCGATGACATCACCCTCATCTCGCCCGAAGGCGACGTGACCCCCATGGGCGTCAATCCGCGGGTGAAGAGCTACAAGGTTTCCGGCCTATTCGAGGTCGGCATGTCGGAATATGACAGCGGCATCATCTTCATGCCGCTCGAAGAAGCGCAGCTCTATTTCAATGCCGAAGGCATCGTCCAGTCGATCGAGCTCTTCGTCCAGAATCCCGACGCCATAGACGAGCTGCGTCCGAAGGTGGAGGCCGCCGCCGGCCGCCAGATCTTCATCACCGATTGGCGCCAGCGCAACCAGACCTTCTTCTCCGCTCTGCAGGTGGAGCGGAACGTCATGTTCATGATCCTGACCCTCATCGTCATCGTCGCTGCGCTGAACATCATTTCCGGCCTCATCATGCTGGTGAAGGACAAGGGGCGCGATATCGCCATTCTCCGCACCATGGGGGCCAGCTCGGCCTCGATCCTCCGGATCTTCTTCATGACCGGCGCGGCGATCGGCGTGGCCGGCACGATTGCCGGCGTCATCCTTGGCGTGATCGTCTGCCTGAACATCGAAAGCATCCGGCAGTTCTTCAGCTGGATCTCGGGCACCCAGCTCTTCAATCCGGAGCTCTATTTCCTGAGCCAGCTTCCCGCCGACATGAATGGCGGCGAGACCATAGCAGTGATCTGCATGGCGCTCGGGCTATCCTTCATCGCCACCATCATCCCGGCCTGGCGGGCCTCGCGGCTCGATCCGGTCCAGGCGCTTCGGTACGAATAGAAAGAGTTGCCCCCATGGCTTCCAGGATTGCATTGCAGCTGACCGGTATCGAGCGCGCCTATGGGCAGGGCGAAACCACGTTGCAGATTTTGAAGGGCGTGGATTTCAGCCTGCATTCGGGGGAAATCGTCGCGCTGGTCGCCCCCTCCGGCACGGGCAAATCGACCCTCCTGCATGTGGCGGGGCTGCTCGAACACCCTGATGGTGGCGAGATCCACATCAATGGCGAGCCCTGCGGAGGGCTCTCCGATGAGCGGCGCACGGCGATCCGCCGCGCCGAAATCGGCTTCGTCTACCAGTTCCATCACCTGCTGCCCGAATTCTCGGCAATCGAGAACATCATGATGCCACAGCTGATCGGCGGCCTGCCCAAGGCCGAGGCGCGGGAACGGGCAAAGGCGCTGCTCGATTACATGCGGATCGGCCACCGGGCCGAACACCGCCCCGCCGAACTGTCCGGCGGCGAACAGCAGCGCGTGGCGATCGCCCGTGCGGTCGCCAATGCCCCCATGGTGCTGCTGGCCGACGAGCCGACCGGCAATCTCGATCCCGAAACCGCCCATTATGTCTTCGAGGCCCTGGAGGCACTGGTGCGCCAGTCCGGCCTTGCGGCGCTCATCGCCACCCACAATCTCGATCTCGCCAAGCGCATGGATCGCCGCGTGACGATCTCCGGCGGCAAGGTGCTCGAACTCTGATCTGACGGCACATGCCCCCATGTCCGAGCCTGCCGGTTCCGTAGCCGGCGGGTCTTGAGGCGTTTTCCGCTTCATTCGTATTTCATTAACCGCATTGATGCGCAGTCATGCGAACGACAAACTCTGGCTTGACGTACGAACAAAAATAGAACAAAGTAAAAACATAACCGAAATGGAGAGCCGAAATGAGCGATTACATCCGTGATGCCGCAGCCTTTGCTTCCATTGTGACCTTCGTCGCCAGCCTGTCCCTGATCGTCATGGCGATGTAACGGCGACGGCGAGGCTCTTGCCCGGCCGCCCGCCTTGCGGGCAGGGGCTTCGCCGTGTGCCCTTTTCCGTGATGGCTGTCGGGCCTTTTGGCCCGGCCGCATGCGAGCAGGGTGGATAGTTCCCCCTTGGCTCTGGACTCTGCCCGCCCGGCATCGGAAAATCGGACGATTCCGGAAATGGCAGGACATGTAGAATGGCAGATGCATCCAGGGGCGGAAACGCGCAGACAGCGGCTTCGTCCGGTGGCCCGAAATTTATCCATCTGAGAGTCCATTCCGCCTACTCGCTGCTGGAAGGGGCGCTGCCGCTCAAGAAGATTCTTGCCAAGGCCAGCGCCGACAACCAGCCGGCCATTGCGATTACCGATACGAACAATCTCTTCGTCGCCCTCGAATTTGCCGAGAAGGCAACGGGCGACGGCATACAGCCGATCATCGGCTGCCAGCTCTCCGTCGACATGGAAGACGGCCTTGATATCGAGCGGCGCGGATCGCAGGCCCATCTCGCCAAGATGGCCTCCCTCGTGCTGCTTGCCGCCACGGCCGAAGGCTATGAGCGCCTCGTGGATCTGGTCAGCCGCGCCTATCTGGGCGGAGAGGGCGGGGACCGTGCCGTTCACATGAAGCTGTCCTGGCTGGAAGAATATGGCACCGAGGGGCTGATTGCGCTCACCGGCGCGTCGACCGGTCCTGTCGATCCGCTGCTGAAGGAAGGCCATGCCGCCAGTGCGGAGCAGCGCCTGCTGCGGCTCAAGGAGCTCTTCGGCGACCGGCTCTATGTGGAATTGCAACGGCATGCCCGCTTCGATCGAAAGCATGAGCGGCGCATGATCGAGCTCGCCTATCGCCACGATCTGCCGCTGGTCGCCACCAACGAAGCCTTCTTCCCGACGCCCGACGATTACGACGCCCATGATGCGCTGATGGCCGTGGCGCACAATGCGATCGTCTCTGACGATGCCCGCTTCCGGCTGACGCCTGACCACGCGCTGAAGAGCCAGGAGGCTATGGCCAAGCTTTTTGCCGACCTGCCGGAGGCAATCGAAAACACGGTGGAAATCGCCCGCCGCTGCTCCTTCGTTCTGAAGACGCGCAAGCCCATCCTGCCGCGTTTCACCGGCGCCACCGCTGATCCCGAAGAGGCCGAGCGCGCGGAGGCCGCCGAGTTGCGCCGCCAGGCCGTCGAAGGCCTCGACGAGCGCCTCGCACGCCTCGGCATGGCCGAGGGCTACACGGAAAAGGACTATCGCGAACGGCTGGATTTCGAGCTCTCGGTCATCGAGCGCATGAAGTTTCCGGGCTACTTCCTGATCGTTGCCGACTTCATCAAATGGGCCAAGCAGCATGACATCCCCGTCGGCCCAGGCCGTGGTTCGGGTGCGGGCTCGCTGGTCGCCTATGCGTTGACGATCACGGATGTCGATCCGTTGCGCTTCTCGCTGCTGTTCGAGCGCTTCCTCAACCCGGAACGCGTTTCCATGCCCGACTTCGACATCGACTTCTGCCAGGATCGCCGCGAAGAGGTGATCCGCTACGTGCAGCAGAAGTACGGGCGCGACCAGGTGGCCCAGATCATCACCTTCGGTTCGCTCCAGGCCCGCGCGGCGCTGCGCGATGTCGGCCGCGTGCTGGAAATGCCCTATGGCCAGGTGGACAAGATCTGCAAGCTCGTGCCGAACAATCCGGCCAACCCCACGCCGCTCTATAAGGCGATCGAGGAGGAGCCAAAGCTCCGGGAAGAAGCGGAGAAGGAACCCGTCGTCGCCCGTCTCCTCGATATCGCCCAGAAGATCGAGGGCCTGTATCGCCACGCCTCGACCCACGCTGCCGGTATCGTGATCGGAGACCGGCCGCTTTCCAAGCTGGTCCCGATGTATCGCGATCCGCGCTCGGACATGCCGGTCACCCAGTTCAACATGAAATGGGTGGAGCAGGCCGGTCTGGTAAAGTTCGACTTCCTTGGCCTGAAGACGTTGACCGTCATCAAGACCGCCGTCGATTTCATCCGCAAGCGCGGCATCGAGGTCGATATTCCGAGCGTGCCGCTGGATGACAAGAAGACCTATGACATGCTCTCCCGCGGCGAGACCGTCGGCGTGTTCCAGGTGGAAAGCGTGGGCATGCGCAAGGCCCTGATCGGCATGCGCCCGGACCGCATCGAGGACGTGATTGCGCTGGTCGCGCTCTACCGCCCGGGTCCGATGGAGAACATCCCTGTTTATAACGCCCGCAAGCATGGCGAAGAGGAGATCGAGTCGATCCATCCGATGATCGACCATCTTCTCGCCGAAACGCAGGGCGTGATCGTCTACCAGGAACAGGTGATGCAGATCGCCCAGGTCCTCTCCGGCTACTCGCTTGGCGAGGCGGATCTTCTCCGTCGCGCCATGGGCAAGAAGATCAAGGAGGAGATGGACAAGCAGCGCGAGCGCTTCGTCGATGGCGCGATGAAGAATGGCGTGTCGAAAGCCCAGGCCGACAACATCTTTGATCTTCTCGCAAAATTCGCAAACTATGGCTTCAACAAGTCGCACGCCGCCGCCTACGCCATCGTTTCCTACCATACGGCCTATCTGAAGGCCCATTACCCGGTCGAGTTCCTCGCCGCCTCCATGACGCTCGATATGTCCAACACGGACAAGATCAATGATTTCCGTCAGGATGCGAAGCGGATGGGCATCACCGTCATTCCGCCATCGGTCCAGACCTCATTCCGTCACTTCGAGACGGGCGAGAACCGGATCTATTACTCGCTGGCCGCGATCAAGGGCGTCGGTGAATCGGCGGTCGATCACATCGTCGCGGTACGGGGCGACCGGCCCTTCGCCTCCATCGAGGATTTCTGCCTGAGGATCGACCCAAAGCAGATCAATCGCCGCGTCTTCGAAAGCCTGATCGCCGCCGGGGCCTTCGATTGCTTCGGCATTGACCGCGCGGTGCTGATCGCCGGGCTCGACCGCATCATCGGCTATGCCCAGCGCGCACAGGAAAACAAGGTGAGCGGCCAGTCCGACATGTTCGGAGCGGGCGCCGCCACCGGGCCGGAAAAGCTGGTCTTCCCGCCCACAACGCCCTGGCTGCCTTCGGAAAAGCTGCACCGCGAATATCAGGTGCTTGGCTTCTATCTCTCCGCCCACCCGCTCGATGCCTATCACGCCACGCTCGCCAAGATGCGCGTGCAGAATTTTGCGGATTTCTCCGCCGCGGTGAAGCAGGGCGCCTCGACGGGCCGGCTCGCCGGCACGGTGACCGGCAAGCAGGAGCGCAAGACCCGCACCGGCAACAAGATGGGCATCGTGACCTTCTCCGACAGTTCCGGCCAGTTTGAAGCCGTGCTTTTCTCGGAAGGACTGAACCAGTATCGCGACATGCTGGAGCCCGGTAAATCGCTCGTCATTACCGTCCAGGCGGATGAGCGGCCGGAAGGCATCGGTCTGCGTATCCAGACGGTGCAATCGCTTGAGGAGAAATCCGTGCAGATGCAGAAGGCGCTTCGGGTCTTCGTGCGCGATAGCGGGCCGCTGAAGGCGGTGGCAAGCCATCTGAACGCCAAGGGCGATGGCATCGTCTCCTTCATCGTCATCAAGGACGACGGGCGGCGGGAGATCGAAGTGGAGCTTTCGGACAAGTACCGCATCAGCCCCGAAATTGCCGCCGCCATGCGCACGGCGCCAGGGGTTATCGACGTGGAACTGGTATGACGCGGATATGAGAGGCGGCTGAAAAATCTACCCTTTCAGCCGCTTGCCTGCCGTTTCGGACTCATTTTCCGAAGTCCATGAATCACTTTCTGAACTCAGCTCTTTTTCCTGTCAGGGCTGGTCAGCGTGATGAAATCCGTGCCTTCGGTGCCGGTTTCCTTGCCAAGGCCGCCATCGGTGATCGTGATCAGCGAGCCGGGGGCAAGCTCCGCCTCGATCCGGTTGCGCACCTCTTCCGGAATGGCGATGCGATCCATGGTTTCGGCCAGGTTTCCGTGTTCGGCCGTGATGCCGAGCCGCCTGGCCGTCGCCTTGCTCATCCCGTCAGGCACTGTCATGCCGTACCATTCGGCGCTGCCGCTGCCCGCATTCATGTCCCGAAGCTGCAGCACATGGGTGCCGAGCGCAATTTCCGGATTGCGGATGGTAACGGGCGCATCGAAGAGCGGCTTGAAATTCTGCCGCACATAAATCTGCCCCTCGGGCGGAAGCGGCTTGCCTACCGCCTTGAAGATGGCGGCAATGGTCTCCTCGGTCAGGAGATTGCCCTTGGTCGGCAGGTCTTTGGTCAGCTTGAAGGCGTTGATCGCCGCCACGGTCTTGCGGCCCAGATGCCCGTCCGGTTCGCCCGTATCGAAACCCAGCCCGTTCAGCGCGGCCTGCACGTCCTTGATGTCGTCGGCAAGGCCGCGGCGGGTGATGAGAATGCGCAGCCCCTTGTCATCGGCAGGCTTTACCATCGCGCGGGGCGGGATCGAGGCCTCGTTCAATGCCACTTCCGTCGGCTTCAGGAAATCGGCGATCGGGGCAAGGCGCAGCTCCGCATCGGAAAGCAGCGTGCCACTGCTGGCCGGGTTGACCGGACGGAAGAGGAGCGGATGACTGACCGCCGCCGGAGTCAGCGGCGCATCGGCGATGATGACGGGCACGCCCGTCTCGGTCATGCCGTAGAGATCCTTCGCAAAACCGTGCGGCAGGCGAACGCAGCCATGGGAGGCCGGGCGGCGCGGCACGGATTTCGATTCATGCAGGGCGACGCCGGACCAGGTGATCCGCTGCATGAAGGGCATGGGCGCGGAATCGTAGAGGTTCGATTCGTGATATTTCTGCTTCTCGATGATCGTGAAGATCCCCGTCGGCGTCGCATGTCCCGGCTTGCCGGTGGAGACATTGGAGGTGGCGACCACCTGATCCCCATCATAGACCGCAAGGCTCTGCGTATCGCGCGACACGACGATCGCCAGCGAGCGGGCGGAACCCGCATGGGCAGGAGCAACGACAATCAGGGCCAGCCCAAGGCCCAGCACCAGGCGATACGACATTCGGGACCGTCCAACGCAGAACTAGAGACGCTCTTTGAAGCCGCTGGCTACAGGGCCAGCGCACCATTTCCGACTGTTGCAGCCCTTCGTTAAAATAATTTCCCGCCTTGGTGGTGATAAAACCGTACCGTTTCGAAACAGGTCGCTCTGTTTATATTTATAGTTAAAACTTGTTTTCAAATATCACAGGACGGATCAGGCCGGCTTCACCGGTTCTTTCTTGCGCACGGTGCCGAATGTGTAGCCGGTTTCCACCGTTCCCTTGCCAAACTTGTCTCTCAGCCGGTCCATCGCCGCCTCTGCGGCGGCGCGGCGCCCGGCGGCAGGATCGACCAGATCCGGCGGATCGGCCCGGTCGGGCGCGGAGAGATCGCTGACCCCGATGCCGAGCAGACGGTAGCGGGTACCATCCAGCTCCTTCTCGAGAAGGGCGAGACCGGTGCGGAAGATCCTGTCCGCAAGCTGGGTCGGGTCCTCCAGCCGTCGGTTTCGCGTGCGGGTCTTGAAATCCGCCGTCTTGAGCTTCAGCACGACCGTGTGGCCCGATGTGCCGGATTTCTTCAACCGCCAGGCAACTTTTTCCGAAAGGCGCCGGAGAATCGGGACCAGGTCTTCCTCGCGCCAGAGATCGTCGAAGAAGGTTGTTTCAGCCGAAACGCTCTTTGCCTCCTCATTGGGATGCACGCTCCGATCATCGATACCCCTGGATAGGCGGGAAAGCCGCTGGCCAATCACCCCGTAGCGGCGCATCAGCTCGGTTTCCTCCATCACCTGCAGCTGGCCGATCGTGGTGATGCCATCGCGGGCGAGCGTTTCGGCAAAGGCCTTGCCGACCCCCCATATGGTCGTGACCGGACGGGGCTTCAGAAACTCAACCGCTTCCGCCTCGCCGATCACCGAAAAACCGCGCGGCTTGTTGAGATCGGAGGCGACCTTGGCCAGGAATTTGCAATAGGAAAGACCCACGGAGACAGTAATCCCGATCTCCTCTTGCACCCGGCGGGCAAAACGGGCGAGCACCCGCGCAGCACTCTCATGGTGGAGCCGTTCCGTGCCGCTGAGATCGAGGAAGGCCTCGTCGATGGACAGCGGCTGAACGAGCGGAGTCAGCTCCTGCATCATGGCGCGCACCTGTTTGCCGACCCGCGCATATTTCTCCATGTCCGGCGGGATGACCACGGCGCCGGGGCAGGCTTCCAGCGCCTTGAACATGGGCATGGCGGATCGCACCCCATGGATGCGGGCAATATAGCAGCAGGTGGAAACGACACCCCGCTTGCCTCCGCCGACGATGAGCGGCTTGTCGAGTAGGTCGGGATTGTCCCGTTTTTCCACCGAGGCATAGAAGGCATCGCAATCGATATGGGCGACGGTCAGCCGTTCGAGCTCCCCATGGCGCAGAAGGCGCGGGCTGCCGCAGGCGCGGCAGCGCAGATCCTTGCCCCGGGCGGGCTTCAGACAATCCCGGCAAAAGCCCGGCATATCGGAGGAAGAACTGGTCATGGCCCGGAACATAAGTTGAACACGGGCACGATAGCCAAAGCCGGCCGTTCCGGCAATATGGCCGGGCAGGGTGGGAGCCGTGATCCACTGTGGGAAGCCTTAGCGCGCCCCGGATCCGAAATGCCGGCGCAGCAGCTCTCCCGCATGCGGCCAGTCCTCGGCCCGCACCACATGGTCGGCGGGCTTGGGTGCCATGCGGTGAATGACGCTGTCAGGCATCATGTGAATGAGCAGGCAGGAGCTGACATGGTCGCCGACGGAATGGAGATTATGGGCCATGTCGTCGATGAAGCCGAGGGGCAGGGGGCGTTCCTCGTGCAGCGCCTTGACCACGGGCCCTTTCGGGCTCTCGGTCGCAATCATGGGAAAACCCAGGTGCAACTGGTCCAGCAGCCGCCGGCGTGCTTCGGCAAAGCGCGGCGGCATGGCCGTCAGGAACACCACATCCGCCTCGCCGGCCAGCGCCTGCAGCGTATCCACCGCCTCGGCAAAGGGGGTCTGCCAGCGCTCCTGGTCGTCGAAGAAGGATTCGATCAGGCCGCTCACCACGCTGTCTTCCAGCGCCGCCTCCGTTTCCAGCGAAATGATGTTGCCGTGAAGCCGGTAGCTGCGGTGCAAAAGCTTGCTGCCCCGTGCTTCCAGATAGGCTTCGAACGGCTTCAGGAATTCGAGCACGACGTCATCGACATCGCAGACGACGAGCGGCCTGTCGGTGAGGCGCACATGGCCAAGCGAGGGAAAATCGATCATCAGTATTGTCCAGAATCCAGCCCGGGCCCGGAAATCCGGTTCCAGGCATCCGCAATCTGTTCGGGGCTGTAGCCGCTCTTTTCCGAAAAGGCGATCAGCGTCGGCTCATGCTGCATGATGAAATCGAGAAGTCCCGCATGAAAGCCCGAATCGGCCATGGCCGAGCGCAGGTCATGCGGCCCGAGCCCGGAAAGTGCCAGAAAACGGGACAACATGTCCGGTTCTTCAGCCAGCCACTGGAGCACGGAGACCGCAAGCTCCGAAGGATCGACCCTGTCTATTTTGAGACCGCGCTGCATTTTTCGAAAACGATTACCTATTTCTAAACTAAATCGGACTAGCGTTCCCATGGGGAAGTCGTGCGCGCACCGCGAGCCGGTGCATGCATGCCCTGGAAATGCCCAAGATGAGGACAGCCGAGACGATGCCGAAGCAGGTGATGATTGTAGAGGACAATGAGCTGAATATGAAGCTCTTTCGCGACCTCATCGAAGCCTCCGGTTATACCACGATCCAGACCCGCAACGGCCTGGAAGCGCTCGATCTTGCCCGCAAGCACAAGCCGGACCTGATCCTCATGGACATCCAGCTTCCCGAAGTATCGGGGCTCGATGTAACCAAGTGGCTGAAGGAAGATCCGGAGCTCCACATTATCCCCGTCATTGCCGTTACAGCGTTCGCCATGAAGGGCGACGAGGAACGCATTAGGCAAGGGGGCTGCGAGGCCTATGTCTCGAAGCCCATTTCGGTGCCAAAGTTCATTGAAACCATCAAAACCTACCTTGGTGATGCTTGAGACAGGAAAAACTGCATGACTGCGCGTATCCTTGTCGTTGATGATATTCCGGCCAACGTCAAAGTGCTCGAAGCGAGATTGATCGCTGAATATTTCGAGGTACTGACCGCCGGGGACGGATTTCAGGCTCTCTCCATCTGCGACCGTACGCAGGTGGATCTTATCCTGCTCGACATCATGATGCCGGGCATGGATGGATTCGAAGTGTGCGAGCGGCTGAAGGCCAATCCGCGCACCACCCATATTCCCGTCGTCATGGTGACGGCGCTCGACCAGCCTTCGGATCGCGTCCGCGGCCTGAAGGCGGGCGCGGATGATTTCCTGACGAAACCTGTCAACGATCTCCAGCTCGTATCACGGGTGAAGAGCCTGCTGCGGCTGAAAACGCTGAGCGACGAGCTGCGCGTCCGCGCCGGCGCGGAACACCCGATTGCCGATGCCACCCGCCTTGGCGAGGGCAGGGTGGAGGAAGCCGCCCAGATTCTCCTCGTCGATCCCCGCGCAAGCTCGCAGGAGCGAATGATCAAGGCACTGAAACCCGTGGCCGATGTGGTTTCCATGTCCGATCCGCAGGCCGCGGTCTTCGAGGCCGCCGAAAGCCCCTTCGATCTCGTCATCGTCAATGGCAATCTGGATGGCTACGATCCGCTCAGGCTCTGCTCACAGTTGCGCTCGCTGGAGCGCACCCGCTTCATTCCGCTCCTGCTCATCACCGAGCAGGGCGAAGAGGACCTGATCATCCGGGCGCTCGACCTCGGCGTGAACGACTATATCGTTCGGCCGCTCGATCCGAACGAACTCGTGGCGCGCGCCGTCACCCAGATCCGCCGCAAGCGCTATGCGGACCGGCTGCGCAACAGCATGAAGCAGAGCTTCGAAATGGCGGTTACCGATCCGCTGACCGGCCTCAACAACCGCCGCTATCTCGACAATCACCTCAAGCATCTCTTCAACCGCGCCGCCGCCCGCGGCCGGCCGCTTTCCGTCTGCATGACCGATATCGATCGCTTCAAGAGCGTCAACGATACCTACGGCCATGATGCCGGTGACGAAGTCCTGAAGGAGTTTGCTGCCCGCATCCGCGCAAGCGTCCGGGGTGCCGATCTCGCCTGCCGCTTTGGCGGCGAGGAATTCGTCGTCGTCATGCCGGATATGGCCAAGGATATCGCCGAGCGCCTGCGGGCCACCATCGAGGACCGGCCATTCTCGCTCGGTGCCGGCCAGCCAGCCATCACGCTGACGGCATCCATGGGCATTGCGTCCAACCTTGCAGGTGCGGAAACGCCGGAGCAGTTGCTGAAACAGGCCGACCAGGCGCTCTACACGGCCAAGCATAATGGCCGAAACCGGGTAGTGGCCGCCGCGGCCTGAGCTGTCGCGGTTTTCCCTTTTTGCGTGCCGTCTAACCTTGCGGAAGGGAAGTGATTCCTTTTCGCAAGAAGCTCACCTTGGGGAAGTTGTCCTCCCCAAGCCCATTCGCATTTTTGCTTTCGCCCCCATCCCGGGCTTTTGCCCAACTAAAAACGTTTAAAAAATCGAATTATTTGATAAAACTATATTTACTTCGCATGTTTCATATCTGAATTTAACCATATACACAACGAAATTTGCTCTCCCGTTAAGAAATGGTTGATTTTCATTCAAAATCGGGCAACCTAATCCCAACTCGACACAAACCCTCGGGTTTAAGTGCTACCCCATGATGCTCAGGTCCGCCGCATCTCCTGAATCGTGGGGTCGGCCGACTGGCAAGCTATAACAGCGGTTCCTCGTGCCGCATGCAAGCTGGTCGGCCCCCAATTCGAACGCCGCGTCTCCGTATTCCGGAGCGCGGCGTTTGTTGTTTCAGACCTGTCCTTGTCTTTCCCGGTTGCCCGTGGGGCATAAATTCCTGACCACAGAGCGTGAGGCGAGCCATGGCGAATATCTGGTGCGCTGACTGGCGGGCATAAAAAAAGCGCCCGGAGGGCGCTCTCTTTTCAGAAACCGATCAATTACTTGATCTTGGTTTCCTTGAATTCGACGTGCTTCTTGACGACCGGGTCATACTTGGTCTTGGTCATCTTTTCGGTCATCGTACGGCTGTTCTTGGTGGTGACGTAGAAGAAGCCCGTGTCCGCGGTCGACAGCAGCTTGATCTTGATGGTGGTGGCCTTTGCCATGGTCGTCCTGCCTTTACAAAAATAGGAAGCCGTGGACGATCGGATAAAAGCCCGCGGCAAAACTTGGCGCGAAACTACAAATCGCGCCCGAAAAGTCAAGCCCGATTTGGCTTGAAGGCGAGTCTTACGCCGGTAAACAGCACATAGACCCCGAAGAAAAGGGCGATCGCCCAGGCGAAGCCGTCATTGCCCGTGGCATCGATTGCCGTTCCGATGACCTGCGGTCCGGCGACCGTGCCCACGGCATAGCAGAAGACGAAGGCCGCATTGGCGGATGCCAGGTCCGCTCCCTGCAGTTGCGAGCCGAGATGGGAAAGGCCCACGGTGTAAAGACCGGCAATGCTGCCGCCCCAGAAGAGAAGAATGACCGAGAGCAGCCGCCAGTCATCGAGGAAGCGCGGCATCAGCAGGGCCCCGGCAAGGCCGACCAGCGCCATCAGGGTCAGCAGCATGCGCCGGTCCCGCACACGGTCCGAAAGCATGCCGATGGGGATTTGGAAGAGCACGTTGCCGACGGCCATCACGGTGAGGAGATTTCCGGCCTGCGATTCGGTAAAGCCCGCCCGCGTCGCATAGACCGGGAACATGGACAGACCTCCCGCTTCCACCGCGCCGAAAATAAAGACGGCAGCCGTGGCCGTCGGCACGATGAAGATGTAGCGCCAGAAGTTCATTTCCGGCCCTTCGTTGAGCACCGGGCTTTCGTGGCGGGCGAGATAGATCGGAATGGCCGCCAGCAAAATGGCCGCCGCCCCCACAAGGAAAGGCATGACGCCGACACTGCCGAGCACCGAAAAGATCGCCGATCCCGCGCCGAAGCCCAGCGAGAGCACGGTCGCATAAATGCCGAGCACCAGCCCCCTCCGATGGGGCGGGGAGGCGACATTGATCCAGAATTCCGAGAGAATGAAGAGCGCGGTCGTCGCCCCATGGAAGACCACGCGCAGCGGGAACCAGGTCCAGAAGGGCTCGGCGAAATAGAAGCCGAGGGCGCTGACGGCGGAGAGAATCACCGAGAAGATCATGGTGCGCGCCACGCCGAAGCGATGGGCCGCACGCGTCGTAAGGGGCGCTGCCACCATGGCGGCAATGCCGGCCATGGCGGAGTTCAGCCCGATCAGCGTCGAGGAAATGCCGCGTTTTTCCAGAATGATGCTGAGCAGTGGAAGCCCGAGCCCGATTGCAATGCCAACAGCCGAAATCGAGGAAATAGCCGCGATCAGCGAAGGCCAGTGAATCTCTTCAGCGGGATCTGTCGACCCGCGCATCGGTTCCGTCATGCATCAATCCTTAGAAGGTTGCCCGCACCATAGCGTTCCGCTTGCCGAAGTAAAACGGAACGGGCAATCCATACGGTAGTCCGGGATTGTTATCCATGAGATTACGCAGCTCATCAAGGATCGACCGTGTAATTTCCGGCATGGGTATATCCGTATTGACCCGAAGATCGACCCAGCGCAGGTCGTGCAATTCATGCGAATCGCGTATGGCGCCGGCATCGATCCCCGCCTCGTCGGCAAAGGCGGAGAAGAAACGGGTATCGAAGCGCCGCACGAGACCGGGCGGCGTGATCGCCCGGGCCACGTAGCGCAGACCGTCCAGACGGGCCGCAAGGAAGCCGTCGCGGGCCTCGCCAATGGCAAGGCCGGTTTCCTCGTGAAGCTCGCGAATGGCGGCCAGCGCCAGCGCCCGCATGGCCGCGGTGCCGCGCCGTCCGCCGCTTTCGCTCAGAAGCTTTTCCATCACTTGAGGATGCATGTCCGCCGCAAAGGGCAGGGCATGGTCACGCGCATCCCGGCGTCCGCCCGGAAAGACGTAGAGATCCGGCATGAAGACATGGCGGGCATGGCGCTTGCCCATGAGCACGCGCCATTGGGGCCCGGACCGGTCGATGAGGATGAGGGTCGCTGCATCGCGCGGACGCAGGGCTTTGCGCTTTTCCGGCTTGTTCGCCGTTCCATCCCCCTGATCGCCCATGTCGCCGCCTCCTGTCATCCCTGGGCTTCGTCAGCTGTAGTCCTGCTGGTGGCCGTGGTCCGGCTCATTGCCCTTGCCGCCGAAACCATGCATGCGGAGCGCCCATTGCAGGCCGATGACCGCACCCTTGATCGGCTGGAGAAGCAGCAGCGACAGAATGAGGGTGATCGGGATCCAGATCGCCAGGTGGAACCAGCTCGACCATTCCGTAAAGACCATGTCCGTCATCATGAAGCCGCCGAGGGCCACGTGGCCGACGATGAAGATGACCAGATAGGGCGGCAGGTCGTCCGCGCGCTGGTGGGTGTAGTCTTCATGGCAGGCGGCGCAGTGGTCCACGGGCTTCAGATAGCTGCGGAAGAGCTTGCCGCTGCCGCAGGCCGGGCAACGGTTCAGGAAGCCGCGAGTCATGGAGCGGTTCAGCGGCCGTTCGGTTTCGGGGGCTCCTCCGAAGCGGATCGTTTCGGCGACGTCGTCGGGCTGCATGGCACTACTCCTGTTGGCAAGGTTCAACGGCGGCCGCGGGGTGGCCGGGTTCCCGGCTTCTTGGCGCCCCGGCTGCGGTCGCGCGCACGCGATGCCTTGTGGAACGAACGAGTGGCTGTTGGCATCTTGCGGCCCTCGCTGAGCATTTCGAAGCGCAGCGCACCCGCAAGCGGGACCGCCTCGACAAGCCGAACATCCACATCGTCGCCCAGCCGGTAGCCGAGCCCGGTCTTTTCGCCGGACAGCGCCTGATGGGCTTCGTCATAGATGAAATAATCGGTTCCCAGCGTAGATATGGGGATGAACCCGTCTGCGCCATAGTCCGGCAGCGTGACAAATAGTCCCGCCTTGGTTACGCCGGAGACCCGGGCCCTGAATTCCTGGTTGATGCGCTCGGCCAGATGATGGGCGATCAGCCGATCCACCGTCTCGCGCTCGGCCGCCATCGCCCGGCGCTCGAAGGTGGAGATTTCCGCGGCGATGTCATCGAGCTGCCGCTCTTCGTCCGGCGTCAGCGCACCGGGTCCGAGATGCAGTGCGCCCACCAGCGCCCGGTGCACGATCAGGTCGGCATAGCGACGGATCGGCGAGGTGAAATGGGCATATTTCATCAGGTTCAGCCCGAAATGCCCGATATTGTCGGGGCTGTAGACCGCCTGGCTCTGGGAGCGCAGCACCATTTCGTTGACCATGGTCTGGTGCACGGTGCCCTCGGCCTTGGCCAGAATGCCGTTGAAGGAATTGGCCCTGACGCTTCCGCCCTTGGCCATGGGGATCGAAAGCGTTGCCAGGAATTCGCGCAGTACCTCCTGCTTGGCAAGCGAGGGGGCATCGTGGACACGGTAGATCAGCGCCTGTTCCTTGCGCTCCAGCGTTTCCGCCGCCGCGACATTCGCCTGGATCATCATCTCCTCGATCAGCTTGTGGCTGTCGAGCCGTGGCGGCACGAAGACCCGGTCCACCGTGCCATCGGGCTTCAGCAGGATCTTCCGCTCCGGCATGTCGAGTTCCAGCGGCTGGCGCCGTTCCCGCCCGAGCGTCATGATGCGGTAGGCTTCCCAGAGCGGCTTCAGGATCGGCTCGAGCAGCGGCCCGGTCTTGTCGTCCGGCTTGCCGTCGATGGCGGCCTGCGCCTGCTGGTAGGAGAGCTTGGCCGCGCTCTTCATCATGATCCGGTGGAACGTATGGCTCGCCTTGCGACCGTTCTTGGAAAACACCATGCGCACCGCAAGCGCTGGCCGGTCCTCGCCTTCCCGCAGCGAGCAGAGATCGTTGGAGATCCGCTCGGGCAGCATCGGCACGACCCTGTCCGGGAAATAGACCGAATTGCCACGCTTCAGGGCCTCCCGGTCAAGCTCCGAGCCGGGGCGCACATACCAGGACACATCGGCAATCGCGACGGTGACGATCATGCCGCCGGGATTGTCGGGCGAGGGGTCTGGCTCCGCATGGACGGCATCGTCATGATCCTTGGCATCTGCCGGATCGATGGTGACGAGCGGCAGGTCGCGCCAGTCTTCGCGATGGGCAAGCGTGGCCCGCTCCGCCTCATCCGCGGCGCGCAGGACCGATGGCGGGAAGATATGGGGAATGCCATGGGCATAGATGGCGATCATGGAGATCGCCTTTTCCGAGGCGACCGAACCGATCACCGAGAGAACACGGGCGCGCGGCAGGCCGAGCCGGCCTGAGCGCGTGGTCTCGACCTCGACGAGATCGCCGTCCTTCGCCTCGCCGAGCCCGTCGGCCTCGATCTGCATTTCCTCGCCGCGCCGCTGGATCGGCATCAGCCGGGCGCTGCCGCCGGGCGTTTCGCGGAGCACGCCGAGTACCGCATTGCGGTGCCGGTCGATGAGCTTGATGATCCTGGCCGTATAGGCCGGGCCGCCCCGATCCTTCGCCGGGAAGATCTTCGCCAGCACCCGGTCGCCGATGCCGCCGACGGCGCTCTTGCCCTTCGAGCGGTCCTGCGAGGACTGGCGAATGAGGACGGCGGGCGCAACGCCCGCATCCTCCGGCCATTCCGCCGGCCGCGCCAGCAATTCGCCATCCTTGTCCCGGGTGGTAATGTCAAGAACGGTCACAGGCGGCAGAGCACCGGGCCGCGTCAGCGATTTCCTGCTCTTCTGCACGAGCCCGTCTTCTTCCAGCTCCTTGAGGAGCGCTTTCAGCTGCACCCGCGCCTCGCCCTTGAGCCCGAAAGCCTTGGCGATCTCGCGCTTCGAGGCCCGTTCCGGATAGTCGGCGATGAAGCGCAGCAGCACATCCCTGGGCGGAAGCGCGCCGTGGACGATGCCCTCGGCTTCGCGTGGCTCGGCAGCCCTGCGCTGACGCCGCTCCGCGCGGGTCAGGAATTCATCGGCGTTCTGGTCCGTATTGCGGGGTTTCTTCACTCTTTCGCTTTCTTCGCCTTGGTGGCCGCTGCCTTCTTGGGCGCCGCCTTGCTGGTCGCTTTCTTCGCCTTCGGCGCATCGTCACCGGCATCCGCCGCCTTGCTCTTCGCGGCAGATTTCCGAGCCGGCGCCTTCTTGCCGGCGCCATCCTTCTCCGCCTTGGCGGCAAGAATGGCAATCGCCTGCTCGACGGTCAGCGATGCGGGATCGGTTCCGCGCGGCAGCGTCGCATTGATCTTCCCCCATTTGACATAGGGACCGAAGCGGCCGTCCTGAACGGTCATCGGGCCGCCTTCGGGATGGTCGCCGAGTTCCTTCAGCGGGGCGGCTGAGGCGCGTGCGCCGCGCCCGCTGCCTGCCTTGTTCTGCTTGTCGGCAAGAACCGCAACGGCGCGGTTGAGGCCGATCGAGAACACGTCCTCGACACTTTCGAGATTGGCATAGGTGCCGTCATGCAGCACGAAGGGGCCGTAACGGCCGAGCCCGGAGGAAATCATCTTGCCCGATTCCGGGTGCTGGCCGATATCTCTCGGCAGGGAGAGAAGGGCGAGCGCCTTTTCGAGATCGATATCCTCCGGCTTCCAGCCCTTGGGTAGCGAGGAGCGCTTCGCATCCTTGGCATCGCCGCGCTGCACATAGGGGCCAAAACGGCCGCTGCGCAGCGTCACCTGCTCGCCGGTGATGGCATCTGTGCCGAGCGCCTTCGGCTCGTTGAGCCCGCCGGCTTCCGCTTCCGCGCCGCCCTCGTTGGAAAGCTGGCGGGTGTAATTGCATTCGGGATAGTTGGAGCAGCCGACAAAGGCGCCATATTTCCCGAGCTTGAGGCTGAGCTGGCCCGTACCGCAGACCTGGCACACCCGCGGGTCGCTGCCGTCCTCCCGCTTCGGGAAGACCAGCGGCGCAAGCGCCTCGTTCAGTGCATCGAGCACGTTCGTGACGCGCAATTCCTTCGTGCCTTCGATCTGGGCGAAGAAATCATTCCAGAATTCGCGCAGCACATCCTTCCAGTTCAGCTCGCCCGCCGAAATCCGGTCGAGCTTCTCTTCAAGATCGGCCGTGAAATCATATTCCACATACTTGTTGAAGAAACTTTCCAGAAAGGCGGTCACCAGCCGGCCCTTGGGCTGGGGCAGGAGCTTCCGCTTGTCGATGGTTACATAATCGCGATCGCGCAGCGTCGCGAGCGTCGCGGCATAGGTGGAGGGACGGCCGATGCCGAGCTCTTCCATCTTCTTGATCAGCGAGGCTTCCGAATAGCGCGGCGGCGGCTCGGTGAAGTGCTGGGTGGTATTGATCTTCTGCCGCGCCAGCTTTTCCCGGGCATTGATTTCAGGCAGGCGGCCATCCTCGTCGCCCTCGTCGGAGGCTTCGCCCTCTTCGCGCTGATCCGTATAGGCTGCAATGAAACCGTCGAAGCGGATCACCGAGCCGACGGCGCGCAGGCCCGCCTTGCCAGCCGGACCCTCGGCCAGGATTTCTGCAGTCGTGCGTTCGATTTCGGCGGAAGCCATCTGGCTGGCAATGCCGCGCTTCCAGATGAGATCGTAGAGCTTCAGCTGATCCTGATCGAGGAAGCGCCGCACCTGGTCCGGCGTGCGTCGGAAATCGGTGGGGCGGATCGCCTCATGCGCTTCCTGGGCATTCTTTGCCTTGGTGGAATACAAACGGGGCTTTTCGGGCAGATAGCGCTCGCCGAACTGTTCGCCGATTGCCCGGCGCGCGGCATCGATCGCCTCGGGCGCCATCTGCACCCCGTCTGTACGCATATAGGTAATGAGACCAGCCGTCTCGCCGCCGATGTCGATCCCTTCATAGAGCTTCTGCGCGATCTGCATGGTGCGCGAGGCCGAGAAGCCGAGCTTGGAGGAGGCGGCCTGCTGCAGGGTGGAGGTGGTGAAAGGCGGCGAGGGGTTGCGCCTGACAGGCTTGGCTTCGACGGACTCCACCGTATAGGCCGCACTTTCCAGAAGGCGGCGCAGCGCGGCTGCTTCCTCTCCGTTTTGGATCGAATTCTTCTGCAGGCGCTTGCCATGGGCCTGGACCAGCCGGGCCTCGAACTCGTCGCCCCGCGGCGTCTTCAGGAGCGCCGAAATGTTCCAGTATTCCTCGGAAACGAAGCGCTCGATCTCGCCTTCGCGGTCGCAGACGAGGCGCAGCGCCACCGACTGTACGCGCCCGGCAGAGCGGGCGCCGGGAAGTTTCCGCCACAGCACCGGCGACAGGTTGAAACCCACCAGATAGTCGAGCGCGCGGCGCGCCAGATAGGCATCGACCAGCGGTTCATCGATGTCGCGCGGCTCTGCCATCGCATCAAGCACCGCCTTTTTTGTGATGGCGTTGAACACGACGCGCTTTACCGGCTTGCCGC
Source organism: uncultured Rhizobium sp. (assembly GCA_945952415.1). Taxonomy (GTDB): domain Bacteria; phylum Pseudomonadota; class Alphaproteobacteria; order Rhizobiales; family Rhizobiaceae; genus Gellertiella. The sequence goes on along the minus strand of CAMFIF010000002.1, from coordinate 32,350 downwards.
CGAGCACCTTCCTTTTCCTGAGAAGATCGAGCACGTGCCAGGATATGGCCTCACCCTCGCGGTCCGGGTCGGTTGCAAGAAACAGGCCGTCGGAGGATTTCACTGCATCGGCAATATCCTTGATGCGCTTCTGCGAGGCGGTGTCCACCTCCCACAGCATTTCGAAATCCTGGTCGGGAAGCACCGAACCATCCTTGGCAGGGAGATCGCGCACATGGCCGAAGGAAGCCAGAACCTTGTAGCCCGGACCGAGATACTTGTTGATCGTCTTTGCCTTTGCAGGCGACTCCACCACCACTACATTCATTGTGCTTCTCTGACCTGTCCTTGGGGACGTCCCGTGCGGGGCGCACTACCGGTCTGCGCTCGCCTGATACCGGCCTTTCGACATGGACAGGGATTTGCCCGGGGTCAAGAGGGAACTGCAATTTAATGCATTGCAACGTTCTACAACCATGTGGCGATTGAGAATATCTTGCAATTCTAAATGAATAAATTATCGTATCCTTTAATGGCCGGCGTGTGATTCACGCGGGTGGTTTCATTGGCAACAGGATGAAAGCATGGTCCCCAAAGTCGCTAATCCCACAGAAGTCCAGGGCCACGTGCGGGAGAGGATCGCCTATATCGAGGAAATGCTTGCGCAACTCGGCCAGGTCGCCCGGGCCGAACGCGAGGATATGCTCGCCTATCTGCTCGATATGGCTTACGAGGAAGCGCGCGAGGCTGCGCGGCGGGCAGACATGAAAGACTAGCGCCCGTCGCCCATGTCCAGCGAAACGGCACCGCCCGGATGCCGCTGCAGCCGGCCGGCAAGATCGAGTTCAAGGAGGACGAGGTAGATCTCTGCAGCGGCAACACCCGTGTGCCGGATGATTTCGTCCACATCGACGGGTGCCGGCCCCAGCGCTTCGATGATTCGGCTGCGGTCGGATGCATCGGGTTCGGGGCGCATGGGTCTTTCTCCCTCGCTCACCGGCTCGCGGGCATCCATGCCGGAAAAGAGATCGACGCGGGCGAGCGGCGCCAGCGCCTCCAGGATGTCGTGCGGTTCGGTCACCAGGATAGCGCCCTGCTTCAGCAGGCCATTGGTGCCCTCGCAGCGCGGATCGAGCGGCGATCCGGGCACGGCAAAGACAAGCCGCCCCATTTCCCCCGCAAGCCGCGCGGTAATGAGCGAGCCCGAGCGCATCGCCGCCTCGACGACGGCAACGCCCAGCGAGATACCGGCGATCAGCCGGTTGCGGCGGGGAAAATCCCGCGCCCGGGGTTCCCAGCCGAAGGGCATCTCGCTTACGGCCAGTCCCCCGCCATTCCATATTTCTTCCAGAAGCGGCACGTTTTCCGGCGGGTAGGGGCGGTCGAGGCCGCCCGCAAGCGCGGCGATCGTGCCGGTGGGAAGGGCTGCCCGGTGCGCCGCCTGGTCGATGCCGCGCGCAAGACCGGAAACGATCGCATAGCCGGCCCCGCCGCAGGCGCGGGCGAGATGGGCGGTAAACTTGCAGCCATTGATGGAAGCGTTGCGGGCACCCACCATGCCGAGGCCGGGCAGCGCCGTGACATCCAGAGTGCCTCTGACGGCCAGGAGCGGCGGCGCACCGTCGATATGGCGCAGCGCCTGCGGATAGCCGGGTTCGCCGATGCCGAGAAAGCGGGCCTTGAAGCGGTGTGCCCTTTCGAGTTCTGCCTCCGCTTCCTCCCGGGAGGCGATGCGGATCTGGCCGCGCGCACCGCCCCGGCTGGCAAGCTCCGGCAGGGCATCGATGGCCCGTTCCGCCGAGCCGAAATGATTGATGAGATCGCGAAAGGTGACCGGGCCCACATTGTCGCTGCGGATCAGCCGGAGCCAGGCGATCCTTTGCCGGTCCGAGAGCGCTATGCCTTTGCCTGCAGCGCTCTCGCGTGCCGTCATCCCTTGTCCCCGATCCTGCTTTCTGTGCCGAGTATCAGGCGCTCGATGTTGGGCTTGTGCTTCCACCAGGTGAGGAGGGTGAGCAGCGCCATGGCGAGCGCCATTTCAGGTCTTCCTAATATCCACAGAACGACGGGAATGACAAGGGTGGCCGTAAGGGCCGAAAGCGAGGAGTAGCGCGAGAGCTTCGCCATGCTGAGCCAGACGAAGGCAAAGACGAGCACCATGACCGGCATGAGCCCGAGCAGGATGCCGAGATAGGTCGCCACGCCCTTGCCGCCCTTGAAGCCGAGCCAGACGGGGAAGACATGGCCGAGAAAGGCGCCGATGCCGGCTAGGATCGCCCCGCCTTCGCCAAACAGCGCCTGGGCGAGAAGTACGGCCACGGTTCCCTTGAAGGCGTCGAGGAGCAGGGTCGCGGCTGCGAGTTTCTTGTTGCCGGTGCGCAGCACATTGGTCGCTCCGATATTGCCGGAGCCGATGGCGCGGATGTCGCCCATGCCCGCCGCCCGCGTCAGCAGCAGGCCGAAGGGGATGGAGCCGAGCAGATAGCCAAGGCCGAGCGCCCCGAGCGCCGGGCCGGTTCCGATGGCGAAGAGAGAGAAATCAGGCACGTGTCGGCTCCAATCCTGCGTCAAGCGTCGCTGCGGTCGAGGCTGAAGACCCGGCGTCCGCGAACATAGGTCATCACCGCCCGCCCGCTGAACCGCGAATCCTCGAAGGGGGTATTCTTCGACCGCGACAGAAGCCGATCCTTCGAGACCAGCCAGGGTTCGTCAAGGTCGATCAGCGTCACATGGGCGCTCGCCCCCACTTTCAGCGTCCCGGCATCGAGCCCGAAGATCTGCGCCGGCCGCGTGGAGAGCGCATCGATCAGCCGCATCAGCGGAACCTCTCCGCTGTGATGCAGCCGGAGCGCCGCCGACAGCATGGTTTCGAGGCCGACCGCGCCATCGGCCGCATCGGCGAAGGGTAGACGCTTCGTGTCCACGTCCTGCGGATCGTGGGAGGAGACGATAATGTCGATCGTTCCGTCCGCCAGCGCCGCCACCATGGCCTTGCGGTCATCCTCGGTGCGCAGCGGCGGGGACATCTTGAAGAAGGTCCGGTATTCGCCGATGTCGTTCTCGTTGAGGGTCAGGTGGTTGATGGTGATGCCAGCCGTCACCTTCGCCCCGCGCCTGCGGGCGGTGCGGATCGCCTCGGCCGAATCCGGAACCGAGATTTCGGCCGCGTGGTAGCGGGTACCGGTGAGGGCTGCAAGCCGCAGATCGCGCTCGAGCGGCAGGATCTCCGCCTCGCGCGGCACGCCGGAAAGCCCGAGCCAGCTCGCATAGAGCCCCTCGTTCATCACGCCATTGGCGCCCAGATACCGATCGCGGGTTTCGAGCGCCACGACCGCGTCGAATTCCCGCGCATAGGTCATGGCGCGCCGCAGAACCTGGCTGTCATGCACGCCCTTGCGGCCATTGGTGAAGCAGACGGCGCCTGCTTCTCGCAGCAGGCCGAATTCGGTCATTTCCTCGCCCTGCAGCCCGCGCGTCAGCGCAGCGGCGGGATAGACGAGCACATCGGCCTTGTCGCGCGCGGTCTTCTGGACGAATTCCACAAGCGCGATGTCGTCGATCACGGGATCGGTGTCGGGCATCATGATGAAGGCTGCAATGCCCCCGGCTGCGGCGGCCCGCGATGCAGACTGGATCGTCTCACGATGCTCGGCCCCCGGCTCCCCGGTAAAGACACGGGCGTCCACGAGACCCGGAACGGCAAGCAGACCGCTGCAATCGACGACTTCGGCGCCTTCGGGCGTTCCCTGGTTAAGCGCCTCGCGCCCGGCAGCGGCAATCTTTCCGTCCCGGATGATGAGCGTGCCGATCTCGTCGAGCGAGCGGGAGGGATCGATGATCCGGGCATTCTTAAGAACCGTCGTGCCGCTCATGCGCGTTCTCCCTGGTTGGCGCCGATCAGCAGCGTTTCCATCACGGCCATGCGCACCGCGACTCCCATTTCCACCTGTTGCTCGATCACGCTTTGCGGCCCGTCGGCAATGTCGGAGGCAATCTCCACGCCGCGGTTCATCGGGCCCGGATGCATGACCAGCGCATCCGGCTTGGCATGCCTGAGCTTTTCCGCGTCGAGACCGTAATAATGGAAATATTCGCGCACGGAGGGCACGAAGGAGCCGGCCATGCGCTCGCGCTGCAGGCGCAGCATCATCACCACATCGGCGCCCTTCAGGCCCTCTTCCATCGAACGGAACACCTCGACGCTCATGTCGGCGATCCCCGAAGGCAGCAGCGTTGCCGGTGCGATCACCCGCACCCGCGCGCCCATCGTGTTGAGGAGCAGAATGTTGGAGCGTGCAACGCGCGAATGCAGCACGTCACCGCAGATCGCGACGGTAATGCCCGAGAGACGCCCCTTGATGCGGCGGATGGTGAGCGCATCGAGCAGAGCCTGGGTCGGGTGTTCATGGGCGCCATCGCCCGCATTGACCACCGAGCAGGAGACTTTCTGGGCAAGGAGCGCCACCGCGCCTGCAGAGGAATGCCGCACCACCAGCACGTCCGGCCGCATGGCATTCAGCGTCATGGCGGTATCGATCAGCGTTTCGCCCTTCTTCACCGAGGAATTGCCGACGGACATGTTCATCACATCGGCACCCAGCCGCTTGCCGGCCAGTTCGAAAGAGGATTGGGTGCGCGTGGAAGCCTCGAAGAAGAGGTTGATCTGCGTCAGGCCGCGCAGGGTCGAGGTCTTCTTCTCGCGCTGCCGGCTGATCTTGACGGCTTCGTCGGCCCGGTCGAGCAGAAGCTCGATATCCGGAGGCGAAAGGCCCTTGATGCCGAGCAGGTGGCGATGGGGAAAATGCACCATGGATGACGACCTCCGCTGACGGTTTGCCGCTCTATAGAGCAAAGGATCGTCCGTGGAAACCGTCGAGCGCACCGGGCAGGGGCTTGTTTCACACCCTCTTTGCGGGAAGGCCGGGCCAGTCATTGCCTTTGCGGCCCCGTCATGCAAAACCGTGTGACGGACCAAATCAAGAGACGGGGTCTTGCCCCCGGAGCGCCATGCCCGATCCATTCGCCGCCCTGAACCAGCCATCGCCCTGGACGGGGATCAACGCCTATCGCACCGACCCGCTGATCGTGGATCTGACCTCCGCCATGCCGCGTGCCGTCAGGGAAGATTTCGACCAGACCGGCCGCTACGTGACGTCCCACGAGGCACAGGAACTGGCGCGCATGGCCAATCGCAGCGTGCCAGAGCTGCGCACCCATGGAATGCGCGGCGAACGTCTCGATATCGTCGATTTCCATCCCGCCTGGCACGCCCTCATGCGCCGCTCCATGGCGGCTGGGCTGCATTGTTCGGTCTGGGAGCGCGATACGGATCCCGATACGCGCGGCATGGCCCACCGCATCCGCGCCACACGGTTTTTCCTCACCGCCCAGCTGGAAACGGGACATCTCTGCCCGCTGACCATGACCAGCGCGTCCGTCGCGGCCATCTCGGCCAATAATGCCGTTCAGCGCGAATGGGCGCCGAAAATCCTCTCGCGCAAATATGATTCCGCCAACAGGCCTCCGATGAAGAAGACTGCCGTCACGCTCGGCATGGGCATGACGGAAAAGCAGGGCGGCACGGATGTGCGCGCCAACACCTCCAGCGCGGAGAAGATGGGCAAGGGTATCTACCGCCTCTCTGGTCACAAGTGGTTCATGTCCGCCCCGATGAGCGACGGCTTCATCATGCTCGCCCAGACGGGGGAGGGCGTGGGCTGCTTCCTCGTGCCGCGCCTGCTGGAAGACGGGGTGGCGAACGGTCTCCATTTCCAAAGGCTGAAGGACAAGGTCGGCAATCGCTCCAACGCCTCCTCGGAGGTGGAATTCACCGGGGCTTACGGCTTCCTGCTCGGCGCGCCGGATGATGGCATCCGCACCATTCTCGACATGGTGACGCTGACGAGGCTCGATTGCGCGCTTGCATCGGCCGGCATCATGCGCGCCTCGCTGGCAGAGGCGGTACACCATGCCCGAGGGCGGGCCGCCTTCGGCAAGCCGCTCGTCCAGCAGCCGATGATGACCCGCGTGCTGGCCGACATGGCGCTCGACGTGGCAGCCGCCACCGCCCTTTGCTTCCGCCTTGCCGAAGCCTTCGACAAGGCCCCCCAGAGCCCGGAGGAGGCAGCCTATGCCCGGCTGATGACGCCGGTGACCAAATACTGGTGTTGCAAGATCGCCCCCGCCCTGATCTATGAGGCAATGGAATGCATCGGCGGCAGCGGCTATGTGGAGGAGCGACCCATCGCCCGCCATTACCGGGAAGCCCCGGTCAACGCCATCTGGGAAGGGTCCGGCAATGTCATGGCGCTCGATGTGCTCCGTGTCCTGCAGCGGGGCCCCAATCTCTTCGAGCCGATCCTGGAACACATCGCCCGGCAGCTCGGCGCGTCCGGCCGCAAGACGGTGGAGGTGCTGCGCGCCGCCATGGCCGTCTGCGACCGTGACGAAGGGGCAGGGCGCTTCCTCACCGAACAGCTCGCGCTGGCCTGCGCGGCGGCGGAGCTTGCCCGGATCGGTGCCGGCCGTATCGCCGATGCCTTCGTCGAGACGCGGCTCGCCGCCGGCTGGCGCTCCACCTATGGCATGCTGGACAGCCGTTTCGATGCCGCAACCATTGTCGACCTTCTCTATCCGCCGGCAAGCTGATCCGGTGCGCTCCGCTTCCTGTTGAAAATCCAAGCCCGCGCTTGAAAGGAATTGTTAACCCTCATAATCACCGCCCGGTGACAGAGCCGAGTGGGGGTAATGATGGACGATCAGCTCGTAAGGGAACGACCGGTCAAGGACCGGGCCGCAACAGCCGCGCGCATTCTGGCCGCCGGCAAGACGGTTCTCGCGGAGGACGGTTTCCGCCTCTTCGGCATCAATGCGGTCGCGCGCCGCGCCGGCTGTGACAAGCAGCTGATCTACCGCTATTTCGGCGGTCTGGACGGCCTCATGGAAGCGATCGGCGGCGATCTCGGCGACTGGGTGAAAACCCATATCCCCGAAGATTCCGGCGGCATGTTCCTTCTGACCTATGGCGACCTGATGGAGCGGCTGGCGCTCCTTTACCTCGATGCGCTGCGGGCCGACCCGCTGGTCCGGCAGATTGCCGCCTGGGAACTCGCGGAAGAAACCGAGCAGGTGCGACGCCTGTCGGAAGCGCGCTCCAAGGCGCTTGCCGGCTGGCTGGAGCGCATGCGCGGCAGCATGCAGCCGCCAAAGGGCACCGACACGGTAACGCTGAATGCCCTGGTCATTGCCGCCATCCAGCAGCTGGTGCTGGCCTCCGTTACGACGGGCCGCTTTGCAGGAGTCAGCCTGAAGACGGAAAAGGACTGGGACAAGGTGCGCGCGGCGCTGAAGCGGCTGGTGCACGGCGTCTATGGCTGAGGCGAGGGGCCGGAGGTTTCCCACAGCCACCGCCCGCCGTTAACCATATTGGGCGGTTTTCATTGCGCCCCGCGGCGGAAACGACCAGAGTGTATTAACGATTTGTTAACCATGGTCGACGCGATGCCCGGAAGAATGACTCTTCTGACTGTCTTGGTGGTCTTCTTTGCCTTTCTGGCAAAGGATATCGCCGTGCCCGCAGCGATCATGCCCCTGCTGGCAGGTTTGCGCTGGCTGGGTTCCACCGACATGCGGATGATGCGCATGAAAGGACTGAGCCGATGAAGTGGTTTCTGGTTTTCTGGGCAGGCCCAATCCTGCTTCTGGGCACGTGGTACGGCCTGTCCTACTACGACATGAATTTCGGCTTCTTCATGCTCACCCGGCAGACGCATGACCTGGTCTTCCAGATCTATGGACGTATCCTCGGCCTGCCGCCGGAAATCCTTCCCGGTCTCGTCGCCCGCGCCGTCGTGGTCGACAGCATCCTGCTTTTTGCCATCATCGGCTTCCGCCGCCGCAGGCAGATTGCCGCCTGGTGGCGCAACCGCTACCCGGAAAACCCCTCGCGGTCTCTGGCGAGCGACGAAAGCCTGTCCAGCGCTCCCTGAAGAATGAAGCTCGCCGCCGCCGAATCGATCCGTTCGGCGCGCTTGGCGCGCGAGACGTCCATTTCCAGAAGCGCCCGCTCGGCCGCCACCGTCGACAGCCGCTCGTCCCAGTAGACGAACGGTATCTGCGTCTTTTCGCCCATCAGCCGCACGAAGGCGCGCGTGGCCTGCACCCGCGGCCCTTCGGAACCGTCCATGTTGACGGGAAGGCCGATGATGAAGGCGGCGATCTTCTCCTTTGCGGCAAAGGCCAGCAGCACCTCGGCATCCTTGGTGAACTTCACCCGCTTCAGCACGGGGCGGGGCGAGGAGAAGCGCCGCCCGAGATCGGAGACCGAAAGCCCTATGGTTTTGGTGCCGAGGTCCAGCCCCGCCAGCGGCATGCCCGGCTGCAGCGCGTCCGCCAGCTCCTCGATCGTCAGAACCGCCATGGGATTTTTCCACTGCTCCTCTAATTAAACGGGCGAGGGGGCTTTGCAGCCGCCTCCTCCCGCCTGATAACCTGTGACAGGAACGAAGTCATCCCGAGGGAACGCTTATCATGAAGATCACCTGGCTCGGCCATTCGGCCTTCCGCCTTGACACCGCCCGCGCCAATATTCTGGTCGACCCCTTCTTTTCCGGCAATCCCGCCTTTGCCGGGATCGATCGCAAGGATGCGGTGAAGGGGATCACCCATATCGTGCTCACCCACGGCCATTCCGACCATGTGGGCGATACGCTCGAAATCGCCCGCGAGGCCGATATTCCCGTTGTGGCCAATTTCGATCTGTGCATGTGGCTGGCCATGAAGGGCCTGAAGAAATACGAGCCCGGCAATACGGGCGGCACCATCCGCCTCGACGGCTTCTCCGCCACCTTCACCAATGCGCTGCATTCCTCCGCTGCGATTACCGAGGATGGCGTCTCCCACTCGCTCGGCAATGCCAACGGCATCATGTTCCACTTCGACGACGAGCCGACGCTTTTCCATATGGGCGATACGGACATTTTCTCCGACATGGCCCTTATCAACGAGCTGCATCAGCCGGATATCGGCCTGGTGCCGATCGGCGACCGGTTTACCATGGGTGGAGCAGTCGCGGCGCTTGCCTGCCAGCGCTATTTCAACTTCTCCACCATCCTGCCCTGCCACTACGGATCCTTCCCGATCATCGACCAGACGCCGGAGACCTTCATCGCCGCCATGGAGGGCGTGAAGGTGAAGATCGAGACGCCCGCTGCCGGCGGATCGGTGAGCGTCTGACAAAACCCCGTTGCGCCACGCGATGCGGCCCATTATAGCGGGTCTGACTAAAAGAGCCGGAGTATTCTGATGTCCGTAGACCTTGCTACCGTGAAGCGCGTGGCGCGACTGGCCCGTATCGCCCTCCCGGAGGACGAAGCCGAGCGCATGACTGGCGAACTGAACGGCATTCTCGGCTTCGTCGAACAGCTGGCCGAGGTGGATGTGGAGGGCGTCGAGCCGATGACCTCCGTCACGCCCATGGCCATGAAGAAGCGCATCGACGCCGTAACCGACGGAGACAAGGCGGCTGACATCGTCGCCAATGCCCCCTCGACCGAGCAGAATTTCTTCCTGGTGCCCAAGGTCGTGGAATAAGCCGCACCACCGCCTTCGCCGCCCGCCTTTAGACCTTACTTAAAGCGAACCATTCCCATGAGCGAACTGACCAGCCTCACCATTGCCGACGCCCGCGACAAGCTCCGCGCCCGCGAGATCACCGCTGTCGAACTGACGGATGCCTATCTCGCCGCAATCGAGGCCGCCAATCCTGCCTTCAATGCCTTCATTTCGGTCACGCCGGAAAAGGCCCGTGCCATGGCCAGGGCATCCGACGAGCGCATCGCTGCCGGAAAGGCCGGCGCGCTCGAGGGCATTCCGCTCGGCATTAAGGATCTCTTTGCCACGGAAGGCGAGCACACCCAGGCCTGCAGCCATATTCTCGACGGCTTCAAGCCCCGCTACGAATCGACCGTCACCCAGAACCTCTGGAATGACGGCGCCGTGATGCTTGGCAAGCTGAACATGGACGAATTCGCCATGGGCTCGTCCAACGAGACCTCCTATTACGGCCCGGTCGTCAACCCCTGGCGGGCCAAGGGTTCCGACGAGAAGCTGGTGCCAGGCGGCTCCTCCGGTGGCTCTGCAGCGGCCGTTGCCGCCCATCTTTGCGCCGGCGCGACCGCCACGGATACCGGCGGCTCCATCCGCCAGCCGGCGGCCTTCACCGGCACCGTCGGCATCAAGCCCACCTATGGCCGCTGCTCCCGCTGGGGCATCGCCGCCTTCGCCTCGTCGCTGGACCAGGCCGGCCCGATCGCCCGCGACGTGCGCGACTGCGCGATCCTGCTGAAATCCATGGCGAGCACTGATGCCAAGGACACGACCTCCGTCGACCTGCCCGTGCCGGATTACGAAGCCGCGCTTGGCCAGTCGGTAAAAGGCATGAAGATCGGCATTCCGCGCGAATACCGCGTGGAGGGCATGCCGGCCGAGGTCGAAACGCTCTGGCAGCAGGGCATTGCCTGGCTGAAGGATGCGGGCGCCGAGATCGTCGACATCTCCCTGCCGCACACCAAATATGCCCTGCCGGCCTATTACATCGTCGCCCCGGCAGAAGCCTCGTCCAACCTCGCCCGCTATGACGGCGTCCGCTACGGCCTTCGCGTCGACGGCAAGGACATTGCCGACATGTACGAGAAGACCCGCGCCGCGGGCTTCGGCAAGGAAGTGAAGCGCCGAATCATGATCGGCACCTATGTGCTCTCCGCCGGCTATTACGATGCCTATTACATTCGCGCCCAGAAGGTCCGCACGCTGATCAAGCGCGATTTCGAGCAGGCCTTCCATGCGGGTGTCGATGCCATCCTCACCCCGGCAACGCCGTCCTCTGCCTTCGCCATCGGCGACAAGGAACTCGCTGCCGATCCGGTGAAGATGTACCTGAACGACATCTTCACAGTGACCGTGAACATGGCCGGCCTGCCGGGCCTTGCGGTGCCCGCCGGTCTCGATTCCAAGGGCCTGCCGCTCGGGCTGCAGCTCATCGGCAAGCCTTTCGAGGAGGAAACCCTCTTCAAGACGGCCCATGTGATCGAAAAGGCCGCCGGCACCTTCACTGCGCCGAAGTGGTGGTAAGAATGCGTGGCGCGCGGTCATCCGCGCGCCGTTTGCCGCTCCGATGAAGGCGCGGCCCCGCCTGACCCGCACTTTGCGTCATCCTTGCGGAAAAAGCCGCGAAAGCCGCTGCAACCATCTGGAAATATCCGCCTGTCAGTGCTCTACTTCGACAAGGCGGGGCAGCGTGCATGATCACACTCAGAAACGCGCGAGAGGATGATGGCGAGGAACTGGCGGAGATCGGTCTTCGATCCTGGAACCAGGCGCTTTCCCGCATCGGTGAAACGGGCTCCATGCTCCAAAGCGCGCGCATGGCCTTTCGAAATTTCACTGCTTCCGCATGGCTGACCATCACCGTGGTGGAAAAGAACGGCGTCAGTGCCGGCTGGGCGGCGCGCGAAAGGCTTGACGAGAACATCACCGATTTCTGGATCGATCCCGTCTATCAGCGGCAGGGGCTGGGCAAGGCGCTTCTCGCCTCAGTCGAGGCGGAAATGATCGTGCAGGGACTGCATAAGGCGGCAGTACAAACCCATGCGCGCAACAATCAGGCGGTCGCCTTCTTCGAAAGCCAGGGCTATCGCATCAGCTGGCTGTCGGTTGCCTATCAGCCCAAGGTAGACCGCGATGTGGAATCGGTGGGTCTCATCCGGCAGCTCCTTCCCGACGATCCCGAGCCCTACGGGCCGAACCGTTGATCCCTGCCGCAAAGCCTTGCGCCGGGCCGATAATTCCTCTACCTCACGACTTCATAAAACTCCCGATTTCGAAGAGAAGTCCATGACCATTGTTGATGTTCGCACGCCCGATCCGAAGCGTTTCATTCCCGGTGCCACTGGCGACTGGGAAGTGGTAATCGGCATGGAAGTCCATGCCCAGGTGCTCAGCCAGTCCAAGCTGTTCTCCGGCGCGTCCACCGCCTTCGGCTCCGCTCCGAATTCCAACGTTTCGCTGGTCGATGCCGCCATGCCCGGCATGCTGCCCGTGATCAACGAGGAATGCGTGAAGCAGGCGGTGCGCACCGGTCTGGGCCTCAAGGCCAAGATCAACAACCGCTCGATCTTCGATCGCAAGAACTACTTCTATCCGGACCTGCCGCAGGGCTACCAGATCTCCCAGTTCAAGGACCCGATCGTCGGTGAGGGTAAGATCGTCATTTCCATCGGACCGGACCGCAAGGGCCAGTTCGAGGACGTGGAGATCGGCATCGAACGCCTGCACCTGGAACAGGATGCCGGCAAGTCCATGCATGACCAGCACCCCACCATGTCCTTCGTCGACCTGAACCGCTCCGGCGTCGCGCTGATGGAAATCGTTTCCAAGCCGGACATGCGCTCTTCCGACGAGGCGAAGGCCTATCTCACCAAGCTGCGCACGATCCTGCGCTATCTCGGCACCTGCGACGGCAACATGGACGAAGGCTCCATGCGCGCCGATGTCAACGTTTCCGTCCGTCGCCCGGGCGGGGAATTCGGCACGCGCTGCGAGATCAAGAACGTCAACTCCATCCGCTTCGTCGGCCAGGCAATCGAATATGAAGCGCGCCGCCAGATCGGCATTCTGGAGGATGGCGGCACCATCGACCAGGAGACCCGCCTCTTCGATCCCGGCAAGGGCGAGACCCGCTCCATGCGCTCGAAGGAAGACGCGCATGATTATCGCTACTTCCCCGATCCGGACCTGCTGCCGCTGGAATTCGACGATGCCTTCGTCGAGGCGCTGCGCCAGCACCTGCCGGAACTGCCGGATGACAAGAAGGAGCGCTTCGTGCGCGAGTTGGGCCTCACCATCTATGACGCCTCGGTGCTTGTGTCGGAAAAGGCGATTGCCGATTATTTCGAGGCCGTTGCCGAGCGGCGCGACGGCCAGGCGGCTGAGAACTGGGTCATCAACGCCCTGCTGGGCGCCTTGAACAAAGCCGGCAAAGCCATTGAAGAGACTCCGGTTTCCCCCGCCCAGCTTGGCGGCATCATCGACCTGATCAAGGCCGGCACCATCTCCGGCAAGCTCGCCAAGGATCTCTTCGAGATCGTCTGGAGCGAAGGCGGCGATCCCGCTGAAATCGTCGAATCCCGTGGCATGAAGCAGGTCACCGATACGGGTGCCATCGAAAAGGCGATCGATGAGGTCATCGCTGCCAACCCGGACAAGGTCGCCCAGGCCAAGGCGAAGCCGACGCTGGCCGGCTGGTTCGTCGGTCAGGTCATGAAGGCCACCGGCGGCAAGGCGAACCCGCAGGCGCTGCAGGCGCTGGTGAAGGAAAAGCTCGGCATCGTCGACGAATAAGCCGCCCGGTCAGGGCCCGCTCACATGAAGAAAGGCGGTTGCACGGGCAGCCGCCTTTTTCTTTGGCGCCATCCGCACTGCACGTAGAAAGTGAGTTGACCGTTTTCAATTTACCAATGCTAAATAAGAGGCGGTTTATGAAAAGCCTTTCTGCGAGCGGGTGCCATGGTTGCGATTAAAGATAGCGGTCAGTTCGATAATTATGTCACGCAAATCGGCGGCATTGGCGGTCTCGGCTATCGCTGGCCAACCTTCACCTGCAACATAGAGGGTCTCGCCGACAATCCCGCCCAGAAGGATGCCGCTCTTCGGGCCATGAATGCCTGGTCCGCCTTTACCGGCGTCAAGTTTCAGATCACGACTTCGAGATTTGCCGACATCACCATCGATAATGAGTTGAGCGACGCCTATTGCACGAACAATCCCGACGGCACGTCTTTCATCAATGTGGACAAGGCCTGGGAAAACTCCGCGACCTATACGCCCTGGGCTGTCGGCAGCTACGGGCTCCAGACGATGATCCACGAGATCGGCCACGCGCTTGGCCTCTCCCATGGTGGACCTTACGATGCCTCCTGGGGTGCGCCGACCTATGCGCTCAACCGGATCTTCGACATCGACACATGGCAATATTCGGTCATGTCCTATTTCGACCAGTCCAGTTACACGCGCAACAAGGCCACCAGCCTCTATCTCATGGCGCCGATGATCGCCGATATCGAGGCGATCAGGAAGATCTACGGCCCGATCTCCGTCAATGAGGGCAATACGACCTATGGCCGGGGCGAGCGCTGCTATGGCGGGCTTACGGATGTTGCGGTAAACCCCGATGCCACCTATTGCATCAACGATACGGGCGGCAACGACACGGTGGATTACGGCAATGCGTGGAAAACCTGCATCATCAGCCTCAAGGCGGGCAGTTTTTCCGATATCAACGGCGATGTCGGCAATGTCTCCATCTCCCCCTCGACCGTGATCGAAAATGCCAGTGGCGGCTATGCGAACGATATCCTCACCGGGAACGACATCGCCAATGTGCTGCGGGGCAATCAGGGAGCCGACCAGCTCTACGGCAACGAGGGGAACGATACGCTTCTCGGCGGTTCCGGTGGGGATCTGCTGAACGGGGGAGCGGGAACGGATACCGCCTCCTATGCCGATTCTGCCTTCGGCGTGACCGCGAACCTCGCCTCGCCATGGCTGAACGCCGGAGACGCCCGCGGGGACACCTACGCGAGCATCGAGAATCTCACCGGCTCTTCCGCGGCAGATGTTCTGACGGGCGACAAGTTCGCCAATACGCTCCAGGGTCTGAGCGGGGACGACCGGCTCTATGGCAACGGCGGCGACGATATCCTGAAAGGCGGGGAGGGGGTGAACATCCTCAGCGGCGGCTGGGGCAATGACACGCTGATGGGTGGCGCAGGCCGCTTTTCCGGCAAAACCTGGCTGGGTGACCGTTTCGAAGGGCAGGGAGGCTCGGATACGGTCAGCTACGAGGAGGCGAAAGCCGGCCTCATCGTCAGCCTTTCTGCCCCCACCACCAATACGGGCGAGGCGCGGGGAGATCGTTTCTTTCAGATCGAGAACCTCACCGGCACCGGGTTCAACGATACGGTATCTGGGGATGCCGGTCAGAATGTCCTCCGGGGAGGGGCGGGAAACGACAAGCTGTTCGGCCTCGCCGGCAATGATACGCTCGCCGGTGGTCCAGGAAGCGATACCTTGACCGGCGGAAGCGGACAGGACCGCTTCTGTCTTGATGCCTACCGGTTCGACTATCGGACAGACAGGATCGTCGATTTTAGCGTGCAGGATGATACGATCGTCGTTAGCCTCACCGCCGCACCCTTCGGCACCACGCCCCGGATGTTCGCACCCGAGGCTTTCGCATCCAATACAACAGGACGGGCGGAAAGATACGAAAATCGCATAGTTTATAATAGCGAAACGGGCGGGCTCTATTATTACGACGACAGCGGCTTCTGGTCTCTCGGTAAACTGATCGCCACCCTGCCGGTCCATCTCTCCCTCACATCCAGCGATTTCCTCTGGACGTGAAGGGCTTAGCGCAACAAAAGCGCGCTTCCTTCTACACCCTTGCTTAACCAGCGGCGGAGATTCGCCGCGCGTTCCTTCAGTCCTTGTTCAGTCGTTCAGATATATATGTAATATATCGAAAATGGCGTCAGCCATATCAAGCATGGCTATTGGGCAAGTGGGGCCGCGATGACGAGTGTTTGGAATTCCGAGTTCAATAATTATGTGAACTTCCTGAAGAATGAGGGCCAGGGATCTGGCTACAACAAGGCGTTCAATCACACCACGATTTCGGTCAATCTGGAGGGATTGCGGGATAACCTCGCGCAGTTCAATGCCGCCCGCAATGCGCTGGGGCTGCTCTCGAAATTCACCGGCATCAACTTCCTGCTCACCACGGCAGCCAATGCGGATATCCGGGTGGACAATGAGGATGCGAGTGGCGCCTATGCCTATTCGCATTATCAGGGCAACACCATCACCCAGTCCACGGTAAACGTGGCGAAGAACTGGGTAAGCAACTGGAACATCGGCCAGTACGGGGTTCAGACCTTCATCCACGAATTCGGCCATGCGCTCGGCCTCAACCATGGCGGCCCCTATAACGGCAATGGTGAATACGCGACCGATGCCATCTTCCACATCGATACCTGGCAGTATTCTGTCATGTCCTATTTCACCCAGGACAATTACGATGGGGCGAGCTTCCTGTTCCTGATCGGCCCCATGATCGGCGATATCAAGGCGCTCAACGATCTCTATGGCCGCCTGCCTGTCAATACCGGCGACACCGTCTATGGCCGTGGCGAAACCGTCTATGGCGGATGGACGGATTTCGGCCGCTACGGCCAGTCCACCTATTGCATCAACGATACCGGCGGTATCGACACGATGGACTATTCGAACACCTCGACCGCTAACCTCATCGATCTGCGCGAAGGTTACTTCTCCAACATCAATGGCTACAAGGGCAATGTGTCCATCGCCATCGGCACGGTAATCGAAAACGCTTTCGGAGGCGAAGGTGCAGATACGATCATCGGCAATGCCGTGGCAAACACGCTGCGCGGCAATGGCGGTGCCGATACGCTCTACGGCTATGACGGCGACGACCTCCTCTATGGTGGTTCGGGCAATGACGCGCTCTATGGAGGGAACGGCAACGACAGCCTCTTAGGCGGCGCCGGGGCCGATGTGCTCGATGGCGGTGCCAATACAGATACGGTCTATTACAACGACTCCACCACCGGCCTCGTCGTCAGCCTGCTCACGCCTTCGAGCAATACGGGCATCGCAGCCGGCGATACCTATATCAGCATCGAAAACCTGTTCGGCAGCAGCTTTGCCGACAGTCTGAGCGGCGACAACAACAACAACACCATCTGGGGCGCCGCCGGCAATGACTACATCTATGGCAATGGCGGCAACGATGCGCTCAACGGGGGCGACGGCAATGACGTCCTCAATGGCGGTGCCGGCAATGACACGCTCGTCGGAGGCGCCGGCCTCGACCAGCTCTATGGCGGCCTCGGTGCCGATAGCTTCGTCTTCACCGCGCTCTCCGATTCCACGGTCGCCACGGCGGGCCGCGATATCATCTATGATTTCAACTATGCGCAGGGCGACCGGATCGATCTTCGCCTGATCGATGCCAATGTCTTCGCTGCCGGCGACCAGGCCTTCACCTTCATCGGGACCGCGGCCTTCACCGGTGTTGCCGGCCAGCTGCATGTGCAGGTCGCCGGGGGCAACACGATCGTGAGCGGGGATGTGAACGGGGACAAAGTGGCGGATTTCGCCATCACCGTAGCCGGCGCAAACGTCCTTTCGTCGTCGAACTATCTCTTGTAAAGGACGGTGCGCCGGCTCCGTGTCCGGCGCCTTTCCTGACAGGGGTTCCCATGTACTTCATCCGCACCGCCAGCGAGCGGGACCTTCCCGCCATCCGGTCGCTTCTGATCGCGGCCTATGAAGATACCTATATTCCCCTGCATGGCGCAGAAAAGGTCGCGGAGCTCAACGCATCCTGGAACAGCGCCGACGTCCTGCGTTCGCTGATCAAGGATCCGGCAGGGGAATTCCTGGTAGCCGACAATGGGTCGGAAATCGGCGGTATCGCCTATGCCTGCCCGGCGCGCAGCAAGCCCCGCACCGTTGCCCTCGTCAAACTCTATGTTCATCCGGCCCGCAAGCGCATGGGCATAGGGCAGGCACTTTTTGCGGAAGTGGAAACCTGCTTTCCGGAAGCCGACACCCTCCGGCTTCAGGTGGATCTCGGCAATGCCAATGCCATCGCCTTCTATGAGGCCCATGGCATGCAGATCGTCGGCCGCACCGAAAACTGCGGTGAGGACGAAAGCGGCATGCCGGCCCATATCATGGAAAAGCCGCTCACCCCGCAAATCTGACACCCCTCTATTCGGCGGGAATATCCCGCGGCAGGCCATTCTCGTCGAGCAGGCGCACGGCCGCGCATTCGGCAAAATCCGGATGGGCCTTCGTATCGCAAAGCGTCCGTGAGAGGGCCAGGGCATCCTCCCGGCTTGCCAGCCCGCAATGGACCGCATGCCAGTGAAACCCCTCGCGGTTCTGCTTGAAGAGATCCACGGACCAGCCGGCCGGTTCGCAATAGGCCACGTCCCGGCACTCCGCCGCGGTCCCGCCCTGATCCTGGCACTGCTTGCGGGCACAGGCAAAGGCTTCGGTGGCATCGCGCCCCGTACAGGTGCCGGACCCCATCTCGGGCGCATCGACAAAGGCGATCCCGAGCCCTTCCGCCCGGCCTATACCGGGAATGAGGAGGGCGAGGAAGGCAAGGCTTGTGACGATTTTGCGCATGGCGGAGAGTCTCGCGGTCAGGAAAGGGCGAAGGCCTTATAAACCAGGCTCTGCGCCAGTTGCGTGACATGCGAAAAGCGGCGGGGAAATATCGGGAATCACTGGACAACCGATGGACGGGGCGGCATAAGCGAGAAAGAGACGGACCCGCTGCGCCCGCTTGGGTGGCAGCCTGCGAAGGAAAGCAAGATGAAGCTTCTTCTGCAAATCTTCACCTGGTGGAACGGCCAGACCATCGGCACGCGCTTCCACACCTGGCGTCATGGCAAGCGGGTGGGGCAGGATGAATTCGGTAATGTCTACTATCAGGGCGGCAAGGACAGCGAAGGCCGGACGCGCCGCTGGGTGATCTATGCGGATTATGCCGAAGCCTCCGCAATTCCGCCCGGTTGGCATGGATGGATGCACCATCGCACGGACGTTCCCCCCAGCGAGGAAAACTACGTGGCCCGGGAATGGCAGAAGCCGCATCGGCCGAACCCGACGGGCACGCCCGCTGCCTACCGGCCGCAGGGTTCGCTGCTGGCCACCGGTGAACGTCCGCGCGTGACGGGCGATTACGACGCCTGGACGCCTGGCGCCTGATCCTGCGGAAGCGCGCGGGCGCTTCCTGCGGAATGCCAAGGACGGCCGGATGACGAAACTCAAGACAAGTCTGTGGAAATGCGGGTTACCGGTGCTGGCAACCCTGGTTGCTTCTGCGCCGACGGCTCACGCCGCGCGTATCAGCAATCCCGTCGCTTCCTTTTCCGGGCTGGACAAGATCACCGGCCGCATCACCACATTCGATGTCTATATCGGCGAAACCGTGCAGTTTGGCGCGCTGCAGGTCACGCCCCGTGCCTGCTATAACCGCGACGATACGGAAGCCCAGCGGGTCGATGCCTTTGTCGAGGTGGATGAAATCACCCTCGACCGCAAGATCAAGCGCATCTTTACCGGCTGGATGTTTGCCGACAGCCCGGCGCTCAATGCCATCGAGCATCCGATTTTCGATGTCTGGCTGAAAGAGTGCAAGCAGAAGACCGACGTGCCGCCGCCGAAGGATCTCAAGATCCCGCCGAACGGACCGCCGACGCCGCCGAAATCTCCTGAGAACCAGCCACCGGCCACCCCGAAGCCCGCCGAACCACCCGCACAAGATGGCCAACCGGCACCGGCACAGGGTGGCGAACCGCCGCCGGAATTCGTCGATCCCAATCCGCTGCCGCCGCTTCAGGACGGCACCAATGTGGCCCCCTTGCCAGCTCCCCCGGACGCTGGCGCCGTCGAACCCGATCTCCCTCCCTTGCCGGACCCCGACCCGGGCTTTGGCCTGCCGCCGGCACCCGTGCCGAATACGGATGGTTTCGGCAGCCCGGCGCCGGACAACGGCAATTTCCCACCCCCTCCGGGTGGCCAGAGCGGGCAGCCGGGTGGCGGTCAGGGTGGTGGCTTCCAGTAAGGCTTGAGGTATGCGGCGTCCTTGCCGCAGGTGGCAGGGCGGTCAGTCGAACCGGATATCCTGTTGGGACATGGCCGCCTCGAGCAGCTTTGCATAATCCTGCTTCGGCACGTCGATCGCGCCGAAGGACTTCAGGTGCTCGGTGGTGAACTGCGTATCCAGCAGCGTAAATCCCCGCTCCTTCAGCCGCCCGACCAGATGAACCAGGCAGATCTTCGACGCATTGGTGCGCCGCGAAAACATGCTTTCCCCGAAAAAGGCCGATCCCAGCGATACGCCGTAAAGGCCGCCCACCAGATTGTCGCCCTCCCAGGCTTCGACGCTGTGGGCATGACCGTAACGGTGAAGTGTGGTGTAGAGGCTGCGGATCGTCTCGTTGATCCAGGTCGTCGGCCGGTCGGGTGCCGCTTCGGCGCAACCCGCCATCACCGCCTCGAAGGCCGTGTTGAAACGAATGTCGAAAGGCTTCCGGCGGATGACTTTTTCAAGGCTGCGGGAGATATGGAAACCGTCGAGCGGTATGATCCCGCGAATTTCCGGCTCGACCCAGAAAAGCTCCGGGTCGTCTGCCGACTCGGCCATCGGAAACAGGCCTATGGAATAGGCGCGCAGCAGGACATCAGGTGTAATAGGCTGATATCCGCTGCGCTTTTTCCCCATGGCGTTCTCAGGCAGGGTTGTTTGCCAGATAGTGTTCGAGCCAATGGATGTCGTAATCCCCATTGGCAATGTCCTGGTTGGAAACCAGCTCCTGGAAGAGCGGAAGCGTGGTCTTGATTCCATCCACGACGAATTCGTCCAGCACGCGGCGCAGGCGCATCATGCATTCCACGCGGGTGCGGCCATGCACGATGAGCTTGCCGATCAGGCTGTCATAGTAGGGCGGGATCTTGTAGCCCGCATAGGCGCCGGAATCGACGCGCACGCCGAGACCGCCCGGCGCATGGAAATGCGTGATCGTGCCGGGGGAGGGCACGAAGGTGCGCGGATCCTCGGCATTGATGCGGCATTCGATGGCATGGCCGGAGAAGGTGATCTCGTCCTGCGTCACGGAAAGACCGCGGCCGGAGGCCACGCGGATCTGTTCGTGCACCAGGTCGATGCCGGTGATCGCCTCGGTGATCGGGTGCTCCACCTGCAGGCGGGTGTTCATTTCGATGAAATAGAACTCGCCGTTCTCGTAGAGGAACTCGACGGTGCCGGCACCGCGATATCTCAGCTTCTTCATCGCATCGGCGCAGATCTGGCCGATCTTCATCCGCTGGTCGACGTTGAGAGCCGGGGAATTGGCCTCTTCCCAGACCTTCTGGTGGCGGCGCTGCAGCGAGCAGTCGCGCTCGCCGAGGTGAACCGCATTGCCCTCGCCATCGCCGACCACCTGGATTTCGATATGGCGCGGCTTGCCGAGATATTTCTCCATATAAACCGCATCATTGCCGAAGGCAGCGGCCGCTTCCGCGCGCGCGGTCGAGATCGCCTCTTCGAGTTCTTCCTCGGTCTTCGCCACCTTCATGCCACGGCCACCGCCGCCGGCCGTCGCCTTGATCAGCACGGGGAAGCCGATCTTGCGGGCCACTTCAAGCGCGTTTTCCGGCTTCACTTCGCCGTCCGAGCCGGGAACGACGGGAATACCCAGTTCCTGCGCGGTCTTCTTGGCGGTGATCTTGTCGCCCATGATGCGGATATGCTCCGCAGTCGGGCCGATGAAGGTGATGCCGTGGGCGTCCAGGATCTCGGCAAACTTGGCATTTTCCGAGAGGAAGCCATAGCCGGGATGCACCGCATCGGCACCCGTGATCTCGCAGGCCGCAACGATCTGGTGGATGTTCAGATAGCTTTCGCGGGACGGCGGCGGGCCGATGCACACGCTCTCGTCCGCGAGCCGCACATGCATGGCGTCCGCATCGGCGGTCGAATGGACCGCCACCGTCGGAATGCCGAGCTCCTTGCAGGCGCGCAGCACGCGAAGAGCGATTTCGCCGCGGTTGGCAATGAGGATTTTCGAAACCATGGGCGGGCTGCCTTATTCGATGACGACGAGCGCTTCGCCGTATTCCACGGGACGGCCGTCTTCGACCAGGATTTCGGTGACCTTGCCGGCGCGGGGAGCGGGGATCTGGTTCATGGTCTTCATCGCTTCGATGATGAGGAGCGTCTGGCCTTCCTTCACGGTCGCGCCGACTTCCACGAAGGGGCGGGCGCCGGGAGCCGGAGACATGTAGCAGGTGCCGACCATCGGGGCGGAGACCACATTGGCCGGGTTGCGGGCGGGCGCTGCGGGAGCAGCCGGCGCCGCAGCCGCCGGCTGGGCCGGAGCCGCAGCCATCACGGCGGGCGCAGCCGCCATCGGCGCCTGGACATATTGCGGAGCCGCAATGGTGCGGGA
Source organism: uncultured Rhizobium sp. (assembly GCA_945952415.1). GTDB lineage: Bacteria > Pseudomonadota > Alphaproteobacteria > Rhizobiales > Rhizobiaceae > Gellertiella. The sequence goes on along the minus strand of CAMFIF010000002.1, from coordinate 10,262 downwards.
CACGCGGATCCGGAGGTCGTCCTGTTCGACTTCGATTTCCGTGAGGTCCGTATCGTTCAGGATGTTTGCCAGATCGCGGATCAGCGCCTGGTCAATGCCGGATTTCTTGTCAGCCATGGATAATCCCTTTGTTCTTCTTATCGCGTCACATTGGCGAGCGCATGGAGCGCCAGAATGTAACTGTATGGTCCGAAACCGCAGATGACGCCCTTCGAGACGGGTGCGGTCATGGTCTTGTGGCGGAATTCTTCCCGCGCGTGAATGTTGGAAAGGTGCAGCTCCACCACCGGCAGTCCAATCGTGCGGATCGCATCGTGAAGCGCGATGGACGTATGCCCATAGGCCCCCGGATTGATCGCAACGCCAATGGCCTTGTCAGCCGCCTCGTGGAGCCAATCGACCAGTACGCCCTCATGGTTCGTCTGGCGGAAAACCACCTCGAACCCCAGTTCCTTGCCGCAGGAATGGCAGGACGCCTCGATCTCGGCAAGGGTCTGCCCGCCATAGATCCCCGGCTCACGCTTGCCCAGCATGTTCAGGTTGGGACCGTTCAGCACGTAAACTGATTGAGACATACGATAATCCGACTGGAAACACGAAGGTCACCTATAGACCGCCTGTCCCGTAAGGGAAAGAGCCTTGCCCCGCTTGCGGCTTTGTCCACAAGCGGGGAAGGCCCCAAAAGCCGTCTCACGGCGCGTTTCAGCAGGTTGTCTTGCCGCAGGAGCGGACATTGGCCACCTTTGCGCTCAGCTCCTCGATGCCGATCGCACCGAAGACCGGCTCGTTGCCGATGACATAGGAGGGCGTTCCGCTGACGCCGAGTTCCTGTGCCACGCGATAGGCCTCGCGGATGGAATCATCCGCCGGGCTTTTCTTCATCATGTCGCGGATCTCCGTCTCGCTGACACCCAGCGACCCGGCAATCTCGATCGCCCGCGCCTCGGTGGCGCGCCCATGGCCGCCCAGAAGCGCCTGGTGGAAGTCGTTGTATTTCTCGCGCTTCAGCTTGCGGAAGGCATCGGCCACCCGGTGGGCGGCAAGCGAATCCGGGCCGAGGATCGGGAATTCCTTGAGCACGAAGCGGATGTTCTTGTCCTTCTCCAGCAGCGCGTTCATGTCGGGCAGCGCCTGCTTGCAGTAGCCGCAATTATAGTCGAAGAACTCGACGACGGTCACGTCGCCCTTGGGATTGCCGAGATTGACATCGTCGGCGGCGGCAAAGATCGCGTCCTTGTTGCGTTCCACCGCCTCGGTGCTGGCCTTGGCCTGTTCGTCCGCCTGCTTCTTCTCGAGGGCCGCCTGCGCTTCCTGGATCACTTCCGGATGGCTGATCAGATATTCGCGGATGAAGGCGCCGAATTCCTTCTTCTGCGCATCGTCCAGCGCGTAGGCGGCGAAGGGCGTTGCGGCTGCCGCGCAGAGCACCAGGGAGGTGACGGCGAGCAGGGTCTTGATTTTCCGGGTCATTCTTTTCTCATTCCTCCAGATCGCATCGGCCGGGCCGCACATGTCGTTTTCTATAGTCCGGTTTGGAGCCCGCACAAAATGAAAAGCGAAATCGGACTACGACTTCGCGCGAAAGTGAAAGGCCGCAGCGGGCCGCTGCGCGACCGTTCCTCGATACCGCTCGGCCCCAGAAAGCTGCATCAAATTCAGACATATATGGGGCAGTGATGAATCGGAATGTGAAGATACGGAAAGCCTTGCGACGGCTTGAAAAGAAAAGGGCCGCGATGACGCGGCCCTTTATGCATTAAATAGACAGGATGGCTTACAGGAAGCCGCGGCGCTGCCACCAGCCCGCCTTCTTCGGCTTGTCGCTTTCCTCCTGAGACTGCGATGTCACCACCGGCTCTGAGGAGGAGAGGTTCGAGCCGCGATTGGCACGGGCAGGCTTTGCCTCTTCCTGGGCAGCATCCGCCTCTTCCGCGGCCGGTTCGGCAGCCTGGGTTTCCGGCGCCTTTTCGGCGGCGGCCGGAGCTTCGCTCGATACGGCTTCTACAGTGGCTTCCGCGGCCAGAGTCCCGGCCGCGGGGGCTTCCTCTTCCACCGGTGCGGCCTTCTTGCGGCTGCGGCGCGGCTTTGCAGGCTTTGCTTCCGCCGTCACCTCGGCCACGCCCTCTACCGCAGCAGCGGCTTCGGAAACCTGGGAAGCAGCTTCTTCGGCTACCGCCTCGATGGCTTCTGCCTCGGTACGGTCAGCGCTTTCGCCCTCGGCATCGGCCTCGGAGGCTTCGGCACCCTCATCCTGACCCGCCTCGTCGCTCAGGCCCTCGCCGTTCACGCCATCTTCGCGGTTGCGGCGGCCACCGCGCTTGCCACGGCGGCGGCGCTTGCGGCGCGGCTGGTCATCGCCTTCGGCAGAGCGGGAAGTGGCGTGGCTTTCGCCCTCGGCATCCCCGTCCTGATCGCCTTCTGCATCATCCTCGTCGCCGTCCTCGGCGCTGCCGAAATCCGCGTTGGACTGGTGGTCGGCCTGGAAACCATTTTCCTCGCCGCGCTCGCCATTGCCCTTGCCGCCCCGACGCCGACGACGGCGCTTGCGCTTGCGGTTGCCCTCGTTGTCCGCCCGCGCGGGCTGGGACTCGGAGGACTTCTCGGCGACGATTTCTTCCTCTTCGCCCTCGTCCTCGAAGGCGACCGGTTCGTCCTCCTCGGGCTCGGGATCGAAATGAATGAGCGTTTCAATCTTTACCGGATTCTCGACCGGCTCACCCCGCTCGATGGCGAAGTGCTGGCTGCCCACATTGCCATCGGCGCTGATGACGATGGTGACGCCGAAGCGCTTTTCGTAATCGGTGATCGATGCGCGCTTCTGGTTCAGCAGGTAGAGCGCAATATCGGGCGTCGTCCGCACGGTGATGTTGTGCGTCGTGTTCTTCAGCAGATATTCCTCGATGCCGCGCAGCACATGCAGCGCGATGGAGGACTGCGAGCGCACATGGCCCGTGCCGCCGCAATGCGAGCAGACCTGGGTGGTGCTTTCGAGAACCGAGGCGCGAATGCGCTGGCGCGACATTTCAAGCAGGCCGAAATGCGAGATCCGGCCGACCTGGATTCGGGCGCGGTCGTTCTTCAGGCAATCCTTGAGGCGCTTCTCGACGGCGCGGTTGTTCCGCTTCTCCTCCATGTCGATGAAGTCGATGACGATGAGGCCTGCAAGGTCGCGCAGGCGCAGCTGGCGTGCCACTTCCTCCGCGGCTTCGAGGTTCGTCTGGAGAGCGGTATCCTCGATCGAATGTTCGCGGGTGGAGCGGCCAGAGTTCACGTCGACAGCCACCAGCGCTTCGGTCTGGTTGATGATGATGTAACCGCCGGACTTCAGCGTCACCTGCGGCTGCAGCATGCGGTCGAGCTGGGCTTCGATGCCGTTGCGCGAGAAGATCGGATGAATGTCGCGATAGGGCTGAACCACCTTGGCATGGCTCGGCATCAGCATCTTCATGAAGTCTTTCGCTTCACGATAGCCTTCCTCGCCAGCGACGATGATCTCGCTGATATCCTTGTTGTAGAGATCGCGGATCGAGCGCTTGATCAGGCTGCCTTCCTCATAGACGAGGCAGGGCGCCGTGGAATTCAGCGTCAGTGTCCGCACGTTTTCCCAAAGGCGCATCAGATATTCGAAGTCGCGCTTTACTTCCACCTTGGTGCGGTTGGCACCGGCGGTGCGCAGGATCACGCCCATGCCCTGCGGCACTTCCAGCGCGCGGGCAATTTCCTTCAGGCGCTTGCGGTCCTGCGGATTGGTGATCTTGCGGGAAATGCCGCCGCCGCGGGCGGTATTGGGCATCAGGACCGAGTAGCGGCCGGCGAGCGAGAGATAGGTGGTGAGGGCTGCGCCCTTGTTGCCGCGCTCTTCCTTGGCGACCTGAACCAGCAGGATCTGCCGGCGCTTGATCACTTCCTGGATGCGATACTGCTTGCGGGGCTTGCGGACGATGCGATCCGGCACCTCTTCCATGGCGTCTTCGGCGCCAACGGACTCGATGACTTCCTTCTCGCCTTCGTCTTCCTCCTCGTCCTCATCTTCGTCGTCACGGGGACGGCGGGCATCTTCCGAGATGGAGTCGGAATCGACCATGGCGGCCATTTCGTCCGGCGTGGAATCATCGCCATCCGTATCGCCGGATTCGGCGGCGGGAGTGGCTTCCTCGGCTTCGGCCACGGCTTCTTCCGCAACCTTCTTCTTGGCGCGGGTGCGACGCGGCTTCTTCGGCTTTTCAACCTTGACCTCGACCGGAGCGGCTTCTTCCTCGACGGTGACGTCGGTCACCGTTGCGGCGACAGCCTCGATCTCCTCCGTGTCGCCGGCCTCGTGGCCATCGGCGGAGCCGAGATCCGTGCCCGTCTCGACATGTTCGATGTCATCGTCGCGGCGGTGCTCTTCGGCTTCGGCACGAAGCAGTGCCTGCCGGTCGGCAAGCGGGATCTGGTAATAATCCGGATGAATTTCGGCGAATGCCAGGAAGCCGTGCCGGTTCCCGCCGTAGTCCACGAAAGCCGCCTGAAGCGACGGTTCCACGCGGGTCACCTTCGCCAGGTAGATGTTTCCGCGGATCTGTTTCTTGTGCTGCGACTCGAAGTCGAATTCTTCTATGCGGTTCCCGCGAACGACAACGACGCGCGTCTCTTCCGAGTGAGACGCATCAATAAGCATTTTGTCTGCCATGTAACCTGTGCTCCTCGGCGCAGCAGGCCAGGTGCATGCCTACCGGAACCCGAGGGCCGGTGGTGATATGCGACAGGTGATGCGCCGGAAATGAAATACCTCGCTGGAGATGGGTGGCTGGCGGGCAGAAAAGCAGGGGCGGGGAGGGTTCCACCCGAAGCGCTGCTCAACTGTGACAATATCTGCCGCGACACCATATCGGTCCATACGAGACTGACTAAGTTTAGACCCTGATGGGTCCGATGGATTGTGCCCCTTGGAGCGTTCGGTGGCTCGCCACCGAAAATTCTCTTGACCGGCTTGCGCCGGAGTTTGTGATCCAGTTCAGGAACCTTCGTGTCGTGACGGCTGATGAGGAGCGGTCTGATGGCGCCATTCCGTTGGCTGCCCTTTCGCCGCAATTCTATCCCGTTTACACTTTTTGTCCCTGTTTGCCTTGTATGGTCAAACAACGCCAATGGCAAGCGAAAAGCCGGTTTTGCCATATTATTGTAATAATTTTGCCTTTGCGGCGTGCATCCTGCCGTAAACGGGGGACTTCGTTTTCCACTACGAATCCGCCCCCGATGCTGTTAGGAAGGCGCGATTTTCTTCGTTGGGGGGCGTGATGAGTGGGTTTGGCCGTCTGCTGCTTGCAGTGACGATCGGCTGTGCTTCTGTCCCGTTCCGGGATGCACGCGCGTCCGAAACGGCAACCGCGGAGGAAAAACCGGCGCTGGTGGCGTCCGATGTGCGACTCACGGCCGCGCGCGACCAGATGGCGCTGGAAATGGATTTCGACCAGCCGCCTGCCTTCACCCTCCACTATGTCGATGAGCCGCCCCGCCTGATCCTCGACCTGCCGAAGACCGTCTTCACCCGTCCGGATACCGCGGTGAAGTCGCATGGCATCGTCAAGTCCGTTCGTTACGGCACGATGTCGGAGGGGCAGGCGCGCATGGTGATCACGCTTGCGGAGCCGCTCAGGGTTACCCACTCGGAAGCGGTTCCCGGGGCGGGAGGCAAGGGTGCGGTGCTGCGCATCGATGGCGAGAAGATCACGCCTGATGCGTTTCGCGCTTTGGTTTCCGCCCAGACCTGGGCCGATCCGCAGGCGGAAAAGCCAAAGGATCAGCTGGCGCTCCTCTCGTCGCCCGTGGCGGGCGACCGTTTCCTCGTGGCCGTGGATGCCGGGCATGGCGGCATCGATACCGGCGCGACGAGCCCGGACGGCGAAACGGTCGAAAAGGATATCACGCTGCAATTTGCCCGCGCGCTCGTGGATGAGCTGAATGCCCGGCCCGGCTTCGAGGCGTTTCTGACCCGTGACAAGGACGAGTTCATCTCTCTCAGCCGCCGGGTGGCGATCGCCCGCGAGCGGCGCGCCAATCTGTTCATTTCGCTTCATGCCGACAAGCTCCGCCAGTCCGATATCCGCGGCGCCACCGTCTATACCATTTCCGATCGCGCCTCCGACACGCTGTCGGCGAGCCTCGCGGAGCGTGAGAACCTGTCCGACGAGCTGGCCGGCATCGCCGCCAGCGACGAGCCGGAGGAAGTGGCCGATATCCTCCTCGATCTCACCCGGCGCGAAACCCAGGCTTTCGCCGTAACCTTTGCCGATCACATCATCGAATCGTTCAGGGGGCAGGTGGAGCTGATCAACAATCCGCACCGATCCGCCGGCTTCATCGTGCTTGGCGCCCCCGAAATTCCCTCCGTGCTGCTGGAGCTGGGCTTCCTCTCCAATCGCAAGGACGTGGAGGCGCTGACCGATCCCGAACGCCAGAAGCTCATTGCAAGGCTGCTCGGCGACGCGATCGACGGCTATCGCAACCAGGGAACGGCAAAGGCCGGGCAGGGCGGCTGACCCGCTGAACGGGCAGCGCCTTTGGGGCCTCGCGGCAACAGCCGCGGCGAAACCGTAAAGAATTTATGAACGGGCCTGCCGCCAGCCCTAATTTCCGCACAATCCGCTCCGCAGGATCGACCGGCCGGCAACGCGCTTGCGCTGTCGGCGGGCTTCAGGCGCCCGCTCCCGGAAGGGCTGGAAAAGCCGGGGCTTTTCGAAGTTCGGGCCATCCTTTCCTTGCAATGCGCGGGAGGCCGTGCAAAAGCCCTTAAGGAAACCCATTTCCGTGTTCCCCAGGGAATCTGCGGCAGCATTGGCATATCGGCAATGATCAGACTGATTGGTTACATCTTCGGCACGTTTTCCCTGCTCGCTCTCATCGGGGCAGCAGTGGCGGCGCTCTACCTGAAGCAATCGAAACTGCCCGATTACGCGGTTCTGAAAAGCTACGCGCCGCCGGTGATGACCCGCATCCACGCGGGCAATGGTGCGCTGATCGCCGAATATGCCCGCGAACGGCGTCTGTTCATTCCCATCCAGGCGATCCCGGATCGCGTCAAGGCCGCCTTCCTCTCGGCGGAAGACAAGAACTTCTACGAGCATCCGGGCATCGATATTTCCGGCCTCGGCCGCGCCATTCTCGTCAACCTGAAATCCATGGGCAGCGGCCGCCGCCCGGTCGGCGCCTCCACCATCACCCAGCAGGTGGCCAAGAACTTCCTGCTGACAGCCGACCAGACTTTCGATCGCAAGATCAAGGAAGCCATCCTCTCCTTCCGCATCGAGCAGGCCTATTCGAAGGACAAGATCCTCGAGCTTTACCTGAACGAAATCTTCTTCGGCCTGAATTCCTATGGCATTGCCGCTGCAGCGCTGACCTATTTCGACAAGTCGGTCACCGATCTCACGATCGCCGAGACCGCTTATCTGGCCTCGCTGCCCAAGGGCCCCTCCAATTACCATCCCTTCCGCCATCCGGAAGCTGCGCTGGAGCGCCGCAACTGGGTGATCGACCGCATGGTGGAGAATGGTTATGTGAGCCGCGCCGATGGCGAAGAGGCCAAGAAGCAGCCGCTCGGCGTCGTGGCCCGCCGCTCCGGCAATTACATCATGGCCTCCGATTATTTTGCCGAGGAAGTGCGTCGCCAGATCATGGCGCGCTACGGCGACAAGGCGCTGCTCGAAGGCGGCCTGTCGATCCGCACCTCGCTCGATCCCACGCTGCAGGCCTATGCGACCCGCGTGCTGCAGAACGCGCTCGTTTCCTACGACCAGCGCCGCGGCTGGCGCGGCCCGATGGACACGATCGACATTTCCGGTGATTGGGGCGCGCTGCTGGCGGAGAAGAACGGCTTCTTCGACGTGCCGCAATGGAAGCTCGCCGTCGTGCTGTCCGTCTCGAAGGACGGCGTGGATATCGGCCTCCAGCCCGCCAAGGATGGCGCCGGCAAGGTCGTTCCCGGCCGCACGCTCGGCCGCATCGCACCCGATGACATGAAGTGGGCTTACAGTTCTGCCCGGCCCGGCATCAAGAATGCCAAGTCGCCGGAAGGCGTTCTCAATCCCGGCGATGTCATCTTTGTCGAGGCATCCGGCGAGCCGGGCGACGGCACCCAGGCCTACAAGCTGCGCCAGCCCCCGAAGGTGCAGGGCGGCTTCGTAGTGATGGATCCGCATACGGGCCGTGTCCTGGCGCTCACCGGCGGCTTCTCCTACGCCCAGTCGGAGTTCAATCGCGCCACCCAGGCCATGCGCCAGCCCGGTTCCTCCTTCAAGCCCTTCGTCTATGCCGCGGCACTCGACAATGGCTACACGCCCGCATCGGTCATCATGGATGCGCCCATCGAGGTCGTGTCCGGCGGCCAGGTCTGGCGGCCCAGCAACTATGAAGGGGATAGCGCCGGACCCTCGACGCTGCGCCTCGGCATCGAGAAATCCCGCAACCTCATGACGGTTCGCCTCGCCAATGACATGGGCATGGACGTGGTCGCGGAATATGCCGAACGCTTCGGCATCTATGACAAGATGCTTCCCGTTCTCGCCATGTCGCTGGGCTCGGGGGAAACCACGGTGCTCCGCATGGTCTCGGCCTATTCGGTCATTGCCAATGGCGGCAAGCAGATCAAGCCCTCGCTGATCGACCGTATTCAGGACCGCTACGGCAAGACCATCTTCCGCCATGAGGAGCGTGGCTGCACCGAGTGCAACGTGCCGAAGTGGGAAAACCAGCCGGAACCGGAACTGACCGATACGCGCGAGCAGGTGCTCGACCCCATGACCGCATACCAGATCACCTCCATGATGGAAGGCGTGATCAAGCGCGGCACCGCCTATGGCAAGATCAAGCTGGACCGCGACGTTGCCGGCAAGACCGGCACCACCAATGACGAAAAGGACGCCTGGTTCGTGGGCTTCACGCCCGAACTCGTGGCCGGCCTCTATATCGGCTATGATACGCCCACCCCGCTTGGCCGCGGCATGACGGGCGGTCAGCTCGCCGCTCCCGTGTTCAACACCTTCATGAACGAGGCGACCAAGGGCACCCCGCCGACCCATTTCATCATGCCCGACGGATTGACCCGCATCGCCGTGAACCGCAAGACCGGCATGCAGGCCATGCCCGGCGATCCGGAAGCGATCGACGAATATTTCAAGCCCGGCACCGGCCCGGCCAATTCCTACCAGGTGATCGGCGCCGACATGACGCTGGCCCCGGACGAGGTCATCAAGGCCTCGCCCCAGGCGAACCAGGCGGTCACCTCGGGCGAGGGCGGTCTCTTCTAGCGACGGATCGTCCGTGCCTGCCCCGGCGGGACTTTACTTCCGCGCCCCGCGCCACTATGCACGGGGCTCATTTTTTCCCCTGCACATCTGAGAACGGAACCCATGCGAGCGGAAATCGAGAATATTGTTGATGACATCAAGCAGGCCGTAAGCCTGCTGAGGAGGCATCTTTGACTGGGATCAGGCGCTGAGACGACTGGACTGGTTGAACAACAAGGCAGAGGACCCGAACCTCTGGAATGACGCCCAGGAAGCCCAGAAGCTGATGCGCGAGCGCCAGCAGCTGGAAGACAGCATCAAGGGCGTGCGGCATCTGGAAACCCAGATGAACGACAATATCGAACTCATCGCGCTTGGCGAGGAAGAGGGCGATCAATCCGTCGTGGCCGATGCCGAGGCGGCGCTGAAGGCGCTCAAGGCCGAATCCGGCCGCCTGCAGGTGGAAGCCATGCTTTCCGGCGAAGCCGACGGCAACGATACCTATCTGGAAGTGCATTCCGGTGCGGGCGGCACGGAAAGCCAGGACTGGGCGAACATGCTTCTGCGCATGTACACCCGTTGGGCGGAAAAGCAGGGCTTCAAGGTGGAGCTTCTGGAAGTGCATGACGGCGAAGAAGCGGGCATCAAATCCGCGACGCTGCTCGTCAAGGGCCACAATGCCTATGGCTGGCTGAAGACCGAATCGGGTGTTCACCGCCTCGTGCGCATTTCGCCCTATGACAGCAATGCGCGCCGCCACACCTCCTTCTCCTCCATCTGGGTCTATCCCGTCGTGGACGAGTCGATCCAGATCGACATCAACGAAAGCGACTGCCGTATCGACACCTACCGCTCCTCGGGTGCGGGTGGCCAGCACGTCAACACGACCGACTCCGCGGTGCGCATCACGCATATCCCGAGCGGCATCGTGGTGCAGTGCCAGCAGGAACGCTCGCAGCACAAGAACCGCGCCAAGGCCTGGGACATGCTGCGCGC
>CAMFIF010000001.1 GCA_945952415.1 uncultured Rhizobium sp. | reverse complement strand
AGATAAATTTTTTTTTTACAATAAGATCTGGCGGGGAACTGAGGTCGTGGGCCACGTCCATCCGGAAGGACGCACGGTGGGGTGGGGGAGGGATGCTCCGGCCACCGGCGCGCCGAAAACCTAAAAGGGGAAATGACATGCTCAAAGGTATCGATCCGCTGCTCAGTCCGGCGCTGCTCGCCTGCCTGCGCGAGATGGGACATGGAGACGAGATTGCGCTGGTGGATGGCAATTATCCGGGGCTCGAACATGGAAGGCGGCTGATCCGCATGGACGGGCACGGGGTCATTCCGGTGCTGAACGCGATCCTCAGCGTCATGCCGGTCGACGATTTCGTGCCGGCGGCGATCTTCCGCGCCACGGTGCGCGACAATCCCGATCTTCTCGATCCCGTGCATCTCGACATGGTGGAGAGCTGCGCGCTCCATGCGCCGGGCTTTGCGGTGACGCCGCTTCTCGGCAAGGATTTCTATCCGCGCGTGAGGGCGGCTCATGCGGTCGTGCAGACCAGCGAGCCGCGCCTCTACGGCAATATCATCCTGCGCAAGGGTGTCGTCTATCCGGCGGGCTGATCAGCCCGCCGTCCGGCTTTTGGCGATACCGGCCGCGGCCTCGCCCCAGACATCGGTGAGCGCGAAGCCTTCGCCCAGCGGATCGAAGGGATCGAGCGCCACCTGGTGCAGGCCGAAGGTGAAGCCCCGGCCCGAAATGGTGGGGATGATCGCGGGCTTGCCGGCAACTGTCGTTTCCGCCGCAATCGACGCCTCGAATTCGGAACCGATGATCGAGCGCGATTTGAAGACATCGCCCACTTTCGCAAGTCCACGGGCATGGAGCGCCGCAAGATTGGCGGAACTTCCCGTGCCGCAGGGCGAGCGATCTGCCCGGCCCGGCCACATGGTGGTGCAGGTGCGCACCGCGCCATCCTCGTCCTTGCTGCGGAACATGACATAGGCGACGCCGGAGATTTCCGGAATTTCCGGATGGACGACCGGTATTTCCCGATTGATCTGCGCCTTGATTTCCATGCCCGCCTCAACCAGCGCCCGCGCCTGGCCGGGCTCGATCTTCAGGCCGAGGGGCTCGGCATCCACGAGCGCGTAGAAGATCCCGCCATAGCAGAGATCGAGCGTGATCCGGCCCCAGCGGGCCGTGTCGAGCGCGACGTCCAGTTCATGGACAAAGGAGGGAACCAGCGTCAGCCTGACGCGCTCGCAGCGCCCGTCGCGGCAGGTGGCAACGGCGCGGACGAGGCCCGCCGCCGTATCCAGCGTGATGACCGTTTCAGGCTCCTTCATCTCCACGATGCCGCTTTCCAGAAGCGCCGTCGTAACGCAGATGGAGTTCGAACCGGAGGAGGCATGAGCCTGATCCGGCTGGAGGATGATGAAGCCCCAATCCGCCTCCGGATGTTTTGCCGGCAGGAGCAGATTGACCGAGCCAATCGGCGCGCCGCGGGGCTCAAGGCACAGGAGGCGACGCAGGCTGTCATCCTTCGTGTTCAGATGGTTCATCTGTTCGGCAATCGTGTTGCCGGGGATCTTCGGCACGCCGCCGATGGCGACCTTGCCGATTTCTCCTTCGCAATGGACATCCAGCAACTGGATCGTGCGTTTCCATCTCATGGGCTTGTCTCCTGCATGTCAGGGCTCGCGCGCAACAGCGCCGGCCGGAGGGTGTGCGTGCCGTCGAAGGCATGGGAATAATCACGGGTAAGCAGGCGGATTTCCTGCGCCAGTGCGGCAAGGGCATCGGTTTCCGCCCGCAATGCCTCGATCGCCTCCCTGCGGGTGACAGGGCGAAAGGCGAGCCGGTCTCCGGGGCGCAGCTGCGCCAGACGCCAGAGATCGGCCTCGATCACATGGGCGATCTTCGGATAGCCACCGCAGGTATTGGCCTCGGCGAGCTGGATGATCGGCTGGCCGTTCGGCGGCACCTGAACCGTGCCCGGCATGATGCCATGGGAGAAGAGCTCACGCCGCCGTTCGGGGTGAAGCGCCGGGCCTTCCAGCCGGTAGCCCTGCCGGTTTGCCTCCGGTCCCAGCTGCCAGACCGATTGCGTCAGCAGGTCCTGCCCCTCTTTCCCGAAGGCCTGCCATTCCGCGCCCGGCAGAATCCGCAGAACGGCGCTCTCCCCTGCAAGACTGCGCCAGGCGGAGACATCCATGCCGAAACCGCCCGGCAAATGGCTCCAATCCGTCCTTTTTGCGGGGAGATGGAGGGGAATGCGGTCGCCGCGCTTCAGGCCGCGGCCTTCGAACCCGCCCCAGCCGCTCTTGAGGTCGGTCGAGCGGGAGGACAGGACGACCGGCACATCGATGCCGCCTTCGAAGGCGATGATGACACGGGCGCCCTTAAGCGGGGGATCGACGCGCAGTTCCTCGCCCGCCTTTGCCGCAGCCGCCCAAAAGGCAGGCATGTCTCGACCGGCAAGACTTGCCGGTGCATCGGCGCCCGCAATGGCGATCCGGCAATCGGCCTCAAAGCGCAGGCGGAAGGGGAAGATGGCGATTTCCAGCCCGGCGGCGTTCTCCTCGTTGCCGACGAGGCGGTTTGCGAGGCGAAGCGCCTGCCCGTCCATGGCGCCGGAACGGCCGACGCCAGCATCCAGATGGCCGAAGCGGCCGAGATCCTGCACGCTGTTGCTGAGGCCCGTCGTCAGGATCTCGATCATGACAGCACCTCACGCGGAACGAAGCGGATGCGGTCTCCCGGCCGGAAGGTGGCGGGCGGATCGCGGCTTTCATCGAAAAGGGCAAGGTCCGTGTGGCCGAGAATGTGCCAGCCCGAAGGGGCGGTGACGGGCATGATGCCCGCCTGGCTGCCGCCGATGATGACGGACCCTTTCGGAACGCCCATGCGCGGCACCGCCCGGCGCGGCGCGGCTAGACGCGGATCGAGGCCCGAGAGATAGACGAAACCCGGCATGGCGCCGACGGCAGCGACCCGATAGACGGCGCCCGCATGGAGGGCAACCACCTCTTCCGCCGTCATGCCCTTCGCTTCGGCAAATTCGAAAAGATCCTCGCCCGCCCTGCCGCCATAGGTGACGGGCACATCGACGAGCCGGCCTTCCGCGCGGGCCGTGACCGGCGCCTGCCATTCGGCATGGAGCCGTTGCTCCAGCACTTCGGGATCGAGGTGCAGGGGATCGAAGACCACCATGAGATTGTTCATCCCCGGAACCGTCTCCCGAATGCCCGGGACCGCCTGAAGGCGCTCTGCCAGGGACCAGATGCGCTCCTGCACCGTCTCGCTGAAGATCGCCCCGGCGGCATCGAGAAGCAGGGCGCCGGTGCCTTCCATGCTGATGGTCAAGGGTGGATGGGCGAGATCGTTCATGTCCGGTTCCGGTTCGAATGGCTTCTGATATATCAGGGCGGCGGTTTTGGCCACTGTTTTTGCGGGACGCCCAGGAGGCGGACGCGAATTGACGCGCCTTTCCCGCCGGTTATGAATAGGCGCCAACAGGAACGGGAGCGCAAGTGGTGCGGGTGGATCTGAATTCGGATATGGGGGAAGGCTTCGGCCCCTGGAAAATGGGCGATGATGCGGCCATGCTGTCGATCGTGACATCGGCCAACATTGCCTGCGGGCTCCATGCCGGCGATCCCGAGGTGATGGCCGAGACCTTTCGCCTGGCGAGGGAGAAGGGTGTTGCGGTTGGCGCCCATCCCGGATTTCCCGATCTCTGGGGTTTCGGGCGGCGCATCATTCCCTTTTCGGCCGGCGAGATCGAGCGGCTGGTTGCCTATCAGATCGGGGCGGCGCAGGCGCTTGCCACCTATGCCGGACACCGGATCACCCATGTGAAAGCCCATGGCGCGCTGGGGAACCTGACCCAGCAGGATGCCGAGGTCGCCATGGCGGTCAACCGGGCGATCCGCGCCGTCGATCCGAGCCTCAGCTGCCTCACCATCGCCCTTGGCCATCAGGAGAGGCAGGCGCGGGAGATGGGCCTTTCCTGCCGCTCGGAAATCTTTGCGGACCGTGCCTATACGGCCGAGGGTCATCTGGTAAACCGCAAATTGCCGGGCGCGGTGCTGCATGACCCGGAAGAAACGGCTGCCCGCGCCGTGCGCATGGTGAAGCAGGGGGCGATCGAGACCTTCGATGGCCAGCTCCTCCCGACGCCGATCGATTCGATCTGCGTGCATAGCGACACGCCGGAAGCTGTCGGCATCGCGCGGGCGGTACGCGCAGGCCTTGAGGCGGCAGGCATTTCCCTGCGCCCCTTCCACGAGGAGGGTTGAGCCGATGGATCTCGACCTCATCGAGCGCCTCCTGAAACTGATGGATCAATCCACTGCCGAAGAACTGAGCGTTTCCGAGAATGGCGTCACGATCCGGATTTCGAAGCGGGCGACGGGCAGTCTTCCCCTCACCTCAGGCACGGTTCAACCGGCCATTGCGGTCTCGCCTTCCGTTGCCGCTCCCTCCCCCGTCTCCGTTGCCGAACGCAAGGGCGCCTGGCAGATCCGGGCGGGGATGACCGGCATCTTCTATCGGGCGGCCTCTCCGGGTGCCGCCCCCTTCGTGGCTGTGGGACAGTCGGTCGTTGATGGGCAGACGCTTGCGCTTCTCGAAGCGATGAAGACTTTCAACCCCGTGGAATGCGATGGAGACGGCCTGATTGCAGAAATCCATGCCGAAGACGGGGTGATGGTGGAAGCGGGCCAGCCGCTCTTTTCGCTGGAGCGCGCATGAGCGACCCGGCGCGCTTTCACCCCCTTGCCGCCGACACGGTCGAACGGCTGCTTGCGCTCCTCGAAACCCATGGGGTGCAGGAATTTTCCTATGAGGACGGGGCGCTGACCCTTGAGGTGCGTGGCGGCAGGGTGGAACTGCCGTCCTTGCCGCCGAAAAGGCAGGGCAGCATTTCTTCGCCCGCCGTCGGGCTCTTCCGGCCTGGGAAGGGAGACCTGCCGCGGCGGATCGCGGCGGGCGAAAGGGTGGGGATGATTGCGACCGGCCATATGCTGCTGCCGGTGCTCGCGCCGGGACCCGGCCTTTTGATCGAAGCCTGTCAAGCGGCTGACACGGGCGTCGGCTATGGCGAGGCGCTCTATATCTATGAACAGGACTGAACCATGGCCAAGATCCTCGTCTTTACCGATCTCCACATGCTGCCCGAGGGCGAAAGGATCATCGGGCTCGATCCGCTGGCGCGGCTTTCGGCCGGGCTTTCCCATGCGGCACGGATGCATGGCGATGCGGACCGGCTGGTGATCACCGGCGATCTCACCCATCACGGGGACGAGGCCTCCTATCGGCGGCTGAAGGCTCTGCTTGAGGATTATCCGATCCCGGTTTCGCTGACGATCGGCAATCACGACCTGCGCGATCCATTCCAGGCGGTCTTTCCAAACGCCGCCCGCGACGAGGACGGCTTCGTGCAGGAGGTCATCGACCTTCCGGAGGCGCGCCTCCTCATTCTCGATACACATATTCCCGTGTCGAAGGGAGATCCCGACTATTCGAAGGGCGCGCTCTGCGAGAAGCGGCTCGGCTGGCTCGATCGCCAGCTGGCTGGCGCCGAAGGCAGACCGGTTCTCGTCTTCATGCATCACCCGCCACATGACACGGGCTTCAAGGGCATGGATGCGATCAAGCTGATCAATGGCGATGCCTTTTACGAAGTCCTCGAGCGACATGGCAATGTGCGCCACATCTTCGCCGGCCATGTGCATCGCACCATCGGTGGCTCGCACCGGGGCATTCCCTTCTCCATCTTCAAGAGCCCGCTGCACCAGCAGCCCATGCCCTTCGATGTGGACGACACGTCGAGCTCGGTGGATGAACCCGGTGCCTATGGCATCGTCCTGACCACGCCCTTCGGCCTTCAGGTGCACACGGAAGATTACGAGCTGGCGGAACAGGCAAGCCGGGCACTCGATCTTTCCGGGCCCGCGGCCTGACCGACAAAGGGCAGAGGGGCTCAGCGCCCCTCATGCTCCACGATCTTCTGAGGGCCTTTTCCCTTCTTCAGGTGCAGCGAATTGCGCGAGACCGGATCGAAGACGGCGATGGGTGCGCGCACCGCAAGGCTTGCGACACCGCCCACGGTGGAAGCCGTGCTCATGGCCACAAGGCCCATGCCGTCGCCGAGGCCGACACGCTGGTCGGTAATCGTCTGGCCTTCGATCAGCCTTTCGCCGATCAACCGCACCACTTCCGGGCTATCGGCAAACTTGTTGTGCCCGAGCCCGTCCTGGCCCTCAAGCTGCGTCAGGTCGAGAACCCGGATGCCGGCATTGGTGAAGGCGGTGCGATAGGGCTCCACGGTCGGATCGACCTGGCCGAGCCGGTCCACATTGCCGGAAATATAGCGGGAGAGGTCCAGCGCACGGTCATCGCGGGAGACAAAGACGGTGAATTGCGGCTTCTTCTTCCCAAGGCTTCGGATCTGCTGGGCAAAGACATCCACGTCGAGATCGGGCGAGGCAAGCAGCACCTGGGTGATCTTCGGCGAGACGGCGCCATTGCGGATCGCCATCTGTCTTATGGCCTCCACCGCCAGCCATGAGCCCATGGAATGGGCCATGACGGTGATTTCGCCCACCGAGGGATCGCGCGCCATGCGCTGCAGCAGCTCTTCCAGCGCATCGCGGGAATAATTGGTGCTTTCCCGGTCATAGGCATAATCGAAAACCGAAGCGCGGGACGGCCAGGTGAACACCACGGGCGCCACATCCGCCTTGGAATCATGGACGATCTGGGCGAAGCGGTAGACGGAATCCTCGTAGGTATTGTTGAAGCCATGGACGAAGACCATGACCCGCCGGTTGCGGCCGCCATGGGCGCGCATCCATTGCTGCTGCTCCTTCGCCTCCTCGACGGGCTCGACGCGAACGGTCGCAAATTCCTTGCGGGGATCGGCGGGCACCTTCTTCGGCCACTGGACCTGGCCTGCCTGGCGGACCCGATCCGGCGGAATGGAAATGGTGACCGCATCCACCTTCAGGTCCGTGCCGCGCTCGCCGCTGAAGAGCGTGGCGGGATCGCCCGAAGGTGCGCGGGTGGTGGCGACAACCATATCGACCAGCGTTGCGCCTGCGGCCTTTTCCGGCACCGGAACCATGACGCCGCTGGCCCGGCTGACGCAGCCGGTGGCCAGCGCAAGCACCGCCAAAAGCACCGCAATACGGCGAAGCAGGGAGAGGAAAACAGGGCCGGAACCGGCTGAAACAGCAAACAACAGAAGACACTCGCGCTCACGAAAGGAGCGCCACGCTACCGTAAGCGGGCATTTCAGGTCAATTCGCGGCGCCCTTCCCCCGCCCGCTTTGTCCGAAGCGGGCCGGACAAAGCGCTCTGGGAAGACAAGGGTTCCGGATGCTCAGCGCAGCCCCGCCTGTTCCAGAAGCGGCAGGACCCGATCGCAGAAGAAGGGCAGTTCCTGGGTATAATTGACGAAGGAAAGCGCGATGCCCTGATAGCCCCTGGCGGAGATGCCGGCCATGTCGCTGACGATCTTCTCCGGCGTGCCGATCAGCGGATAGGTGCCCGCGCCGCCGGCAAAGCGCTGGCGGTAGCGCTCATAGGCGGCCGGATCGTGGGATCCGGAAAACTCCTTCTTGCCGGCCATGTGATCGTCGACGGCGGCGTGATCGGCAAGCTCCAGCGCATAGCGGCGGTAATAATCCTCCGCCTCCTTCTGTGTTTCGCGGCAGACCACGTGGCATACCGTATAGACGCCCACCTCGCGGCCGGCCTCCTTCGCCCGGCCGCCAATATCGGCAATCGCCGCGCCGGCGCCCTCGATATCTGTGAAAGTGGTGAAGAGGTAATCGCAGTGGCGGGCGGCAAAATCGCGCCCCGGGCCGCCAAAGGCCGCATTCATGGTGACGGGACGGGGCTGCTGGAGGCTCGCAGGGCGACTGACGGCCTCGGCGAGCTGGTAATAGCTGCCGTTGAAATCGATGGGGGTATCGCTCCCATAGACCCTTTCGATGATGTCGATCCACTCTGCCGCCTGGTCATAGCCCTTCTCCACCAGGGGCACGCCGAACATGCCGAATTCCTTGGGATTCCAGCCGCAGACGATGTTGAGACCCGCCCGCCCCTTCGAAATGTGGTCGACGGTCGCCAGTGCCTTTGCCGCATAGAGCGGATGCACGAGCGGAACATGCACGGTCATGAAAAGGCCGATCTGCTCCGTGGCTGCGGCAAGACCGGCGGCCCAGGTGAAGGTTTCGAAGGACCATTCGCGCACGCGGTTCTTGCCCCCGAAGCCCCGCCAACGCGCAATCGGAAGGAAGAAATCGATGCCGGCCCGATCGGCGATCTGGGCGGCGCTCAGATTGTCGTCCCATCCCGCCCGCCAGCGCTCCGGCACATCGGTGATGGCGAGGCCGCCATCCGCATTGGCAGAGAAGACGCCGAGCTTCAGCTTGCGTGCCGATTTCAGGGGATGGGGCTTGATCACCGGTGTCCTCACGATCCGCCAGCCTGCTGGCGCCTTCCTCGCCCGCCGCCGCGGCAGGCCCTCCGCCTGCCATTCAACACCTGACGCCGGAAGACGGCAAGATATATTTCAAGCTTAAAGAAAAAGGAGTTCGCCCTTATCCCCCGGCATTCATCCGGGCCTTCTTCCTCTCGTAGCGTGCCTGCATCTGCTGATCGCCCTCCCGCGTGCCGTCGTGCCAGGTGCCGAACCATCTGTCGAAGGGGATCAGGCCGTCGCCGTAATTCACCTCGAAATATTTGTGGTGGAGGTAATGGGCGAAGGCATGGCTGTCGATTGCCTTCTCGTCGGTCACCTCCAGCTTGTCGAAGCCCACATGGCCGACCACCGCGCCGAAGCCGGCCATGTGCAGCTGATAGATCACCAGCACCGGATGGGAGGGAATGAGGAGGTGATAGGCCGCCGTGGCGAAATAGAGAAGGTGCTCCACAGGATGCATGGAAAGCGAGGACCAGGGCGAGGGATTGACCGAATTGTGATGGACGGAATGGACCCATTTATAAAGCGGCGGCACATGGATGAGCCGGTGAATGACGAAGAAATGGGCTTCATGGAGGACCGGCAGAACGAGGGCGAGGCCCAGCAGATACCAGGGGTGCTCCGACGGGGAAACGGAAGGCACATAGCCGGCAGCCTGGGCATGGAGCACCAGCACCTCGAAACCGGTCCAGATCGGCACCCCGGTCCCGAAGCTGCGGATGAGGCTGTCGAGATTCTGGCGCTCAAAGAGA
Organism: uncultured Rhizobium sp.; assembly: GCA_945952415.1. GTDB lineage: Bacteria > Pseudomonadota > Alphaproteobacteria > Rhizobiales > Rhizobiaceae > Gellertiella. Next base: position 369,599 of record CAMFIF010000001.1, on the reverse strand, counting down.
AAGGCGGGGCTTTTGTGATCGGCAGGGAACTTCGGATTATACTTGAAGCGGTTGCCCTGGGCGCGCCTGATATAGAGATGCAGTTCGAACGCGCCGTAGAACAGGAAGACCGCGAGGCAGTTCACCGCAAAGAGGCGAAGAACCCATCCCCATTCCAGAACCGCAAGCACCTCCCGGGGCGGGATCACCAGATACCACCAGCCAAGGGCCGAGAGCATCCAGAGCAGGTTCCACGGGAAGAAATAACCCGGCAGCCAGCGCAGGAAAGCAAGCGGGCGGGGTGGAAAGACGAAGACGGGTGCGGTTTCGAGCCGATCCTTCGGAGTCCAGTGCCCGCGTCTGTCGCGGCTTCCATAGTCGAGATCATCCATGCTGCGCCTCCCGGCAAGATCAACCATCCCGGGAGGAGAGTGCGCTTATGATGCATAAATGCAAGAGAAAAATACATATGCATCATTTTTCGGTAATTAATGCCTCACCTTACATCTTGCGAGGCGACCGCTAGAAGGGGGAGCGAGGAGGCGCTGGCCTGCGATGCTTTTTGAGGCATCGGACCAAGAGGATTAAAAGTTCTTCGGATCAATCCTTCTGGAAATGCGGGATATTGAAGCGGGTATAGATGCCGAAATCGAAGAGGATCTGGTCGCGACCGGACGCAGGATCGGAAACCGTCGCAAGATCGAGCGCGCGCTCGACAAGCTGTGCGGGATCGGAGGCCAGCGCATAATCGAGGCTTCCGGCCCGCAGAAGCGGCATGGTGACGGCGTTCACCTCATGGGCGATCACCAGGATATCTCCGGCCTTGCCCGCTTGCGCAATCGCTTCCGTCAATCCTACATTGCCGCCGCCGACATTGTAGATCGCACCGAGGGCGGGCTGCTCTTCGAGCAAGCGCAGAACGGCCGCCCGGGTGAGATCGGCACTGTCTTCGCCGAGCGCCTCGCCGGAGAGGCTGATTTTCGGAAAATGCGCCCGTAGCGTGGAGCGAAAGCCGATTTCCCGGTCCTCATGGCAGCGAAAGGCGAGATCACCCAGCACCACGCCAACCGATGTGGGTCTTTCGCCGAGCATCCGACCGATGAGGAAAGCCGCCGTCTGACCGGCGGCGCGATTATCCATGCCGACAAACACATCGCGCGCGGCAACGGCAAGATCCGACACGACGGCGATGATGCGCTTGCCGCGGCTGCGGGCTTCCTCCAGCACCAGATTGGTGCGCTCGGTGTTCTTCGCGGCGATGATGAGGGGGCGGGAGAGATCGGCGCACAGGGCCGAGACCGTCTCGGCAACTTCCTCCTCGCCTGCCTGATAGAGATCGTGGAAGCGCCCATCCGGACGGTGCCGGTCCCAGGCTGCCTTCATCTGGCCCGTCATGCCGCGCCCCAGACGCAGGACCATGTCCACCGAGCGCCGCGCCCGGGCAGAGCCGGGATCAGGCGCCGACAGAAGCTGCATCGCCGCCTCCACGGCATCACGGGTGCGCTGGTGCACCTTGCCGCGGCCGTTCAGCACCCGGTCGACGGTCGCCCGCGACAGGCCCGTTTCCCGCATGATATCGGCGATGCTGACGCGCTTCATCCTGCCCTCCCCCTCAAACCGGTCCAATCAATTTGCCTCACTTATGGCGCCTAAGCGAACCAAGCAAGGCAGAATCGTCTCAAAACGTGGCAAATCCCGGCTTTTGCGCTGATCCTGCCCCCCCCGACAGAGGACCTTTAGCCCCCTTTCAGCCGATCAGGATCTCCACCCGGCCCCCAACGAGGCGCGCGGGATAGGTGTTGAGATTGCGGCAGGCCGGCAAGCGCTTGGCGTCGCCGGTCCGGTAATCGAATATGCCGCTGTGTTTGGGGCACTCGATCTCATGATCGGTGACCAACCCGTCCGCCAGATGGACGGCCTCATGGGTGCAGAGCCCATCCGTGCAGAAATAATGGTCCTCGGGCGAGCGATAGACTGCATAGGTCTTCCCTCGATGATCGAAGCGGATCACGCCTTCCTGCTCGATCCCCTCGGCCTCGCATACATGGACCCAGTCCGCCATGACCGTCTCCTCCGTTACCTGCCTCTGTCTTGCAGGCAATCCTGACGGAAACTGAACTATGACGCAAGCAGTTTTGAGTCTATTTGCGTCACTCATTTATTTCATTTTGCATCAAAAGATGTTGCCGAAGCGATCCGCGCGGGGAGCATAAAGAAAAACGCCCCTCCCCGCCTTGGGAGGCTTCAGGGAGGGGCGCTTCAGGACCGATCAGGGATCAATCATAGAGAACGGCAGCGATCTTCGGATCGGTGATGTTGGTCTTGTCGTACCAGTAGTAGCCGGTGTCGATGATCTTCTCGAGCTTCTCGCCCTTCACGGCCTTGGCGAGCGAGTTCACCACGCACTGGCCGATGCCGACAGGATTCTGGGTGATCGAGCCGAGCAGGGTGCCGTCCATGATGGCATCCTTCTGGGTCTTGCCGGAATCGTAGCCGATGCCGACGATCTTGGCGCCGGTTTCCTTGATGGCAACCGAAAGGCCGATGGCTGCACCTTCGTTGGAGGCGAAGATGCCCTTGATGTCGGGATGGGCCTGCAGCATCGCCTTGATGTCGTCGGCGGCCTTCAGCGCATCATTGGCATACTGGACTTCCACCACCTCGATCTTCGGATATTTCTCCTTGATGCGGTTCAGGAAGCCGTCACGACGGCCGATACCGGTGGCCGAGGTCTGGTCGTGGATTTCGGCGGCGATCTTGCCTTCCCCGCCGATGGCTTCGGCCATCTTGTCGGCGGCGGCACCGGCTGCATTCACGTTATCCGTGGTGCAGGTGGTGAGCGGCAGGTCGCTGTCGACGCCACTATCGAAGGCGACGATCGGGATGCCGGCATCGGCAGCCTTCTGCAGGGCCGGAACCTGCGCCTGGCTGTCGAGGGCGGCAAAGCCGAGGCCCTGCGGCTTCTTGGCGATGGCCGCATTCAGGATGTCGGTCTGCTTGTCGATTTCAGCTTCCGTGTTCGGGCCTTCGAAGGTGATGGTGACGCCCTGGTCCTTGGCGGCCTGTTCGGCGCCGGCCTTCACGGCCTGCCAGAACTGGTGGCTGAAGCCCTTGGCGATGATCGGGAAATAGGTGTCCCCCGCCGAAGCGCCGGTGGAGAACATGGCCATTGCGCTGAATGCAAAGACGGATGCAGTCAGGATCTTTTTCATTTCTCACTCCCTTTGGTTGTCGTGCCGATCCTTGGGATACGGCGTTCCTCTCTCATTGCTTCTCAAAAAGGACGGCTCCCCCCGTCGTTCAGGCTCTCCTTCGCAACATGATGTCGACAAATACCGCGACGATGATGATGACGCCCGTGACGACGATCTTCCATTCTTCCTGCACGCCCATGATGCGCAGGCCGTTTGTCAGAACGCTCATGATGAAGGCGCCGATGATGGTGCCGAGGATCGTGCCCCGGCCACCGGAAAGGGATGTGCCGCCGATGACGACCGCGGCGATGGCATCGAGCTCGTAACCGAGGCCGAGCGCCGGCTGGGCGGAATTGAGCCGCGAGGAAATCAGCAGACCGGCAATGCCGCAGATTGCCCCCGACAGCGCATAGGTGACGATTTTCCAGAAATCCACGTTCACGCCGGAAAGGCGGGCCGCCTCCTCATTGCTGCCGAGCGCGAAGACATAGCGGCCGAAGAGCGAGCGGTTGAGGAGGATGGAGGCGAGGATTGCAATGCCGAACATGATGAAGACGCCGTTGGGAATTTCCAGCCCGGGCACCAGAAGCGAAATCGAGCTTTCCGGCGAGAGATATTTGTAGCTCGGCGTCGAGTTGAAATAGATCGGCTTTGCCCCGGAGAACACCAGCGCCAGACCGCGCGAGATCTGCATCATGCCGAGGGTGGCGATGAAGGGCGGGATCTTCAGCTTGGCTATGATCGAACCGGAAGCGCCCCCCATCATCGCGCCGGATGCCACGGCGCCCAGAATGCCGAAGGGGAGCGGCAGGCCCGCATTGGTGAGCACGAGGCCGGCGGTCACCGCCGTCATGGTCATCATGGTGCCCACGGCGAGATCGATGCCGCCGGAAATGATGACGAATGTCACCGCCACGCCGAGCACGCCGTTGACGGCGGTGGCCTGCATGATGTTGACCATGTTGTTCCAGGCGGCGAAATTCTCCGTGAAGACGCTGAAGAAGGCCAGGAGTGCCACCAGCACCACGAAGGCGACGCCCTTCTGCAGCGCCGCGGTGCTGAAAATTCCGTTCCTTTTTGCGCCGGCTTGTGAAAGTGCAGCATCGGTCATCGTCGTCTTCCTTATTCGGCGGCAATCGGCTGGCGCAGGGTGGCCAGATGCATGATGGATTCCTGGGTTGCGGTGCGTCCGTCGAGTTCGCCGGTGATCCGCCCTTCGCACATGACGAGGATGCGGTGCGACAGGCGCAGCACCTCTGGCAGTTCGGAGGAGATGACGATGATGGCCTTGCCCTGATCGGCAAGCCCCTGCAGCAGGCGGTAGATCTCCGCCTTCGCGCCGATGTCGATCCCGCGGGTGGGCTCGTCGAAAATCAGGATGTCGCAGTCGCGCAGCAGCCATTTGGCAATGACGACCTTCTGCTGGTTGCCACCCGAGAGGAGCTTGGTTTCCTGGAAAATGGAGGGCGTCTTTACCCGCAGCCGCTCCACGTAGTCCCGCGAGGCGGCGCGCATGCGCCCGTCATCCATGAAGAAGCCGCCCTTCAGGAAACGGGGCCAGGAGGCCATGGTGATGTTGTCGCCGACGGACATGCCTGTCACGAGGCCGAAATGCTTGCGGTCTTCGCTGAGATAGGCGAGCCCCAGGCGCACCGCCTCGCGCGGCGATGCGATCACCTCGCGCCTGCCATGGATCTCGATCTCGCCGCCGTCGATCGGGTCCGCGCCGAAGATCGCCCGGGCGACCTCCGTCCGCCCCGCCCCCATGAGGCCGGCAAAGCCAAGGATCTCGCCCCGCTTCAGGGCGAAGCTGACATTTCGGATCACCTTGCCGCGGTTCAGGCCCTTGACGGACAGCACCACGTCTTCGCCCGCCCGCCCTTCGGCGCGGGTGCTGTCGGCGAGTTCACGGCCCACCATCAGCGAAATGATGGTGGCCATGTCGGTGGTGGCCGCCGGCAGCGTGTCAATATACTGACCGTCGCGCATGATGGTGACGCGATCGGCGATGCGCTTCACCTCGTCCATCTTGTGGGTGATGTAGACGATGCCGACGCCCTGGCGCTTCAGATCCTCGATGATGGCAAAGAGATGCTCCACCTCCGTCTCGTTCAGCGCGGAGGTCGGTTCATCCATGATCAGCACGCGGGAATTGAAGGACAGAGCCTTGGCGATTTCCACCAGCTGCTGGCGGGCGACCGTCAGCGTGCCCACTTCCACATCGGGGTCGATATCCACCTTCATCCGGGCGAAGAGGGCCGCGGCATCGGCACGCATCTTTCCCTCGTCGACGAAGAAGCCGAAGCCCCGGCGCGGCTCGCGGCCGATGAAGATGTTCTGGGCGGCCGTCAGATGGTTCATCAGGAAGAGTTCCTGATGGATGATGGAAATACCGAGCGCCTGGGCCGCGCGCGGATCGGGCACCGAAACGGACTGGCCATCCACCTTCATTTCGCCGGCATCGGGCTGGTATACGCCGGTGATGATCTTCATCAGCGTCGACTTGCCGGCGCCGTTCTCGCCCATCAGCGCATGGACCTCGCCGGGATGAAGCGTGAATTCGACGCCCCGCAGCGCCTTCACGCCGGGGAAAGATTTCTCAATGCCGGACAGCGCAAGCAAGGGACGGACCTTGCCGGCCGCTGCCGCTGCTGCGGACGCATGTATGGCGTCAGTCTCTCCCATGGACCCTCCTCTGGCGAAGCCGCCCGCCCGGCATGGCCGATGCGGACCGCTCCCCTCCTCCTTCAGTCCTGACAGGCGCAAGCACCCGTCCTTTTCTGCTGCCTGCCCGGCACTCCTCCTGCCGGAAGGCCATCTTATACCGGATCGTTCTCCACACGATCGGCGCCCCACCACCCCCTCTGGCGATGGGTCAGGCCCAGGATTTGAGACATTTGAAACAATTGAGATGCCTCAAAATTTCCATAAGCCCATTAGCATTTTATTTCATATTGCGTCAACAACATTGTTGTTTGCCGCACGCCCTAAACTGCGCTCGACAATTCCGCCGCCACGCGCACCAGCCTTTCGATGGCCTTGCTGCGAAAATCCGTGCCGAGTTCCTCCGGGTGTTCGATATAGGCGCAGGTGAGAACGCCCGCGGCATCCCCTCCGGGCCCGCGCACGGGAACGCTGATATCGGTCACCCCGACCAGCTGGCCGGATGGGGCGATGCGGATGCCCGCCTTGCGCACCTCCTCGAGATGGGGCGCAACATCCTTGAGCTTGCGGGGTGCATGGCGCACGCCCCAGAGACCCAGCGTTTCCACGAGGCGCTCCGGATCCTGAAAGGCGAGAAGCGCAAGGCCCGAACCGGTTGCAAAAAGATCGAGCTGGCCACCGATCCGGGCGCGAAATTCCCAGTGCCCCGTGGGGCTCGCCTGGGCGACCACCACGCCCGCCCCCTGTTCCGGCACAACGAGATGGCAGGACTGGCGCATGTCGCGGGCAAATTCATCCATCAGCGGCTGCGCTTCGGCCATCAGACGCCTGAGCGGCGGATGACGGGTGGCGAGAAGGAAGAGCTTCATGCTGAGCTGGTAGCGATCGCCGGCGATGCGGGCCACATAGCCGCGCGCCACGAGCCGCTCCAGCATGCGATAGATCTGCGAGGGGCCGAGGCCGAGCTCCTTGACGATCTCGGCGCGCGTCAGGCCATGGGGCTGGGCCGAGAGCACTTCGAGAATGTCGAGCCCCTTGTCGAGCGCCGGCGCCCGGTAGCGATCGACCGGCGCGTTCTCGTCCTCGATGTCCTGCCTGATGTCCACGTCCACTCCCATCCTGTCCTACCGCCTCCCCAGCCGGTTCCTAAACTCCACAGCAAGAATCCGCTTGCGTCAAGAGTTCATATGTGAATATTTTGTTCATATAGAAACCGACAAGAAGCAGGGAGGCTTTTCGTGCGGCTCAAGGGAAAGACTGTGCTCGTCACCGCGGCGGGCCAGGGCATGGGGCGTGCGAGCGCGATTGCCCTTTCGTCCGAAGGCGCAAGCGTGATTGCGACGGATGTGAACGAAAACCTTCTCGAAGGCCTCACGGGCATGGAAACGGCCATCCTCGATGTGACCGATCCGCAGGCCATCCAGGCGATGGCGGAGAAGGTTGGCCCGCTCGACGGGCTCTTCAATTGCGCCGGTGTCGTGCATAATGGGGCGCTGGCCGACGTGACCGATCAGGACTGGGATTTTGCGCTTTCCCTGAACGTCACCTCGATGATGCGGCTTACCCGCGCCTGCCTGCCCGGCATGCTGAAGCGGGCCGCGGAGAAGGGCACGGCCTCTATCCTCAACATGGCTTCCATGGCCTCTTCGATCAAAGGCTTTCCGAACCGCACGGCCTATGGCGCGACCAAGGGCGCGGTGATCGGGCTGACCAAGGCCATTGCCGCCGATTACGTGCGCTTCGGCATTCGCTGCAATGCGCTTTGCCCGGGCACGGTGGATACACCGTCGCTCAGAGGCCGCATTGCCGCCTCGGCCGATCCCGTGCAGGCGGAGAAGGATTTCATCGCCCGCCAGCCCATGGGCCGGCTTGCCACGGTTGACGACATCACCCCCATGGTCATCTATCTGCTCTCCGACGAAAGCCGCTTCGTTTCCGGTCAGGCGCTGCTCGTCGATGGCGGCGTCACCATCTGATCCTCCCCCTTCCGAGCAAGGACGACAGGCATGCAGATCGTCGATTCGCATTGTCATTTCTGGCGGCTGGACCGCGGGGATTATGACTGGCTGGCCGGAGAGGGCGGGCCGCTCGAACCGATCCGCCGCGATTTCCTGCCGGCCGATTATCCGGGGGAGGCAGAGCTTGTGGTGGTTCAGGCCGCCGCCAGCCTTGCGGAAACCGATTATCTCCTTTCGCTTGCGCCGGCCGAGCCACGGATCCGGGGCGTCGTCGGCTGGGTCAATCTCACCGACCCGAAGGCGGCCGATGCGCTCAAGACACGGGCGACGAACCCGCTCTTCAAGGGCATCCGCCCGATGCTGCAGGATATCGAGGCGAGCGACTGGATCCTGACCGCCCCCCGTGCCGACGCGCTTGAAGCGGTGGAGGCCGCCGGCCTTCGCTTCGATGCGCTGGTGACCGTGCGGCACCTGCCCTTTCTCGCCCGCTTTGCGGCCGATCATCCCTCGCTTCCTGTTGTCATCGACCATGCGGCGAAGCCGCAGCCCGGCGATCTCTCGGAATGGGAGGCGGGCATGCGGGCGCTTGCGCGCGACCCACGCATCCACTGCAAGCTCTCGGGTCTGATGACGGAGCTTTCCGCCGAGGAGCTCCGTAATCCGGAGCCCCGCCTCAGGTTTTTCTTCCGCAGGATTTTCGACTGGTTCGGGCCGGAGCGCCTTCTCTGGGGCACCGACTGGCCGGTGCTGACGCTTGCCGCGTCCCACCAGCAATGGCTGGACTGGACGGAGAGCCTGCTTTCGGACCTGACGGAAAGCGAGCGCCAGGCGATCCTGGGCGGGAATGCCCGCCGTTTCTATGGTCTTCTGCCGCAAGGCAGGACCGCTTCAACCAAGACGACGTGAAGGGGCCCTTCCCTTCGATACACTGACGATGAGGACAAGATGAAACTGCTGCGCTACGGCCCGCCGGGCCAGGAAAAGCCGGGGCTCCTCGATGCCGAGGGCAAGATCCGGGACCTTTCGGCCCATGTGGATGACATTGCGGGCTCGGTACTGACGCCCGAGGGCCTGGCCAGGCTTGCAGGGATCGATTTCAGGGACCTGCCGGCCGTGGATGGCTCGCCCCGCATCGGCCCCTGCGTCGGCCGGGTGGGCAAGTTCATCTGCATCGGCCTCAACTATGCCGATCACGCGGCCGAAAGCGGCATGGCCATTCCCTCCGAGCCGGTCGTGTTCAACAAGTGGACCTCCGCCATCTGCGGCCCGGATGACGACGTGGAGATCCCGCGCGGGTCGGTCAAGACCGACTGGGAGGTGGAACTCGGCGTGGTGATCGGCAAGGGCGGCAAATATATCGAGGAGAAGGATGCCCTTTCCCACGTGGCCGGCTACTGCGTGATCAACGATGTTTCCGAGCGGGAATGGCAGATCGAACGCGGCGGCACCTGGGACAAGGGCAAGGGCTGCGACACGTTCGGCCCCATTGGCCCCTGGCTGGTCACGCCCGACGAGGTGGGCGATGTCGGCAATCTCCACATGTGGCTGGAGGTGGATGGCAAACGTTATCAGGATGGCTCCACCGCCACCATGATCTTCTCCGTCGCCCATATCATCAGCTATCTCAGCCGGTTCCTCTCGCTGCAGCCCGGCGACGTGATTTCCACGGGCACGCCTCCGGGCGTCGGTCTCGGCCAGAAGCCGCCGGTCTATCTCAAGGGTGGCGAAACCATGCGTCTCGGCATTGAGGGCCTCGGCGTGCAGACTCAGAAAGTGGTGAAGGCATGACCAAGATTACAGGCCTGCGCACGGCGGATGTGCGCTTTCCCACCAGCCAGCACCTGGACGGATCCGATGCGATGAACCCGGACCCGGATTATTCCGCGGCCTATGTCATCCTCGAAACCGACGGCCCGCACGAGGGCCATGGCCTGACCTTCACCATAGGGCGCGGCAATGAAATCTGCATTGCCGCCATCGAGGCGCTGCGGCCGCTGGTCGTGGGTCTCGACATGGGCTGGGTAGCCGAGAACATGGGTCGGTTCTGGCGCCATGTGACATCAGACAGCCAGCTGCGCTGGATCGGGCCGGACAAGGGCGCAATTCATCTCGCCACCGGCGCGGTCGTCAATGCGGTCTGGGATCTCTGGGCGAAGATCGAGGGCAAGCCCGTCTGGCAGCTGGTGGCCGACATGACGCCCGAGGAACTCGTGCGCTGCATCGACTTCCGCTACCTGACCGACTGCATCACGCCGGAATGGGCGCTCGACTATCTCACCGAGAAGGCGAAGACCAAGGCGGAGCGCATCGACACGCTGAAGCGCGAGGGCTATCCCTGCTACACGACCTCCGCCGGCTGGCTGGGCTATGACGACGCGAAGCTGCGCCGCCTCTGCCGCGAGGCCGTGGATGCCGGCTTCAAATATCTGAAGATGAAGGTCGGCCGCGATCTCGACGACGATCTTCGCCGCCTCACCATCGCGCGCGACGAAGTGGGCCCGGACATCAATCTGATGATCGATGCGAACCAGGTCTGGGAAGTGGACCAGGCCATCGAATGGGTGAACAAGCTCGCTTTCGTGAAACCCTGGTTCATCGAGGAGCCCACGAGCCCCGACGATGTGGAAGGGCACCGGAAGATCCGGGAGGGCATCCACCCCGTTCAGGTCGCCACCGGCGAAATGTGCCAGAACCGCATCATGTTCAAGCAGTTCATCATGCGCGGGGCGATCGATGTGGTCCAGATCGATTCCTGCCGTCTCGGCGGGCTCAACGAGGTGCTGGCGGTGATGCTGATGGCGGCCCGCCACGGCCTGAAGGTCTGCCCCCATGCGGGCGGCGTCGGCCTGTGCGAATATGTGCAGCACATGTCGATGATCGATTACATCTGGATTGCGGGGACGCGCGAGGGCCGGGTGATCGAATATGTGGATCACCTGCACGAGCATTTCATCGACCCGTGCATAATTCGCAACGCGGCCTACATGCCGCCCGTGCTGCCGGGCTTCTCGATCGAAATGAAGGCCGAGAGCATCGAAACCTACCGGTTCAGGGGGGCCTGATGGATCTTCACCTGAAGGGCCGGGTCGTCGTGGTCACCGGCGGCGGCTCGGGCATCGGCGCGGGGATCAGCGAGGTGCTCTCCGAGGAGGGTGCCCGCCCGGTCATCCTGGCGCGACGGGCGCCTGACGCCGCCTGGCTTTCGAAGATCGGGGCGGATTTCATCGAGGCGGAGCTTTCCGACGATGCCGCCTGTCGCCGGGCGGTGGAAAGGGTGCGCGAGCGCCATGGGCCGGTGCATGCGCTCGTCAACAATGCGGGCGCCAATGACGGCATTGGCCTTGCCGCAGGCCCGGATGCCTTTCGCGCAAGCCTGGACCAGAATCTCGTTCATTATTACGTGATGGTGCATTTGCTGGCGGAAGACCTGAAGGCAAGCCGGGGCGCCATCGTCAATATCACCTCCAAAACCGCCGTAACCGGCCAGGGCGGCACATCCGCCTATGTGGCGGCCAAGGCCGCGCAGCTCGGGCTGACGCGCGAATGGGCGGTGGAATTCCTGCCCCATGGGGTCCGGGTCAATGCGATCGTCGTCGCCGAGGTGATGACGCCGCTTTACCGGCGCTGGCTCGACACGCTGCCCGATCCGGACGCCGCGCTCGAAAAGATCACCCAGCGCATTCCGCTCGGCCAGCGAATGACGACCGCACGGGAAATCGCCGATACCTGCGCCTTCCTGCTCTCCGACAGGGCGAGCCACATGACCGGGCAATGGATTTTCCCGGATGGCGGCTATACCCATCTCGACCGGGCCATCGGCAGTACAGGCCTTTAGAAAATCGTTCCATTTCATGAAAGGCGCGCCCCTGGGACCGGCCCCAAGGGCATGTCTCTCGTTGTCGTCAAGGGTGCCTTCAGGCGGTGAGCAGAGCCAGACAACAGCCATAAAAAACCCGAAATCTGCCCGGAACCGGCACATGCGTCTCAGGCCCACTTAACCAGTGCTTTACCACCTCTTCCATTTGTACTTTTTTGATTTCTAATCTTTTTATATAAGAAGACCGTCAAAAGAAACGGCGTCTTCTAGCGGAGCCGCTCTAAAATAGTTGGAGAAGAATAATGTCTGATGTGCTTTCCCGTTTCATCAAGGATGAGTCCGGCGCAACCGCTATCGAATACGGTCTGATCGCCGCCCTTGTCTCTATCGCCCTCATCACCGGCGGCCAGGCTCTGGGTAACCAGCTCGGCGCCACGTTTACAAATCTCAAGGAACGACTGGCAAACGCCACCAGCAAGTAATGGCGTGCTGAGCCGGACCGCCATGACGGCGGCTCCGGCTTGTTTTTTACAACGCTCGCTTATGGGCACCCGCTTTAAAACGACATTCCGTAAGGGTGTATCCCACCGTTTCGATCATGATCGCGGGAGTGATCGTCTCAGAGACTGCCCAAAAATACTTAACATGTTCCGACAACCTTCCGGGAGCTATAATATGTATGATTTGATCCAGCGCTTCATCCACTGCCGATCTGGTGCCACCGCTATAGAATATGCGCTCATCGCTGCACTTGTTTCCATCGCACTGATCACTGGCGCTTCCGGTATGGGCCAGCAGATTGGCAATACGTTTGGCAACCTGAGAAACCGCCTGGCCAACGCCACGTCGAAGTAAGGTGATGTGATGCGCGCGACCAGGGGCCAGGATTTAGTTGATACCATGGTCACCCTGGCAGCGTTTCACGTCTCCGTTCCCGTCGGGCGGCTCGCCTCTGCATCCAATACCCGGCGCAAAACCCTCTTACCCTTCCTGCGACGCTTCATGGCGGATCGGCAGGGAGCGACGGCCATCGAATATGGCCTGATCGCGGCGATGATCGCCGTGTTGGGATTGGCGGCCCTGCCCCTAATGAGAACGCAGATTTCCCTTCTTTTTCTGCGCTTGCAGGTCACTCTCGACTTTTTCACCGCCCGATAGCGAGGGCAAAGCACGGTTCCGACGAGGGAGCATGCCATGAAGGAAGTGATTTCCCATTTGCGTGCCGATCAATCCGGCGGCGTTGCCACAGAATACGGGATGATTGCCGCGCTGATCGCGGTGACAATGGTCATTGGCGCGAGCGACCTGGGCGACAGCATAAACACTGCATTTCTGAAAATTCGCGACCGGATAACGCAGGCTACCGCAAAGTGAGCATTCGCCTGCCGTGAAGGCAGCCTGGCAAAGCCCAACTCTTCAAGGAGCGCGTCTCACTTCATGATCGTAGGGAAATGGCGCACCCGAAGAGATTCGAACTCCTGACCCCCAGATTCGTAGTCTGGTGCTCTATCCAGCTGAGCTACGGGTGCGTGCCGTGCGGCGAAACCGCTTGCGTGGCGATCCTCTAAATCGTCCGCCTTTCGATTGCAAGTCACTTTCTTCAAAAAAGTGCCATTTTCCCGAAGCCGGTCACCGACCCTTGAATATTTCCCATATTTTTCAACATGTTCCATCTCATGCTTTTATGGCGGCCGGACGGTCGGGGATGCGCAGGCGGAAGCGGGTTCCGCGTTCCTCCTTGGAATCGAGCTCGATCGACCCGCCATGGGCGAGCACCAGATCGCGCGCGATGGCAAGGCCGAGACCGGTGCCGCCGGTGCGGGCCGTGCCCTTGAAGGCACGAAAGAGGTTTTGGCGGGCCTTCTCGGGCATGCCGGGGCCGGTATCGTCGACAAAAAGGATGACGGCCTGGCCGTCTCTTCGGGCGGAGACAGTGATCTCGCCTGACCGATCGGGCAGGGAGAGCAGCGCCTGATGGGCGTTGCGACAGAGATTGTGAAGCACGCGGAAAAGCTGCTCGCTGTCGGCGTCGATCATCAGTCCGGGGTCCAGCGTCTCAACAAAGCGGATCGCGCCGTCCGCCTCCAGGCCGAGATTGTCACGCACCTCGAGCACCAGCGGCTGGAGCGCAAAGAGGCTCCGGCGGGGAACGGCATCGGCCATCTGGCCATAGGCAAGCACCTCGCTCGTATAGCCTACCGCCCGGTCGAGGGTGCGCACCAGCTTCGGCGCAAAGGTCTTCACCATGGGATCGTCGATATCGGCAAGCCGGTCCGAGAGGAGCTGGGCCGTTGCCAGCACGTTTCGCATGTCGTGATTGATCTTGGAGACGGCAAGCCCGAGTTCGGCGAGCGTCTTCTGCTGGGAAAGCGTCTCCTGCAGCTCTTTCTGCATGGCGCTGAGATGGCGGCCGGCAAGGCTGAGTTCGTCCTCTCCCGCATCGGGCTGAAGCACGCTTGCGGGGCTTGCGGGCTCCCGGGCAAACTGCTGCATGTTGAGCGTCAGCCGGCGGATGCGGCGAATCATCAGCCGGTCGATGGCAAAGAAGATAAGCGTCGAGGTGATCAGCGAGATCAGCACCGATAGAAGCGCCACATTGCGGGAATAGACGAGCATGGCCTCGCGCAGGGCGGTCTCGTCCAGCACCATGTCGATGATCATGCGGCTGTCGCCGACAGGGCCATAGGCGCGGATCAGCCGGTCGCCGCCGAAGAGCAGCGTTTTCAGGGCCTCCCCCATGGCGGAGAGCGGCTCGGTCTCGGCGAGGTTGAAGACGCCGGCGATCGGCTGGTCGATGGGGGTTGCCGCCAGCAATTGCGACTGACCCTGGCGCCTGAGCGCGATGGCGCGTGCCCCGGCCGCCATCAGGGTTTCGTTGCGGGCCGCCTCCGGCAGATCGGCGGGTTGCAGCGCGTCGATGACGATCCCGGCCGCAGCCGCGGCGCTCAGACGGTCGTTCAGCCAGCGCAGGCGCATGGTGGAAACAGACGGGATGAAGATCAGCACTTCTGCCAGCAGGACGAAAAGCACGGTGAGCGCCAGAAGCTTGGCCGAGAGACTGCGCAATGGCGCCCTGCCCGGGCGGATCTCCATCCGCGGAGCGCCTCCTGCCTGCAGTTCCGTCATGCCACCTCCGACTGTCCAACGGGCCGGCTTGCCGGAGACAATAATGATCCGTTACACCGTAAAACGGACGGTATCGCTCCCCGTTGTCGCAGGCAAGACGGGGGAGACCCGGCATGGCAGGGCTTTTGGCCCCTCCTGGCCCCCGCGCCGATTGACTTTTGCCCGATGCTCCCTTATGAGCCCGGCCACGTCAAGTTCAGCGGTCCATGGACTGCAAGACAGGCTTGATGAACATCCGAAACGCTCCTTGTTCCCTCGGGAACAGATCAAAGAAGGGCCGCACTCCGCGGTAATCAAATAAATGAAGCGTACCTACCAACCCTCCAAGCTTGTTCGCAAGCGTCGTCACGGCTTTCGCGCCCGCATGGCAACGAAGGGCGGCCGTCTGGTTCTCTCCGCTCGCCGCGCTCGTGGCCGCAAGCGTCTTTCGGCCTAAGGCCGGATTGCCCGATCCCGATGGCGGGCGATGACGCAAAGACCAATGCCAAGACTGTCGGGCGGCTGAAAAGCCGGCCGCAGTTTCTCGCCGTTCAAAAAGGCGAAAAACGGAAAGGGCGCACCTTCCTCCTGGAAGTCCTCGACCGCCGCGATCCGGATACGGCCGCAAGGGCCGGATTTACCGTCACCAAAAAGCAGGGCAACGCGGTGGAGCGCAATCGCATGCGCCGCCGGCTGAAAGAGGCGGTCCGCCTTGCGGCAGGGTTTGCAATGCTGCCCGGCCACGATTATGTAATCGTCGCCCGCCGGGATGTCCTTGATGTCCCCTTCGAGCAATTGTCCGCCCAACTGATAGAGCGCATCCAGTCCAAGCCTCAGCCGAAGCGGCCCGGTGAAAGCCGCCCCAGGAAAGTATAATGGAAAACAAACGCAATTCACTCGTGGCAATCGCACTCTCAGTGCTGATCGTGATGGCGTGGCAGTTCTTCTACATGAACCCGCGGCTGGAAGCGCAGCGCAAGGCTGAACTCGCCGCGAAGGCGCAGCAGACGACCAGCCAGACGGCCGCCAAGCCCGCCAATGGCACCGCGCCGGCCGTACCGGCCGCCGGCGCCAGCACGCAGGCGCCGGCCGGCACCGCCACCGATGCCGCCGCCACCTCGCCCCGCGTGACGATCGATACGCCCGCGCTTCAAGGCTCGATCCGCCTCGCCGGCGCGCGTCTGGATGATCTGAAGCTCAAGAACTACCGCGAGACGGTGGACCCCAAGAGCCCGCTCATCACCCTCTTCAGCCCGTCCAACACCAAGGACGGCTATTTTGCCGAGCTTGGCTATGTGGAAACGCCCGAGAGCGGAAAGCTGCCGGGCCCGGACACGGTCTGGACCGTTTCCGGCAATGACAAGCTGACGCAGTCCACCCCGGTAACCCTCACCTTCACCAATGAGAAGGGCGTAACCTTCGCCCGCACCTTTGCGGTGGACGAGCGCTACATGTTCACCGTGACGGACAAGATCACCAATGGTGGCACGGCGCCGCTGGCGGCCTCGCTCTACGGCCGCGTGACGCGCTACAACAAGCCGCAGGGCACCTCCGTCTACGTGCTGCACGAGGGCTTCCTCGGCGTGCTGGAGGACCAGAAGCTTTCCGAAAGCAAGTATTCCGACATCGAGAAGGAAAATGTCGAACATGCCAAGACCACCACGGGCTGGCTCGGCATCACCGACAAGTACTGGGCTGCAGCGCTGATCCCGCCGCAGGACGTGGCCTTCTCCTCGCGCTTCGTGCACATTGCCGGCCAGCAGCCGTCCTTCCAGGCGGATTTCCGGGCCGATCCGGTGACCGTTGCCCCCGGACAGAGCACCGAAGTGAAGAACATGATCTTCGCAGGCGCCAAGGAAGTGCCGGCGGTGGACGGCTATTATGCCAAGCTGAACATTCCGAAATTCGACCGCCTGATCGACTGGGGCTGGTTCTATTTCATCACCAAGCCGATGTTCAAGCTGATGGATTTCTTCTATCGCTATTTCGGCAATTTCGGCCTTGCCATTCTCGCGACCACCATCGTGGTCAAGGCCCTCTTCTTCCCGCTGGCCAACAAGCAATATGCGTCCATGGCCAAGATGAAGATGGTGCAGCCGAAGATGCAGGCGCTGAAGGAAAAGTTCGGCGACGACCGCATGGGCCTGCAGCAGGCCACCATGGAGCTCTACAAGACGGAAAAGATCAATCCGCTGGCCGGCTGCTGGCCGATTGCCTTCCAGATCCCGATCTTCTTTTCGCTCTACAAGGTCATCTACGTCACCATCGAAATGCGCCACGCGCCCTTCTTTGGCTGGATCCACGACCTTTCGGCTCCGGATCCGACGAGCATCGTCAACTTCTTCGGCCTTCTGCCCTTCGAGGCGCCCACCATGCTGCATCTCGGCATCTGGCCGCTGATCATGGGTGTCACCATGTTCCTGCAGATGCGCATGAACCCGACGCCGCCGGACCCGGCGCAGGCCATGGTCTTCACCTGGATGCCCGTCATCTTCACCTTCATGATGGCAAGCTTCCCGGCCGGCCTGATCATCTACTGGGCCTGGAACAACACGCTGTCCATCATCCAGCAGGCAATCATCATGAAGCGCAACGGCGCCAAGATCGAACTCTTCGACAATCTGAAGGGCCTCTTCCGGCGAAAGCCATCGCCCGCCGAGTGACGTTACAAGCCCCGGGCCATGGTCCGGGGCTTTTCATTTCAGCAATTCGCCTTGCGCAGCAAAGAAATCTTCACCTGCGGCATGAGAATGTCGTTGCGGGGGCCGCCGAGGCGGCAAGCGCTGATAGTCTCGTTGGGGGATAGAGGAGAGGCGACTGATGGCTCAGGCAATGCCGGCCGCGGCCGGAGTGTTCGGCACGCAGGAAAAGACCGGAGCGCTGCTGGTCTTCGGGTCCGCCTTCTTCTGGAGTTTCGGCGGTGCGATCGCCCGCTTCCTTGCCATGGACGATGCCTGGGCGGTGATCTTCTGGCGCTGTCTGTTTGCGGCGGTGTTCCTGCTCTTCTTCATGCTGTTTCGCGACGGGCCGAAGGGCACGCTGCTGCTCTTCCGCAACATGGGTTGGCCGGGCGCCGTGGTGGCGACGAGCTTTACCATTGCCACCACCTGCTTCATCGTCGCCATCCAGTATACGACCGTTGCCAATGTGGTGCTCATCCAGGCGGGCGTACCGCTCTTCGCCGCGCTGATGAGCCGGCTCGTCTACAAGGAGCGCATCGCCCCACTCACCTGGGGCGCAATTGCAGCCGTGATCGCCGGCGTCGCAATCATGATGTCGAAAAGCTTCGATGGCTCCATCTCGCCGAAGGGTGATGCGCTGGCACTGGCTATCGCGCTGGTCTTTGCCGCAACGACGGTCATCACGCGCCGCTATCCGAATGTGCGGATGACCCCGGCGGCCTGTGCGGGCGGCTTCGCGGCGGCACTGATCGCCTCCACGCAGGCGCTGACGCTTGCGGTCACACCCCATCAATTCGGCATTCTCTACATTTTCGGCGTCTTCAATCTCGGACTTGGAATGGCGCTGTTCGTGACCGGGGCGCGGC
The DNA here is from genome assembly GCA_945952415.1 of uncultured Rhizobium sp. Lineage (GTDB taxonomy): Bacteria > Pseudomonadota > Alphaproteobacteria > Rhizobiales > Rhizobiaceae > Gellertiella. The sequence goes on along the minus strand of CAMFIF010000001.1, from coordinate 351,335 downwards.
TGGTGCCCTCGGCGCTGGCCGCCCTTCTCGGCACTGCGGAAACCATGCTCAGCCCCGTCTGGGTGGCGATCTTCAACGGAGAAATTCCCGATATCCGCGCGATCATCGGGGGCACGCTCATCCTTGCCGCCCTGCTGACCTATCTTGGCGCGGAGTATCTTCGCCAGCAAAGGCTGCTCAAGGGGGCAATGAATTCTTGACTTTCCCGGCCAAAGCCGTGAATCGGAACGGGATAAGTTCAGAACACGAAAGACGAGCATGATGGCCAGTGACGCCGGGCAGGACGACAAGCCGCTTTTCGGCAATCCGTGGATCTTCATCCGCGGGGTTCCCTCGCTGAAATTCCTGCCGCCGGAAGGGCCGCCGGAAGTGGCCTTTGCCGGGCGCTCCAATGTGGGCAAGTCCTCGCTGATCAATGCGCTGACGGGGCAGAAGGGTCTGGCACGCACATCGAACACGCCGGGCCGCACCCAGGAGCTCAATTATTTCGTACCGGACGGCTATTCGGGCGAGGGCGCCGACCTGCCGCCCATGGCGCTGGTGGACATGCCCGGCTACGGCTATGCCCAGGCCCCCAAGGACCAGGTGGATGCCTGGACGAAGCTGGTCTTCGATTACTTGAGAGGTCGGGCGACGCTGAAGCGCGTCTATGTGCTGATCGACAGCCGCCATGGCATCAAGAAGAATGACGAGGAGGTGATGAGCCTTCTGGACAAGGCCGCCGTTTCCTATCAGGTGGTTCTGACGAAGACCGACAAGATCAAGGAAGCGGGCGTGCCGCGGCTTCTGGCGGAAACGATGGAGAAGATCCGCAAGCGGCCGGCCGCCTATCCGGTCGTTCTGTCCACCTCTTCGGAAAAGGGCAAGGGCCTCGACGAGCTGCGGGCAGCCATCGTCGAGACCGTCACGCAATAAAAGGAGACAGGCGGGACGCAGCGCTGCCCCGCCTGCCCTGCCTTGTTACATCTTCGGCAGGATCACCTTGTCGATCACGTGAATGACGCCGTTCGACTGCTTGACATCGGCGATTGTTACGGTGGCGACGCCGCCATTTTCATCGGTCAGCGTGATCTTGCCGTCCTTTTCCTCTGCGGTCAGCGTGCAGCCGCCGAGCGTCTTCACCTCGTGCTTGCCGCCATCATCCTTGATCATCTTCGCGATCGCGTCGGACATGGCCTCGGCGCCAACCACATGGCAGGTCAGCACCTTGGTGAGCTGCTCCTTGTTTTCCGGCTTCAGGAGGGTCTCGACCGTTCCGGCCGGCAGGGCATCGAAGGCCGCATTGGTGGGCGCAAAGACGGTGAAGGGACCGTTGCCCTGCAGCGTCTCGACAAGACCGGCCGCCTTCACCGCAGCGACCAGCGTGGTGTGATCCTTCGAATTGACGGCATTCTCGACGATGTTCTTGTTTTCATACATCGGCGCGCCGCCCACTTCGGGATTGGCGGCCTGGACGGCGGTCATGGCCGAACCGGCGAGAGCAGCGGCAAGAACAGCGCGCAGTAATACCTTCTTCATGGCACGTCTCCATAAGTAATGATTGGCGTTCACGCACAAAGGACCTCCCTCTGATGCATGTCTTGATCCGGATATTCTGTTGTTCCGGATATTGAAGAGACGGATGGCAAGCAGAAATAGTTTCAAATTACGAAATTTTTTCTCGAAAAAATTAAGGGGCCCGAAGGCCCCTCTTTTATACAATGAACTGGTCGGTTATTTCTTGACCTTGGCCGGTCCGACTGCAAGGACTGGCCCCTGCGCCTTGCCTGTTGGCGAGCCACCGAAGGTCTCGAGACTGATGGCGAAGAGATCGCCTTCCTTGATCTTGTCGCGCCATTTGGCCGGCACCACGAGCTCGCCCTCGCCGGTCTGGGGCAGCACCCCGAGCGATACCGCGGGATTGCTGCCCTGGATCAGCCAGAGTTCCAGCGATTTTTCCTTCTCGGCGCCTGCGGCGACGGGCGTCATGCGGAAACGGCCGGTACCGGGATCATAGGAGGATGCATAGCTGACGGCATTGCCTTCGCCCACCAGCGAGGCGACGAGCGCGCTGTCTGATGGACCGCCAAGCTTCAGCTGGCTCACACCGATGCCGACGGCCAGCACCAGCGAAAGGGCGGTGACGCCCCGCCAGAAAGCAAGCGACTGCCAGAGGCCCACGGAAGGCCTGGCGGCCGGCGCGCCGTAAAGCCGTTGCTCGATACGGGGATAGATCCAGGCGGGCGGCGCTTCGGTTCCATATTCCGCTTCGAAGGAGGCGAGGTTTTCCTGCCAGCGCTGGACGATGGCGGCGAAATTCTGGTCCAGCACCATGCGCGCCTCGACCTTGCGACGGTCGACGGCCGACAGGACGCCGAGCACATATTCGCCGGCGAGCACTTCGTCGCGGGAACGGTCTCCACTGCTGCGATCGGGCGTTGTCATCGGTCCAGACACTCTCTCAGTTTGATAAGGCTGCGCCTGAGCCAGGTCCTCATCGTATTCAGCGGCACGCGGAACTGGTCGGCCAGCTCCTGATAACTCAGGCCTTCCACATAGGCCCGGCGGACGGCCGTGGCGCGGTCCGGATCGAGCTCGTTCATGCAGCGATCGATGCGGCGCCCCTCGGCAGACAGCTCTGCCCCGCGTTCGGGATCGGGCGAGGGATCGGCGAGGTCATATTCCTCATCGATCTGGTCGGCGATCGGCTTGCGCGTGCGGATGAGGTCAATGGAATGGTTGCGGGCGATGGCTGTCAGCCATCCCCCTGCGTTCCGGCCTTCGGAGGCAAACCGGTCGGCCCGTTGCCAGACCTTGATGAATACCTCCTGCAGCGCTTCCTCAGCCTCTGTCCTGTCCTTCAATATACGAAGACAGACGGCAAAAAGTTTCGGGCTGGATCGCTGGTACAACAGCGAAAAGGCCGCTCTGTCGCGAAGCGCGACACGCGATATGAGTTCAGACAGCTCGTCGACGGCCATGCGCCCTTCCAGAATTCTCGTGCCGGGCCTGCCCGAAGCCTTGTGACCGGGCCGCCCGCGCGGCGATTTGCGTAGAAATTACAAGTCGGCATGGGCAACCTAGAGGAAAGATTGTCCAGTGAGAAGGCCCAAGCGCAGCGCAGAAGCCGAGGGGCAAAGTTTTTTACGGGATTATTCCCACTGTCAGAAAGTTCAGATAAAAGGCGCGCTCGACGCGGCCAAGCGGAGCCGCAAAGGCGCGAAGGGGTTTGGCGATGACGACATCCGAAAGTGAAATGCAGGCACGGCTTCTGGCACAGGCGCTGCCTTTCATGCAGCGCTACGAGAACACCACCATCGTGGTGAAATATGGCGGCCATGCCATGGGCAATCCCGAACTCGGCCGCGCCTTTGCCGCGGATATCGCGCTGCTGAAGCAATCGGGCGTCAACCCCATCGTCGTCCATGGCGGCGGGCCACAGATCGGCGCCATGCTGACCAAGCTCGGCATCGAATCGAAGTTCGAAGGCGGCCTGCGCGTCACCGACCAGAAGACGGTTGAGATCGTAGAAATGGTTCTGGCCGGCTCGATCAACAAGGAGATCGTCGCCCTCATCAACCAGACCGGCGAATGGGCGATCGGCCTTTGCGGCAAGGACGGCAACATGGTCTTCGCCGAAAAGGCCACCAAGACCGTCACCGATCCGGATAGCAATATCGAGCGGGTGCTCGATCTCGGCTTCGTCGGCGAGGTGGTGGAGGTGGACCGCACGCTTCTCGACCTTCTTGCCCGCTCGGAAATGATCCCCGTGATCGCCCCCGTGGCGCCCGGCCGCGACGGCCATACCTACAATATCAATGCCGATACCTTTGCCGGCGCGATTGCCGGTGCGCTCAATGCCACCCGCCTTCTCTTCCTGACGGACGTGCCCGGCGTGCTGAACAAGAAGGGCGAGCTCATCAAGGAGCTCTCGGTGGCCGAGGCGCGCGCGCTCATCAAGGACGGCACGATTTCCGGCGGCATGATCCCGAAGGTCGAAACCTGTATCGAAGCCATCAAGGCCGGCGTTCAGGGCGTGGTCATCCTGAATGGCAAGACCGCCCATTCGGTGCTGCTTGAGCTCTTCACCGAAGGCGGTGCGGGAACGCTTCTGGTGCCCTGAAGGCCCCTGCCCCATCTTGCCTTTCCCAACCCGGCCGGATGGCCGGGTTTTTCATGCCAGGAACAGGACAAGGATGCCGGCGACGATCAGCCCGCAGCCGGCGACCTCCAGCCGGTTCACCCGTTCCTTGAAGATCAACGCCGTCGAGGCGAAGGTGAAGACCAGTTCCACCTGGGCAAGGGCCCGCACGAGCGCGGCCTGCTGAAGCGTCATGGCGGTAAACCAGCCAAAGGAGGCGGTGGCGCCGACAAAGCCGGTTGCCAGCGAGACCTTCCAGGCGCCCGCCATGCGGCGGAGTTCGCCGGGACTTTTCAGCACCAGCCAGGCCAGCATGAGGACCGACTGCAGGGTGATAACGTAAACAAGCGTATAGCCCGCCTGCATCATGGCATCCCGCGCGGGAAGGCTTGCCGCCAGCGAACCCGAGGCAGAGCTATAGGCCACCGCAGACAGGCCGAAGAGTGCTCCGGACAGGAGGCCTATCCGTGCGGTGGGGCTGACCGTTGCCGCAAAAAGCGCCCGTGGCGTGATGTCGGTCCGGGCGACAGAGATGAGCATGACGCCTGCCATGGAAATGACGAGCGCGATAAGATCGGCCGGATGCAGCCTTTCGCCGAGAAAGAGGAAGGCGATGATGGCGGCCTGAGCGGGTTCGGTGCGCGAATAAGCGGTGCCGACGGCGAAATTCCGGAAGGAGAACAGATAGACCAGCAGGAAGGTCGCGCCGATCTGCGCAAGGCCACCCACCACGCCCCAGGCCAGAAAGGCCGGATTGGGATAGGGGAGCGCCCGCCCGAGACCCAGATGCAGCACGAGAAGATAGAGGATCGCAAAAGGCAGGCCGAAGCCGAAGCGCACGAAGGTGGCTGCCGCCGTGCCCATCTGCCCCTTGAGGTGTTTCTGAAAGACCGAGCGCAGGTTCTGCAAGAATGCGCTGGCGATGGTGATGCCGACCCAGAGTTCCATGGTGCGGCAGCTAACACCCGGCACCATCTCCTGTCACGTCAGAATAATTGACATCTCCTCCAAGGGGGCATTTGCAAGGCGCCCGCGACAGTGCATAAGACGCTCATGACCAAGATCAAGCACATGCCCGAGAAAGCCGATTTCGAGACCGTCCGCGACTGGGTCTTCGATCTCGACAATACGCTCTACCCCCATCATGTCGACCTTTTCGCCCAGATCGACAAGAACATGACCGCCTTCGTGTCGGAGCTCCTGCAGCTTCCGCCCGACGAGGCGAAGACGCTTCAGAAGCGGTACTATCACGACCATGGCACGACGCTGGCGGGGCTGATGCTGCATCATGGGGTCGATCCGCAGGCCTTTCTCGAGCGGGCCCATGCGATCGATTACAGCGCGCTCCTTCCCCATCCGGAACTGGGCGCGGCGATCAAGGCGCTTCCGGGGCGGAAATTCATCCTGACCAACGGCACGGTCGCCCATGCGGAAAAGGCGGCCGGCGCGCTTGGCATTCTCGACCATTTCGACGATATCTTCGATATTGTCGCGGCGGATTACGTGCCGAAGCCGGCAAGCAGCACCTTCGACAAGTTCATGAGCCTCAACCGGGTCGATACGGCCCATGCAGCCATGTTCGAGGATCTGCCCCGCAACCTCGTCGTGCCCAAGGCGCTCGGCATGCGCACGGTGCTTCTGTTGCCGCGCAATCTCGAGGAAGTGGTTACGGAAAGCTGGGAACGGCTGACCGACGAGGACGACTACATCGATTACGCGACCGATGACCTCCAGCGCTTCCTGTCGGCCGCCATCGCCGGCTGAAGCACAAGATGACAGAGATTTAATCTGGCTTACCGATCGTTAAGTTGGAGGGAACCGCCCTCCGGCTTAGGTTTTCTTCGTGGGCAAACAATCCCAAGGAGAAAAACATGACGCGGAAAATCGTTCTGGCCGCCCTTTCGGCCTCCCTTCTGGCAGGCGCCCTCGGCGGCACTGCCATGGCGCGCCAGAAAGAGGACCGGCCCCTGCCGCCCATGGCGCGCCCCGCCGCCTATGTCTTCATGCTGAAGAACTTCGATGCCAACAAGGATGGCAAGATCACTGCGGAGGAAACCACCGCCGGTGCGGACGCCCTCTTTGCCAAGGTTGACACCGACAAGGACGGTTCCGTGACGCCCAAGGAAATGCGGGCCTGGCAGGAAGCACGCCGCGCCGAGATGAAGGATGCCATGAAGGGCGCACCCGGCGAGGACATGGACGGCCCGGGTGGACCGGAAGCCGATGGCGGCCCGGACGCCCCGCCCCCGCCGAAGCATGGCGGAATGAAGGGCTGGCGTCACCACGGCAAGGGCATGCACATGATGGGCCCGGGCATGATGCGCGCCCTCGATACGGACGAGAACGGCCAGATCAGCAAGGCAGAAGCCGAAGCCGGCGCACAGAAACTTTTGAAGCAGATGGATCTCAATGGCGACGGAGCCGTTTCCGTAGACGATTTTCCGGGCTGACGCCGCCACCGTGGAATCCGTGACAAACGGGTTCCCAGAGGACGGGCCACCCCTGTCCGTCCCGGCCCGGTCGAAGGCCCGCCCCCAGCCGGGGCGGGCTTTTTCATGCGGTCAGGACTGGTCTTCCACCAGTTCGTAGAATTCCTGGATGATCTTCCAGGCTTCGGCCGCCGTATCGACGAAATTCAGGAGGTTGATGTCGTCCGGGGCAATCGTGCCGAAATCCGCAAGCGAATCGAAATCGATGATCTCGCGCCAGAAGCGCTCGCCGAAGAGAATGAGGGGAATGCGGGCCATGCGGCCGGTCTGGATGAGCGTCAGGGTCTCAAAGAGTTCATCCATGGTGCCGAAGCCGCCGGGAAAGACCGTGACCGCCTTGGCGCGCATCATGAAATGCATCTTGCGGATCGCAAAGTAATGGAAGTTGAAGCTGAATTCCGGCGTCACATAGGCGTTGGGCGCCTGCTCGTGCGGCAGTACGATGTTGAGGCCGATCGAGGGCGCGCCGACATCGGCCGCCCCCCGGTTTCCCGCTTCCATCACGCCCGGGCCGCCGCCGGTCACGACCACATATTCCTGGTAGCCCGAGCGGGCGGCATGAATGGAGCAGAGCCGGGCAAATTCGCGCGCCTCGTTGTAATAGACCGAGGCGCGGGTGAGGTTGGCACGCTGGACATCGTTGCGCGCGGCCCAAGGCTCCTTGCCGGGTTCGGGAATGCGCGCGCCGCCGAACATGACGACGGTGGACTTCACGCCGCGCTCGGTCAGGATCATCTCGGGCTTCAGGAGTTCAAGCTGCAGGCGGATGGGCCGGAGCTCCTCGCGCGACATGAAGTCGTCATCCACATAGGCGAGCCGGTAGGAAGGGGATTCCGACTGCGGCGTCTTTGGCACCACCTCCGCGCCGCGCTTGTCGGCGACATTGCTTTTCAACGGGTCCCAGACCCCGTCCTTGCGCCGCAACTTTCCCGTCTTCAATTTGGCCATGTCGGATTCCCTGCCGGTCCTGTCGGCGATATGCGTTGACGCCAACAGGCCTGTCCCTTAGAGCATTGTCACGAAAGTCCGGCGACGGACCTTTCCTGGAACCCCTCACGATAGAGCCCGAAGTTTAAGGAATTGCCATGAGCGCACCCGATCTCGCATCCCTGGAAAAGGTCATCGACGCCGCCTTCGACAATCGCGACAGCATCAATGTCTCCACCAAGGGCGAGGTGCGCGACGCGGTGGAAACCGCGCTGAACCTGCTCGATTCCGGCCTGGTGCGGGTGGCAAGTCGCGGGGATGACGGCACCTGGACCGTGCATCAGTGGCTGAAGAAGGCGGTGCTGCTCTCCTTCCGTCTGACGCCTATGGAAATCATCAAGGGCGGCCCGGGCAATTCCAGCTGGTGGGACAAGGTACCCTCCAAGTTCGACAGCTGGTCGGCCAACGAGTTCGAGCGCGCGGGCTTTCGCGCCGTGCCGAATGCCGTTGTCCGCCGCTCGGCCTTCATCGCACCCGGGGCCGTGCTGATGCCCTCCTTCGTCAATCTCGGCGCCTATGTCGGCGAGAACACCATGGTCGACACCTGGGCAACCGTGGGTTCCTGCGCGCAGATCGGCAAGAACGTGCATCTCTCCGGCGGCGTCGGCATTGGCGGTGTGCTGGAGCCGATGCAGGCCGGTCCGACGATCATCGAGGACAATTGCTTCATCGGCGCACGCTCGGAAGTGGTAGAAGGCTGCATCGTGCGCGAGGGCTCGGTGCTTGGCATGGGCGTGTTCATCGGCAAGTCGACGAAGATCGTCGACCGCGCCACCGGCGAAGTGATGTATGGCGAAGTGCCGCCCTATTCCGTCGTGGTTGCGGGCTCCATGCCGTCGGGCAGCGGCATCATGGCCAATGGCCAGCCGGCGCCGAACCTCTATTGCGCCGTCATCGTCAAGCGCGTCGATGAAAAGACCCGCTCGAAGACCGGTATCAACGAGCTTCTGCGCGACTGAGGCCGGCCCCTCGATCGGACGGCCGATTCATTTATGAAATTCAACGAAGTGTCAGCGGCAGGGGGCTTGTGGAAAGTCTCCTGCCGTTGCATTTTCGGCACCTTCGCGAACCGTATCGGACCAGTCCCATCATGATTTCCAAGGATCCCGTCGCCACCCTGCAGGCGCTTGTGCGCTGCCCCTCCGTCACGCCCCATGAGGGCGGTGCGCTGACGACGCTTTCGGACATGCTCGTCCCGCTCGGCTTCCGGGTGGAGCGGATGACCGCCACGGAAGAGGGAACCCCCGATATCCAGAACCTCTATGCCCGGATCGGGACCGAAGGCCCGCATCTGATGTTTGCCGGCCATACGGATGTGGTGCCCGTGGGCGACGAGACCGCCTGGACCCACGCGCCCTTCGAGGGCGAGGTGCATGACGGCGTGCTTTACGGGCGCGGCGCGGTGGACATGAAGGGCGGCATTGCCTGTTTCGTGGCGGCTACCGCGCGCTATCTGGAAAAACACGGACGCTTTCCGGGCTCGGTCTCCTTCCTGATCACCGGCGACGAGGAAGGCCCGGCGATCAATGGCACGATCAAGCTTCTCGAATGGGCGGCCGCGCGCGGCGAAAAATGGGACGCCTCCCTGGTCGGCGAGCCTACCAATCCCGAACGGCTGGGCGACATGATCAAGATCGGCCGGCGCGGCTCGCTTTCCGGCAAGATCACCGTCCACGGCGTACAGGGCCATGCGGCCTATCCGCATCTCGCTGACAATCCGGTGCGCGGCATCCTGCAGCTCACCGCAGCGCTGATGGACCCGCCCTTCGACCATGGCACGGACGAATTCCAGCCGTCCAATCTCGAAGTGACCTCGATCGACGTGGGCAATCCGGCCACCAATGTGATTGCGGCCCGGGCCACGGCGAGCTTCAACATCCGCTTCAACGACACCTGGACCGCCGATAGCCTTCAGGCCGAAATCCGCAACCGGCTGGACCGGGCAGCGGCGGACGGCGCGCTGCGGCCTGGCCGCGAGCCGGTGCGCTACGAGCTTGCCTGGGCCGAGCGCCCGAGCCACGTCTTCCTCACCCGCAATAACGGGCTGATTGCCTCGCTCTCCTCGGCCGTCGCGAGCGTTACCGGGCGGGAGCCCAAGCTTTCCACCACGGGCGGCACGTCCGATGCCCGCTATATCAAGGATTATTGCCCGGTGGTGGAGTTCGGCCTGGTCGGCCAGACGATGCATATGGTGGACGAGCGTGTGCCCGTGCAGGAGCTTGAGGAACTCACGCGGATCTATCTCGCCTTCCTCGAACAGTGGTTCGGTAATGCCGGGGTTTGAGGAGATCATCACCTATCTGCGCGGTCTCTGGCTGCTGATCCTCGGTGATGCCAGGGGGTTGCAGCTGCTCGACCTAACGCCCCGGGGAAGCCTCCGCTCCTTCTGGGCCATGCTCTGGTGCCTGCCGCCGATCCTGCTTTCCTGGTATTCCATCCGCATGGCCTATCTGGAGGCGATGCCGCCGGAAACGGAAGCGGGGGCGCTGTTCTTCTTCCGCCTTGCGATGGCGGAGGCCGTGGGCTGGCTGGCGCCGGTGCTGCTTTCCGGCCTTGTTCTGGCGGTTGCAGGGTTCGGGGATCGGTTCAACGGGCTGGTGGCCTCCGCAAACTGGCTGTCCGTGCCCTTTGCGTACGGAAACGGAGTGCTGATCCTGCTGATCCTGCTGATGCCCGGATTGCCCGGGCTGATTGCCTTCCTGTGGCTGATCCTCGTCACCGCCTTCCTGATTTCGACCGAGCGGGTTTACCGGATGATCTGCGGGCCGAATACGCCCCTCATCGTGGCGCTCGTCCTCATCCAGATCGTGCCGGTGCTGTTCCTGTCGGATTTCGTCAATGAATTCCTGGGTGTTGCGGTGCCCTGAGCCCCGTCAGGCCCCCGCGGGATAATCGACCTGCAGAAAAAAGAGGCCTTCCGGAGGCGCCACGGGCCCGCAGGCCTTGCGATCGCGCGCTTCCAGCACCGCCTGAACGTCGTCCGGAGTCCATTTCCCCTCGCCTGCGAGCTTCAGCGTGCCGGCAAAAGAGCGGATCTGATTGTGCAGGAAGCTCTGCGCGGTCGCCCGGATCTCGATCAGATCGCCGGCACGGGTAACGTCCAGACGGTCCAGCGTGCGGACGGGGCTCGCGGCCTGGCAATGGGCCGAGCGGAAGCTGGTAAAATCATGATGGCCGACGAGCCGCTGGGCGGCCGCGTGCATGGCGTTCGCATCGAGCGCCTTCGGCACCCACCAGGCGCGGCCCGATTCGAGCGCCAGCGGGGCCGGTCTAGAGATGATGCGGTAAAGGTAGTGCCGGCGGATGGCGGAGAAGCGCGCATCGAACCCGTCCGGGACGGCATCGGCGGCCAGGACCGCCACGCGCTCGCCGGCGAGCTTCAGATGGGCATTGAGGGCATTGCGGAGCTTGCGCGTATCCCAGGCGCGGACGAGATCCACATGGGCCACCTGGCCGAGCGCGTGGACGCCGGAATCGGTGCGGCCCGCGCCGCGAATAGAGACGGTTTCGCCCGTCAGCGTCAGCACCGCCTGCTCCAGCGCACCTTGCACGGACAGGCCGTTTTCCTGGCGCTGCCAGCCCACATAGGGGGTGCCGTCATATTCGACGAGAAGGCGGTAGCGGGGCATCAGGAGAGCCTCGTGCCCTGGGGCAGCGGGGTGCCTCTCAGGAAATCATCGATATCGAGCGGCTTGCCGCCCGCCTTCTGGAGGCGGAGAAGCCGGATCGCACCCGCTCCGCAGGCAACCGTGCCGGCGTGATCGAGGAGCGTGCCCGGTTCTCCCTCGCCTTCGGCAAGCGCCGCTTTCAGCACCTTGACCCGTTCCGGCTTGCCGGCGACCGACAGCTCGAACCAGGCACCGGGGAAAGGTGCGAGACCGCGGATGCGATCGTGAAGGCTGCGGGCCGGCGCGGCGAAATCGATCCGCGCCTCCGCCTTGTCGATCTTTGCGGCATAGAGCACGCCTCCTTCCGGCTGGGAGGTGAGCGGCAGATCGCCGCGCTCAAGCCGGGCCATCGCCTCGACCATCAGCGTCGCGCCCGCCTGCATCAGTCGGTCATGCAGTTCGCCGGCGGAGATATCGAGAGGGATCGGCTCACGCGCGGTGCCGGCGACGGGGCCGGTATCGAGCCCCTCCTCCATCTTCATCACCATGATGCCGGTTTCCGCATCGCCTGCCATGATGGCGCGCTGGATGGGGGCGGCACCCCGCCAGCGCGGCAGAAGCGAAGCATGACCGTTATAGCAGCCGAAACGGGGGGCTTCGAGAATGGCCGGCGGCAGCAAAAGGCCATAGGCGACCACCACCGCCACGTCGGCCCGGTGGGCACGAAACCGCTCCCGCTCCTCCTCCGCCTTGAAATTCAGCGGCGTGAAAACCGGAAGGCCGAGGCTTTCCGCAGCGAGATGCACGGGGGATTTCTGCAATTCCAGGCCCCTCCGGCCCGCCGGCCGCGGGGGCTGGGAATAGACGGCGACGATTTCATGGCCGGCGGCGTGGAGCGCCTTCAGCGTGGCCACGGCGAAATCGGGTGTTCCCATGAAGACGATGCGCAAGGACATGGCGGGGCTCCCGGCCGGGAGGCGGCAATCAGATGCGCGCCTTGGCGGCCTTAGTGAACTTGCGGATGACCATTTCCCGCTTCAGCCGGGAAATGTGATCGATGAAGAGCGTGCCGTTCAGATGGTCGATCTCGTGCTGGAGGCAGGTGGCGAGAAGGCCATCAGCCGTCATTTCCTGCTGCTTTCCGTCGCGATCCACATAGCGCACCGTGATGCCGGCCGGACGCTCCACTTCCGCATAATAATCGGGAATGGAGAGGCAGCCCTCCTCATAGGTCGAGCGCGCCTCGGTGGCGGTGAGGATTTCCGGGTTGAAGAAGACGAGTGGCTTCTTCTCCTCGCCTTCCTTCGACACGTCGATGACGACCAGCCGGCGCGGCACGCCGATCTGGATCGCAGCGAGGCCGATTCCGGGCGCATCATACATGGTTTCCAGCATGTCGTCGGCCAGACGCAGGCTGTCAGCATCGATCCGCTCCACCGGGCTGGAGACCTGGCGGAGAACGGGATCGGGAAGAATGATAAGAGGCTTGATCGTCATGGCTTTCCCATAACCGATCTTTTCCGCCGTGGGAATTGCCCTTCAGCCCGGAAAGACGGGGATTTTTCGATACCCCGCCTCAGCCGGCCCGGCGGATCGCACCGCGGCCGGCATTCTGGGCATCTTCCCGAAGGCGGGCTTCGCTGCGGGTGCGGAAGCCCCGGAGGGCGGTAACGAGCCGCTCAACCTCTTCACGCAGCGTCTCCGTCTGGTGCGAGGTGTGCTCCACCATACCGGCATTCTGCTGGGTGATTTCGTCCATGTTGATTATCGCGGCGCTGACCTCCCGGAGGCCACCCGACTGGCTTTCGGCTGCCGAGGCAATGCCCGAAACGATCTCGTTGATCTCCACGATGCGGCCGATGATCTTGTCCAGCGCCCCGCCCGCCTCGTTGACGAGACCGACACCGGTCTGCACCTGGGTGGAGCTTTGCGAGATCAGCGACTTGATTTCCTGCGCCGCCTTGCCGCAGCGCTGGGCGAGCTCGCGCACTTCCTGGGCGACGACCGCAAAGCCACGGCCGGCCTCCCCGGCACGGGCGGCCTCGACGCCGGCATTCAGCGCCAGAAGGTTGGTCTGGAAGGCGATCTCATCGATGACGCCGATGATCTTAGAGATTTCATCGGAGGATTTCTCGATGGCACCCATGGCGCTGACCGCCTTGGTAACGACCTCGCCGGAGACATGGGCCTCCTTGAGCGCCTGACCGACGACATCCGATGCCTGCTTGGCACCCTTGGCCGTCACGGAAACATTGCCGGTGAGCTCCTGAAGCGCGGCCGTGCTTTCCTCAAGTCCGGCCGCCTGCTGCTCGGTGCGCCTTGCCAGATCGTCCGTGGCTTCGGCGATCGAGCCGGTGCTGCCAAGGATTTTTTCGGCGGCATGGCGCACGGTTGACAGCGCCACGCGCAGGTTTTCCGCGGCATTGTTATAATCATCGACCATGTTCTGGAAGCCGGACGCGAGACCTTCCGGCATGCGGGTTTCCAAATTGCCCTTGGAAAGGTCTTCCAGAGTTTTCGTCAGCGCGGCGAGCGCCTCGTTCTGTTCTTTCTCAACCAGCAGACGGGAGGCCTCGGCCTGCTGGCGCTGCTCCTCGAGCTTGTCGAGATAGACGGAGATCGAATAATCCATGTCGAGGATCGCGGCCTTCACGATGGCCGAGATCTCGGAGGCCAGCTCTTTCGAGCGCCCCTTGCCGAAGCGCGAAGGCCAGCGCTTTTCCGCCACCGCATGGATCACCTGCTCCAAGAGCAGCCCGTAACCGCCGATATACCAGCGGGGCTCCAGACCGATACGGGCATGGGTGGCGCCAATCGCCTGGACACCCTGGACATAGCGAACGTCATATTCGCCGCTGGAGACGATCCCCCAGTGATCCAGCTGGCGGCGTTTCGCCCCCTTCATGTGCTGATCGTTGCGGAAGAAGGCCGCCGTTTCCGGAACGGCAGCCACCTTGCGATAGAAGGCATCGAGACCCGCATCCATGGCCTCGCGAATCACGGGGCTGAGATTGCGAAGGGTCTTGCGGGCCTGATCGTCGAGGCCAATGAAGTCCAGGCGCTTGTCCAGGTCCCGGCGCGCATTATTATCGGTCATGTATATCTCCTGCGACCTATGCGAACATCCATCGCAATTTTAATCTATATTAATTTACATAAACAACTTTTTGGGTAAATATTGAATTAAGCCAATTCTACGAGTTTTCGCCCGCTAAAGTGTACCCTTCCGCGATTTTACACCTCCGAAAGCAGAAGATAATATTTCTGCATTCACCTTGCCATAGCGGAATGTTCATGTTTTGATCCTTTGACACAAGACAAACCCGGGCCAACGGATTGCGAATGGTGGGAAATTTTTTCAGATCGATGAGCGAGGCTGAATTCTATGGGCTTCTGGGGCTGGTCCTGCTTTCGGTCCTTACGGTTGTGATCTTCGGCCTCTGGGGCCGGCGTGCCAATGGCGCTGGCGAGCAGGCGATCAGCGCCCTCCTCCAGGCACAGGCGGAAATGCAGGGGCGCATCCAGACGCTGACGGACATGCTTGACCGGCGGCAGGCGGAGCTGAATGGTCTGGTGGGGGAGCGGATCGACGGGATGACCGGGCGGGTCGGACATGCGCTGCAGGCGCAGGCGGAGGCGACCCATGGCAATCTCCGGCGGCTTGCCGAGCGGCTTGCGGTCATCGACGCGGCGCAGGCCAATATCCAGACCCTTGCCCGGGACATGGCGGGCCTCCAGGCCATTCTTTCCAACAAGCAGACGCGCGGCGCCTTCGGACAGGGGCGCATGGAAGCCATCATCGCGGATGGCCTGCCCTTCGGCAGCTACAGTTTCCAGGCGACGCTTTCCAATGGCAACCGCCCCGACTGCCTCGTCTCCATGCCGAACGGCGCGCCGGGGCTCGTCATCGACGCGAAATTCCCCCTGGAAAGCTGGAACGCCTTTCGGGATGCGCCCGATGCGGAGCGGCGGCAGGCGGCAGCGCAGTTCTTCCGCCGGGACATGGATATCCACATCCGGGCAATAGCGGAGAAATATCTCATTCCCGGCGAGACCCAGGAGACGGGGTTTCTCTTCGTCCCCTCCGAATCGATCTTTGCCGACCTGCACGAGCGCTTCGAGGCAATCGTGCAGCGGGCGCAGAAACTTCGAGTCATGATCGTCTCGCCGTCGCTTCTCATGCTCTCGGTGCAATTGCTGCAGGCGCTTCTCAAGGACCAGCGCATGCGGGAACAGGCCCATCTCATCCAGGCGGAAGTCGCCTCCCTGCTGCAGGATCTCGAGCGGCTCGACGAGCGTGTGGGCAAGCTGCAGACCCATTTCGGCCAGAGCCAGAAGGACATCGAATCGATCGTGGTTTCGACCGCCAAGATCATGCGCCGGGGCGAGCGCATTTCCGGGCTCGATCTACCCGAGCCGGCAGAGCCAGCAAAATCCGGGGAAAAAAACGAAGTGGCCCGCTTCGCCGATAGTGCGACGGGCAAATTGCGGCTCAGAGTGGTTGACGAGGAGTGAAGCGGTCGGGCACTGTCCATGCCAAGACCAGCATCCGGAATGAGATCATGATCACTGTCCTCGGCTCCATCAACATGGACCTCGTTGCCACCACCATCCGGCTTCCCAAGCCGGGCGAAACCGTTTCGGGAACCAGCTTTTCCACGGCGGCGGGCGGCAAGGGAGCCAACCAGGCGCTTGCTGCAAAGCGCGCCGGTGCCCAGGTGAAGATGGTAGGCGCGGTCGGCGACGACCCCTTCGCGGCGCAGGCAACGGCCATGATGCATGTGGCCGCGGTTGACATGCAGGCGGTGAAGACTTCGCCGCATCCGACCGGCACCGCGCTGATCCTCGTGGGCGGGGATGGCGAGAACATGATTGCGGTGGTGCCCGGCGCCAATGCCGCCGTTTCGGCGGAAGATGCCCGGGCCGCCATTTCCGGCATGAAACGGGGCGATTATCTGCTCGTGCAGCTGGAAGTGCCCTCCGAGGCGGTGGAAGCGGCCTTGGAAGCCGCCCATGCCAAGGGCATCACGACCGTCATCAACATCGCGCCGCTCATCGACCGGGCGGCGGAGCTGGGCCGCAAGGCGAGCATCGTGATTGCCAACGAGACCGAGTTCGAGCGGCTGGCCGGGCAGGAGAAGCTTTCTGCCGACGAGCGGATCGCGCAGCTGAAACGCCTGCATCAGGAAAACGGCCAGACCATCATCGTGACCCTGGGCAGCGAAGGCGTAGTTGCCATTCGCGACGGCAAGCTGCATCGCGCCGCCGGACTGAAGATCGAGCCGGTCGATACGGTGGGTGCGGGCGATACGTTCTGCGGCTATTTCGCGGCTTCGCTCGAAAGCGGCATGCCCTTCGAGAAGGCACTGCGCCGGGCGGCCGTCGCCGGCTCGCTGGCTTGCCTCAAGGCGGGCGCCCAGCCCTCCATTCCGCTGGCCGAAGAGGTCGACGGGAAGCTCGCTGCCGAGTAATTTTCCTCCCGGATCCTTAAGACGCGAGTATTACATCTCGCACACCCGATATTTTGTGTGGCTCAGTAAGCGGCCTGCAATCCTTGTTTTTATTTTTAATTAATAACGGCCAGCTAGCCTCCCTGCATGAGGCGCGATGTGGGCAGCACATGGCTGCGATGCGCCTTTCCGCTCCATGAAAGAGCATACCCGCGTCGGGTTCCCGCAGAACGGACCCCCATTGTCGAGGCCCCATGCTCAATTCCCGTTTCACGACCATTGCCCTAAAACTGATCGCCGTCAGCGGCATTGCGATCACGGCAGTCCTTTTCACCACCAATGCGGTGCTGATTTCCGAGACCCGCAACCGGGTGGAAAAGTTGACGCTCGATCAGGCGCGTGCCGAAGCCAGCTCCATTGCCAATTCCATCGGTGCCGACGTGGCGCAGCTTGCCGGTGCGGCACGCTCTATGTCCGGCGTGATCGGCCGGTCGCACGACGGCAAGTATCTCGACCGCAAGGGGGTGATCGACATCCTCAAGGCCAATGTGGAGCAGTATGACTTCGCCTTCGGCAGCTGGATGCAGGAAGAGCCGAAGGCCATCGACGGCGAGCAGGACAGCGTGAAGGACAAACTGGAGCTTGGCGGCAACAAGAACGGCATCTTCACGCCCTACTGGACGAAGAAGAAGGAAGGCGGCATTAAGCTCTCCACCTTCGGCGAAAGTTACAAGGATGCTTGGTATTCCGTGCCCGCCAAGACGCTGCAGGGCAGCATTACCGATCCCTATACGACCGAGGAAGTGAAGGAAGTCATCACCTCCATCGCCTATCCCGTGCAGTCGGAAGGCAAGCTGATCGGCGTTGCGGGCGTCGATATCTCGCTCTCCTCGATTGCCAAGCGGCTGAGCAGCCAGCACCCGCTGGAAAGCGGCCGCGTCCTCCTGATTTCCCAGAGCGGAAAGTGGATCGTCGCGCCCACCGAAAAGCAGCTGATCAAGCCCTTCGAAGGCGAAGGCAAGAGCGAAATCGACGCGGCGCTGAAGGATGGCACGGCCTCCATTCTGCGCAACCAGGTGGATGCCGATGGCCGCGATATTTATCGCGTCGTCTATCCTTTCCAGCTTCCGGACCTCAATGCACGCTGGGTCGTGCTTGTCGACGTGCCGGTATCGGCCATTTCCGCAGTGGTAAACGCGCAGACCTGGATGATGGCTGCCGGCGGTCTGGTCATGCTTCTTGCCGTCATGGCCGCCCTCTATTTCGCTGTCCGTGTCTTCGTGAAGAAGCCGCTCGACGCGCTGGTGGCCGATGTGGGCACGCTTTCGAGCGGCCGCTACGAACAGCCCGTCTCCGGCCAGGACCGCACCGACGAGATCGGCGCCGTGGCAACCGCGCTCGAAACCTTCCGTCATGCCCTTGCCGATGCCCGCAATCTGGAGAACGAAAACCAGGTCCAGCGTGCCGCAGCCGAAGAGGAACGGTCGCGCAATGACCAGGAGCGCGCCGAGTCGGGTAATCTGCAGCGCCATGTGGTACAGTCCCTTGGCACCGCATTGGCAGAACTGTCGCGCGGCAACCTCGCCTACCGCATCGAGGACAATTTCCCGGGAAATTATGCGGCGCTGAAGCAGGACTTCAACAGCGCGCTGCAAAGCCTCGAGGAAACCATCCTCACGCTGAATTCCACCGTGCATAACATCAATAGTGGCACGTCGGAAATCAGCCGGAGCGCCAATGATCTCTCGCACCGCACGGAACAGCAGGCGGCAAGCCTCGAAGAAACCGCAGCGGCGCTCAACCAGATCACCGAACAGGTCAATTCCAGCGCCGATAATGCCAGCGTGGCGGCAACCACCGTCAATACGGCCTGCAGCGATGCGGAACGCTCCGGCGAGATCGTGCAGAAAGCTATCGATTCCATGCGCGGCATCGAGCAATCCTCGCTGCAGGTTTCGCGCATCATCGGCGTGATCGACGAGATCGCCTTCCAGACCAACCTTCTGGCGCTGAATGCCGGCGTGGAAGCGGCGCGCGCCGGGGAAGCCGGCAAGGGCTTCGCGGTGGTTGCCCAGGAAGTGCGCGAGCTTGCTCAGCGGTCTGCCAGCGCGGCCAAGGAAATCAAGACGCTCATCAACACGTCCGGCATCCAGGTCAAGGAGGGCGTGGAGCTGGTGGCGCAGGCGGGAACCGCGCTTGGCCGGATTTCCGATCAGGTCATGCAGATCAACAGCCTGATCCTGCAGATATCCTCCTCCGCCAGCGAACAGGCGGCGGGCCTGAAGGAAATCAATGCGGCCGTCAACCAGATGGACCAGGTCACCCAGCAGAACGCCGCGATGGTGGAAGAAACCACGGCGGCAAGCCATGTGCTGAGCGACGAGGCCAATACACTGAAGCAGGTGGTGAGCCGCTTTACCACCTCCGGCATGGTCCGACCGGCCGCCCCTGTGGCGACCGCTCCGGCGCCGCGTGCGACCGCCCCTCTTCCCCGGAAGGCGCCGGCTGCTCCCGTAGCCGCCCCGTCCCGTCCGGCCGCCGCACCCCGCACCGCGGGCGCAACCGCCCTTGCGGTCAATGCGGACTGGGAGGAATTCTGAGATCCCGCCGCAAGGCACTGCCATGCGAAAGGCCCGCAATCCTCTCAGGATTGCGGGCCTTTTCTCTAAAGCCAAGGTCTTAGGCGATCGGGGTCAGATACGGGCAAAACGCTCGATCAGAAGATCGAAGAAGCCATCGGCATCCACATGGCGCATGACCTGCACATTGCGCTTGCGATCGGTCACATGCCACCAGTCGACCACCGTCATGCCCGCCGTCAGTTCAGACCCGGTTTCAATCTCGACATTGCACAGACGGCCGGAGAAGAGCGAGGGCTTCAGGAGATAGGCGATCACGGTCGGATCATGCAGCGGGCCGCCATCGGAGCCGTATTTCTCCACATCGAAGCGCTCGAAGAATTCCAGCATTTCCACCATGGCAATGGCGGGGGGCGAGCCAATGGCGCGCATGCGGGCCACGCGGTCCTTGCGGGTCAGCAGCTGATGGGTCACGTCGAGCGGCATCATGACCATGGGAATGCCGGCGCCAAACACGATCTTGGCGGCCTCGGGATCCACATAGATGTTGAATTCCGCCGCGGGCGTGATGTTGCCGCCCTCGAAGAAGCCGCCGCCCATCATCACGAGTTCACGCACGCGGGGAGCGATATCGGGAGCACGGGTCAGCGCGGTTGCGATATTCGTCAGGGGTCCGAGCGTGCAGAGCGTCACGGTGCCGGCCGGTTCGTTGCGCAGCGTCTCGATGATGAAATCCACCGCATGCTGCTTCTGAAGTTCGAGCTTCGGCTCTTCCAGCACGGGGCCGTCGAGGCCCGTCTTGCCGTGAACATGTTCGGCGGTCACCAGCGGGCGCTTCAGGGGGCGATCGGCGCCGGCAAAAACCTTCACCGAAGGGCGGTTGCAAAGTTCGCACAAAATCAGCGCATTGCGGGAGGTGTAGCTCAGGGGCACATTTCCCGCGACCGTGGTGATGCCAAGCAGATCGATTTCGTCCGGGCTGCCGAAGGCCAGGAATATGGCGGCGGCGTCATCCTGCCCCGGATCCGTATCGATGATGATCTTTCTTTTCTCGGTCATGCCTGTCCCCAGTAAGCCTCTCTCGGTCAGCGATAGCGCAACTGACAAGCCCCGGACAGGTCTGTCAAGATCTGCTTTTACCAAACGGTAAAAACCGCAGCGGTCAGCAGCCCCGGACAACCTCTGAAGAACTTGCAACGGCGCGGAACGGGCCCCATATTCAGGCAACCGGATGCCGCAGGGGCGCCACGCCGTCAGGGTCCGGATGGGTCGCTTGACTGCAAGGACTTGAAAGACGATGAGCCGCATGCCCCCTTTTGCAAGCCCGCTTCTGCTGGGCTTTGACGCCATGGAAAAGACGCTGGAACGCATCGCCAAGGCGAGCGATGGCTACCCTCCCTACAATATCGAGAGACTGTCCGGCGACCACAGCCGGAACCTGCCCGAGAGGCTGCGAATCACCCTGGCGGTCGCCGGTTTTTCCGAGGAGGAACTGGATGTGACCACCGAGGAGAACCAGCTGATGATCCGCGGACGGCAGCAGGACCAGGGCGAGCGCGACTATCTTTATCGCGGCATTGCCGCCCGGCAGTTCCAGCGCAGCTTCGTTCTGGCGGATGGAATGCAGGTTCTCGGAGCGAGCCTGAAAAATGGTCTGCTTTCCATCGATCTCATTCGCCCGGAACCGGAGCGTATGGTGAGGAAAATTAACATTTCGGTTTCAAACTGAAGCAACGGCAAGTACTGCCGTAACCCTTATTCTGGAGGGACCGGAATGATGAAAGACGTTCATGCACAACTGACCCAGTCGGAGCTCGCCCATCTCGGTGCGGGGGAAGTCGGCTACATCAGGAAGATGCGTTCCGAGGAAGTATCCCGCTGCTTTCCGGAGGCACCGGAGATCGATCCGGCACTTGACCTGTGGGCCCTGTTCGGCGCCGACGGCACGCCGATTCTCCTGACGGACAACCGTTCCAGCACCTTCTTCAAGGCGGCTGAGGACGATCTGAAAACAGTCAGCCTGCACTGACCGTTGCCGATGACGGAATGGCCAGCGCGCCCTAGACGCGCTGGAACGTAAGATAGGCAGAGGACCGCCCCTCTCGCCGCGCCTTGGCCTCGTATCGCGTCCCCGGCCAGGTCTCGAATGGCTGAAGCCAATCGCTCGCATTGCGGGCTTGCCATTCAAATCCGCCGTGATCCCGGCAGTGAAGAAGCGTCCAGTTCACATAGGTATCGATATCCGAAGCGAAGCAGAACAGCCCGCCAGGCTTCAGCACGCGATGAAACCGGTCGAGATTGACCTCCGAGACGAAACGGCGTTTCCAGTGCTTCTTCTTCGGCCAGGGATCGGGATAGAGAAGATCGATCTGGTCGATGGAACCGGCGGGCAGCCAGTCCAGCAACTGGGTGGCGTCGTCGTCATAAAGCCGGACATTGGAAAGTCCGCGCTCCTCGATCTTTGCCAGCATCTTCGCCATGGAATTGACGAAAGGCTCTACGCCGATGAACCCGGTCTTCGGCTGCTCGGCGGCGCGGTGCGCCAGATGCTCGCCCCCGCCAAAGCCGATTTCCAGCCGGATACGCTCGACAGCGGCCGGGAACAGCGAGGCGAGGTCGGCCGGAGCCGGCACTTCGAGATCGATCTTCAAAGTCGGCAAAGCCGAGGCCATGGCCTCGGCTTGTGCATCCCGCAGCGGTTTACCCTTGCGGCGACCGAAAAAGGCTTCGGTCGCCCGGCTGCGGCGTTCCTGGTCGGTCATCACGCCGCCCTTATGCCGCGGCCTTGACGGCGTCCTTCAGGGCCTTGACGAGGTCAAGCTTTTCCCAGGAGAAGGACCCGTCACGGCCGGCCTTGCGGCCGAAATGGCCATAAGCAGCGGTCTTTGCATAGATCGGCTTGTTGAGATCCAGATGACGACGGATGCCCGAGGGCGAGAGGTCCATGACCTTGCGGATGGCGTTCTCGACCTGCTCGTCGGTGACCGAACCCGTGCCGTGCAGATCCACATAGACCGAGAGCGGCTGGGCCACGCCGATGGCGTAGGACAGCTGGATCGTGCAGCGATCGGCGAGGCCAGCGGCCACGACGTTCTTGGCGAGGTAGCGTGCCGCATAGGCGGCCGAACGGTCCACCTTGGTCGTGTCCTTGCCGGAGAAGGCGCCGCCACCATGGGGCGCTGCGCCGCCATAGGTATCCACGATGATCTTGCGGCCGGTGAGGCCTGCATCGCCATCCGGGCCGCCGATCACGAACTTGCCCGTGGGGTTGATGTACCACTTGCAGTCATCGGCGATCTTCAGGTCCCCGAGCGCTTCGCGGATATAAGGCTCCACGACGCTGCGGACCTTCGCCGAATCCCAGCTTTCATCGAGATGCTGGGTGGAGAGAACGATCGAGACCACGTCGCTCGGCTTGCCGTCGACATAGCGCACCGTGACCTGGCTCTTGGCATCCGGGCCGAGCTTGCCGGCATCGCCTTCGCCCTTCTTGCGGGCGGCGGCAAGCAGCTGGAGGATGCGGTGCGAGTAATAGAGCGGGGCCGGCATGAGATCCGGGGTTTCGCGGCAGGCATAGCCGAACATGATGCCCTGGTCGCCGGCGCCTTCGTCGCCCTGGCGGTCGGCGGCATTGTCGACGCCCTGAGCAATATCGGCCGACTGCGAATGCAGGAGCACGTCGATCTTGGCCGTCTTCCAGTGGAAACCGTCCTGCTCATAGCCAATGTCGCGGATGGCGCGACGGGCGGCGGCCTTGAATTTCGAGGGGTTGATGACGTCCTTGCCATCCTTGTCCTTCTTCAGAAGGCTCGGCGGCAGGCGAACCTCGCCGGCAATCACCACGCGATTGGTGGTGGCGAGGGTCTCGCAGGCAATGCGCACGCTCCAGGGGTCCACGCCCGTCTTGGCGGCCTCACGATAGACGAGATCCACGATTTCATCGGATATCCGGTCGCAAACCTTGTCGGGATGACCTTCAGCCACGGATTCACTGGTGAAAAGATAGTTGCTGCGCATGCGGGATTCCCCTCAAAGAAAAAGACGATGTCTCTAGTAGCCGGAAGAACGGACAATGACAAGGACAGAAGGATATAGAGATATCTTTATGTGAAGCTTACCAAGCCCGCATTTCCTGCATGCGCGCATGAAAAAAGGCGGCTCACCGGCCGCCTTCGATCCAGATCCCAAAAGGGGAACGCTTATTCCATGTCCGCTTCGGCGGCGAGCGCCTTGACCAGATCCACGAGGCGACGGCGCACCTTGGGATCATTAATCTTTACGAATGCTCGGTTCAGTTGCAGCCCTTCGGAGGAGGACAGGAAATCCACGACATAGTTGGAGCTGGAGGATTCCCCCATGCCCGAAAGGGCGGATTGCGCCTCGCCGGGCGCGTCCTCGAAGAAGAAGGATACCGGCACATTCAAAATATTGGAAATGTTCTGAAGACGGCTCGCACCAACGCGGTTGGTGCCCTTTTCGTATTTCTGAATCTGCTGGAACGTAATGCCAAGGCTTTCACCCAGTTTTTCCTGGCTCATTCCCAGCATTGTCCGGCGCAACCGAATCCGGCTGCCGACATGAATGTCGATCGGATTTGGTTTCTTCTTGTTCTCAATCATCTTGCGGTCCTAATAATCGGTTCAACTCTTCCCCTGTGGGTACCGCCAACGACCCAAGCGCCGTGCTGTAACAACGCGGCGTCATTATCTTTGTCCCGGTCATCGCCCCCATATAAACACTATGCAATTTTGGGGGTTTTAGGTCAATTCGTTCTGCTTTTAAAACTAACGCGTGAGAAAGCAGCCCATAAAATCAGCAAAAATACAATCAACCAAAAGTGCAGGTTTCTGTCGGCATGCGACCATTTTTTCTCAACTGAACTACCCAAGGTCGCTTGAACCGCGCCTTTTGCATTCAGGTCAAGACCAGAAATAATTTCTCCGCGATTGTTCATGATTGCGGATATTCCGTTATTCGCATCGCGAATCATCGGCGTTGCCGTTTCCACCGCGCGGATTCGGGCCTGCAGGAAGTGCTGGTAAGGCCCCGGCGAATTGCCGAACCAAGCATCATTGGTGATGTTGACGAGTGCGGTTGCCTCGTTCACGGCCTCGGCAATTTCGTCCGGAAAGATCGCTTCATAGCAGATCAGCGGATAGAGCTTGATGCCGCCCGGCAGCTCCAGGAGGCGCGGAACCGCGGCGGCCGAATAGCCCCCCGGCATCTGCGCCACGGCACGGATGCCGAGATTGAGGATGAAGTCCTCGAAGGGCACATATTCGCCGAAAGGCACGAGATGCACCTTGTCCGCGCCGGCGATGATGTTGCCGCGGCCATCGATCACCAGGATCGCATTGTAGTAGCGCGAGGACGAGGAGCCGGCCGCCGGGGCCTCCTCGCGTACGGCGCCGGCAATCAGGATCTGGTCGTCGTCGAGCACGTCGGCAATGCGGGTCAGCGCATCCTGATTGTCCGTGAGGATGAAGGGGATCGAGGTTTCCGGCCAGACGATGATATTGGGCTTGTCGGCAACCCCGGGCAGCTTTTCGGTCGAAAGCCTGAGATGTTCTTCGAAGACGGCGGATTTCTCCTTGTCATCCATCTTCTTCATCTGGTCGATGACCGGCTGGACGAGGCGGATGACCGGCCCCTTGGCGGCGGGTGTTGCAGGGGTTTCCTGCAGGCGATAGGCGCCGTAGCCCACATGAGCTGCGAGTAACAGGCAGGCGACAAGCGCGCCGGGCACCAGCCCGCGACGCGTGCCGAGAAGCGCCGGTGCGGAAAAGACGAAGACCGCTCCCGCCGTCACGCCGAAAAGGCCGGCGAAATGGACCGACTGCATGAGCAGCGGAATGGGCATTGCGGCATAGCCGATGGCATTCCAGGGAAAGCCGGTGGCAAGCCAGCCCCGCAGCCATTCGGCAATCGCAAAGGCGGCGGCAAGGGCGGCGATCCGCCCCACGCCATCCGACCAGAAGAGGCGGGCCATGGCGGCCGCAAGGCCATAATAGAGCGCGAGATAGGCAGGCAGACCCAGGATCGCCAGGGGAAGCGCCCAGGCGAATTCATCCGCCTCCACCAGCAGCGCATTGCCGATCCACCAGAGACTGCCGACGAAATAGCCGAAGCCGAAGAGCCAGCCGGTGAAAAAGGCGGCGCGGAGCTTGCCGAATGCGCCCGCTCCGGGTGCCGCAGCGAGCCCGTCCATCAGCCAGACGAGCAGCGGAAAGGACAGGAAGAAGACGATGGGCAGGCTGAAGGGCGCCGTGGCAAGGGCACCGCAAGCCCCGGCCAGAAGGGCGATCAGGGCCCGTTTCCAGCCCCATTGCAACATCACCCAGCTTGCCAGTCGTTCCACGCATCCCCCCATGCCGTCAGCGAATCAACAGGCCCCCAGTCTTTCAAAATATGCGTGGTTTGTCCTCCCGGACGGCAAAAACATGCCGATGGTCGGCCCGCTACGCCCGATGCGGCTATTGTTCGGCATCATCCGGCTGGCGTTCCGCCTGGGTTATTCCCATGCCGTCGGCTCCGCCCGCTTCGCCCTCGCCCTTGGTGACGCGGCGGCGCACGGCGCCCCGCCGGCGGGTGATCCGGACCTTCTTGATGCGGCGCGGGTCGGCATCGAGCACGTGGAACTCGAAGCCCGGCAGGGCCTGCACCACCTCCCCGCGCACGGGGATGCGGCCCAGCGCCGAGAAGATCAGCCCGCCCAGCGTATCGATGTCGTCGACCCGGTCGGCAATCTCGAAATCGGGGCCGATCGCCTCGGCAAGCTCTTCAAGTTCCACCCGCGCATCGGCGACGAAGACGTCGTCGGAGGTCTGGGTGAACATGGCTTCTTCGTCGTCATGCTCGTCATCGATGTCGCCGACGACCATTTCCACGATGTCCTCATGGGAGGCGAGACCGTCCGTGCCGCCATATTCGTCGATGACGAGGGCCATCTGGGTGCGGTTGGCCTGCATGCGTTCCAGCAGGTCGGAAGCAAGCATGGAGGGCGGGACGAAGAGGACCTTGCGCAGGATGCCTGCCTCCCCGATCGTCTTTGCCAGATCCACGCGGCCGAGATCCATGGCGGGCTTTGGCGTAGCCTTTACCTCGGCCTTGTCCGCGCCGGCCGCGGGCTTGGCGCTGCCATTGCGGCGCTTGTTGCGCGCCTGCTTGGTGACATAGGAGAGAAGGTCGCGGATATGGACCATTCCGCGCGGATCATCCAGCGTTTCGCTGTAGACCGGCATGCGCGAGCGGCCGGATTCCTCAAAGATCACCATCAGCTCGCCGATGGTGGTGTTGATATCCACCGCCTCGATATCGGCGCGCGGCACCATGACATCCTCGACGCGCACCTCGCGGAAGCGGAGGATATTGTGCAGCATCGCCCGCTCTTCGGGCGAGAAGGCATTATCGAAGCTTTCACCGGAAAGAAGCGCCTCTGCGAGATCCTGCCTCAGCTTGGAGCCCTGCTGCGGGCGCCAGATGCGGGCCGCGCGAGACCAGAACGAGACCGCAGATTTCGCAGCCGGCTCCGTTCTGGACGTACTCGAAGGGTCGTCCGTGTTCGCCGATTCCTTGGCCTCGTGGGCCGGTGTGGTGTTCAAGTCGTTCATCGTACCAATATGTCAGACCGGGTCCTGCCCGGCATAGGGATCTGATATCCCAAGTTCCGAAAGAATGCGAGTCTCAAGGCCTTCCATTTCCTCGGCCTCCTCGGCATCCATGTGATCATAGCCGAATAGGTGGAGAAATCCATGCACCAGAAGATGGGTCAGGTGGGCCTCCACCGGTTTGCCGAGATCGGCCGCCTCCCGCTCTATGGTTTCGCGCGCAAGTACGATATCGCCCAGCATCGGGCCGGGCTTGCCGCCCGGCTCCAGCGGAAAGGCAGGAAAGGACAGAACATTGGTGGGCTTGTCCTGATCGCGCCATTCGCGGTTGATCTCGCGGATCGACGGATCGTCGGTGAAGACGAGCGAGACTTCGAGCGGGTGGGTGCCAAAAGGCTGCCCTTCCCGCTCTTCGAGATAAAGGGCGGCGCGTTCCAGAACGCGGGTCGAGAGAGCCTCCAGCACGGCTTCTTCCGGCCAGCTGCCCTCTTCGACGCTCGCCTGAATGTCGAGACGCTTGTTGGTGTTTGTCGGGCTCATGGTCAGCGGTCGGGCTGCTCGCTGTCGTCCACGATGGCCGTATCGGCATCATAGGCGCGCACGATGCGGGCGACGAGCGGATGGCGCACCACGTCCACATCCTTGAAGCGGACGATGGAGATACCCTCGATCCCCGGCAGGATCTGCAGCGCCTCGACCAGGCCGGATTTCACCCCGCGGGGAAGATCCACCTGGCTCGGATCGCCGGTGACGATCATCCTGGCATTTTCGCCTAGACGGGTGAGGAACATCTTCATCTGCATGGATGTGGTGTTCTGCGCCTCGTCGAGGATGACGGCGGCATTGGCCAGCGTGCGGCCGCGCATGAAGGCGAGCGGCGCGATTTCGATGACGCCGGCAGTAATCGCCCGCTCCACCTTGTCGCCGGGCATCATGTCGTAGAGCGCGTCATAGAGGGGCCGCAGATAGGGATCGACCTTTTCCTTCATGTCGCCGGGCAGGAAGCCGAGGCGCTCGCCCGCTTCCACAGCCGGACGGGACAGGATGATGCGATCGACGGCGCCCCGTTCCAGAAGCTGGGCGGCATGGGCGACGGCGAGATAGGTCTTGCCGGTGCCGGCAGGACCGACGCCGAAGACCAGCTCGCTGCGCTCGAGCGCCCGCATATAAGCATCCTGCGTCGGCGTGCGGGCGGCGATCGTCTTCTTGCGGGTGGAGATCTGGGCCATGGACAGCTTCGCCTTTCGCTCCATCGTCGGCAGGGTCAGCTGGTCGTCGGAGGCAACGGCCATGCGTATGGCGCCTTCCACATCGGAGGCTTCCACTGCACCGCCCTTTTGCAGACGGTCATAGAGGAAGTCGAGGGCGCGCCTTGCCTGGTTGGTCGCCATCAGCTCGCCGGTAATGGAAACGGAATTGCCCCGCGCCGTGGCATCGATCCGCAGATGTTTTTCCAGGAGTTTGAGGTTTTGATCGAACTGACCGAAAAGCTCGCTCGCAAGTCGGTTGTTCTCGAACGTAAGGACGAAGTGATTGACGTCGGTCTCGGAGGTGCGGGACTGGCGCGGTTTGGTAGTAACCAGTTCGTGTCCGTTCAAGCGATCGGGCTCCTGTGCTTGGTCGACTGCTACAAAGCTAGTGTGTGTCGGGTGATTTGTGAAGGGCGAGAAACTGCCCTCAACAGGCTTCGCACAACCTTCGACCGGAAAATGCCCTCAGATCCGCGTACCGAAGAGGCTGTTGGCCCCCGTGCTCTCAATGCGGACACGCACCAGCGAGCCGATTTCGTCAGCCCTTCCCGTCACATTGACCGACTGGAGCCAGGGCGAACGGCCGATCAGCTGGCCCTCCAGCCGGCCGGGCTTTTCGAGCAGGATATCGAATTCCATGCCGATGCGGCTTTCGTTGAAGGCCTGCTGCTGGCGCAGAAGAAGTGCCTGCAGCCGCTCCAGCCGGGCGCTCTTCACGTCCTCGTCGACCTGATCCTCAAGCTCGGCTCCCGGCGTGCCGGGGCGGATCGAATATTTGAAGGAGAAGGCCTGGGCATAGCCCACCTCCTGGATCAGGCGCAGCGTGTCCTCGAAATCCTCTTCCGTCTCGCCGGGGAAGCCGACGATGAAATCGCCGGAGAGGGCAATATCGGGGCGGGCGGCGCGAATGCGCCGGATCAGCGCCACATAGTCTTCGGCCGTGTGGCGGCGGTTCATGGCCTTCAGGATGCGGTCGGAGCCGGACTGCACCGGCAGGTGCAGATAGGGCATCAGCAGGCGCAGATCCCGATGGGCGGCAATCAGCCGCTCGTCCATGTCGCGCGGATGGCTGGTCGTGTAGCGCAGGCGGGCAAGGCCGGGAATTTCCGCCAGGCGATAGAGGAGATCGCCAAGCGTCAGCTCGCGACCCGCCTCGTCCTTGCCATGCCAGGCATTGACGTTCTGCCCGAGAAGGGTGAGCTCGCGCACGCCGGCCGAAACGAGATTGCGCGCCTCTTCCATTACCTGGGCCAGGGGGCGGGACACTTCCGAGCCGCGGGTATAGGGCACCACGCAGAAGGTGCAGAACTTGTCGCAGCCCTCCTGTACGGTCAGGAAGGCGGTCACGCCGCGGCTGCGGGTCCTGGCCTCCTCCGCTCTCGGCAGATGGCTGAACTTGTCCTCAAGCGCATATTCCGTATCGACTACCCGTTCGCCGGCCTTGGCGCGCTTCAGCGCCTCGGGCAGGCGGTGATAGGTCTGCGGGCCGATCACCACATCGACGGCGGGCGCCCGGCGCAGGATTTCCTCGCCCTCGGCCTGGGCGACGCAGCCGGTGACCCCGATCATGAATTCCCGGCCTTCTGCGGCGCGGGCCTTCTTCATCTCGCGCAGGCGGCCGAGCTGGGAATAGACCTTCTCGGCGGCCTTCTCCCGGATATGGCAGGTGTTGATCAGCACCAGATCCGCATCCTGCATGGTTTCGGTCGCCACATAGCCATCGCGGGACAGCGCATCGCTCATGCGGTCGCTGTCATAGACGTTCATCTGGCAGCCATAGGTCTTGATGAAGACCTTGCGCGCATTGGTCGGGGTGGCCGCGCCCGTCTGGGCGGACGGATCGGCATCAAGGTAAGGTTCGGTGCTCATGGGCGCTATTTAGTGGCTTTTCGCCCCGATGGGAATCGGGAAAATGCCGCGGCGGCGTTCAATGCGGCAGGCGGCCCCGGAGACTGTCTTCCAGCATCTGGCGGATGCGATCCTTGATGAGCGCGCTCTGGCGCTTGCGGTTGCTTTCGGCATCGAAGGTCACGGTTTCGCCGAAGCTCACATCCACCTCGATGGCGCCCGTCTTCAGGATGCCGCCCAGATGGGGCATGAGGCCGATATCGCCCGGCCAGGCGGCAATCGGCCGATGGAACCGGCCCATGGGCATGCCGTGAATGCCCGTATAGGCAATGGTGACGGGCTGCACATAAACCTTGCCATTCGGACTGTGCGGCACCGCGGAGGCGGCAGCTCCAAACAGCGAGGACTTGATGTCCATCAGCCGGTTGCCGTCGGAGGTGGTTCCTTCGGGAAACAGCACCACCACCTCGCCATCGGCAAGCCTGCTCGCAATTTCATTGGCCTGCTTGCCGACCTTGCGCGGCTCGTCCCGCCGGACGAAAATCGAGCGCTGGAGCCTGGCGAGCAGCCCGAAGACCGGCCAGTCGCGCACCTCCTCCTTGGCGATGAAGACCACATCCATGATCGAGCCGAGAACGAGGATATCCTTCCAGGAAATATGGTTGGCGGCGATCATGAGCGGCCGGCGCGTTTCCACGGTGCCGTGCAGACGCACCTTCAGGCCCAGAAGCTGGCAAGCGGCCCTGTGCCAGAGCCGGGGAATGCGCCGCCAGAGCTTCAGCCCGAAGGCAAGGCAGAAAAGATGGATTGGCAGGAGAACGAGCGTGACCAGCACGATGGACAGGAGGACGAAGCAGATCCGCAGGCGGCTTACAATCCCCGGTCCGCTTTCTGGCTTCAGCATCTCAGCGCTCGTCTTTTTTCAGCGGCACGCCATAAAGTTCGAGGCGATGATCCACCAGCTTGAATCCGTGTTCCCGGGCGATGCGCTCCTGAAGGGCTTCGATCTCGGGCGAGCGGAATTCTATCACACGGCCGGTCTTGAGGTCGATCAGATGATCATGGTGTTCGGCGGGAACGGTCTCGTAGCGGGCCCGCCCGTCGCGGAAGGCATGGCGGGCGATGACGCCCGTGTCTTCGAGAAGCTTCACCGTGCGGTAGACGGTGGAAATCGAGATGCGCGAATCCACCCGGGAGGCGCGGCGGTAGAGCTCGTCCACATCAGGGTGGTCGGCCGATTCGTCGAGGATGCGGGCGATAATCCGGCGCTGGCCGGTCATGCGCATGCCGCGCGCCGCGCAAAGCTCCTCCAATGTCTTGGACAGGTTGCCCATCGCTTCAGCCGCACCCCGGAAAAAACTCTATCCGTATGGACCTAGCCAAGAACGCGGCGCATGACAAGCGCCGTGGCACGGCGGCCATCGGGCGCGGTGTAATAGGCGGGCCTTTCGCCCACCTTCTCGAAGCCCAGCTTGCGGTAGAGGCCAAGGGCGGAATGGTTGCCGTCATCGACCTCCAGGAAGAGGACCGAACCGCCGCGATTGCGGGTTTCGCGCATCGCCGCCTGCATCAGCCGCCAGCCGAGACCGGAGCGCTGAAGCTTCTGGCTGACGGCAATGGTCAGGATTTCCGCCTCGCCTGCCGCCTCCCGGGACAGGACGAAGCCCGCAAGCGGCGGCTTGAAGAGGCCGGTTGTCTGGCGCGCGACGAAGCCGAAGACCGACGGCTGGGCGAGAAGGCTGTGAAATTCCCCGTCGCCCCAGCGCTGGGCAAATCTCTCCCCATGCAGCAGCGAGACGGCCGGACAATCGGCTGTCGCCATCGGCAGGATCTCGAATTCATGCTTGCGGTTCAGATAGTTGTCGAGCACGGCGGTCACGTCCGGGAAAGGGCGAACCCGGCCTGTGGCTTGGCATCGGGCGCGCGGAGATAGAGCGGCTTCGGTCTTTCGCCGGGCGTGGCATCACGGCCGAGGCGGGCAAGGGCAAGCATGTCGAAGGCATCCGCATCACCGGGAATTCCGGCTTCGGACAGAAGGCCCGCCGCCGAACCGGTGATTCGTCCGCCATAATACTCGGCCATGGCCCGGAAGGATGGAACATCGAGCGCTGCGGCGGCGGCGAGCGGTGTTCCCTTCGCATCGAAGGGCTGGGCATAGATTTCGCCGCGCTTTGCATCCATGGCGGAAAGAACCGGGCCTTCGCCACCGCTTTTCAGCCAGTGTTCTGCAAGGATCGCAAGCGTCGATATGCCGACCGAGGGAATGCCGAGCGCCAGCGCAAAGCCGCGCGCAGCAGCCACCCCCGTGCGAATGCCGGTGAAGGAGCCGGGACCGATGGTGACGGCGATGCGTTGGATGGCGTTAAGGGAAAGGCCGGCTGCCGAAAGCACCGCCTCGACCATGCCGGGCAGACGCTCCGCATGGCCTTTGCCCAGCCGTTCGGTCAGGCTTGCCAGCAGGCGGTCCGCCTCGCTGTCATAAATGGCAGCGGAACAGTCCACACCTGACGTATCGAGGGCGAGGATGATCATGGCGGAAACGGTGCGGCCGGACGGGTGTCAGACGGCTTCCACTTCCTGCACTTCAGGAATGAAGTGACGGAGCAGATTCTGCACGCCATGCTTCAGCGTGGCCGTCGACGAGGGGCAGCCGGCGCAGGCGCCCTTCATGTTCAGGAACACCTTGCCGGCCCTGAAGCCCTTGAAGGTAATATCGCCGCCATCCTGGGCAACGGCCGGGCGCACGCGGGTTTCGAGCAGCTCCTTGATGGTTGCGACGATCGACTCGTCGCCGGGCTCGAAGAACTCGCCCTCTTCGCTGCCGCCCTGAGCACCGGCGGAGGCGCTCTTCATCACCGGCGCGCCGGACATGTAGTGTTCCATGATGGCGCCGAGAATGGCCGGCTTCAGGTGCTGCCATTCCGCATCGCTCTTCGAGACCGTGACGAAATCATAGCCGAAGAACACGCCGGTGACACCCGGAATGGTGAAAAGTGCGGCTGCCAGCGGCGAGGCATCGGCGTCTTCGGCCGAGCGGAAATCGGCCGTCCCCTGCTCCAGCACCACCTTGCCGGGCAGGAACTTCATCGTGGCGGGGTTGGGGGTCGCTTCGGTCTGGATGAACATGGGTCTCTCCTTAGGGGAGTCGGCAGCGAGTTTAGAATTCTTCAAAAGAGATAGGCGCTTTCATTCCCGCTTACAAGTCATAAACCGGTGAGGGGAAGTGGCGGTTCCGCGAGGTCAGCAGAGGGCGTCTATATCCTCGTTGCTGAGATTGTCAGGCAGCACGGTGACCGGAATCGGGAAGGCGGCGCTGCGGCCGGCGATAGAGGCAATCAGCGGGCCGGGACCATCCTTGGCCGAACCGGACGCGAGAACCAGAATGGCGATATCCCGGTCTTCCTCGATCAGCGCATGGATCTGCTCGGTGACGCTGCCCTCGCGGATGGCGATTTCCGGCTCCAGCCCGATCGTCTCGCGCACGCTTTGCGCCGTCTTGGCAAGGATGGATTCGGCCTCCTCGCGCGCTTCCGCCCGCATGATGGCCTCGACACCGATCCACTGGGAGAAATCCCCGTCGGGGATCACATAGAGCAGCACCAGGCCGCCATTCGAATTCTTGGCGCGTCGGCCCGCATAATAGACCGCCCGCTGGCATTCCGGCGTGCCGTCGATGACGGCCATGAATTTGCGCCTGTGGCCTTCCAGCCGGGAGAGACGTTTTGAAACCATGCCGCGCCTAAGCCTCCGCACAAGATGGATCCGGGGCGGATCGAGCCGCCCCGGACACTATTAACGCAGGAAGCCGATGATGTCGCGCACGTCGTTCATCACTTTTTCGGCGCGGGCACCGGCCCGCTCGCCACCATCGCGCAGGATGGCATCGATATGGCTGGTGTCGTCCATGAGGCGGCGCATCTCGCCATTGATGGGTGCCAGCACCTCGACGGCGAGATCGGCGAGCGCCGGCTTGAATTCGGAGAACTGGCGACCGCCGAATTCCTTCAGGACATCGGCCTTGGTCTTGTCCGAGAGCGCAGCGAAGATGCCGACGAGATTGTCGGCCTCCGGACGGCCGGCAAGACCGTCGGTCTCGGACGGCAGGGCATCGGGATCGGTCTTCGCCTTGCGGATCTTCTTCAGGATGGTGTCCTGATCATCCATCAGGTTGATGCGCGAGAGATCCGACGGATCGGACTTCGACATCTTCTTCGTGCCGTCGCGCAGGCTCATGACGCGCGGCGCCGGCCCGTCGATCAGCGGCTCGACCAGCGGGAAATAGCCATGGATCGGCTCCTCGCCGACAACCATGTCGACGCCCTGGCCGGTCGCACGGATCTTGTCCTGATAGTCGATGTTGAATTTCTGGGCGATGTCGCGGGCGAGCTCCAGATGCTGCTTCTGATCGTCGCCGACGGGCACATGGGTGGCGCGGTAGACCAGAATGTCCGCCGCCATCAGGCTCGGATAGGCGAGCAGGCCGAGCGAGGCATTCTCGCGGTCCTTGCCGGCCTTGTCCTTGAACTGGGTCATCCGGTTCATCCAGCCGATGCGGGCGACGCAGTTGAACACCCAGGCAAGCTCCGCATGCTGCGGCACGGCCGACTGGTTGAAGACGATGTGCTTCACCGGATCGATGCCCGAGGCGATGAAGGCCGCAGCTATCGAGCGGATCTGGCCCTTCAGGTCTTCATGCACCAGCTGCGCGGTGATGGCATGGAGATCGACGACGCAATAGATGCAGTCATTGTTTTCCTGCAGCGCCACGAACTTTCTGATGGCGCCGAGATAGTTTCCGAGATGCAGGTTGCCCGTCGGCTGCACACCGGAAAATACGAGCGGCTGGAACTGGTTCATGGCAATCCCCGGATAGGAAGTCGGTCAATTTGAGCGCTTATGCAATGCTACCCCTTGCCAATCAAGGAATTTCACGCGGCGTGCTCGATCAGATCCCAGGTGTTGCCGAAGGGATCGGTAAAAACCGCCACCTTGCCGTAGATCTCCGTGCGGGGCGTTTCGCGAAATTCCACACCGGCTTCCCGCATCCGCCTGTAATCCCGGTCGAAATCGTCCGTCTCGAGGAAGAAGCCGACGCGCCCGCCGGTCTGGTTGCCGATGGCGGCCTGCTGTTTCTCGCCATCGGCCCTGGCGAGCAGCAGCGCGGCACCCGCGCCGCCCGGCGGCTTTACCACCACCCAGCGCTTTGCGCCCTCCAGCGCCTCGTCCCGCAGGCATTCGAAGCCGAGCGCATCGCAATAGAACCGCTTTGCCCGATCGTAATCGTCCACGACCAGCGTAACCAGAAAGACAGAAAGGCGCATCAGGCAACATCCTTCGGGGCGCCGCGCTTCAGGTTGCGCCGGATCATGGAGATGTTCGCCCCGCCGATCAGGAAGACGAGAACGAAATAGACCACCATCGCAAGCCCGATCAGAATGCCGAGCGCTCCGGCCTGATGCAGCAGCGGCGTATGCGGCTGCAGCCATGCGCCAAGGTAGGTCTTGGCATAGACAAGCACGCCCGCCATGACGAGCGCGGCAACCAGCATCATGACCGCACGCCGGATCAGCGCCAGTTCCGGCACCAGATGCCGGCGCCAGATGAGGGTCGAGCCGAGGAGCAGCGTGTTGATCCAGCCGGAGGCGACCTCCGCCGTCGCTATGCCGCGCTCGGCGATCAGCGGGAAGAGCGTGATGGCAAGAGCGCAGTTGACGATGACCGAAACGATGGTGAAGCGCATCGGGGTCTTCGTATCCTCGCGGGCGTAGAACCCGGGCTGCAGTGCCTTGATGAGCACGAAACCCGGCAGACCCACCCCGTAGATCGCCAGGATCGAGGCGACGACCGCGGTGTTCTGCTCCGAGAAGGCGCCGCGCTCGTAAAGCACGCGGATAATTTCGTCAGAAAGCACCCAGAGCGCTGCTGCTGCCGGCAGGGTGAGGAAGAGCACGAATTCGATCGACCGGTTCTGGGTATTGCCGGCTTCCTTCAGATGTCCAGACTTCAGCGCCCGGGCGAGTTCCGGAAGGAGAACGACGCCCACCGCGATGCCGACGACGCCGAGCGGCAGCTGGTAGATCCGGTCTGCATACTGGAGCGCGGCAATCGCCCCTTCCTTGCCCGAAGCGATGGCCTGTCCGATGATCTGGTTGATCTGGGTAATGCCGCCGGTCACGGCTGCGGGAACGGCGAGCCACAGCAGGCGCTTGACGTTGGGCGTGATGCGCGGGCGCTTGAAGGTGAGCGCGATACCCGCATGGCGCACGCCTGCATAGACGACCGCCATCTGCAACAGGCCGGCAATCAGCACGCCATAGGAGAGATACCAAGCGGTATCGCGCGGTTCTGCGCCGGTCCACAGAGCATAGCCGAGGGCGGCAATCATCACGGCGTTCAGAAAGATCGGCGCGACCGCCGCGGCAAAGAAGTGATGCAGCGAGTTGAGCATGCCCGACAGCATGGCTGTCAGAGACATGCACATGAGATAGGGGAACATGATCGCGGCGAGCTTTACCGTCGTCCAGTATTTGTCGGCATCGTCGGAAAAGCCGGGAGCGATGATGAACTGCACGATGAGCGGCATCGCCAGTTCCATGGCGATGGTCAGCAGCAAGAGCACGGTGAACAGCACGCCGAAGACTTCTTCCGAGAAGCGCTTGGCGCCGTCAATGCCGTTCGCCTCGATCTCCTTGGAGAAAAGCGGTACGAAGGCGGCGTTGAACGCACCCTCGGCAAAGAGACGGCGGAAGAGGTTCGGGAAGCGGAAGGCGGCATAGAACACGTCCGCCATGGGGCCGGTGCCGAGTGCTGCCGCCATCAGCGTCTCGCGGGCAAAACCGAACAGGCGGCTGCCCAGCGTTGCCCCGCCGACCGTCGCAAACTTCTTTACCAGGCTCATGCTTCGCTCCGCGCCTTTTTCTGTCCCTCGTTGCGCGGGCTATCGGCGACGCGGGCTGGCGCCCCGTCCTTATCCGTCTCCCCCTCGCTCATCACCGCCTTCAAGCGCTTAATGATGGCGGAACTGCGGTTCTCGTTGGTGATCTTCTGACCGACGAGATCGGTGACGTAGAAGGTATCGATGACCTTCTCGCCGAAGGTGGTGATGCGGGCCGAAGCGATGTCGAGCGAGAGGTCGGCAAGCGCGCCCGTGATCTCCGAGAGAAGGCCGGTCCGGTCGAGGCACTCGATCTCGATGACGGTGAACTTGTTGGAGAGCGTGTTCGAGATGGTCACGCCCGGCGGGATGACGAAGGCGCGGCTCTTCTTCTTGCCCTTGGTGCGCGTGGCGATCACCTCCGGCAGGCGCTTCTTGCCCGAGAGCACGTCTTCGATCATCTTGCCGATGGTGCCGGCACGGCGAAGCTCGTCTTCATCCTTTTCGAAGGCGCGGTTGATGTGGATCGTATCGAGCGCCCGGCCATCGGTCGTCGTGAAGATTTCCGCATCCGCGATATTCGCCCCCGCCGCCGCGCAGGCGCCGGTGATGACGGCGAGGAGTCGCGGATGGTCGGGGGAGAGAACGGTGATCTCGGTAATCGCGTGGAAGGAATGGGTCCGCACCATGGTGGCGAGCGCCTGGCCCGCCTTGTCCGCCTGGCGAATGAACTGGGCGTGGCGCACCTGATCTTCAAGCGGCACCGACAGCAGATAGGGCTGATAATGAAGCCGCGAATAGTGCCGGCGATCCTTCTGCGACCAGTCGGAAAGCGCATCGGCGAGCGCCCGCTCCGCCTGCTCGGCGCGCTCCTTGCGCGAAACCTCCGAGAAGCCGCCGGAGAGCAGCAGCTCGGTTTCATAATAGAGCGTGCGCAGCAGCTGCCCCTTCCAGCCGTTCCACACGCCCGGCCCCACGGCCCTGATGTCGCAGACGGTCAGGATCAGCAGGAGCTTCAGGCGCTCGAGCGACTGCACCCGCTCGGCGAAATCGGTGATCGTCTTGCGGTCGTTGAGGTCGCGGGTCTGGGCGACCATGGACATGAGGAGATGTTCCTCGATCAGCCAGGCGACGAGATCGGTCTGGCGCGGTGACAGACCGAGGCGCGGGCAGAGCTTGCGCGCGACCTTGGCGCCCGCGATCGAGTGATCCTCCTGCCGCCCCTTGGCGATATCGTGCAGCAGGACGGCCACGAAGAGCGCCTCGCGGTCGGCAATGCCGGGCATGACGGTGGCGGCCAGCGGATGGACCTCGCCTGCCCTGCCCTGGTCTATTTCCGCGAGAACATCGAGCGAGCGGATGAGATGCTCATCCACCGTATAGTGATGATACATGTTGAACTGCATCATCGAGACGATCTTGCCGAAATCGGGAATGAACCGCCCGAGCACGCCCGCCTCGTTCATGCGCCGGAGAATGAGGGCCGGATCGCGCTTCGAGGTGACGATGGAGAGGAAAAGCCGGTTCGCCTCCTCGTTTTCCCGGAGATCCTGATTGATCAGCGAGAGGGAGCGCGTCACCCGCTTCAGGGCATCCGGATGGAACTCCAGCTTGTTGATGTCGGCCATGTGGAAGAAGCGGATGATGTTGACCGGATCGCGCTTGAAGACATCGGGATGGGCAAGCGCGATCCGGCCGCGATCCACCACGAAATCGAGGGTCCCGGCAATCTTGCGCTTGCGGTTTGAAAAACGACGGAACATGCCGGCAATGCCGGGCGCTTCCTTGGCCTGCTGGTCTTCCAGCGCGGCGCAGAAGATGCGGGTGAGATCGCCCACATCCTTCGCCACCAGGAAGTAATGCTTCATGAAACGCTCGACATCGGAGAGGCCGGGGCGCGACTGGTAGCCGAGGCTCTGGGCGATATCGCGCTGCACGTCGAAGGAGAGCCGCTCTTCCGCCTTGCCCGTCAGGAAATGCAGGAAGCAGCGCACGGCCCAGAGGAAATCCTCCGCCTTCTGGAAGAGCTGCCATTCATGGCGGGAGAGCACGCCGAGCTTGACGAGATCGCCCGGTTCCTTGACGCGGTAATAATATTTGGAGATCCAGAAGAGCGTGTGGAGGTCGCGAAGCCCGCCCTTGCCTTCTTTCACGTTGGGCTCCACCAGATAGCGCGTATCGCCGGACTTGCGGTGGCGCTCGTCGCGCTCCTCGAGCTTGGCGGCGACGAATTCCGCACCGGTATTCAGAACCACTTCCCAGTCGAAGCGATTGGCGAGCGATTCCGCCAGCGGTGCGGGGCCGCTCACGAGGCGGGCTTCCAGAAGCGCGGTGCGGATCGTCATGTCGCCCTTGGCGCTCGCCAGGCACTGTTCGACGGTGCGCGTGGCATGGCCCACCTTGAAGCCGAGATCCCAGAGGAGCAGCAGGATATATTCGATGACCGGCGCATTCCAGGCGGCGGGCTTCTGCGGCAGCAGGAAGAGGAGGTCGATATCGGAGCCCGGGGCCAGCGTGCCGCGCCCATAGCCGCCGACCGCCAGAACGGCGATCCGGCTGTCAGGGGCCGCATTGGCGGCCGCAAAGACATGATCGACGGCAAATTCGTGCAGGGCTGCGATGATCTCGTCCATCATCCCGGAAATGCGCCGGGCGCAGGCTATGCCGAGCCTGTCGGCATCGAGCCGGGCCCGTGCCTCGGCAAGCCCTTCGGCTTTCACCTTTTTCAGCAATTGCAGCACGGCCGCGCGCATGCCGGCGGCGCTTTCTGCCTCCCGGCTCGCAATCAGCGCGAGGCTTTTGCGCAGCGCGCCGGCATCGATCAAGGCGTCCGGATCGGACGGGGTGGCATCGCTGGCGGCTACGCTCATCGTCGCGGCGGTCTCCCGGACAAAGGGTTTGAAAACGCACCCTGTTTAGCCGCTTCGCGGCCGGCGCGCCAGCGTTCCTTTCGTCTCAGCCTGCCCGCGGGGCGGCGAGGTCCTTCTTCAACCGGTAGAGTGCCTCCAGCGCGTCACGCGGGGTCATGTCGTCGGGGTTCAAGGCTGCAAGCGCCGCCTCCACTTTCGAGGGGCCCGCGCGCTTCGCCTCTTCCCGACGCACCGCAACCTGGAACAGCGGCAGATCGTCAATCAGCTGGCTTGCCGGATTTTTCCGGTCCGCATCCTCAAGCTTGGCCAGAACGTCCCGCGCGCGCTCGACCACGGAGGACGGCAGGCCGGCCAGCCGGGCGACCTGGATGCCATAGGAGCGATCTGCCGCCCCCGGACCAACCTCGTGCAGGAAGATCACGTCGCCGTCCCATTCCTTCACCCGCATGGTGGCGTTGGAAAGGCGGGCAAGCTTTTCCGAAAGCACGGTCAGCTCGTGGAAATGGGTGGCAAAGAGGCCGCGGCAGCGGTTCACCTCATGCAGATGTTCGACGGCCGCCCAGGCGATCGACAGCCCGTCGAAGGTTGCCGTGCCGCGGCCGATCTCATCGAGGATGACGAGAGAGCGGTCCGTCGCCTGGTTCAGGATCGCCGCCGTCTCCACCATTTCCACCATGAAGGTGGACCGGCCGCGGGCGAGATCGTCCGACGCGCCGACGCGGGAAAACAGCCGGTCAACGACGCCGATATGAGCGCTGTCCGCCGGCACATAGGACCCCATCTGGGCCATGATGGCGATCAGCGCATTCTGGCGGAGGAAGGTCGATTTACCCCCCATGTTGGGGCCGGTCAGCAGCCAGATGGCACCGAGTTTCGCCCCTGATGGCGGCGACAGATCGCAGCTGTTCGCAACGAAGGCAGCGCCTGCCTGGCGGCGGAGCGCCTGCTCCACGACCGGATGGCGCCCGCCCGATATGGCGAAGGTCACCGACGCATCAACGGTCGGACGGCAATAATTCTGCTCCTCGGCGAGATGGGCTAGCCCCTGCGCCACGTCGAGGACGGCCAGCGCCCGCGCCCCCCGCTTCAGCGCTTCCGCCGCATCCACCACGTCGGCGCGCATGGCCTCGAAAGCCTCAAGTTCCAGTTCCAGCGCCTGCCCCGCCGCATTGGCGATGCGGCTTTCCAGATCGGCAAGCTCCGGCGTGGTGAAGCGCATGGCATTGGCCATGGTCTGGCGGTGGATGAAGCGGCTCTTCGCCTCATCGCTGTCGGTCATGGTGCCGGCATTGCCCGCCGTCACCTCGATGAAATAGCCGAGCACGTTGTTGTGCTTGATCTTCAGCGACTTGATGCCGGTTTCCTCTGCATATTGCAGCTGCAGTCCTGCGATCACCCGGCGCGACTGGTCACGCAGGGCCCTCAGCTCGTCCAGCTCGCTGCTTGCCCCCTCGCGCACGAAGCCGCCGTCCCGCTTGAGGAGCGGCAGGTCTTCACCGAGCCAGTGGCCGAGCTGGAGCGCAAGCGTGGACGGCAGGGCCTTCAGATCGGCCAATGCCTCCGAAAGCTCGCGCGGCAGATGCCGGTTCTCGAGCAGGCCGGCAATGAGAGATGCGGTTTCGAGCCCCTGGCGGATGGCGCCGAGATCCCGCGGGCCGCCGCGGTCGAGCGCAAGGCGGGACAATGCGCGCGGCATGTCCGGCATCTGCTTCAGTCCTTCCTTCAGCGCCTGCCGCAGCGAGGGTTCGGCGAGCAGGGCTTCGAGCGAATCCAGCCGGTCGTGGATTGCCTGCGGATCGGTGAGCGGCGACATCAGCCGCTCGGCGAGAAGCCGTGCGCCGCCGCCGGTCACGGTGCGGTCGAGGGCCTTCAGGAGCGACCCGTTGCGATCGCCCGAAAGCGTCTTGGTCAGCTCCAGATTGGCCCGCGTCGCAGGATCGATAAAGAGCGTGGAGGCGCTGCTTTCCCGCTCGGGGCGTCCGAGAGGCGGACGCTCGGCGATCTGCGTCTTCTCCACATAGGCAACGGCGGCGGAGGCGGCCGCGAGTTCGGCCCGCGAATAGGTACCGAAACCGTCGAGCGTCGTGACGCCATAATACTGCGCGATCCGCCGCTCCGCCGTGGCGCTGTCGAAGAGCACGGCCGGCTGGGGCATGACGATGCGGCCGAGGACGTCGAGTGCGGGCTTCAGCTCCGGATCGGCAAAGAGCGTGTCGGGCAGGATGAGCTCGCGCGGCTCGATGCGCATGACATCGGCGAGCAGGCGGCTGGCCTCGGTTTCGGCGAGGCGGAAGATGCCCGTCGAAATATCGATCCAGGCGAGCGCGAGCTGCGGTTCGGACCCGCCCTTGATGCGGGCAAGCGCCATCAGGTAATTCGCCTCGCCCGGCGAAAGCAGCTTTTCCTCGGTGATGGTACCGGGTGTGACGAGGCGCACCACATCGCGCCGGACGACGGATTTGGAGCCGCGCTTCTTGGCTTCCGCCGGATCTTCCACCTGTTCGCAGACCGCCACGCGGTAACCGAGGCCGATCAGTTTCTGCAGGTAGTCGTCCGCGGCATGAACCGGCACGCCGCACATGGGAATGTCATGCCCCATGTGCTGGCCGCGCCTCGTCAGCGTGATGCCCAGCGCGCGGGAGGCCTCCACCGCATCGTCGAAGAAGAGCTCGTAGAAATCGCCCATCCGGTAGAACAGGAGCGAGTCCGGGTTGCTCGCCTTGATCTCGATATACTGCTCCATCATCGGCGTCGCCGATTGGCGGCTGGCGTCCGAGACGAGCACGTCTTTGGTGAGGGCTTCGGCTGTGGGCGAGAGGTTGATTGTCACGGCTTTTATATTTGCAGGATCGAAAAGTCGTGCAACAGTAGCCCTCCCCCGCCCCCCGGCACAACCCGAAAGGCCGCCACAAGGGCGACTGCCCACAGGCGAAGCGGCCATCGGATGGGGGGGAGCGGGCAGATAAGAACCATAACGGCCGCGCGAGGGGCGCAGGCCGGGAGCATAGCGGGAGGACGTTTACGTGAACGAAAAGACGGGCGCCACAAAGGCGAGCGTAACGGAGCAGGAAGCGCTGGATTTCCATGCGCGCGGCCGCCCGGGCAAGCTGGAGATCAATCCGACCAAGCCCATGGCGACGCAGCGCGATCTTTCGCTTGCCTATTCGCCGGGCGTGGCGGTTCCCGTAAAGGCCATCGCCGCCGATCCCGCAACCGCCTATGATTACACTGCGCGCGGCAACCTCGTCGCGGTGATCTCGAACGGCACGGCGATCCTCGGCCTCGGTAATCTCGGTGCGCTCGCCTCGAAACCAGTCATGGAAGGCAAGGCGGTGCTCTTCAAGCGCTTTGCCGATGTCGATTCCATCGATCTCGAAGTGGCGACGGAGGATGTGGACGAATTCATCAATTGCGTGCGCTTTCTCGGCCCCTCCTTCGGGGGCATCAATCTCGAGGACATCAAGGCGCCGGACTGCTTCATCATCGAGCAGAAGCTCCGGGAGATCATGGACATACCGGTCTTCCACGACGACCAGCACGGCACCGCGATCATTGCGGCCGCGGGCCTCATCAACGCGCTTGAGCTTACCGGCCGCGACTTCAAGACGACGAAGCTCGTCTGCAATGGCGCGGGCGCAGCGGCGATCGCCTGCATCGAACTCATCAAGGCCATGGGCTTTGCGCCGGAGAATATCACCCTCTGCGATACGAAAGGCGTGATCTGGCAGGGCCGGACCGAGGGCATGAACCAGTGGAAATCCGCCCATGCGGTGAAGACCGATGCAAGGACGCTTGCCCAAGCCATGAAGGGTGCAGACGTGGTCTTCGGCCTTTCCCAGAAGGGCGCCTTCACCGATGACATGATCCGTTCCATGGCGCCGAAGCCGATCATCTTTGCCATGGCCAATCCGGACCCCGAGATCACGCCGGAGGCGGTCGCCGAAATCCGGGGCGATGCAATCATGGCAACGGGCCGCTCGGACTATCCGAACCAGGTCAACAATGTGCTCGGATTCCCCTATATTTTCCGCGGCGCGCTCGATGTGCATGCCTCGACGATCAACGATGCGATGAAGATTGCCGCTGTCCGGGCGCTTGCAGAACTTGCCCGGGAAGATGTGCCCGACGACGTGGCGGCCGCATATCAGGGCCACCGGCCGCGCTTCGGCCCCCGCTATATCATTCCCGTCCCCTTCGACCCCCGGCTGATCTCCGCCATTCCGGTGGCGGTGGCGCAGGCAGCGATGGAAAGCGGGGTTGCCCGCAAGCCCATTCCCGATCTCGCCGTCTATGCGCGGGAGCTTTCGGCAAGGCGCGACCCGATCGCCTCAACCCTGCAGCGGCTCTACGAGCGCGTGCGGGCCAATCCGAAGCGCGTCGTCTTTGCCGAGGCGGAGGAAGAGCAGGTGATGCGCGCGGCGATTTCCTATGCCAATCAGGGGCTCGGCACTGCCATCCTTCTCGGGCGCGACGAGCCCATGCATGCGACGGCGGAAAAGCACGGCATCGATCTCAACCGGCCGGGGATCGAGGTGGTCAATGCCCGCATTTCGGACCGGGTGGATGCCTATACGGACTATCTCTATTCCCGCCTCCAGCGGAAGGGCTATCTCTACCGCGACTGCCAGCGGCTGGTGAAGACGGACCGCAACCACTTTGCCGCCTGCATGGTGGCGCTTGGCGATGCGGATGCGATGGTGACGGGCACGACCCGCAACTATTCCACCGCCTTCGAGGATATCAGCCGCTGCATCGATCCCCGCCCCGGCCACCGGGTGATCGGGGTTTCGCTGGTGCTGGCGCGGGGACGCACGGTCTTCGTTGCCGATACGGCGGTACATGACATGCCGACCGCCGAGGAACTTGCCGATATTGCGGAAGAAGCGGCCCGCACCGCGCGGCGCATGGGTTACGAGCCGCGCGTTGCCATGCTCGCCTATTCCACCTTCGGTCACCCGACCGGCGAGCGCTCGGAGCGGGTGCGAGAAGCGGTAAAGATCCTCGACCGGCGCCGGGTGGATTTCGAATATGATG
Organism: uncultured Rhizobium sp.; assembly: GCA_945952415.1. GTDB lineage: Bacteria > Pseudomonadota > Alphaproteobacteria > Rhizobiales > Rhizobiaceae > Gellertiella. Next base: position 306,619 of record CAMFIF010000001.1, on the reverse strand, counting down.
GGGAAATGGGCGCCGATATCGCCCTCAACCACGAGCGGATGGAGCAATATCCCTTCTGCCGGCTTTCCGGCACCGCCAATGTGCTGGTCATGCCGGCCATCCATTCTGCCTCGATCTCGACCAAGATGCTGCAGGAACTGGGGGGCTCGACCGTGATCGGCCCGCTGATCGTCGGCCTCGACAAGTCAGTCCAGATCACCCAGATGGGTGCCAAGGACAGCGATATCGTCAACATGGCGGCAATTGCCGCCTATAACGCCGGCAACTGATTTCAGGAGCCCGCACCAAAGCGGGCCCTTTCACCCTCAGGCTGAGAACCGCCCGGCATCGGCGCCGTAATGGCTGATATAGCGATCGGAGATCCGGTCGATGGGAAGCACGATCAGCACGTCGGTCGTGTTGAAGGCGCGATCGATGACCGCGCCATTGCCGACCATGGCGCCGAGGCGGAGATAACCCTTTACCAGTGGCGGCATGGTGGCGAGCGCCTTGCGGGAATCGGCGGGATCGAAGGGGTGGCGGTCCAGCGGCTCGAAGAGTTCCGGGCGGGCATTGACGGCCCATTCGCCGCTGGCCAGCACGGAATGATGCAGGAAACCGAAGGCCAGCGCATGGGCGGCCGGATCGGTGCCCGGGAAGGAGGCGCAGCCGAACATGGCATCCATGCGGTGCTTCAGCGCATAGGCCCAGTTGCCCTGCCAGAGCAGTTCCACGGTGCGCTTGGTGCGATAGGCCGGCAGGACGCAGGAACGACCGAGCTCCATGAACTGCTTGCCCGGATGGCGTTCGACGAGCGGGGCAATGTCAAATTCCGAGGCGGAGTAAAACCCGCTGCGGCGCATCGCGACCTCCTGGCGAAGAATGCGATAGGTGCCGACGATCTGGTCTTCCGTATCGCCTTCGATGGAGCGGTCGAGCACGAGAAGATGATCGCAGATTGCATCCCAACTGTCGAAATCGCGCTTGCGTGCCATGCAGTCCTGGGAGAGGCGTGCCTTCATTTCCTCGACGAAGACCTGGAAGCGGACGCGCTGGGCGGCTTCGATCTCGTGATCATTGCGGGCAAGGCGCGTTTCCAGGGAACCGATGCGGCCGAGAACCGGCTGTCCGTCCCCATCGATCACCGGCATGCGGGCGGACATTTCGACTTCTTCAAACTGGCCATTCTGCGCCTGTTCGACAGTCATGACGGCGATTCTCCCGGTTGCTGTTGAGCCGGGAGTTTAAACCATGGCATTGCGACAGGACAGTGACGAAGTTTGGGGGGCCGGCATGCCAGCTTCGCTCAACCTTCGCGGCGCCGGCGGCGGCCCGCCAGGCACTTTTCCACCGCGGCAACGAGATCGGCAGGGGGCACCGGCTTGGTGAGGTAAAGCTCGGCGCCGCGCTTCAGGGCGCCCTGCCTGATTTCCTCGCTCGCCTCGCCCGATATGACCAGAATGGGCACATGGACATGGCCCGCGGCATCGAGCCGGCCCCGCAGTTCCGCCACCGTATCGCGCCCCGCCGTGCCCGGCATGCCGAGATCGGTGAGCAGGAGATCGGGCCGCCATCCGTCATTGCCGGAGACGAGATCGGTGAGCGTATCGAAATCGCTGGCATGGTGGACGCTGAAGCCCGCCTTTTCCAGCGCGGTGCGGATGAGAAGCGCGTTGACCGGATCGTCTTCGCCGAGAAAGATGCGGCCGCGATGGGCGGAGGGCTGGGTATCGAGGACGAGCCCCAGCGCCCGGTTGTCGTTGACGGCGCCGCGCTTTTCCAGTCCGCGCAGGCGACCGTTCAGGACGTCGACCAGCGATTGCTCGCGCAACGGGCGGATCAGCCAGGCATCGTAAGGGCCGGCAATGCGGGCCTGCCGGTGCTCCGGATTGACGAGGAAGATGCGGCGCAGCTTCAGCGCCTCGGCCTGGTCGGAGGCAGGGCCGATGAATTCATCCTCGAGCCTGTGATCGACGATGACATCGGTGATACGCCGCCCGCCGATTTCGGCCTTTGCCAGATTTTCAAGGAGATCGAAGCCGCTGTGGAAAAGGCGGCAGACGCCGCCGAGCGCCTCGATGGTGCGGGCAATCGCCTCGCCAGCCGGACCCTTGGGCGCGAGCACGAGGGCGGCGGTGTTGCGGGCAGATCCCTGGCGACTGCGGCCCGGTTCCTGGGCGCCCGCAGTTTCAAGCGGGATGGCGATCGTAAATGTGCTGCCGACGCCCCGGGTGCTGTCAACCGTCATGGACCCGCCGAAGGCGGCGACGATGCGGGCGGAAATGGCAAGGCCAAGGCCTGCCCCGGCACTGCGGGACCGGGCGGATCCGACCTGGATGAACTCCTCGAAGATCCGCTCCTTCTCCGCAGGCGTCATGCCAGGGCCGGTATCGCTGACGGCGATGACGAGACGATCCTGCGCAATGGTGGTGGAGACGAAGACGCCGCCGCGGCGGGTAAACTTCACCGCATTGCCCGCCACGTTGAAGAGCACCTGGCGAAGGCGGCCGGCATCGACCCGGATCAGATCCGGCACATCCGGATGGATGAAGGAGGCGATTTCCAGACCCTTGAAATGGGCGCGCGGGGCAAGCATCTCGACGATGCCCTCGATGAGGGCGCGCGGGGCTTCTGCCTCCGGGCGAAGCTGGAAGCGCCCCGCCTCCATGGTGGCGAAGTCCAGAAGATCTTCGACCAGATAGGAGAGCACCTGTCCCGACTGACGAAGGCCAGCCACATAATTGCGCTGGTCCGGGCCGAGCCGGGATTTTTCCAGAAGATCGGCCATGCCGAGCAGGCCGGTGAGCGGCGTGCGGATATCATGGGCGACGGTGGCGAGCAGGCGGGATTTCGCCGCACTCTCGCGTTCCGCCTTCCGGCGCGCCTCATCGGCAGCGTTGCTGGACCGGGTCTCCTCGGTGATGTCGCGCGCAACGCTTTCGGTGACCAGAGCGCCTGTCTCGGGCTGGCGGATGACGGCATCCACCCAGGCAAAGATCCGCTCCTCATCGCCGGAACCGATGCGGGCGATATAGCGGCCCGGCTTCGAGCTGCTTTCGAACCTAAAACCCGCCTCCTCGCAGGTGAGCCCGGCGGGCTCTGCCAGATCGGTGATCGCCCGGAAGGTGGCGTTCGTTTCGAGAATGATGCCCTTCAGGTCCCGCACGACGGCGAGATCGCCGAAACTTTCGTGAATGGAGGAAATCAGCGCGCGGCGTTCCTCGGCCGCCCAGTCCCGGTCAGCCTGCACATCGCGCTCGACGGCCGCGACCCGGCGCAGGCGGTAGAAGCGTGCGCGCTCGACCAGATGATAGGCGGCGAAGACGACGGCGAGCGCCATCATGCCGCCAGCCAGCATGAGATTGCCCTCGCGCGCGCCGAAGGACAGCGCGAGCGCGCAGACGATCAGGCCGACACCCGCAATCCAGTGGGAAATCGGCTGCACATCGCTCTCCGGCGGAGGCTCGAAGCCCCGGGGCGGTTCCGTCCCATCGCGAAAGAGGTTGAAGAGATCGCGACCCGCCGTTCCCTCCGCCGCGTCCCGGCGGTCGGGGTGCTCAAAGGCCGCTGACAAACGTTTTTTCAACTGGTCAAGGTCGCTCATGCCGCGAAGGCTAGCGGGGAGCCCTTCCCGTTCGCTTCAGGAAAAGGCTAAAATTCTAGGCATCCGTGCTTTTTTTGGGCAGCAGCTCGTCGAGGATCACCAGGCCTGCGCCAAGGGTGATGAAACTGTCGGCCAGATTGAAGACGGCAAAGGACCAGGTCTCGGTGTGGAAGAGAATGAAATCCACCACATGGCCATACAGGAAGCGGTCGATCAGGTTGCCGGCTGCGCCGGCAATGATCAGGGCATAACCCGGATGGGCAAAGAGCCGGTCGGAGGACGTGCGCCTCCAGAGCCAGAGGACGAAGGCGACGATGGCAAGCCGCATGCCGACGATGAACCAGCCATCCGCGTCAGCCAGCATGGAAAAGGCGACGCCCAGATTATAGGTGCGGAAGAGGGCGAGGAAGGGCAGTACGGGCACGCCCGTCTCGAAGGGCAAATAGTGCTCGACCGCGATCTTGGAGGCCTGATCGAGGAGGATTGCGACGACCACCAGCGCCAGGATCGGCAGCGGCCGGGCAAAGGGCGAGACCCGGGCCGTCATCAGCGGGCATCCAGCGAGAGAAGATGGCGGCGCGCCTCGAAAAGCATAACGGCCGTGGCAACCGCCAGATTGAGCGAATCCGCCCGGCCCTGCTGGGGAATGCGGGCCAGCTGATCCGCCGCCTTTGCCAGTTCGTCCGGCAGGCCGGATTGCTCGTTGCCCATCAGGAGAACGGTCGGTTTGGACTTGTAGTCGATCGTCCGGTAATCGACGGCGCCCGCAAGATGGGTGGCGACGATGCGGGCATCGGCCTTCTTCTTCCAGTCGAGGAATTCCGAAAGGCTTGCCCGGGCGAGCGGCATGGCAAAGAGCGAGCCCATGGTGGCCCGCACCGTTTCCAGCGAGAAGGGATCGGTGGTATCGCCGACCAGGATGATGCCGGAGGCACCGGCCGCATCCGCCGTGCGGATGATCGTGCCGAGATTGCCGGGATCGCGCACCCGGTCGAGCGCCACATAGGTTTCGTCGCTCTTCGGGCGGAAAGAGGAAAGCGGGGCCCAACGCTGCTCGAAGACGGCGGAGACCATCTGCGGATTGTCGCGCCGGGTGATCGAACCCATGACCTTTTCGCTGACTTCGAGCACCAGGCCTCCGGAGGCGACGGTACGGGCAGCAGCCTGCTCCACCGCCGGCTTGCCACGCCCGGCCTTGGAATAGATGAGCGTGCGGATCGTCCAGCCCAGTTCCTGCGCATCGATGACGAGCTTCAGGCCCTCCGCCAGGAAGGTGCGGCTTTCGTCCCGGTGCTTCTTCAGTGACAGGGCCTTGATGTCCTTGATGATCGGATTGGTGAGGCTTGTAACTTCCTTCACCTGTCCCACGCGGCGCGGGCCGCCATCCTGATCGTGACGCCTGTCGTTCATTTCGGTACCCAGCGGCTGAAGAGGGAGGTGGAGAGGGCGCGGCCGGTTTCCTTGCCGGAAAGGCCGCTTTCCCGGATCACGAGTTCGCCCGATTCCACCACGCCGCCGCGTCCGCGCATGGTTTCGCGCATCAGCTCGTGGATCGAATAGAAGCTCGCCCGGATGGAATAGGCGGTCAGCACCAACCCCCGCGCCTCGGGCGTGAGAAGCTCGCGGCAGATGTCCAGCATCAGCGGCAGGTGATCGAAGAGGTGCCAGACCTCACCATTCGGCCCGCGGCCGAATTTCGGCGGATCGGTAAGGATGATGTCGTAGCGGTTGCCGCGGCGCTCCTCGCGCAGGATGAACTTCATCGCATCCTCGCAAATCCAGCGGATCGGCGCCCGGTCAAGTCGGCTGAGCGACTGGTTCTCCCGGCCCCAGCCAATCGCTTTCTTGGAGGCATCCACATGGGTCACCTCCGCCCCGGCACGGGCGGCAATCAGCGAGGCGACGCCGGTATAGCCGAAGAGGTTCAGAACCTTCAGCGGGCGTCTCGCGGCCTCGATCTCCGCCTTCATCCAGCTCCAGTGGACGATCTGCTCGGGAAAGACGCCGACATGGCGGAAAGAGGTGAAGCGGCCGTGGAAATCCACGTCCAGCAATTGCAGCGGCCAGGTTTCGCCCAGCGCCTCACGCGGGAAGCGCCAGCGGCCCGCACCTTCCTCATCCACATCGCCGGTAAAGACGGCATCCACCTTTTCCCAGTGATGGGCGGGCAGCGACGGTCTCCAGAGGGCCTGCCCCTCGGGCCGGACGATGCGGTAGGGACCGTATTGCTCGAGCTTCAGCTGGTTGCCGCTGTCGATCAGGTGGAAATCCCCGGCCCCCGGCGTTTCGAGAATGACGGGCACGCGCTCGGCCGGGCGCGCGCCGGTGCGCTCCTTCAGCGGACGGGCGGGCGCTTCCTCCGGCACGGATTTCGGAGGGGCGGCGCGCACGTCTTCCCGGCGATTCACCTGCTGCTTTGCGGGCGCCCGTTTTTCGCCCTCGGCGGCACGCGGGGGTCTGGACGATATCTTGGCCTTGCCGCCGGAGGGCGTGGCTTTCGCGGCGCCGGGCCGGCGTTCCCTGTTCTTCACGAGACGGTTCTTCTCTTCCACATTCGTTCAGCCGCGGCCATAGCAAATGGGGCGGGACTTGGCAAAGCCCGACGCTCCTCCGGGCCGGGTTCAGGCACCGATCTGGCGGGGCGCAGACGGTTTCGGACCCGTCGCCGATGCCTGCTGCTGCCATTTCAGGCTCTCGTCCCGAAGGACGCGGGCGCGGCGGCGATGCTTGCCCTGGGCGAACCAGGTCACGAGGGAGCCGAGAATCATGCCGGCAATCAGCGCACCGAAGAGGAAGACGAAGAAGGGCGCTTCCAGTCGAAGAAGGCTGTCATCCGGCCGGAAGGGGTTCAGCGCCATGGCGACCGTCTGGCGGTTGGCGACGGACAGCACGATCAGGATGATGGCGAGGGGAATGAGGATCACCACGTTGAAAGCCTTGCGGATCATCGAAGATCTCCTTCTGCAGTCGAATGGCGAAGCAGGGGCTGCGCCTCACGGGCACCGGGATACAGGACATGCCGCCCGGACGGCAAGCTTTCTCCGCTCCCGGCGAGCCGTAACGGGGCCATTTGCCTCAGTCGGAATCGCCATCCGTATCGGGCTGACCCGGATTGAGCCGCTCGCGCAGCTCCTTGCCGGTCTTGAAGAAGGGCACCCATTTTTCCTCGACGAAAACGCTGTCGCCGGTGCGCGGATTGCGGCCCGAGCGGGAGGGACGGTTCTTCACGGAAAAGGCCCCAAAGCCTCGCAGCTCGACCCGGTTTCCGGCGGCCAGCGCATCCGTGATCTCGTCGAGCACCGCATTGACGATGTTTTCGACGTCCCGGTGATAGAGATGCGGGTTACGGGCGGCAACGATCTGCACCAGTTCCGATTTGATCACGTTTTCCCCCAAGGAAACAGTTTGTTTTTCTTTCTCAATCAACCTGCCAAACGGAGACCAGACCGTCAAGGAACAACTTGCCGCGCAGGAAGTTGACGAAATCCGACGGCATTTGTCCCGCATCCACACCGGCCAGGCGCAAGGTGGTGCGCACAAGGCTGCCCATGCCGAAATAGCCGTTCTCGTCGGCGGGTTTCCATTCCTCGATCGAGAGCTTGTCGTCGATGCCGCGGCTCTTGAAGTAGGCAAGAATTTCGGTGTCGCCGCCGAGCGTGTCGACGAGCTTTTCCTTGAGAGCCTGCCGGCCCGTGAGGATGCGGCCATCGGCAAGGCGCAGCACTTCGGCCCGCGGGAGCTTGCGGCGGTCGGCCACGAGATCCACGAACCAGTCGTAGCTGTCCATCACCATGGTGCGGATCATGGTCTTGGCCTCTTCCGGCGGAGTGTGGAAGGGCGAAGGTTCGGCCTTCAGCGGCGCCGACTTGATTTCCTCCAGCGAGACGCCGAGCTTGTCCAGCAGCGGCTTCGCCTGCGGATATTCGAAAATCACCCCGATCGACCCGGTGATCGAGGATTCGCCGGCAAAGATCGTATCACCGGCAACCGCCACCATGTAGCCAGCCGAGGCGGCAAGCGTGCGCACGTCGGAAACGACCGGCTTTTTTGCCGCCACAGCGCGGATCGCCTTGAAGATGCGCTCGCCGCCATAGGTCGTGCCGCCGGGCGACGAAATGGACACGATGAGGCCCTTGACCGCATCCGTCTCCTCGATCTTCTTCAGCCGGGCGAGCAGTTCCGGGTCATCCTGGATTATCCCGCTGAGGTTGATTCGCGCGATATGCGGCTTGGCAAAGGTGCCTTCCTCACCGGCGAAGCGGAACAGGGCAAAGCCCACCACAACCACCATGAGGGCGGCCACGATCCGCCAGAAGGTGACCTTTCGCCTGAGTTTACGCCTGTCTGCGAGCATCATCGGATCCATCGCCGACCTCCCTATTCGCCTGTGTCACGCCGAGTTCAACTTTGCTACCGGCGATTTTTAGTGTACATCGCGCTGGTCGCATAGGGTTCCTTTAAACGCCGCTTCAATTTTTCCATAATAGGACGTCATTAAGGGCGGCGCCGAAGCCGGGAAACGCCCGGTGAGCGCCGAAAGCCCGCAACGCAACAAGGAAGCATCATTGAAGTTCATGGCACGCGGTCAGATCATCAAGGGAAAGCTGCCCTTCCAGAGCAGCTATGCCTCGGCCATGGCGCATTCGCGCCGGGTTCGGCGCCTGAAGGTGCTGCTTCCAGTTGCAGCGCTGATCATCTCCCTCGCCTTCATCGCGGTGTCGGTGGTGCGCGCCTATCTCCCGGAGAATATTTCGGTCGGGGGCGTTAAGATCGAGAATGGCAAGATCGTCATGGAAAAGCCCGCGGTCTCCGGCCGCAACAATGAGGGCATCAGCTATACGATGCTGGCCGAGCGGGCGTTGCAGGACATCAAGAATCCCGACCTGATCACGCTTCAGACGATCAAGGCCTCGGTGCCGGTTTCCAAGGACGTGCTGGCAAGCGTGACCGCCATCGAAGCGCTCTATAACCGCGCCAAGGACGACCTGAAGATGACGGCTCCCTTTTCCATCAATCTCAATTCCGGGATCCGCGCGGATTTCCAGGCGGCGAACCTGGATGTGAAGGCCGGCCGGATGGAAAGTGCCAAGCCCGTTTCCATCAGCACAAAATCCGCATCGATTCTTGCCGAAAGCATGAATATGACCGATAAGGGGCGCACCATTCTCTTCCGTGGCAAGGTCAAGGTTTCGATCGAAGCCGCTGCCGTGCACAAGACGAAATTATGAAGGTCCTTCCATGGTGTCGAACATGCCGCGCGCTCGCCTGCTGATTACCCTTTTGTCCGCTGCCATCAGTCTGGCGCCGCTGCCGGCGTTTGCACAGGCGGCGAGCAGCCAGATGGAAGGGCTGAAACTCTCCAATGACCAGCCGATCCAGATCGAAAGCGACCAGCTGGAGATCAAGGAACAGGAGAAGATTGCCGTCTTCCAGGGCAATGTCTCCGTCATCCAGGGCACGACTTCGCTGAAATCGGGCCATATGGTGGTCCACTACAAGAGCGGCGGCAAATCCATGACCGCCGGCAATACGGATATCGAGCGCATCGAGCTTTCGGGCGGCGTGCTCCTGAATTCCGGCACGCAGCAGGCCACCGGCGATACCGGCTCCTTCGAAATGGCAAGCCAGGTCTTCGTGCTCGAGGGCAAGCAGGTGGTGCTGAGCGACCAGCAGAATGTGTTCGTCGGCTGCAAGCTGACCGTTCACGCCAATACCGGCGAGGCCCATCTGCAGGCCTGCGGCGGACGCGTGCGCATCCAGCTGGACCCGAAAAGCCAGAAAAAGCAGTAAGGACATATCCTCCCCGTGACCGCCTCCCCGTCCGGTACTCCCGAAAGCAAGGCCGCCACGGCCCAGCCTGCCGATCTTTCCCGCTATGAGGGAACGCTGATCGCGCGCGGGCTGACGAAAACCTATCGTGCCCGCCGGGTGGTGAACGGCGCTTCGCTGGTCGTGCGCCGCGGCGAGGCCGTGGGCCTTCTCGGCCCCAATGGCGCGGGCAAGACCACCTGCTTCTACATGATCACCGGCCTGGTGCCGGTCGATCAGGGCTCGATCCACCTCAACGGCCGCGATGTCACGACCATGCCCATGTATCGCCGGGCACGGCTGGGGGTCGGCTATCTGCCGCAGGAAGCCTCGATCTTTCGCGGGCTGACGGTCGAGCAGAATATCAATGCGGTGCTGGAGGTGCATATCTCCAACCGCCGCGACCGGGAACGCAAGCTTTCCGAGCTGCTGGAGGAATTCCATATCGAGCGGCTGCGCAAGTCGCCGGCGGTGGCGCTTTCGGGCGGCGAGCGCCGGCGTCTCGAAATTGCCCGGGCGCTTGCAAGCGACCCTAACTTCATGCTGCTCGACGAGCCCTTTGCGGGCGTGGACCCCATTTCGGTGGCCGATATCCAGAATCTCGTGCGCCATCTCACCGCCCGCGGCATCGGCGTTCTGATCACCGATCACAATGTGCGCGAGACGCTGGGCCTCATCGATCGGGCCTATATCATCCATGCGGGTGAAGTGCTGACCCATGGCCGGGCGGACGAGATCATCAACAATCCGGATGTGCGCCGCCTTTACCTGGGTGATAATTTCAGCCTTTGAATCGATTATAGTGGCGCATTCCGACCGCTTTCCTGAAGGAACAAGCGAAAATTGCCATGCCCGGCGGGCCGGCAAGGATTGACCCGGAGAGAAAAACAAGCAATTTTCGGGCCAGTTTCAATTGTTCGTCGGTACCTCCTGTTGCGTTCGGTTCCGGCAAGGGAGTAATGGCGGCCATCATGGCTCTTTCTGCCAGCCTTTATCAACGCCAGAGCCAGTCGCTGGTGATGACCCCGCAGCTGATGCAATCCATCCAGCTGCTGCAGATGCCGCATCTCGAACTCCTGCAATTCATCGAACTTGAAATCGAGCGCAATCCGCTTCTTGAACTTCTGACGGGGGACGAGCCGGAGGAGACCGGTGCCGAGGCGGCTCCGCAGGAGGAGGGCAGCGAGCGAAGCCTGCTCAATGACAGCGGCGATCTTTCGGCCGAGTGGTACGAAAGCGAAAATACCGGTGCGGCGAACGGGCTTGCGGCCGAGATGGACCAGAATTTCCGCGAGGCCGCGCCGGAGGAAGATCTTCCCGGACCCGTGGCGGAGGGCGCGTTGCTGGAGGGTTTTGGTCCGTCGGGCGGCGAGGGTTTCGAGCCCGATGACATGCAGGCGCAGGCGCCCTCGCTTCTCGACCATATCCTGCAGCAGATTGCGTTCGTCTTTGTCGATCCGCGCGACCGCCGGGCCGCCGAGGCACTTGCCGGGCTGATCGAGGATACGGGCTATGTGGACGGCACCGCGGTTGCCGAGATGGCCGCGCGGCTCGGCCTCAAGCCGGAGGATGGCGAGCGCATCCTCAAGGGGCTGCAAAGCCTGGAACCCGCCGGCGTCTTTGCGCGCTCGCTCAAGGAATGCCTGTCGATCCAGCTTGGCCAGCTCAACCGTCTGGACCCGATGATGGAAGCGCTGCTCGACCATCTCGATCTGTTGGGCAAGCGCGATTTCCAGAGCCTGAAGCGGATCTGCAAGGCGAGCGAGGAGGATCTCTTCGCCATGCTCTCGGAAATCCGCAGGCTGAATCCGAAGCCGGGCAGCGGCTTCGGCGGCAGCATGGCCGAGGCGGTGGTGGCAGATGTTATCGTGCGGCAGGGGCCGGATATGAGCTGGCTGGTGGACCTGAACCCTGCCACACAGCCGCGGGTGCTGATCAACCAGACCTATCATAGCCGGGTGCTCGCCGGGCGGCTGCGGCCGGAGGAGGACCAGCAATTTCTCGGCAACTGCCTGCAGACGGCGAACTGGCTGGTGCGAAGCCTCGACCAGCGGGCCCGCACGATCCTGAAGGTGGCGGAGGAAATCGTGCGCCAGCAGGATGCCTTCCTGCTCAATGGCATCGACCATCTGCGGCCGCTGACGCTGAAGGCGGTGGCGGATGCGATCGGCGTGCATGAATCGACCGTCAGCCGGGTGACCTCGAACAAATATATGGAGACACCCCGGGGTGTCTTCGAGCTCAAATACTTCTTCACCGTCTCGATTGCCGCCATGGAAGGCGGAGACGCCCATTCGGCCGAGGCCGTGCGCAACCGCATCAAGGCGCTGATTGCGGCGGAAAGTGCGACCGAGATCCTCTCCGATGACGATATCGTCTCCATGCTTGCGGGGGCCGGCATCCAGCTCGCGCGGCGAACCGTCGCCAAGTACAGGGAGGCGATGAACATTCCCTCCTCCGTGCAGCGGCGGCGAGAGAAAATGGCCGAAGCGCGGCTCAACGCCACGCTGTAAAGGGGCCTTCGGACAGGGCGCTACCCCTTAACAAATGATTGACAATGGGCTTGGAACGAGAGTAGAAGCCCCGCCCGACGGCACACGGCGTTCATAACGGGACCGAGGACGACCTGCGGAAGGAAGCCCGTTACCAAGATCCACTTCGTCGCGCGAAATGCTTGGATGCATTGCTGGGTTGGCGTAGACTGACCCTTGCAAATCACCAAGTAGAAGGGGAGTGCCATGAGCGTTCGTATAGCCGGCAAGCATATGGAGATTGGCGATGCCTTCCGTCTCCGGATCGAAAACCAGATTGGCGATGCCATCAAGAAGTACTTCGATGGCGGCTATTCCGGCCAGGTTATCGTCGAGAAGTCGGGATCCCGTTTTTCAGCCGATTGCCGCCTGCATCTGGATTCGGGCGCGAACCTGCATGCGGCTGGTGAGGCAAACGATCCGCAACAGGCCTTCGACATGGCGTTCGACCGCGTGGAAAAGCGCCTGCGCCGCTACAAGCGCAAGCTGAAGGACCACCATCTCGGTGCCGGCAATGGCCATGTGGAAGTGGCTTATACGGTCATGGACACGGGCATTGAGGATGACGAGGAAGCTCCGGATAATTTCGCGCCCGCCATCGTTGCGGAAAGCACGAAGAAACTGAAAACCATGTCCGTCGCGTCCGCCGTCATGGCGCTCGACATGACGGACGAGCCGGTGCTGATGTTCCGTAACCCGGGCAGCGAGCACCTCAACATCGTGTATCGCCGCCAGGACGGCAATATCGGCTGGATTGATGCTGCAAACATCAAGGGCTGATCGGCCTTCGGCCAGGGGAAGTGGCATGCCGCTTTCCCCGGCCTGAAGCGTTCCCGGCGGTACGAAGGACCAAAAGAATGGCGTTGGCAGATTTGCTGCAAGACGATGCGATCATCCCTGCCCTCCGGGTCAATTCCAAGAAACAGGTGTTGCAGGAACTGGCTGCCCGGGCTGCCAGAACCACTGGCCTGCCGGAACGGGAGATCTTCGACGTTATCCTGCAGCGCGAGCGGCTGGGATCCACGGGCGTCGGCAACGGCATCGCCATTCCCCACGGCAAGCTGAAACAGCTCCATTCCATCGCCGGCGTCTTTGCACGCCTCGAGACGCCTGTCGATTTCGAAGCACTGGACGACCAGCCAGTCGATCTCGTCTTCCTGCTGCTCGCCCCGGAAGGCGCGGGTGCCGACCACCTGAAGGCACTGTCCCGCATCGCACGGCTTTTCCGCGACCAGGATCTGGTGACCAAGCTCCGCTCGACCGAATCCGCCTCGGCGCTCTATGCCTGCCTGACCCAGGAGCCGACCGTCAATCCGGTGTGAGGGACCACTTCAGCAACAGCTGACGCCTCGGAAACTTATACCGATCGACAAATCGCAAAAGATCTCATTATTGGAATAGGGCCGGGTTCAGGAGCAGCTACAGAGCCCGACATGAATTCTAATTAAGCATTGACTGAATATGTCATCCTGCTAACTTCCTGTTCAGGATGGCGAAACATTTCGTCATCCCGGGGGAGTCGAAACCCTCGCATCCGAAGCGGCTGCGTCTTGAAGGGCGCATCACGAACCTTATAGCTTCCTATGCCAACGGTACGCCGTGCGGTCCGGGAGGCCTCGGTCATGTCCAGAACTTCGGTTTAAAAGCCGGGGCATCCGTCGGATGCGGCTGTTCGATCTCCCGGCCATCGGGGACCTGTTTGGGAAAACTTGGGGTCCCCGATGGCTGAACTCGGCAGTGTATCGACGAGGAGAGCCCCTTGGACTTGGCCGCGATGTATGATCTTTCTCCAGACTGGCTAAAGCTGTTGTGGGTCATTCTCCCGCATGTGACTACGTGGGTGCTCGCCTATCTGATATTCAATCTCAATCATCGGCGAGAATTGTCTGTAAGGTCTAAGGAACTGGATCTTCGCAGGCTGGAAGCGAGAGTGTACCGGATCGAAGAGTGACCGAAGACTGGCAACTCAGCCACGGACACATCAAGGGCTAACCTTACATATTGTACCTGCCGTGCCCTTATCACCGAGTAAAGTCGGACATCCCCGAAATTGGTGCCGTTTACCGCGCGACAGAAAACCTCGCAGCCTTAAAGCTACGAGGTTTCCCAAGTAATCGAAGATATATCAGACAGCTTGCCCGACTTATCCCTGCTGGCCGCTTGCCTCTGCACCCGCCGGGGCTTCCTTCGGGCCGCCCTTGGCGACGCCGACCATGGCGGGGCGGAGTACGCGTTCGCCGATGACGAAGCCTGCCTGCACCACCTGGACAACCGTGTTGTTCGGCACGTTGGGGTTCGGGACTTCGAACATGGCCTGGTGGAAATTCGGGTCGAACTTCTCGCCTTCAGCCTCGATCTTCTTCACGCCGTGGCGCTCGAGCGCGGAGAGCATGGAGCGCTCGGTCATCTCCACGCCTTCAATCAACGCATTGAGGCCCTGATCGCCAGCGGCGCGGGCTTCGGCGGGAATGGCTTCCAGCGCGCGGCGGAGGTTGTCGGCAACGGCCAGCATGTCGCGGGCGAAGCCCGCTACGGAATAGGACTTAGCGTCCTTGACGTCGCGATCGGTGCGGCGGCGCAGATTGTCCATTTCCGCGGCAAGGCGCAGGAAGCGGTCCTTGAGTTCGTTGTTTTCGGCCTTCAGGGCGTCCAGCGGGTTGACCTCGGCAGCGGCGTCCGCCCCACCGGCTTCAGGCGAAGCGGCGGTTTCGGCGGCTTCCATTTCATGGGCTGCTGCTTCCGGTCCGTTCTTGTTCGTCTCTTCGGTCATGCCGTTCTCCGGTTCTTTCGTCACAGAAGGCGCGCGGCGAGAAAGTCTGCGCGCCCGCGGGAAACGGTCCACCCCGGAGGGCAGACCTTTGTAGCGCCGATATCGATGTTCCCGCTTGAAAAATCAAGGCGTCCGGCGGGTTTTCCGGCGAGACGGAGCGTCGTCCCAGAAGCTTACTGACGGTCAGAGCGTCTTGCGCGAAAGGTTCGCCAGAACCTGGGCCGTGTAATCCACCATCGGCACGATGCGGGAATAATTGAGCCGCGTCGGCCCGATCACGCCGACTGCGCCCACCACCCGGTCTTCACTGTCGCGATAGGGCGCGACGATGAGGGACGAACCCGAAAGCGAGAAGAGCTTGTTTTCCGAACCGATGAATATGCGAACGCCAGAGCCGCTTTCGGCGAGGTTGAGGATCTCGATCAGACTGTCCTTCTTTTCGAGATCATCGAAGAGCATGCGCAGCCGGTCGATGTCCTCGGCACCGGCCACACCTTCGAGCAGGTTGGCGCGGCCCCGGACGATGAGCTGGGTCGGCTTGTCGTCCTCGAATCCCCCGGACCAGACGGCAAGCCCGCGCTCCACCAGGCTTTGCGAGAGCGTATCGAGCTCGCTGCGCACGGCGCTGCGGAGATTTTCGATCTGGCGGCGAAGATCGGCCAGCGTCTGGCCGGTCATATGGGCATTGATGAAATTAGCCGCCTCGGTGAGCTGGGACGCCGTGGTGCCGGCGGGCAGCTCTATGATGCGGTTTTCCACCTGGTCATGCTCGCCCACCAGAACGGCGAGCGCCTTCGTGGGCTCCAGCCGGATGAATTCCACATGCTTCAGCACGGGATCGTTCTTGGCGGTAATCACCAGCCCCGCGCCGCCGGAAATGCCGGAGAGAATCCGGCTTGCTTCCGACATCATGGTCTCCACCGGCTTGTCGCGCTCGTTCGAGCGGATCTGCCGGTCGATATTGGCGCGCTCCTCGCCCGAGAGATCGCTCACCTGCATAAAGGCATCGACGAAGAAGCGCAGGCCGGACTGGGTGGGAAGCCGCCCGGCACTGATATGGGGGGAGTAGATGAGGCCGAGCTCCTCGAGGTCGCTCATCACATTGCGCACAGAAGCAGGCGAGAGCGACATGGGCAGCAGCCGCGACAGGCTGCGCGAGCCGAGCGGCTCCCCCGTTTCCAGATAGCCTTCGACGATGCGGCGGAAGATTTCCCGCGACCGCTCGTCGAGCTGCGCTGCCGCCTCTATGCCTCTGTGCGTCGCCAGACCCATCGTCCTTCCAGCAAAAAGCCTCTTGTCTTTCCATGAATATAATAGAGGCTGTCCACTTGGCAAAAGGAAAAAGCCTTGCAAATCAGCAGGGCACGGCCCGCCCCATGAAATCCTTTTGCAAAATCCGGAGGGGAGCCTTAAGACGCGTGAACCAGATTTTCAGGAGTCATTCATGCGGCCTTCCGGCAGAAAAACCGATGCAATGCGCGCCGTCAGCTTCGAGCGCAATTTCTCCAAGCATGCGGAAGGCTCGTGCCTCGTCAAGTTCGGCGATACGCACGTGCTTTGCACCGCAAGCCTGGAGGACAAGACGCCGCCGTGGCTGCGCAACAGCGGCAAGGGCTGGGTGACCGCCGAATATGGCATGCTGCCGCGCGCCACTGGCGAGCGCATGCGCCGAGAAGCCTCAAGCGGCAAGCAGAGCGGCCGCACCCAGGAAATCCAGCGCCTCATCGGCCGCAGCCTGCGCGCAGTCGTCGATCTCGAAGCGCTCGGCGAGCGGCAGATCTCCATAGATTGCGACGTCATCCAGGCGGATGGCGGCACCCGGACGGCCTCGATCACCGGCGCCTGGATTGCGCTCCATGACTGCCTGAAGTGGATGGAAGCCCGCGGCATGGTGAAGGTGGAGAAGGTTCTGAAGGACCATGTGGCAGCCGTTTCCTGCGGCATCTTTGCCAACCAGCCGGTGATCGACCTCGATTATCTGGAAGACAGTGCGGCCGAAACGGATGCCAATTTCGTCATGACCGGCGCCGGCGGCATCGTGGAAATCCAGGGCACCGCCGAGGGCAAGCCCTTCAGCGAAGCGGAATTTCTCACGCTGCTGGGTCTTGCCCGCAACGGCATCGCCGATCTCGTGGCGCTCCAGAAGCAGGCGATTGCCTGACCGGCCGCACCCGCCCGCAAGGAAGGACCCGTCTTGATGCGCAAGCTCGATACGAAGACCATCGTCGTTGCCAGCCATAACCAGGGCAAGATCCGGGAGATCGCCGATCTCATCGGCCCCTTCGGTTTTTCCGCCAGATCGGCGGCAGAACTGAACTTCGTGGAGCCCGAGGAAACCGGCACGACCTTCGAGGAGAATGCCCGGATTAAGGCGCTCGCCTCCGCAACCGCCGCCGGCCTGCCGGCCCTTTCCGACGATAGCGGCCTCGTGATCGATGCGCTGGACGGCGCGCCGGGCGTCTACACCGCCAACTGGGCGGAAACGGAAGACGGCACGCGCGATTTTGCCATGGCGATGGAAAAGGTGGAAAGAGCCCTGGCCGAACGGGGTGCGACGCGCCCGGACGAGCGCACGGCCCGTTTCGTCAGCGTGCTCTGCCTTGCCTGGCCGGACGGCCACACGGAGATCTTCCGGGGCGAGGTGGAAGGCCAGGTGGTCTGGCCGCCGCGCGGCACGGCGGGTTTCGGCTATGACCCCGTCTTCCAGCCGGAGGGGTATCACCGCACCTTCGGGGAAATGACGGCGGAGGAAAAGCATGGCTGGAAGCCCGGCGATCCGGACGCCCTTTCGCACCGGGCGCGGGCCTTCAAGCTCTTTGTCGAAACCTGCCTGGAAGGCTGACGGTCATGAGCGAGCCCACCCCGATGCTTCTACCTGACACGGGCGAGCCGGGCTTCGGCATCTATGTGCACTGGCCCTTCTGCGCGGCCAAATGCCCCTATTGCGATTTCAACAGCCATGTGCGCCACCAGCCCGTGGACCAGGCGCGCTTCGTCTCCGCCTTTCTCAAGGAAATGCAGACCATGCGGGCGCTTTCGGGCCAGCGCACCGTCACCAGCATCTTCATGGGCGGGGGCACGCCATCGCTCATGCTGCCGGAAACGGTGGGCGCGATCCTTGAGGGCATTGCCCGGCACTGGCATGTGCCCCGGGGCATCGAAATCACGATGGAGGCGAACCCCTCCAGCGTCGAGGCCGACCGGTTCCGCGGCTATCGGGCCGCTGGCGTCAACCGCCTGTCGCTCGGCGTGCAGGCGCTCAACGATGCGGATCTGAAATTCCTCGGCCGGCTACATGACGTGGAGCAGGCGCTCGGCGCCATACGGCTTGCGCGCGAGATCTTTCCGCGCATGTCATTCGATCTCATCTATGCCCGCCCGGGGCAGACGGTGGAGGCCTGGGAGGCGGAACTGCGGCAGGCGATTTCCTATGCGGTCGATCACCTCTCCCTCTATCAGTTGACGATCGAGGAGGGCACGCCCTTCTTCGGGCTGCACAAGGCGAAGAAATTCACCCTGCCCGACGGCGAGGAATCGGCAATCCTCTACGAAGCGACACAGGACATCACCGCCGCCCATGGGCTTCCCGCCTATGAAGTGTCGAACCATGCGCGCCCGGGGGCAGAAAGCCGGCACAATCTCACCTACTGGCGCTATGGGGATTATGTGGGGATCGGCCCCGGTGCCCATGGCCGGCTTTCCGTGGGGCGCGAGAAACTCGCAACCGCCACCGAAAGGCAGCCGGAAGCCTGGCTTTCCCTCGTGGAGGAGCAGGGCCACGGCATGGTCGACCAGGAGCGGCTCGGCCAAGACGAACAGGCGGACGAACTGCTCCTGATGGGGCTGCGCCTCAAGGAGGGAATCGATCTCGTGCGCTGGCAGGAGCTTTCCGGCCGCGAGCCCGATCCGGACCGGGAGGCCTTCCTGATTTCCCATGGCTTCATCGAACGGCTCGGCAATTCCAGGCTCCGCTGCACGCCCTCGGGCATGCTCATTCTCGACAGCGTGGTGGCCGATCTCGCCTGCTAGGGCCTCTTGCCTTTTGGCGCGGGACTGCTAGCTTTTTCTCCATGATCACGTCCCTGCACCTTTCGACCCTTACTGTGCTTTGCCCCTTCGGGTGGGCGGGCTTTCGTATGGTCTGAGGACTGAACGGCGCCCTCTCCCCGGCTGGACCGGGAGATAGGGCCTGAAGATCACGCTCCCGGTTGTTTTTGAACAGGAGCTCATTTTCATGAAAGATCCGATTTCGATCAGGGCCGCCCGGCTCGAGGATGCCGAAGCCATATGGCGGCTGCAGGGCCTGCCAGGCTATCGCTACGGCACGCTGCGCATTCCCTTTCCCGCGCTCGAAGGCGTGCGTGCGCGCCTTGCCAAACCTGACCCCAACCAGATCCTCCTCGTCGCTGAAGGCTGCGACGGGGTGATATTGGGCAATGCAGGCCTGCGATCGCTTGAAGGTCGGCGCAGCCATGTGGGCGAAATCGGCATGGGCGTCGACGATGCGCATGTGGGGCGGGGGATCGGCAGCGCCCTCCTCGCGGCGCTGATCGACACGGCCGACAACTGGCTGGCGCTCAAGCGGCTGGAGCTGACCGTCTTTGCAGACAATGCGCCTGCCATCGGGCTTTACCGGAAATTCGGATTCGTGGAGGAAGGCCTGCTGCGCGCCTTCGCCTTTCGCGCCGGGCGGCATGTGGACGCGCTGGCCATGGCGCGGCTGATTGCCTGAACGGCAAAAGGCGGGGCACTGGTTCTGCCCCGCCTTTTCGCTCTGTTCCTGCTGTCATCGCTATTCGTTGATCAGGCGCTTCAGAAGCTCGATCTCATGGGAGAGCTTGTTGTCTTCGGCGATCATTTCCTCGATCTTGCGCACCGCATGCAGCACGGTCGTGTGGTCGCGCCCCCCGAAACGACGGCCGATTTCCGGGAAGGAGCGCGGGGTCAGGGTCTTCGACAGATACATGGCGATCTGCCGCGGCTTGACGATGACCCGGGTGCGGCGATTCGAGACGAGTTCCTGGCGCGAGACATTGTAATGGCGCGCGACAATGCGCTGAATGTCTTCGATACGGACGCGCTTCGGCTCGCCGGAACCCACGAGATGCGAGAGAAGTTCATCCACCCGCTCGATCGACAGGTTCGGCTCGAAGGAGCGACGGAAGACCAGCTGGTTGAAGGCGCCTTCCAGTTCGCGGCCGGACGCCGTGACGTGGCGGGCGACATGGGCAAGGATATCCGTGGGAATATCGAGGCCCGGATCTTCCTGCCGCGCGAGGTTGAGGCGGGAGACCAGCATGTCCAGACGCATGTCGTAATCGGGGGCTTCCATCTCGATGGCGACGCCGCCCTGCAGGCGCGAACGAACGCGGGGATCGAGCGATTCCAGCTCCCAGGGAGCACGGTCGGCGGCGACAACGACCTGCTTGGCGCTGTCGAGCAGCATGTTGAGCAGATGGCAGAATTCGTGCTGGATCATCTTGCCCTGCAGGAACTGCATGTCGTCGATGATCAGGAGATCGATGTGGCGGAGCGAGTCCTTCAGCGTGAGCGCATCATTGTCGCGGATCGCGGTTGCGAAACGCCACATGAAATATTCGGCCGTGAGATAGACGACCCGCGGGGCGCGCGGGCTCTGCACGGCGGCATTGGCAATGGCCTGCAGGAGATGCGTCTTGCCGAGGCCGACGGTGGAATGGACGAAGAGCGGGTTGAAGCGCACGGCGCTGGCACCGGCTTCGGCAATCGTCTTGGCGGCAGCAAGGGCGACTCGGTTCGAGGCACCTTCGATGAAGGTGTCGAAAGTATAGCGCGGATCGAGCGGCGAGCCGAAAAGCGGCGAGGCCGCGGAAGGCTGGGCAGCTGCAGGCCGCGCGGTCTGCACGGCGGCGCTTGCCACCTGTCCGGCCTGCTGCGGCGCCATGCGGCGCTGGGCGGGCTGTGCCGGCACGGACACGGAGGCCGAAGCCTGTTCTTCTGCCTGGGCCGGACGGACACTGCGCGTCGCCGTGCGCACCAGGATTTCAACTTTCAGGATTTCGGAATCTTCCGCCTGAAACAGGCTGGTGATCAGATCCAGATAGCGGTTGTTGATCCATGATTTCAGAAAGGTCGTCGGCACGGTCAGCCGCACGACGCTCTTCGACATGGAGTGCAGCTTCAGCCGGGCAAACCAGCTGGCATAGACATCAGGACCCACCTGGGCCTTCAGCCGCGCGCTCACCCGTTCGAAGAGGACATTGTGGCCCGCGCCCGTTTCATTCATCGCAGCACCGGCGCCTTCTGCACCGTTACCGGCCGCATGGTCCCCATAACCCAATGCGTCGGATGATCTCACATTCATTTGCATTTCGCCGCCTTCCAAATTCCAAGTTCTTCCCTGCGGAAACCGCCGGGCATGTCCCTTGAGCCAGCCCGCTTCCCAGACAGGGGATTGCAGGCCTGACCCGTCGCGTTCAGTGACGGGGTACTGTCGTCAGAAAGCCCGATGCGCTCCGCCCCGCTGGACCGCGCATGCCGTCCGGCGAAACCCATCGGCCGAAGATCAGGATCTCCGGTCCCTCTGTCTTTCAGAACCCATTCCCCAAACACCTAAAGAGATTGGAACATGTCCATTCCCTGCCGGATCGATCCGGTCTCGTTTTCGGCGCCAGTCCTCGTTGACGCCGTCCTTGCCCTACTCCTCTTTCCGTGCCCATGGCCGAAAAGCATTCTTTTTTGCGCAAGGTTCCCTGTTTTGGAATCCGGGTGGAATCCAGCTCAGCTACCCCGTCGCTTCGTGAAAAAACGGAACTGGCCGTTCCGTGACGAAGGACCGAGGCGAGTTCCGGGCCGATTGCGAAGCCGTCTTGCAATCCGTCCGGGCCGTCCGCGCCCTCTCGTCGGAGACCATTTACGCAGGATCAAATTGCAAGATCAACGACGTTTTTTGCGCGCCAAAGTGAGGAGGCCATTGACTCTTGCTCGGCTTTTCGCATCGGCGAGGCCCGCCAAAAAAGAATCTTAAGTGAATCAAAGGGATTCAAAATTGACCGCATCAAGAGGGGGCCAAAAACAAAAAAACAAAAAAATGTCTTGACTCTGCCTTGATGTCATCGACGGGCCGCCCCTTTCGCAAATTCACAGGGGACCCCCAATAATTCATTGATAACAAATAGTTTTTCATGTCATTCATTTGACATGTCCAATCCGCAAGAAGCGAAAATTACTACATTGCGAGACGCGGAATCACAAAAACCCGGCCAGAGGCCGGGTTTGATTTGTGTCAAGTTGTGACAGCGTCGCTCTTAGGCGGACAGGGCCTTTACGCGGCTTGCCAGACGCGACACCTTGCGCGATGCGGTGTTGGAGTGCATGACGCCCTTGGTTGCGGCGCGCATCAGCTCCGGCTGGGCAGCCTGGAGGGCGGCCTTCGCGACGGCGGCATCACCCGAAGCAATCGCTTCTTCGACCTTGCGGATGAAGCTGCGGATGCGCGAACGGCGTGCCTTGTTGACTGCGGTGCGGCGAGCGATCTTGCGGGTCGCCTTCTTCGCCGAAGTGGTATTGGCCATGTATGCCTCTCTTCGAATTCGAACCAAACTCCGCTCAAGCCGCGGTCTCAAGCGACCTCTTCGCACAGCTTTTCGGGAGCAATAGCGGAAAGCCTGAACGGATTTCCCTTCTGTGGGCGGGCATATAGCGGGAAAGCGCCAGCGCGTCAACGCGGTTTTTGCCAGTTTGTATGCGAAGCACACAGGCCGGGGTGGCCCGGCTTCAGGCAAATGCCCCTATTTCTGGCAATCCGGGCAATAGAAGGTGGAGCGTCCGGACTGGACGATGCGGGTGATGGTTCCGCCACAGCCTTCCGTACGGCAGGGCTCGCCTTCCCGGTCATAGGCGGCAAAGCGATGCTGGAAATAGCCGAGCGATCCATCGGTCTGGATATGGTCGCGCAGAGAGGAGCCGCCCGCCTCGATGGCATCGGCGATCACCTCACGGACCGCGGTTACGAGATCGCGAAGCGGTGGACGGGCCCGGCCGCCAGCGGTGACGAGCGTGCCGGCCTTGCGCAGCGGCGAGAGATGGGAGCGCCAGAGGGCCTCGCAGACATAGATATTGCCAAGCCCCGCAATCAGCCGCTGATCGAGAAGCGCGCCCTTGAGCGGCTGGTTCTTGCCGGCCAGCCTTTCGGCAAGCAGGTCCGCATCGAGCTGGTTGCCGAGGGGCTCGGGCCCGAGATCGCGAAAGGCCGGATGGTTTTCCATCTCCCGCCGCTCGAAGAGATCCATGAAGCCAAAGCGCCGGGGGTCATTATAGATGACACGACGCGCGCCGGCCCCGGTCTCAAGATGGAAGACCACGTGATCGTGCTTCTCGTCCTTGGAACGGGCATGGTGAAATTCGCCGGGCATGTCTGATTGCCCGCCCTCCCGGATCCGGGCCTCCTCGATCCGGCCCTCTTCGATCCGGCCCTCTTCGATCCGGAACGAGCCGGACATGCCGAGATGGGAGAGAATGGTCCAGCCATTGTCGAGGTCGATCAGCAGATATTTGGCGCGCCGGGAAAGCCCGAGGATGCGCCGGCCGGAGACCCGTTCGGAAAGCGCGTCCGGCAAGGGAAAGCGCAGGTCCGGGCGGCGCAGCTCCAGCCTCTCGATCAGCGCGCCGGCCATGACAGGCTCCAGCCCGCGCCTCACCGTTTCCACCTCTGGCAATTCTGGCATGGCACTCCATCTTCCTGTTTCAACCGCCCCGGATCCGGTCTATAGACCAGCGCCAGCATGCCGCAGCTTCACCCGATACATCCGATAGCGTGAAGGCGGTCTTTTCGATATGGTTCCGCCGGCCGGCGGGCAAGTCCAATTTGTGATGGGAGTTCTCGGATGGGTGAACAGCGCACCACTGCCAATGGCGGCATGGCAACCTCTTACGGCTTCCGCGACGTTCCGGAAGGCGAGAAGCAGCCTCTGGTGAACGAGGTCTTCCACAAGGTCGCCAAGCGCTACGACATCATGAACGACGTGATGTCGGCGGGCCTGCACCGGGTCTGGAAGGATGCCATGGTGGCCGCGCTCAATCCGCGCAAGTCGTCGGATTACCGCGTGCTCGACGTGGCAGGCGGCACCGGCGACATCGCGTTTCGGATCGTCGAGGCCTCGAACCGCCAGGCCCATGCGACCGTGCTCGACATCAACGGCTCGATGCTCGGCGTGGGTGCCGAGCGGGCGGAGAAGAAGGGGCTCACCGACAACCTCACCTTCGTGGAAGCCAACGCGGAAGACCTGCCTTTCGAATCCGGCTCATTCGATGCCTATACGATCGCCTTCGGCATCCGCAACGTGCCGCGCATCGACGTGGCGCTGAAGGAAGCGCACCGTGTACTGAAGCGCGGCGGCCGCCTTCTGGTGCTGGAATTCTCCGAAGTCCACATGCCGCTTCTCGACAGCTTCTACGAACAGTGGTCGTTCAAGGCCATTCCGCAATTCGGCAAGATGATCACCGGCGATGCCGAGCCCTACCAGTATCTGGTGGAATCGATCCGCAAGTTCCCCAACCAGGAGGATTTCGCGGCGATGATCCGGGATGCCGGCTTCTCGCGCGTGACCTACACCAATTATACCGGCGGCATCGCGGCGCTGCATTCCGGCTGGAAGATCTGACCGGATGAGCACACCGGCAGCCTATTTCCGCATCATGAGGGTCGGCTATGTGCTCGTGCGCGAAGGCGTGCTGACCAGCCTTCCCGATGACGACATTCCCCCGCCGCTCAGGCTTGCCAAGCGTGTGCTTGCGCCGCTGGCGCGCCGGCCCGCCCGCGGCGAGGCGCGGAGCGACCGGGTGGCCCGCGCGGTCGAAAGGCTCGGCCCTTCCTACGTGAAGATCGGCCAGTTCCTTGCGACCCGCCCCGACGTCGTCGGTGTCGAGCTGGCAAACGATCTCGCCAAGCTCCAGGACCGCATGGCCTTCTTCCCGGAGGGCGCTGCCCGCGCCTCGGTGGAAGGCTCGCTCGGCCGGCCGCTCGAGACACTCTACACCCGCTTCGATCCGCCGATTGCGGCCGCCTCGATCGCGCAGGTGCATCCGGCCGAGATCGAGACGCCGGAAGGCAGGCGCAAGGTCGCCGTGAAGGTTGCCCGTCCCGGCGTTCGCCAGCGTTTTGCCCGGGATCTCGAGGCCATGTATCTCGTCTCGCGGATGCAGGAGAAATTCATTCCCTCCCACCGGCGCCTGAAGCCGACGGAGGTGACGCGCACGCTCGAGCAGACGACCCGGATCGAGATGGACCTGCGCCTCGAGGCGGCGGCCCTTTCCGAGATCGCGGAAAACACGAAGGACGATCCGGGCTTCAGGGTGCCCAGGGTGGACTGGGAGCGCACCGGCCGCGACGTGCTGACCATGGAATGGATCGACGGCATCAAGATGTCGAATGTGGAGGCGCTGAAGGCGGCGGGCCACGATCTCGACAGGCTCGCCGACACGCTGATCCAGTCGTTCCTGCGCCATACATTGCGGGATGGCTTCTTCCATGCGGACATGCATCCCGGCAATCTCTTCATCGATCCCGCCGGCATGATCGTCGCGGTCGACATGGGCATCGTCGGGCGGCTCGGCAAGAAGGAGCGCCGCTTCCTCGCCGAGATCCTCTACGGTTTCATCACCCGCGATTACCGCCGGGTGGCGGAGGTGCATTTCGAGGCCGGTTACGTGCCGCAGCACCATGATGTGGCGAGCTTTGCCCAGGCGATCCGTGCCATCGGCGAGCCGATCCACGGTCAGCCCGCCGAAACCATTTCCATGGGCAAGCTGCTCACGCTGCTTTTCGAGGTGACCGAGCTTTTCGACATGGAGACGCGTCCGGAGCTGGTCATGCTGCAGAAAACCATGGTGGTGGTCGAAGGCGTGGCGCGCATGCTCAATCCGCGCTTCAACATGTGGAAGGCCTCCGAGCCGGTGGTCGGCGGCTGGATCCGCGACAATCTGGGGCCGAAGCGGGTGCTAACCGACCTCAAGGACGGTCTTTATGCGGCGCTGAAGCTTGCCGAGGCCGCGCCCGAAATCGCTGCCAGGACGGAGAAGTTCCACGCGGAGCTCATCCACATGAGCGAGCATGGCCTGCGCTTCGACAAGCGCACCGCCGAGGATATCGGCAGGGCCGAGGCACGCCATACCCGTTCGGGCCGGATCGCGCTCTGGATCATCGCCGCGACGCTTCTCACCATCGCCTGGCACGTCATCTGACGGCCGGGCCTCCGGCCAGCGCCAGCACCTGCGCCACCAGCCCGTGATCGCCCCGGCCCTTCGGCCAGGCGGCATAGAGCGGCATGGCCGTCTCCACCGGAAGGCCGAGCGCGGCAAGCCGCCCGCCTCCCGCCGGCAGCGAGGCCGCCGGCAGGAAGGAGACGAAGCCGTGATCCTCGACGAGCCTGAGGATCACCGGGATGCTGTCCACCTCGACGGGATCGATCCGCCCCCGCCATGCGGCAAACACCTCGCCTTCCAGCATCCGGTCGACGATCTGGCGCAGACCGCTTCGTGCGCTCGGCACCGCGAGCGGCGAGGTGAGCAGCAGGCTGTCGAGCGTTCCGCCCGCCCGCTCCGCCGTTTCCTGCGAGGCGACGAGCACCAGCGGCGAGGTGGACAGAAGCCTGCCGTCTAGATCGTCCGGAAGGCCCGCGAGATCGAGCAGCACCAGATCGAAGAGGCCACGGCGCACGCCGTTCAGCAGCTCCTCCGCGATCATCGAGGTGATGAACAGCGGCTGGCGCGGGTGGCGCAGCCGCCAGCGGGCCGAAAGGCTTGCCAGCAGCCCGGCAATGCTGCTTTCCGCCCCGAGCGGAAAGACCGCGCCCAGACGGACCGTGGCGGCCATGCGCCGGAACTTCTCGCCCGAACTTGCCGACATTTCCCGCCAGAGATCCTCGATCCGCCGCGCCGCATCGACGGCGAGCAGCCCCTCCTGCGTCGGGACCGCGCCTTCGGCGCTGCGGGCGAAGAGCGCGTAACCGGTCTTTGCCTCCACATGGGCGATCTGGCGGGTGAGCTGCGGCTGGCCCATGCCGAGTTCGCGCGCGGCGGCGCGAATGCTGCCCTTGCGTGCCACGGTGAGGATGCGGTGGAGCGCCTCGAGCCCCAGCATCGGCACCGCTTCCGTTTCTTGCCGGCGAAACAGCCTGCGGGTTTCTGCGGCCAGCGCCGCAAAGAGCGGCTGGAGACGCTCGCCGTCGAGCGTCCGCATCAGGCCCTGCGCCCCCGGCTGGAACAGGCGGACGGCAAGCGCCTTTTCGGTCCGCTTCAGCGCCGCCGCGATGCTGGAGGGCGGGCAGCCGAGAAGACGGGCGACGTCCCGGATCGCCGGACGCGCAAGCAGCTGGTCGGTCACGACGAGGGCTGCGGTATCCATGGGCGTGCCCTTCTCTGCATCATGTGTTCATCTTTTGGGATATGCCACAAATCAGGATTATCGCCTAGTCTTCCCGGGAGAGAATGAGGGGCACGCATGAACACGGCATCGGCAACGGTGGAACTCAACGGCCAACCCATCGGCTTTTCGAAGATGGTGGAGATCGGCGCGGGCCGGATGAGCGTCCGCGCAAGCGGCGAAGGGATGGGGCGCGTGGTTGCGGCCCGCGAGGTGCTGGAGGCGGCGATTGCCGCCGGCCAGCCCGTCTATGGCGCGACGACCGGGGTTGGCGCCATGAAGGACGTGGAATGGTCGGCGGATGCGATCAACGCCTTCAATCTCGGGCTCGTCCGCGCCCATCATTTCGGCACCGGCCCGGCCTTTCCGACATCCGTGGTGCGCAATGCCATGGCCATCCGCATCAACACGGCGCTGACCGGCCATGTGGGCTGCTCGGCGGAGCTGGTCGAGGCCTTCCTCACGCTCCTCGAACACGATCTCATTCCGGTCGTGCGCAAGACCGGTTCGATCGGCTGCGGCGATATCGGGCTCATGGGGCAGATCGGCGCGGTCCTCGTCGGCGACGGCGAGGCGGTCTATCGCGGCCGGCGCATGCAGGCCTCCGAAGCGCTGGCCGCGGCCGGCCTGAAGCCGCTCACCATGGCGCCGCGCGATGCGCTTGCCGCGCTGGGCGTCAATGCGGTGAGCTTTGCCAATGCGGCGGAGACGCTGCGCCATGCCGTGACATCGATACGCGTGCTGCTGGCAACGGGGCTTCTCGCCTGCGGCGCCCTCGGCGCATCCCGGGCCCCGTGGGAGGCGGTCACCGCGGTCGGCACGCCGCGCGAGGCGCAGACGGGCGCCTGGCTGCTGGAGGCGGCGAAACCCTGGGACTGGAGCATCACCACCCATATTCAGGATCCCCTGAGCGTCCGCATGATCGCGCAGGTCTTCGGCGCCGTCTTCGAAAGCCTCATGGCCTCCGGCTTCCGCATCGTCTCCGCGACCGCGCGCCCGGACGACAACCCCGTCATTGCCGGCGGCAAGATCCTCACCTCGGGCGGCTCGCTGCCGCTCGACGTGACGCTGCTTCTGGAATCCTCCGCGCTCTGCATGGCGCATGCCGCGCGCAACACCTTCAACCGCTGCGTCCTGCTCGGGAATGGCATGCGGGCGGACCTGCCGGTGAACCTGGTGCCGAAGGGCGCAATCGCCACCGGTTTCGGACCGATGATCAAGCTCGCGGGCGAGATTTTCTCCCGCGTCTTGTCCATGTCGAACCCGGTTTCGGCCCAGTCGCTCGTCGTGGCCGGCGGGCTTGAGGACGAGGCGGCCTTCCTGCCGCTCGTCATCGACCGGCTCGACCGGCAGATGGAGGCGCTGAAGCGTCTGGCCGCCATCGAGGCGATGCTGGCGGCCCAGGCGCTCGACATTCTCGGCATGGCTCCGGAAGGCACGGCCGCGGAACTTTACCGTGTGGTGCGCAAGCATGCCGCCTTCCTCACCGTCGACCGGGCGCTCTCCTGCGAGATCGAGG
The DNA here is from genome assembly GCA_945952415.1 of uncultured Rhizobium sp. Lineage (GTDB taxonomy): Bacteria > Pseudomonadota > Alphaproteobacteria > Rhizobiales > Rhizobiaceae > Gellertiella. The sequence goes on along the minus strand of CAMFIF010000001.1, from coordinate 278,008 downwards.
CCATCGAGATGGAACTCGCCTCCGAAGGCTTCATGCGCCGGCTGATGGATGTGGCGCCGCTTCCCGCCGTCGACGATTTCTTCGCGCTCGGCCCCACCGCCGCCAGCAGCACGGAACGCAAGGTCGCCTGAGGAGGACCGGACATGGCTGATTTCGATCTCGTACTTTCCGGCAAGGTCGTCCTTACGGACCGCATCATCGAGAAGGGCTATGTGGCCGTTCGCGACGGGCTGATTGCCCATGTGGGCGAAGGCCCCGCCCCTGCCGCAGGCGAAAGGCAGGACTTCGGCCCGGGCCTCATCCTGCCCGGCGCCATCGATGCGCAGGTGCATTCGCTCTCGCAGAAGAACCAGGAAGATTTCATCTGGTCGACCAACGCGGCGGCGGCCGGCGGCGTCACCACCATCGTCGACATGCCCTATGACGAGGGAAATCTCGTCTGCTCGGCGGAAGCGGTGAAATGGAAGATCGACCATGCGAGCCCTCAGGCCCGCGTCGATTTCGCGCTTTACGGCACCATCGACCCGCTGGAAGGCGCGGCCCGCATCGCCGAACAGGCGCAAGCCGGCGTGGCCGCCTTCAAGTTCTCCACCTTCGGCACCGACCCCAAGCGCTTTCCCCGCATCACGCCGCCGATGCTCGCCGATGCCTTTTCGGAGATCGCCAAGACCGGGCTGACCGCCGGCGTCCACAACGAGGACGACGAGACGGTGCGGATCTACATGGAGCGGGTGAAGGTCTCGGGCATCACCGACTGGCGGGCGCATGGGCTTTCCCGTCCGCCGCTTTCCGAGCTGCTTGCGATGCACACCATCTTCGAGACGGGCGCCCAGACCGGCTGCCCCGCCCATGTGGTGCACTGCTCGCTCGCCCGGGGTTACGACATTGCGGCCGCCTATCGCCTCGACGGTTTCGAGGCGACGGTGGAATGCTGCATCCATTACCTGACGCTCGACGAGGACAATGATGTCGCCCGCCTCGGCGGCAAGGCGAAGATCAACCCGCCGCTCCGCCCCCGAAAGGAAGTGGAAGCCGTCTGGGACCGGGTACGCAACGGCCTCGTCTGGCTCGTCTCGACCGATCACGTCGCCTGGTCCGAGAACCGCAAGACCAATCCCGACATGCTCGCCAATTCTTCCGGCGTGCCGGGGCTTGAGGTGATGATCCCGCTCTTCGTCAAGGGTGCCATTGAGCGAGACATCTCGCTCACCTGGGCGGCCCGGCTGATGGCGGAGAATCCGGCGAAGCATTTCCGCCTCGATCACGTGAAGGGCGCGCTGAAGGTGGGCCGCGATGCCGATATCACCGTGCTTGTACCCGAGGAAAAAGTCTATTCCGCATCGGAATCCGGGCATACCGTGGTGGACTGGAGCCCCTATGACGGAATCCGGCTTCCCTATACGGTCGCGGGCACCTGGGTGCGCGGCAACCTTGCCTTCGACGGCAGCCGCGTGACCGCCAAACCCGGCACCGGCCGCTTCGTCCGCCCGCCGGTCAACCGCTGATATCCGAAAGTCTCTCCATGAACCGCAATCTCTCCGTCAACGCCGCCCGCATCGAGCGCGACATTGCCGATCTCGCCGCGATCACCGAACCCGGGCGTCCCTGGACGCGCCGCTCCTTCACGCCGCTGTTTCTCGAGGGCCGCGCCCTGATCGAGAAGCGCATGCGGGAAGCGGGCCTCGAAACCCGGATCGATGCCGCGGGCAACCTGCTGGGGCTTCGCAAGGGCAAGTCGTCGCGAAAGGCGATCATGCTCGGCTCCCATTCGGACACGGTGCCGGATGGAGGCAGGTTCGACGGGATTGCCGGTGTGGTCGTCGGGCTCGAAGTCGCCCGCGCGCTCGCCGACCGGGGGATCGAGCTGGAGCACGATCTCGTCGTCGTGGATTTCCTGGCGGAAGAGGTCTCGGCCTTCGGCGTTTCCTGCGTCGGCAGCCGCGGGCTGACCGGCCAGTTTCCGGACGGGTGGCTGGAGCGGGTGGAAGGCGGGCGCACGCTTGCCGAGGCGATCCGCGAGGTGGGCGGCGATCCCTCGACGCTGCGTTCGCTCACGGTCCCCGGGATCAAGGGCTTTCTCGAGCTACATATCGAGCAGGGCCCGGTGCTGGAGCGCGAAGGCATCGACATCGGCATTGTCGGGGCGATCTCCGGCATCACCCGCATCGAGCTCACCTTCAACGGCCAGCCCGGCCATGCGGGTACGACGCCGATGGGCGCGCGGGCCGATGCGCTGGTTGCCGCATCCCGTTTCGTCCAGAAGGTGGACGAGGCGGCCCGCGTGCTTAGCTGCCAGCCCCGCCATTTTGCTGCGACCGTCGGCGAGTTCCGCATGGAGCCGAATGCCGCAAACGTGGTGCCCGCAAAAGTCCGGCTCCTCATCGACGCCCGCGCCGAGCACCGGCCGGACATGGAGGCCTTCCTGGCCTGGGTGAAGGCGGAAGCCGCCCGCATGGATGGCGCGGAAGGGGTCTCGGTGCCCGAACCGGTCGTGATTTCCGACAATGCGGCGGTGCCTTCCGATGCGAACCTCCTCGATCTGCTGCGCGGCGCCTGCGACCGCATCGGCGCGACGCACCGGCCGCTCGCCTCGGGGGCCGGCCACGATGCCGCCTGGGTGGCGCGGAAAGCCCCTGCCGCGATGATCTTCGTCGCCAGCAAGGACGGCCTCAGCCATGCGCCGGAGGAATGGACGGAAAACGATGCCATCGCGCTTGGCGCGGAAGTGCTCTTCGAGGCGGTGATCGCCCTCGACAAACAGGCTTGAGACAAAGGGAAGAGAGATGGGACGGATACTGGTCGAGAAGGATGTGGAAGCGGCGGTGAAGGGCGGTTCCGTCTATGCCGCGGGCGGTGGCGGCTGGGCCGATCACGGCCGGATGCTGGGCTATGCTGCGGTTTCCATCGGCAAGCCGGAACTGGTCTCCATCGACGAACTCGACGAGAACGACTGGGTCGCGACCGCCGCCGCCATCGGCGCGCCGGCCTCCACCACGCCCTGGGAAATGCGCGGCGTCGATTATGTCCGCGCCGTCTCCCTCCTGCAGGAGGCGCTGGGCGAGAAGATCACCGGCCTCATCATCGGCCAGAACGGCAAGTCCTCGACACTGAATGCGTGGCTGCCCTCGGCGATCCTCGGCACCAAGGTGGTGGATGCGGTGGGCGATATCCGCGCCCATCCGACCGGCGACATGGGTTCGATCGGCATGGCGGGCTCGCCTGAACAGATGATCCAGACGGCGGCCGGCGGCAATCGCGACGAAAACCGCTATATCGAGCTCGTGGTGCGCGGCGCCACCGCAAAGATCTCGCCCGTGCTGCGCGCGGCCTCCGACCAGTCCGGCGGCTTCATCGCGTCCGCCCGCAACCCCTTGCGCGCATCTTATGTGAAGAAGAACGCGGCGCTTGGCGGCATTTCCATGGCGCTGAAACTCGGCGAGGCGATCATCGAGGCCGAGAAGAAGAATGCCACGGCTGTCATCGACGCGATCTGCAAGGTCACCGGCGGGCATATCCTCACCTCGGGCGTCATCACCCGGAAGGACGTGGTCTATACGAAGGAAGCCTTCGACATCGGCACGGTGACGATCGGCACGGGCGCATCGGCCCGCACGCTCCATGTCATGAACGAATACATGGCCGTGGACGATGCGGACGGCGCGCGGCTTGCCACTTTCCCCTCCGTCATCACCACGCTGTCCGAGGAGGCCGAGCCCCTGAGCGTCGGCCAGCTGAAGGAGGGCATGACCGTGCATGTGCTGCATGTGCCGATGGATATCATTCCGCTTTCGGCAAGCGTGCTCGATCCGAGCGTCTATCCCGTCTGCGAGAAGGCCATGGGCATCGAGATCGCCCGCTATGCGCTGTCTGCCAAGGCCTGAGGAGAGAAAATCATGAATGCCCGCCCCTCCCGTCATGCAAACTTTCCCGTTCCCGGCGGCCCCACGCTTCGCGCCAAGGGCTGGCGCCAGGAAGCGCTGCTGCGCCTGCTCGAAAACGTTCTCTCGGTCGGCGAAGACCCCGACAACCTGATCGTCTATGCCGCGCTCGGCAAGGCCGCGCGCAACTGGAAGGCCCATGCGGCCATCGTCAAGACGCTTCTCGAGATGGACGAGGACCAGACGCTGCTGATCCAGTCCGGCAAGCCGGTGGGTCTCGTGAAAACCCACGCCAAGGCCCCGCTCGTCATCATGGCCAATTGCAACATGGTCGGCCAGTGGGCGAAGGCGGAGGTCTTCTACGAGCTTCAGAAGAAGGGGCTCATCTGCTGGGGCGGCCTCACCGCCGGCGCCTGGCAGTATATCGGCAGCCAGGGCGTGATCCAGGGCACCTACGAGATCTTCATGCGCATTGCCGAAAAGCGCTTCGGCGGCTCGCTGAAGGGCCGCTTCATCCTGACCGCCGGTCTAGGCGGCATGGGCGGCGCGCAGCCGCTCGCCGGCCGGATGGCAGAAGCCGCGATCCTCTGCGTCGACGTCGATCCGGACCGCGCGCAGAAGCGCAGGGAGATCGGCTATCTCGACATGATCGCCGACAATCTCGACCATGCGCTCTCCCTCATCGACGGGGCGGTGAAGGTAGGCAAGGCGCTCTCCGTCGGTCTCGTCGGCAATGCGGCGGAGATCTACCCCGATATCGTCGCCCGCGGCATCACGCCGGATATCGTGACGGACCAGACATCCGCCCATGACCTCGTCTACGGTTACGTGCCGAAGACGCGGACGCTCGCAGAAGCCCGGCGGATGCGCGAGGAGGCGCCGGAACAGCTGATGGCCGAAAGCCGCGCCTCCATCGTCGATCATGTGAAGGCCATGCTCGCCTTCCAGAAGGCGGGCGCGGAGGTCTTCGACAACGGCAATCTCATCCGCACCCAGGCGCGGGAGGGCGGCGTTGCCGATGCCTTCGACATCCCGATCTTCACCGAGGCCTATCTGCGTCCACTCTTCTGCCGGGCAATCGGCCCCTATCGCTGGATGGCACTTTCGGGCGAGGAGAGCGACATTGCCCGGATCGACGACCTGCTGCTGGAGATGTTCCCCGACAACACAATCGTCACCAACTGGGTGAAGCTCGCGCGCGAAAACATTCCCTTCGAGGGCCTGCCCGCCCGTATCGCCTGGCTCGGCCACGGGGAGCGCACTTCGCTCGCCCGCCGCGTCAACGCGCTCGTCGCCTCCGGCGAGCTAAAGGGTCCGGTCGCCTTCTCGCGCGATCATCTGGATGCCGGGGCGATGGCCCATCCGAACATCATGACCGAGGGCATGAAGGACGGATCGGACGCGATTGCCGACTGGCCGCTGATCGATGCGATGATGCTTTCGGCCTCCATGGCGGATCTGGTCGTCGTCCATTCCGGCGGCGGTGGCTATTCCGGCTACATGACGAGCTGCGGCGTGACCGTCATTGCCGATGGCACGCCCGAGGGCGACGAACGGCTGGACCACGCCATGACCAACGACACGACCCTCGGCGTCATCCGCTATGCGGATGCGGGCTACGAGGAGGCGCTCGACGAGGTGGCGAAGAAGGACGTGCCCTATATCCGCCTCTGAACCTTGAGGGAAAAGCCGGGCCTATTCCCCCGCGGGGGCGGCCCGGTTCCTCACCACGGTGACCGTGCAGGGCGCATGGGCCGCCACTTCGCCCGACACGCTGCCGAGCAGCGAGCGCATGGTGGAGGCGGCGCGTGCGCCCATGACGATATGGTCGACATAGTTCTGCCGGGCATAATCGAGGATCGCATCCGCCGGCGAGACGGCTTCGAGCACGTGGAAGGTCACGGCCCCCTCGGGCACTTTCAGCCCTTCGGCCCAGCTCTTCAGCTCCACAAGGCGCTGCACGTGCTTGTTCTGTCCGTCTTCGTCCAGCGTCGTATCGAGGGCGAGACGGTTGATTTTCAGAATGTTGATGCAGGCGACACGGGCCTCCGGCGATTTCTCGATGATACGCTGGGTGGTCACGCGCAGTGATTCCTTCAGCTCTTCCGAACTGTCGGAGAGATCGAGCGCCACGGCGACGATGGGGGCGTTGGACCATTGGCCGTCCTGCTGCTTCAGCTTCGGCGGCTCAATATCCTCCGGGTTGAAGCGGCGACGGACCACCTCCAGACAGGGGTCGCGCTTCATCTTGGTGGCGCGCGGTGTCAGCGGCACCTGCGAGAGATCCTTCAGCGCCGCCGCCATCTGCGCCGCCGTCGGGAAGCGGCGGTTGGGGTTCACCTCCAGCGCACGCAGGATCACCTCCTGCAGGGCCGGCGGAATGTCCCGCTTCAGGGCGCGCGGCGGCATGGGGTCGCGCCAGAGGCGCTTCTTCAGCCCCTTCAGCCGCTGCGGATCGCCGAAGGGTCGCTCGCCGGTGGCGAAGAAATAGAGCAGGCAGCCGAGCGCGAATAGATCCGAGCGGTAATCGCTGCGGATGCGCAGGATCTGTTCCGGCGCCATGTAGGGCGCGGTGCCATAGGGCAGGCGGAATTCCTCCTCCATCAGGTCCGGCAGCAGATTGTGCCGCGCCAGGCCGAAATCGACCAGCACCGCCTCGCCGCTCTCCCGGAAGAGGATATTGGACGGCTTGAGGTCCAGATGCACCACATGCTGGCGGTGAAGGGCATCGAGGGCGGTGGCGATCTTCACGCCGATTTCCGTTACCTCTTTCCAGTGAAGGGGCAGTTCCTTCAGCCGCGGATAGAGCGATTTTCCCGGCAGGCGTTCCATGACGATGTAGGGATGGACGGCGAAATCGCCGTTGGCGACGTGCTTTGGCACATGAGGCCCGGAAAGGCGCGGCAGGATCATCTGCTCCATCTCGAAGCTGACGATGGCGGCGGGATCGTCCCCCTCGCCGATCATCGGCACCTTCATCAGGAGTTCCCTCTCATGGTCGGGATGGGTGACGATCCAGAGCCTGGCCATGCCGCCCGTATGGGCGAGTTCCTTCAGGGTGAAGCCATCGAGCTCCATGCCCGGTTGAAGCTTGCCTGCCATGGCCTTCAGTGCCCCCTTGCCAGCCGGTGCGCCAGGCTTTCGGGAAGCCCGGCGGCGCGGATCTTCTCCTGCGCCTTCTCCACGTCATAGGGTGCGCGGCGAAAGCGGAGTTCCCTCCGCACCGTATCATAAATCGCAAATGCGGCAGCCGGATTGCCGTCGCGCGGCTGACCGACGGCCCCCATAACCGCCAGCCACCGCCTTTGGGACAGCAGCGGAATGGGCGTGTCGGAATTGGGCACGAACTTCGTCACCTTGCCGATCTGCGGCAGGCAATAGAGCGAAGGCATGTGAATATGGCCGCAGAAGGAGATCCGCGCCGCCGTTCCGGCGAAGTGGACGCTGGCATCGGCCGTATCGGTCACATAGAGCCAGCGGGCGGGATTGCTCCCCTCCGCATGGACATAAAGCCGGTCCTCATCGGTGACCGACAGGGGAAGGCCATCCAGATAGGCCTTCTGCTCCGGCGAGAGGATCGCGCGCGTCCATTCGATGGCCAGTCGTGCGGTCGGGTTCATGTCGGACCCGCCCGTAACGGCGGCCTGATCGTGATTGCCCTTGATGACGATGCCGCCCGCCGCTTCGATCTCCCGCGCCTTGTCGGTGCACCAGCCGGGATCGGCGCCATAGCCGACGATATCGCCGAGGATGACGACCCTGTCGACATCGCGCGTGGCCGCAAGGCAGGCTTCGAAGGCCTCGCGGTTGGCATGGATGTCGGAAAGGAATGCAATGCGCATGAAAACCCGCCTCCCAGGGGTTGAGCCTGCCTTTTCACCTATAGTGAGGAACGGGGCAAGCGGCCATTCATCCTAAGTATCAGGCTTGCAAAGCATCAATTTCCTAAAATCAGGCCGGTATTCCCCCTGCGAAGAGCAGATCTTGCCAAAATGCGTGGCTTGGCGCTGTACAAACACTCCATATTAGCGTAGAGGGGCCGCAACTTGGGCGGCGATAGGGCCGCGTGACAGGGCCGGATAGCTGTTGCCGCAGGACGCGGAATGTGGCGACCGGCATCCCAGAACCCGAAAGAAACACCATGACCGATTTTGAAGGCGTCGTTCCGGCGATTGCCGAAGCAATGCTCAAGCGCGGCTATACCGGGCTGACGCCCGTGCAGCTTTCCGTCCTCGATCCCGCGCTCGAAGGCCGCGATGCGCTGGTTTCCGCCCGCACCGGCTCCGGCAAGACCGTCGCCTTCGGGCTGGCGCTCGCTCCTGACCTGCTTTCCGGTCGCGACCGCTTCGACCGCGCCGGCGATCCGCTGGCGCTTGTCGTCGCCCCCACCCGCGAGCTTGCCCTTCAGGTGCAGCGCGAGCTGGAATGGCTCTATGAACTCACCGGCGCTACCGTGGCTTCCTGCGTCGGTGGCATGGACATGCGCACCGAGCGCCGCACGCTGGAGCGCGGCGCCCATATCGTCGTCGGCACGCCCGGCCGCCTCCGCGACCACATCACCCGCGGCGCGCTGGTGCTCGACAACCTCGCCGCCGTCGTTCTCGATGAGGCCGACGAGATGCTCGACCTCGGCTTTCGCGAAGACCTGGAATTCATCCTGGAATCCTCGCCAGACGAGCGCCGCACGCTGATGTTCTCGGCCACCGTGCCGAAGTCCATCGCCACGCTTGCCAAGAACTACCAGCGCGATGCAGTCCGGATTGCCGCCGCCGGCGATACCGAGCAGCACCACGACATCGAATACCGCGCCCTTCTCGTCGCCCCCGCCGACAAGGAAAACGCCATCATCAACGCGCTGCGCTTCTACGAAGCGAAGAATGCCATCGTCTTCTGCTCCACCCGCGCCGCTGTCAATCACATGACGGCGCGGCTGCACAACCGCGGCTTCTCCGTCGTGGCGCTGTCCGGCGAGCTGTCGCAGAACGAGCGCAGCCACGCGCTGCAGGCGATGCGCGATGGCCGCGCCCGCGTGTGCATTGCCACCGACGTGGCTGCCCGCGGCATCGACCTGCCGGGCCTCGAACTCGTCATCCATGCGGATCTTCCGACCAACCGCGAAACCCTGCTGCACCGCTCCGGCCGTACCGGCCGCGCCGGCCAGAAGGGGGTGAGCGCGCTCATCGTGCCCGTCAGCGCCCGCCGCCGCGCCGAGCGCGTGCTGGGCGATGCCGGCATCACGCCTGCCTGGGTTAAGGCGCCGTCCGCAGACGAGATCCGCGCCCGCGATGCCGAGCGCATGCTGGCCGATCCGCTGCTGACCGATCCCATCCAGGAAGACGAAGCCGATGCAATCGCATCGCTCATCGGCGCTCATGGCGCCGAACAGGTTGCGGCTGCATTCCTGCGCGCCTATCGCGCCGGCCGCTCGGCTCCCGAGGAGCTTATCGAGATCGAGATATTCGACAACAAGCGTAAGCGGGAGCGCACGGATCGTCCCGACCGCCCGAAGTTCGAGAAGGACGAGCGCGCCCCCGGCCCGCGCGCCGATTTCGGCGACAGCGTCTGGTATTCGCTCTCCGTCGGCCGCAAGCAGAATGCGGAGCCGCGCTGGCTCATCCCCATGCTCTGCCGCAACGGCAATATCGCCAAGCGCGACATCGGCCAGATCAAGATGCAGCCGGCCGAAACCTATGTGGAAATCGCCGCCGACAGCGTGGATGCTTTCGAACAAGCTCTCGGTCCGAAGCGGATGCTGGAAAACTCGATCCGGGTTCAGGCGCTTCCGGGCAAGCCCGACATGGAGGGCGGCCGCAAGTCCGCCCCGCGCGATTTCGATGGTGAGCGCGCACCCCGCAAGGACTGGAACCGCGACCGCGCCGACGACAAGCCGCGCGGCCCCAAGCGCGCCAAGACAGAAGACGCCGCCCGCGACTTCGACCGCCCCGCTGGCAAGTCCCGCTTCGGCAACAAGCCAGCCTTCGACAAGCCCCGCCAGAAGCCAGAGGGCGGCACCTGGGCCGGGAAGAAGCGCGCCAAGGGGTGAGGCTGACGGGGCGCGGCGCCGCGTCTGACGCACCGCACCCCTCTGCCCTGCCGGGCATCTCCCCCTCAAGGGGGAGATCGACCGTAGTCTTTTGGTTTCCCCAAATTACAAGCGTCTCAATTGCAGATACGCTTGCGAGGGACTGCCTACATAAACCCCATCCCGATCTCCCCCCTTGAGGGGGAGATGTCCCGGCAGGGACAGAGGGGGGGGTGCAGCGCGGCAAACTCAACGCCATGCAGGACAGAGGGGTGCGCATCCCGCAAACGCAACCCCGCGACCTGCAAAGCGGGAAGTGCCAGACCGATCTTTCCCACCGCATTGCAACACACCCCATCACCGATTAGGGTCCCGATCATCATAAATTGATCGGAACTGCCCATGTCGCTTACCGGCAAACGTCTGTTGCTCGTCATTTCCGGCGGAATTGCCGCCTACAAGAGCCTGGATCTCATCCGCCGCCTGAAGGAACGGGGGGCGGTGGTGACGCCGGTGATGACGGCGGGGGCCCAGGCGTTCATCACGCCGCTGGCGGTCGGCGCGCTGTCGGCGACGGCGGTTTATACGGAGCTTTTCTCCCGCGAGGACGAGCAGGATGTGGGGCATATCCGCCTGGCGCGGGACTGTGACCTGATCGTCGTTGCCCCGGCTACCGCCAATATCCTGGCGAAGATGGCGAATGGCCTTGCCGACGATCTTGCCTCCACGGTGCTTCTGGCCACAAACCGGCCGGTGCTGGTGGCGCCCGCGATGAATCCCATGATGTGGGCAAATCCTGCGACGAGACGGAATGTGGAGCGGCTGAAGGCGGATGGCATCCAGTTTGTCGGCCCCATGGCCGGCGAGATGGCGGAGAAGGGGGAAGCCGGCATCGGGCGCATGGCCGAGCCGCTCGAAATCGTGGCAAGCGTCGAAGCACTGCTTTCTCCTGCTGACAAGCCGCTTGCGGGCCGGCGGATCGTGATGACCTCCGGTCCCACGCACGAGCCTATCGACCCCGTCCGCTACATTGCCAACCGCTCCTCCGGGCGGCAGGGCCATGCGATTGCAGCCGCCCTTGCCCGGCTCGGCGCAGAGGTGACGCTCGTCTCGGGTCCCGTCACCCTTCCCGATCCTGACGGGGTGGACGTGGTGCATGTGGAGCGCGCGGAGGAGATGCGCGAGGCGGTGCTTTCCGCGCTTCCCGCCGATGCGGCCGTCATGGTCGCGGCCGTTGCCGACTGGCGGGTGGCAAGCGCCTCCAGCCAGAAGATCAAGAAGCAGGAGGGCGAAGGCCCGGCGCCCCTCCAGCTCACGGAAAATCCCGACATCCTGAAAACCGTCGGCCATCATCCGCTTCGCCCGAAGCTCGTCATCGGCTTTGCCGCCGAAACGCAGGATGTGGAGAAGAACGGACTCGCAAAGCTTTCCCGCAAGGGGGCAGACCTGATCGTCGCCAATGACGTGTCACCGGAGACCGGCATCATGGGCGGCACACGCAACCGCGTGAAGATCATCTCCAAGGAAGGGATCGAGGAGTGGCCCGATCTCACCAAGGATGAGGTGGCGGCGCGCCTTGCCGCACTGATTGCCGGGCGGCTTCGGGAGCCGGAGGCATGACTCTTTTCCGGCAGGCAGACTTCGACAAGGCTGTGGCGGCATTGCCCGGAACGCGGCTGGTCGACCAGTGGGATAGCCGGGTGGCGAAGGTGGGCGACAAGGTCTTCGCGCTGATGCGGCCGGACCGCCATCCGAACCGGCTGGTGGTGAAGGTGACGGAGGAAAGCTTCGAAATCCTGACCGCGCTGGATGATATCGAACAGGCCCCCTATTTCGCCAAGCGAAAATGGGTTTCGATCCGGGAAGGCGCACCGCTTTCGGAAGAGGATCTCCGCTATTACCTCACCCGCTCGCATGCCCTGGTCGCCGCAGGGCTGACGAAAAAGCTGCGCGCTGAGCTCGGGATTGCCCTTTAGACGAAGTCAGACGATTTCGCGCACGGGTTGAAGGGCGATGGAATTGCCCGGTTCGAACATGACGAGATCGAGCCCCTCCTCGCCGATGGTGACCGCGCTGCCATCGGGGATTTCCACCCAGGTATCGATATCGTCGTCCAGCGGTTCGGAGACGAGGCAATAGCCCTGGCCGCGGCCCATGGGTGCGGCATAAAGCGTGGGCGCCTTGCGGTCCGTTGCATAACGGATGGCAAAGAGCGAGCGACCGTTCGAAAAGGCAGCGGTGAAGCGCACCAGCGCCGAACCGTTCATGTGCCAGGAAAGCCGCTCGATGAAGCCGATGGTATCGGCAAAGGCGCGCAGCGGATCTTCCCGGAGCCCGAAATGGAAGGCGAGCAGGAAGATCAGCTCGCTGTCGGTGGTGCCACAGCGGGCATTGTAGAGATCGTCGCCCAGCATGGTTTCCATGGGACGGCGGACCTTCTCGAAATCGCCGATCTGGCCATTATGCATGAAGGCCCAGTTTTCATGGACGAAGGGATGGCAATTGTCGCGCCGGGTGCCGCCGCCCGTCGCTGCGCGCACATGGGCGAGAAAGAGGGGAGAGCGGATCTGCCGGGCAATGCTCTTCAGGTTGCAATCGGCCCAGGCGGGCAGGATATCGCGATAGCGGCCCGGCTCCGGCCGGTCACCATACCACGCCACCCCAAAGCCATCGCCATTCGTGGGAGTCTTTGCCCGCGTGGCATGGTGCGACTGCTCGATCAGCGAGTGGGCAGGCGAGGTAATCAGTTCCTCGAGATAGAGGGGTTCCCCCCGGTAGGCAGCCCAGCGGCACATGAACGGACGCTCCTCAACGACGGCAGGAATAGGCCTGTCCGCCAAGCTTTGATTCTTTGGGCTAATAATTGGTTAATTTGTGGTTTGCCACCCCGTAGAACGGGGTTTTTGCCCGCAAGAGCGGCGGCAGTGAACAGTGCGTTCGGCACCGCTCCCTTAGCAAAGGGCAAAAAAGCGATATATTCGCCGCCAAGCAACCCGTTTTCGAAAGGACTTTCAGATGTCCATCCGCCCCGTCAAGCACGAGAGCGTCGCTCGTCCCACCATGGAGGGCGCCGGCGTCCACCTGCACCGCGTCTTCGGTTTCGGCGATCCGTCGCTGACCGACCCCTTCCTGATGATGGACGATTTCCGCAATGACGAACCGCAGAAGTATCTGCGCGGCTTTCCCTGGCATCCCCATCGCGGCATCGAAACCATCACCTATGTGCTCGCCGGAACCGTCGAGCATGGCGACAGCCTCGGCAATCGCGGCCTTCTCGGTGCCGGCGACGTGCAGTGGATGACGGCGGGCTCCGGCATCCTGCACCAAGAAATGCCGCAGGGCGATTTCGCCGGCCGCATGCACGGCTTCCAGCTCTGGGCGAACCTGCCCTCTTCACTGAAGATGACGGCGCCGCGCTATCAGGACGTGAAGTCCGCCGACATTCCCGTCGCCATTGATGACGACGGCACGGCGGTCCGCGTCATCTGCGGCAGCTTCTGGGGCAAGTCCGGCCCGGTCGACGGCATTGCGGCCGAACCTGTCTATCTCGACGTCTCCGTGCCGCCGGGCAAGAAGAAGGTGCTGCCGGTCGATACCTACCGCAAGGCCTTCGCCTACATCTTCGCCGGCTCCGGCACCTTCCGCGATGCCTCCAAGCCCTTCGGCGTCAGGGTCGAGAAGGAGGTGAACGGCGAGGAGCTGAACATCCGTGACATGTCGGGCAACCGCACGCTCGTCGTCTTCGATACGGGTGACGAAGTCACCGTGCAGGCAGGCGAGCAGGGCATCCGATTTCTGCTCGTCTCCGGAAAGCCCATCGAGGAACCCGTCGCCTGGCACGGCCCCATCGTCATGAACACCCGCGAGGAAATCATGCAGGCCATGCGCGAACTCCAGAACGGGACCTTCATCAAGTCGGGGCATTGAGGAGGGGGCGGGGGCACTCTTTTGCTTCGCGGGGCGTGGAGTTTGACGCACCGCACCCCCCTCTGTCGGCGGTAGCCGACAGAGGGGGGTAGCGTTCCGCATTCACAGCGCCATCCGCCCAAAAAACCCTCTGCGCGTCCACCCGGAACTCCCTCCCCACCGCAACCATTTACCTCCCGGTTGACGGAGGTAGGCATGCATATCGACGGAGAATGTTTCTGCGGGGCGGTCGCCTACGAGGCGGACCTTGTTTCGCCCGAGATTGGGCTTTGCCATTGCAGCGATTGCCAGGCCTTTTCCGGCTCGCCCTACCGGGCAACCGTGGAGGCGCGCTCAAGCGACTTTAAGGTCACGCGCGGCGAGGCAAGGGCCTATGTGAAGACCGGATCGTCCGGCGGAAGGAGCGCGCAGTATTTCTGCGCGACCTGCGGCTCCAACCTCTACCGCATTGCGGAGGGCGAGGAGACGGTGGGCATACGGATCGGCACGATCCGGCAGCGGCATCAACTCACCCCTGCCCGCCAGACCTGGATCGCCTCGGGCCTCGGCTGGGCCCAGGACATCCGGGCCCTCAAGGTCACGCCACCGAGCTGAGCCTCACGCCGCCTTGACGGCGTGATATTCCTTGATCGCCACCATCTTGATCGCCGGAGCGCGCTCGGACTCGTAGCGCAGCGAGAAGCTGTCCTGCGCAAGAAACACCGGGTCGCCATCGAGATCACGGGCGATATCGCCGCGCTTCTGGGTGATGAATTTCTCGAGATCCGCATTGTTGTCCGCCGAAATCCAGCGGCAGACGGAGAAGCGCGACATTTCGAAGGAGACCGGCAGGCCGTATTCCGCCTGAAGCCGCTCCTTGAGCACGTCCAGCTGCAGCGCGCCGACCACGCCGACGATGGCGGGCGAACCGTCTTCCGGCGAGAAGAGCTGCACGACGCCCTCTTCGGCCATCTGCTGCAGCGCCTCCTTCAGCTTCTTTGCCTTCATGGCATCTTCCAGCCGCACGCGGCGCAGGATTTCAGGCGCGAAGTTCGGCACGCCCTGGAAGACGAGGCTCTCGCCTTCCGTCAGCGTGTCGCCGATACGCAGCGTCCCGTGGTTCGGAATACCCACGACATCGCCCGCATAGGCGGTATCGGCGAGCTGGCGCTGCGAGGCGAAGAAGAATTGCGGCGCGGAGAGGCCCATCTGCTTGCCCGTGCGGGAAAGCCGCGCCTTCATGCCGCGCTCCAGCTTGCCGGAGCAGACGCGGACGAAGGCGATGCGGTCGCGGTGGTTGGGGTCCATGTTCGCCTGGATCTTGAAGACGAAGGCGGTCATCTTTTCGTCGGTCGCGTGCACGGTGCGCACGTCGGCCACCTGGTCGCGCGGCGGCGGGGCATAGGCGGCCAGCGCGTTGATGAGATCGCGGACACCGTAATTGCGCAGCGCCGAGCCAAAGAAGACCGGCGTCAGATGCCCCTCGAGGAAGCTTTCCCGGTCGAAGGGGCGGCAGGCTTCGATGGCGAGCTCCATCTCGTCGATGAAGGCCTGGCGCTCGTTTTCCGGCAGCCGCTCGGCCACCGCCTGCGGGCCGTTGACGGGCGAGGTCTTTTCTTCCGTATCGGAGCCCCGCACCTCGTTTTTCGCCAGGTGATAGGAGCCGCAGAAGCTCTTCGCCCGGCCGATGGGCCAGGTGACGGGGGCCGTATCCAGCGCCAGCTTCTGCTCGACCTCGTCGAGGATCTCGAAGGGATCGCGGCTTTCGCGGTCCATCTTGTTGACGAAGGTGATGATCGGGATGTCGCGCATGCGGCAGACTTCGAAGAGCTTCAGCGTGCGCGGCTCGATGCCCTTGGCGGCATCGATCACCATCACGGCCGCATCCACCGCCGTCAGCGTCCGGTAGGTGTCGTCGGCGAAGTCCTCGTGGCCGGGCGTGTCGAGCAGGTTGAAGACCGTGTCGTTGTACTCGAAGGTCATCACCGAGGTGACGACCGAGATGCCGCGCTCGCGCTCGATCTTCATCCAGTCCGACCGGGTCTGGATCCGGTCCTTCTTGGCCTTCACCTCGCCGGCAAGCTGGATGGCGCCGCCGAACAGCAGCAGCTTTTCCGTCAACGTCGTCTTACCGGCGTCCGGGTGGGAAATGATCGCGAAGGTGCGGCGGCGTGATACCGCCTCGGCAAGGGATTCGGCCATCGGGGTGAAATTCCTGTTGAATGGCCGGTCTTCTAGCGGCTAGAGGGGCAGGATGCAACGTAAACCGACGCAAAGGGGGTCCTGATGGGCGGCACGGCAGAGAAGAAACCGGTGATCGGCATCGTGCGCCTGCCCCATGGCGCGGGACTGGAGCTCCCGGCCTACGAGACGGAAGGCTCCGCCGGCATGGATCTGCGCGCCGCCATTCCCGAGGGCGAACGGCTGACGCTGAAGCCCGGCAAGCGGGCACTGGTGCCGACCGGCCTCATCTTCGAGATCCCGCAGGGCTTCGAGGCGCAGATCCGCCCCCGCTCCGGCCTTGCCTTCAAGAACGGGGTGACCTGCCTCAACACGCCCGGCACCATCGACAGCGATTATCGCGGCGAGGTGCAGGTGCTGCTTGTCAATCTCGGCGAGGAGAAATTCGTCGTCGAACGCGGCATGCGCATCGCCCAGATGGTGATCGCCCCCGTGGTGCAGGCGGTCCTCACCGAAACCGCCCTCGCCACCGTCACCGACCGCGGCGTCGGCGGATTTGGCTCGACGGGGCTGAATTGATCCGTTTCAGCGTCTGAAGGAATACCGCCTACTCTGTGTATTAGGTTCACATGGATTGGGGTTTGCTCCCGGTCGGCGTCATGGTCTCGGTTTACCGGGGCCTTTCACTTTCTGGGCCACAGGGTGGCCCTTGCATTCACCCTCTGAATTAGGCATTCCAGAAGGAATGTATTGTCGCCGCCAGAGGGTGCCATGTCCGCAACCGAGTTCTTCAGCTACAGCCTCGCCCTCTTCATTGCGGCGGCCATTCCGGGTCCGGGCATCACGGCCGTCGTGGCGCGGGCGCTGGGGCAGGGATTCCGCACCGCCTATCCCATGGCATTCGGGCTCATCCTTGGCGATATCCTCTATCTGACGGCGGTGATCCTCGGGCTCGCCTATGTGGCGCAGACCTTCGGCTATGTCTTCATGGCCATCAAATATGCGGGCGCGGCCTATCTGATCTATCTCGCCTGGGGCCTCTGGAAGTCGGGCATGAAGATCGATGTGAGCGGCGAGAAGAAGCCTCTCGACGGGTTCAAGTGCTTCCTTTCCGGCCTGACGCTGACGCTCGGCAACCCGAAGACCATGCTCTTTTATCTCGGCATCGTCCCGGCGGTGATCGATCTCACCAAGGTGGGGCTGCCGCAGTTTGCCGAGCTTTCCGTTGTTACCTTCCTCGTGCTGCTCGCCGTGATCACGCCCTACATGATGCTCGCGGGCAAGGCGCGCGACTGGCTGGGCGAGCCGAAGAAAATGCAGATGCTGAACCGCACCGCGGCGGGCTTCATGGCCGGTGCGGCGACGATGATCCTCGCCCGAGGCTGATTTTCCACGAAGCGGGCCCGTTCGGGAAGGACATTCTCCGCTTTGTCCGGGCGGCCCCCTCGAGATGACTGGATTGCCGCGCGCCTCTCGCCTATCCTGTCCTCAACAGGAAAAGGGAGACCCACAGAATGTCTGAAGCGCGCAAGCCCGGCCGCGGCCGGATCTATTCCTCGATCACCGAAACCATCGGCGATACGCCCATCGTCCGGCTGGACAAGCTGGCGAAGGAAAAGGGCGTGAAGGCAAACCTGCTTGCCAAGCTCGAATTCTTCAACCCGATCGCCTCGGTGAAGGACCGCATCGGCGTGGCGATGATCGAGGCGCTGGAAGCGCAGGGCAAGATCACCCCCGGCAAGACCACGCTGATCGAGCCGACCTCGGGCAATACGGGGATCGCGCTTGCCTTCGCGGCGGCCGCCAAGGGCTACAAGCTGATCCTCACCATGCCGGAAACCATGTCCATCGAGCGCCGCAAGATGCTGGCGCTGCTGGGCGCAGAGCTGGTGCTGACGGAAGGCCCCAAGGGCATGAAGGGCGCGATTGCCAAGGCGGAGGAACTCGCTGCCGCCAATCCCGACGCGATCATCCCCCAGCAGTTCGAGAACCCGGCCAATCCGGAAATCCACCGCAAGACGACCGCTGAGGAAATCTGGAACGATACGGACGGCGAGATCGACATCTTCGTGTCCGGCATCGGCACCGGCGGCACCATCACCGGCACCGGCCAGGTGCTGAAGGCGCGCAAGCCGGGCCTGAAGGTCATCGCCGTCGAGCCGAACGACAGCCCGGTTCTCTCCGGCGGCAATCCCGGCCCGCACAAGATCCAGGGCATCGGCGCAGGCTTTGCTCCCGCCATCCTCGACCGCGAGATCTATGACGAGATCGTCACCGTCACCAATGACGAGGCCTTCGAGCATGCCCGCCTCGTCGCCCGCCTCGAGGGTGTGCCGGTCGGTATTTCCTCGGGCGCTGCGCTGACGGCAGCGATCAAGGTCGGCCAGCGCGCCGAGAACGAGGGCAAGACCATCGTCGTCATCATTCCCTCCTTTGCCGAGCGCTATCTCTCGACCGCCCTCTTCGACGGGCTCGGCGGCTGAACGTGACGGGCATAACAGGGATGGGGCGCCCGTGAGGCGCCCTGTTCATGTGCGCAGCAGATGCGGAAAGCAGTGCGGCCCCTGAGGGGCATCCATGCCCCGCAGGAAGAAGTGAGTTTTCCGGTCCGCCTGATAGCGCAGCCCAGGCCCGATCACATTTGGTGGTGGCACGAAGCCGAATTCGATCCGTCGCACCGGTGTAGAGGCCGGGTCGATCAGGCGCGGCAGTACCGACAGAATATTTCCCGGCCATTCGCCCAGCCAGTCGCGAATGACGAGAAGCTGGCCCTTGCGCTCCGTGATCGCGAGACTGCGGCCGGCGTTGAAGCTGTGAAGGGTCATGCTCCCGTCCAGCAAATGAAAGAGCAGGATCGAAAGATCAGGGCGCGCCGAAAGCCCGCCCTGATGCGAGGGGCTGGCGGAGAGGACGGCGGCGACAAGCTGCCGATCCTTTTGCCGATCGAGCCTTAAGTGAGCCGCTTGGCGCAACGCGGTTCCGGAAACAGGGATCTCCAGATCGACCATCGGGCGGCAGCTCGGAACCCTCCTGAAATCGAGGGCCTCATAAAAGCCAGCGGCGTCTGGATTGGAGAAGAGGAACAGGGGAAGATCCCTTGTCTCGGCATCGGTGATGACCGCCTGGAGAAGCGCCCGCCCCAGCCCCTTGCCGTGGAAATCCGGGCGGACGGCCACCGCGCCGAGCTGCAGCGCCTCGCGCAGCGTCCGCAGCGTGGAATCCGGGCCTTCCCCGAGGGAGAGCACCATGCGGGTGCGTCCCGCCGTGGCGAGAATTTCACCGCGGTCGACGAGCGCCAGAACGTCATAGCGCTCGGTCCAGAGGCCGGCGCGAGACCAGGGCATGAAATCCACCTCGGGAAAAACCATCCGCACGTGGGCGAAGAAACGGTCATGCCATTCGGGAGTCTGGCTTGTGATCGATATCATGCGTAGCGTGTGCCTCATGCCCTCCGCCCGCGGCAACGCCGCCCCCTTCTTTCGGCTGCTTCATGCAGCGCTCGTCACTCTTTCGCCCATCATGCGGTAGGAAATGGCCTCCGCCAGATGGATCCGGCCCACCTTTGCCGCACCGTCGAGATCGGCGAGCGTGCGCGCGACCTTGAGAACGCGATGATAGCCGCGCGCGGAAAACTTGAGCTTCTCTGCGGCGTCGCGCAGAAGCTGTAACCCGCCGGCATCGGGTTCGGCAATCCTCTCGATCAGACCGGTCGTGGCGCGGGCGTTGCAGGCGGCCTTCCCCTCGCCGAGCGTCTCGAAGCGGTCTTTCTGCATGGCCCGGGCGCGGGCCACTCTTTCCGCCACCGCCGCGCTGTTTTCCGCCGCAACGGGTTGGATAAGGTCGAAGGCGGGAACGGCGGGCACCTCGATCCTTATGTCGATCCGGTCCAGAAGCGGGCCGGAGATCCGCGCCTGGTAATCGCCGATGCAGCGCGGCTGGCGGGCGCAGCCGCGGCCGGGTTCCCCGGCCAATCCGCAGCGGCAGGGATTCATGGCGGCGACGAGCTGGATTTCCGCCGGATAGGTCACGCGGTGATTGGCCCGGGCGATGATGCACTCACCGGTTTCGAGCGGCTGACGCAGCGCATCGAGCACCTGCGGTGCAAATTCCGGCAATTCGTCGAGGAAGAGCACGCCGTGATGGGCGAGAGAGGCTTCGCCGGGCCGTGCGCGCAGGCCGCCACCCACCAGCGCCGCCATGGTGGCGGAATGGTGGGGCGCGCGGAAGGGCCGCCGGTCGGAAAGCCGCCCGCCCGGCAATTGCCCGGCCATGGAATGGATCATCGAGACTTCGAGCAGCTCGGCAGGGGAGAGCGGCGGCAGGAGGGAGGCAAGCCGGGCCGCCAGCATGGATTTACCCGAACCCGGCGGGCCGATCATCATGAGGTTGTGGCCTCCGGCCGCGGCCACTTCGAGCGCGCGCCTGGCGCTTTCCTGGCCGCGGATATCGGCGAGATCGGGGAGATCCGCGCCCGGAAGGCGGACCGCCGGCTGCGGCCGCGTGAGTACCTGCGTGCCCCGGAAATGATTGGCAAGAGCAATCAGGCTGCGGGGTGCCAGAATATCCAGATCCTCCCCCGCCCAGGCCGCTTCCGCTCCACATTCGGCGGGGCAGATCAGCCCCTTGCCGAGCCCATGCGCCCCGATGGCCGCGGGCAGAACGCCGGTTACCGGGGCAAGCGTTCCGTCGAGATTGAGCTCGCCAAGCGCCACATAGCCCGCCAGCGCGTCGCCGGGTATGGCGCCCAGCGCCGCCATCAGGCCAAGCGCAATCGGGAGGTCGAAATGCGACCCTTCCTTGGGCAGATCGGCGGGGGCGAGATTGATGGTGATCTTCTTTCCGGGAAGAGCAAGGCCGGAGGCATGGAGAGCCGCCTGCACCCGCTCGCGGCTTTCGGCCACCGCCTTGTCCGGCAGGCCGACAATATGGGTGTTGATCTTTCCGGGCCCCAGAAAGACCTGCACCTCGACAGGCACGCCCTCGATGCCCTGAAAAGCGATTGTGCTGACCCGTGCGACCACCCTGCCCCCGATCCGGCCCGTCGGCGCGCCCCTGCACCCGTCAGCCTTTCAGAGGTCATATCTGCATATTCTAATTCTTTGAACAAGAACAGGATGCGAACATACACCCTGAAAAAGTGTTTTCAGGGTGTAGTCGGTTGCATTCCGGAACAAAGAGGGATCGGCCGTTGCGGCCTCAGGCGCGCTTCGCCTCGATCGCGTCCCACAGGAGCGCGGCAATATCGGCTCCGCCGAAACGCTTCACTTCACGCAGGCCCGTGGGCGAGGTAACGTTGATTTCGGTCATGTAGTCACCGATCACGTCGATGCCGACGAGAAGGAAGCCACGCGCCTTCAGCGCCGGGCCGATGCGGGCACAGATTTCCCTTTCGCGGGGCGTCAGATCGGTCGGCTCGGCGCGGCCGCCCACATGCATGTTGGAGCGGCTGTCATGCTCTGCCGGCACTCGGTTGATGGCGCCCACCGGCTCGCCATCGACGAGCAGGATGCGCTTGTCGCCCTTGCGTACCGCCGGCAGATATTGCTGGGCGATGAAGGGTTCGCGGAACATCTGGCCGAACATTTCGAGCAGCGAGGAGAAATTGCGGTCGTCGCGGGAGGAATGGAACACCCCCGCACCGCCATTGCCATAGAGCGGCTTCAGGATGATGTCCCCCATCTCCTCGCGGAAGCGGGCGATCTCGCCCACATCGCGGGTGATCAGCGTCTTCGGCATCAGATCCTCGAATTCGGTGACGAAGATCTTTTCCGGCGAATTGCGTACCCAGGCGGGATCGTTGACGACCAGCGTCTTCGGATGAACGCGCTCCAGAAGATGGGTGGAGGTGATATAGGCCATGTCGAAGGGCGGGTCCTGGCGCAGCAGCACCACATCCATGGTGGCGAGATCGACGCGTTCCTGCGGGCCGAGCGTGTAGTGATTGCCCTTCTCGTCGCGAAGCTCCATCGGCTCCACCGTGGCATAAACCCGGCCGTCGCGCAGGGAGAGCTGGTTGGGCGTGTAATGGAACAGACGATAGCCGCGGGCCTGGGCCTCGAGGCTCATGGCGAAGGTCGAATCCCCCGCAATATTGATGGAGGATACATGGTCCATCTGGACCGCGACATTCTTTATGGCTGCCATTTCCGCCCCGATCCTTGCTCAAGCCGTGGCCCCATCATGTAGGACGGGGCCAGAGCAAACGCAACGGGCGAATCATCGGGTTTTTTCCGCCCGGTTCAGCCGCCGAGGCTCGCGCTGCCCGCGGCACCCCGCAGGGCCTTGAAGGCGCGCCAGGCATGGGCGACGGCCATGGGAAACGGGCGCCGCACGAAGGCGATCTTGCGCACATGGGAGCGGATTTCCCAGACGGCCCAGGTTTTCGGCTTGAAATAGGCGATATCGCCCTTGCGGAGCGTTCGCTCCGTGCCGTCTTCCGCGGTCACATGCACTTCGCCATCCAGAATGACGACCGTTTCGTCGCAGCCGAAATACCAGCGGAAGCGGCCGGCCGTGCATTCCCAAATGGCGGTGGTTGCCGCCCCATCGACGCTGCGCGACTGCTCGGCGACCCGCGCCCGCGGATTGCCGGAAAGGATCCAGTCCGGATTGATCG
Organism: uncultured Rhizobium sp.; assembly: GCA_945952415.1. Classification (GTDB taxonomy): domain Bacteria; phylum Pseudomonadota; class Alphaproteobacteria; order Rhizobiales; family Rhizobiaceae; genus Gellertiella. Next base: position 255,405 of record CAMFIF010000001.1, on the reverse strand, counting down.
GCGCATCACGCATCTCCAGCATGTCGGGATTGCTGGCGACGACGGGCCGGGGTTTCGGTTTCGACGTGAAGACAGAAAAATCGCGCGCCGCGACGGCGAGCGCGCTTGCCGCAAACAATTTCCAGACCACGAACAACTCCCCTTTGCTTGATGGCACAACCATAAGTACCCGGCGTTGAGTTCAGGTTAGAAAGATCGCTAAAATTGCAGGCAATCCCGGCTCAGAAAGCATCCGGAAAATGGCGGGGGAGCCGAAAGGGGCGGACTGCGATGATGTCGTAGCGCAGGGAGAGCCGGTGCCCGTCGGGCTGGCGTGCAAGCCAGAGATCGCTGGCGCCGCGAATGCGGCGGGCTGCGCCGTCCGAGACCGCATCGATGGCAAGACGCTCGGCCCGGCGGGCCTTCACCTCGACGAACACCACAAGATCGCGCTTGCGGGCGATCAGGTCGATCTCGCCCAGCGGCGTGCGGTAGCGAAGGGCAAGCAGGCGGTAGCCCTTGGAAAGAAGGCAGGCGGCAGCCAGCGCCTCGGCCAGACGGCCCTTGCGTTCCGCCCGGCGGCGATCATCGGTCCTTCGCGCCATCTTCTCCGCCTCTCAGATCCAGCAGGCGCTGGTAGAGTTCCTTGCGCGGCAGCCCGGTGATGCGGGCCACCTCGGCGGCGGCCTTGCCGGTCGAAAGCCGTTCGGCTTCGGCAAGCAGCATTGCGTCAATATCCTGCTGCGGTGTTTCCGGCCCCTCGCCCGCCGGCCCGATGACGAGCACGATCTCGCCCTTTACCGTGCGTTCACCAAAGGCTTCGGCGAGCTCCGCCAGGGTTCCGCGGCTGAATTCCTCATAGGCCTTGGTGAGCTCCCGGCAGACGCAGGCGGGGCGATCTCCGCCGAAGACCTCCGCGGCCGATTGCAGCGCGGCAGCGATGCGATGGGGCGATTCGAAGAAGATCAGCGTGGCCTGCAGGCTTGCGAGCGCGCCCATGCGATCGCGACGGGCCTTGTCCTTCGAGGGCAGGAATCCGGCAAACAGAAAGCTGTCATTGGGCAGTCCAGACCCCACAAGGGCGGCAAGCGGTGCGGAGGCGCCCGGAATCGGCACGACCTTCAATCCCTCGGCAAGCGCTGCCTGGCCCAGACGATAGCCGGGATCGGAGACGAGCGGCGTTCCCGCATCGGAGACAAGGGCGACCGACTGCCCCGCCTTCAGGGCAGCGATGAGCTTCGGCCCCGCCTCGCCGGCATTATGTTCGTGATAGGCATAGGGGCGGGCGGCGATGCCGAAACGATCGAGCAGCACCCGGGTGACCCGCGTATCCTCACAGGCCAGCAGATCCGCCCCCGCCAGCACTTCCAGCGCGCGGAGGGTGATGTCGCCAAGATTGCCTATGGGCGTGGCGACGAGATAGAGCGCCGGCTCCAGCGGCCGGGCCGGCACGCTGACATTATGGAGGCGGTAGCTGCGCGCCGGCCGTGCCGCGCCGGTCTCATTGTCATGCGACATGGTCAATGCCTTGATCAAGGAAGGGTCGACCTCCCTTATGGGGGAGGCTGCGCGTCGCGGCAAGCCGAAGCCTTCATGTGGAAAACGGTGGAAAAGGCAGTGCCGCTCAAATGCGACCGTTCTCTACTTGCATTTTCGAAGGGATTTCTGCCATTTTGCCTGTCCGTTCTCTTCTGGCACAGGCCGGGCGAGAAAACCTGTCTTTGAAGCCGCATTCGACGGCCATCGTTGATCGAAAGAGTACAACTCCATGCGTATCACTCTCGAGCGTTCCAATCTCCTGAAGTCGCTGAACCATGTTCACCGCGTGGTGGAGCGCCGGAACACGATCCCGATCCTGTCCAATGTGCTCTTGCGCGCGAACGGATCCAGCCTGGACATGAAGGCGACGGACCTCGACCTTGAGATCACCGAGGCGACGCCGGCCAATGTGGAACAGGGGGGTGCGACCACCGTTCCCGCCCATCTGCTCTACGATATCGTCCGCAAGCTTTCCGACGGCGCGGAAGTGCTGCTGGCGACCAATGCCGATGGCACGTCCATGACGGTGGCGTCGGGGCGCTCCAAATTCTCGCTGCAGTGCCTTCCGGAAGCGGATTTCCCCGATCTCACCGCCGGCAGCTTCAGCCATTCCTTCAGCCTCAAGGCGGCCGATCTGAAGATGCTGATCGATCGCACGCAGTTTGCGATCTCCACAGAAGAGACCCGCTATTATCTGAACGGCATTTTCCTTCACACGATCGAGGCAGGCGGCGAGCTGAAGATCCGCGCGGTTGCGACCGACGGCCACCGGCTGGCGCGCGCCGACGTGATTGCACCCTCGGGTTCGGAAGGCATGCCCGGCATCATCATTCCGCGCAAGACCGTGGGCGAGTTGCAGAAGCTGGTGGACCAGCCCGATGCGATGGTGACGATGGAGGTCTCCGATGCCAAGATCCGCATCACCATCGGCGCGATCGTCTTGACGTCGAAACTCATCGACGGCACTTTCCCCGATTATCAGCGGGTCATTCCCGCCAATAACGACCGGGAGATGCGGGTGGATTGCTCCACCTTCGCCCAGGCCGTCGACCGCGTATCCACCATTTCCTCCGAGCGCGGGCGCGCCGTGAAGCTCGCCATCAATGAAGGGCAGCTGACGCTCACCGTCAACAATCCGGATTCGGGCAGCGCCACGGAAGAAGTGGCCGTCAGCTATGACAGCGATCCGATGGAGATCGGCTTCAACGCGCGCTACCTGCTCGACATCACCGCGCAGCTTTCCGGCACGGATGCGATTTTCCTTCTGGCCGATGCGGGATCGCCGACGCTGATCCGGGATCTTGCCGGCGATGACGCGCTTTACGTGCTGATGCCGATGCGCGTCTGAGACCGTATGGTGCGAAGATCGGGTAAAAGAGTACCTTTGACGGCACCTCTTCTGCCCGCAATCACAAAAAGGGCTCAATCGTCGCCTGGCATGGGGATGGCCGGGCGGATGACATGCCCGGAAAAGATCGGTGGGGGCCGACGAGCATGGCTTTGCGCATCAAGGAGCGGATCGAGCAGAAATTCGGCGAGGAAATACGCTTCATTCGAGGCATGATGGAAAAGCCGAAAACGGTGGGGGCGATCATGCCCACCTCCGTCCATACCGCGCGGAAGATGGCAAGCGTCATTGATGCCGCCTCTGCCCTGCCGGTTCTGGAGCTCGGCCCGGGAACGGGCGTCATCACCCGCGCTATCCTGGAACGGGGCGTGCCGGCCGAAAAGATCTTCTCGGTCGAATATTCCGAGGATTTTCTGAACCATCTGCGCGAGGCCTATCCCGGCGTGCATTTCATTCACGGTGATGCCTTCGATCTGGATGCGACGCTCACGCCCTTCCACGACCAGCGTTTCGATGCGGCCATTTCAGGGCTGCCGCTCCTGAATTTCCCCATGCACAGGCGGGTGAGCCTGCTGGAGTCGCTGCTCGACAGGCTGCCTCATGGCCGCCCGGTGGTGCAGTTCAGCTATGGTCCGGTCTCTCCCATCGTCGCCCAGCCGGATCGCTACCGGATCCGCCATTTCGATTTCATCGTGCGAAACATCCCGCCGGCGCAGATCTGGCTCTACACCCGTCCCTGAGGGGATAAGCTGGCCTTTTCCTACAGCAAGGGCGCTTCCCGTCTTGCGGTGCGGCGCCCGGCATGGCACTCAGCCGAAAACAGCCTCTAAGGATGAAGATGCCATGACGCCCCGCGAAAGACTGATTGTCGGCCTCGACGTTCCGACCGTTCAGGAAGCCGAACGCCTGGTGACCACGCTTGGCGAGGATATTCTCTTCTACAAGATCGGCTATCAGCTGGTTTTTGCCGGCGGGCTGGAGCTTGCCCGCGACCTCGCGGCCACCGGCAAGAAGGTCTTTCTCGACATGAAGCTGCTCGACATCGACAATACAGTTGCCTCTGGCGTCGAGAACATCGTGAAGATGGGCATGTCCATGCTGACGCTCCATGCCTATCCGAAGGCGATGCGGGCGGCGGTGGAGGCGGCGCTCGGCTCCGATCTCTGCCTGCTCGGCGTGACCGTGCTGACGTCGATGGACGAGGCCGACATGACGGAAGCCGGCTATGAATATGATCCCCATACGCTGGTGCTGCGCCGGGCCGAACAGGCCCGCGCGGCCGGTATGGGCGGCATCGTCTGCTCTGCGGAGGAGGCAAGCGCGGTGCGCAAGGTGCTCGGGCCGGACATGGCCATCGTGACCCCCGGTATCCGCCCCGCCGGCGCGGATGCGGGCGACCAGAAGCGGGTGATGACGCCTGCGGCTGCCATTCAGGCTGGTTCGAGCCATCTGGTCGTGGCGCGGCCGATCGTCAAGGCCGCCGATCCGCTTGTCGCCGCGCGCGCCATTCTGGCGGAAATGGCCGGCGCCTGACCCCATCATTCACCGAGGAGGAAGAACATGCCCAAGGGATACTGGATTGCCCGCGTCGACGTGCGGGATACGGAAAATTACAAGGACTATGTGGCTGCCGCGAAGCCGGCCTTCGAGAAATATGGCGCAAATTTCCTCGCCCGTGGCGGTGCCTTCGTCGAGCTCGAGGGCAAGGCCCGGGGACGCAATGTGGTGATTGAGTTTCCCTCGCTGCAGCATGCGGTCGACTGCTACAATTCGCCCGAATATCAGATCGCCGCGAAAATTCGCCAGAAGGTGGCGGATGCGGAAATGGTCGTGGTCGAGGGAATCTGACACCCGTCAGGCCAATTGCCGCGAAAGGCGAAGAGGCCCCAGAAGCCCTTCACCTTGCCGCGCTTTTCCGCTAATAGAGCGGCGATGATACCAAGCCGGCCGCAGAGTCGCTCTGCGGTCCTGAAGGCCCTGCCCGCGCGGCTGGCGGCCCTGCCAAACAAGGAGCACGCGATGACCCTGTCCAACCTTCCCCCGCTGGTGACCGTGTTCGGCGGCTCGGGCTTCATCGGGCGGCACGTGGTCAGGGCGCTGGCGCGGCGCGGTTACCGCATTCGGGTTGCGGTGCGCCGTCCCGATCTCGCCGGCTTCCTTCAGCCGCTCGGCAATGTGGGGCAGATTTCCTTCGTGCAGGCGAACCTGCGCTATCGCTGGTCCGTGGATGCGGCGGTGAAGGATGCCGATCACGTGGTCAACTGCGTGGGCCTGCTGGCGAACAAGGGCCGAAACACGTTTGAAGCGGTCCAGGAATTCGGCGCCCGGGCGATTGCCGAAGCCGCCCGCGCGGCCGGGGCGACGCTCACCCATGTATCGGCCATCGGCGCCGATCCGCAGTCGCCTTCCGCCTATGCCCGCACCAAGGGCAAGGCCGAGGCCGCCGTGCTGTCGATCAAGCCGGACGCAATCATCCTGCGCCCCTCCATCGTCTTCGGTCCGGAGGATGATTTCTTCAACCGCTTCGCCGCCATGGCGCGCACCATGCCGGTGCTGCCGCTCGTGGGAGGGGGCAAGACGAAGTTCCAGCCGGTCTATGTCGAGGATGTGGCCGAAACTGTTGCCCGCGCCGTCGAGGGCCAGCTGAAGGCCGGCACGGTTTACGAGCTCGGCGGCCCGGAAGTTCTCTCGTTCCGCGAGTGCCTGGAACTGATGCTCGAGGTGACCGAGCGCAAGCGTTCCTTCGTATCCCTGCCCTTCGGCTTCGCTTCGCTGATGGGCTCGGTGGCGGGGCTCATCCCCTTCGTCGATGCGCCGATCACGCCCGACCAGGTGACGCTGCTGAAGTCGGACAATGTGGTTTCGGAAGCCGCCGAAAAGGAAGGCCGGACCCTGAAGGGCATTGGCATCACCCCGGCCATCCCGAGTGCGGTGCTGCCCTCCTACCTGGTTCAATATCGTCCGGAAGGGCAGTTCACCGGCTCCGGCAAGGCGGCCTGAAAGGCCGTTTAACGCCCATGCCCGGATTTTTGCCGGGACTCCTTGGAATAAAAGCCTTTTTCGGCCGCTGGCGGAACCGCCGCGGCCGTTCTTGCATTAAAATGCTGCAAACCGGCCACAATCGAATTGTCAGTGTCTTGTTAACCGTAGGTTTAGCAAAGTCTTCTATTGCTGTCGGAAACTGTTAATACTAATAACCGCGCGAAGCCGACGGGGAATCGGCAAAACGTCATCCGAAAAAAAATCGACCAAGAGGCACTTTCATGGGCAAGTCCATCGCACTGTTTTTCGCGTGTGCGGCACTCGTTGTAATCGCTGGTTCCTTCCTTGCCCCCGGCACCGTGGTTGCCGGCAGCCCGGAATGCAGCCCGGCCTATGGGGTCGACCCCTGCGTGACCGGCTCCATCCCCGTCAAGGTTGCAGAATAGTCTACTGACCTCCCTTCCTGAAGGATCGCGCCTTTCGCGGCTCGGGAAGAGGTCATGTCCATTGAAAAGGCCGGTCTGTTGAACCGGCCTTTTGTTTTTGTGAATCTCAGTGGACGAGGAAGAGGCCCGCAAGACCCGCGATGCCCACGGCAATGCGCCACCAGGCAAAGACGCCGTAGCCCCGCCTGGACACAAAATCGAGAAGCGAGCGCACGACGAAGAGCGCCGAAATGAAGGCCGTGATGAAGCCGACCGCGATCAGCGACGCGCCGTCGAAGGTCATCACGTGGCGGTTCTTGTAGAGGTCGAGCGCGAAGGCGCCGACCATGGTGGGCATGGCGAGGAAGAAGGAGAATTCCGCAGCCGAGCGCTTGTCCGCCCCCATGAGGAGCGCGCCGACGATGGTGGCACCGGAACGGGAGGTGCCGGGTATCATCGCGAGGCACTGGAAAAGCCCGATCTTGAAGGCAAGCGACGGCGGATAATCCATGATGTTGCGGTATTTCGGCTTGAAGGTCATGCGGTCGACGACGAGCAGGATCACGCCGCCGACGATCAGCACCACGCAGATGAGCGCCGGAGTTTCAAAGAGCACCCGCTTGATGAAATCATGGGCGATCGCGCCGATGATGGCGGCGGGAAGAAAGGCCACCAGCACCGTGACGACGAAGCGGCGGGCAATGGGGCTCGAGGGGAGCGCAGTGGCGATTTCCCACAGCTTGCGGAAATAGACGAGCAGGATGGCGAGGATCGCGCCCAGCTGAATCAGCACCGGGAACGTGTTGCCCGGCGAGGTGAAGCCAAGGAAATGCTCTGCCAGCAGCACGTGCGCCGTAGAGGAAACCGGGATGAACTCGGTAAGCCCTTCGATGAGGCCCAGCACGAGCGCACTGATGATGGATTGGTCTGCCATGCATTTTCCTTTTGAAACATGGTGAAAACGGCTGATTCGCTTGTGTTGCGAGATACAACGACCTATAGCTTTGCTGAACCCTTTATGACCAGAGGCGCCGATGCGCGCAAAGCTCTGGGGACAAACGGATTTTCTCGAGTATCCATGCCAACGCTCTATCATCACCCGATGTCATCAGCATCGCGCTTCGTCCGCCTGATCTTGACGGAATACAATTACCAGGTGGATCTGATCGAGGAGCAGCCCTGGGAGAAGCGCCGTGATTTTCTGGCGCTCAATCCGGCCGGCACGCTGCCTGTTTATGTGGATGACAGCATGCGGGCGCTCTGCGGCGCAACGGTTATCTCGGAATATCTGGACGAGACGCATGGCGTGCTGAAGCGCGATCGGCGGCTTCTGGCCGAAGACCCTTTCCAGCGAGCGGAAATCCGCCGCCTCACCGAGTGGTTCCTGGTGAAGATGGAGCAGGACGTGACGCGGCCGCTTGCCCGCGAGCGGGCCTTCAAGCTGCAGATGACCGCCGACCAGGGTGGCGGTGCGCCCGATTCCAAGGTGCTGCGCACCGCGCGCGCCAATATTCGCCAGCACATGAAATATCTCACCTGGCTTGCGGGCTCCCGCCAGTGGCTGGCCGGCGAGCGGATGAGCTATGCGGATCTGGCCGCCGCAGCCGGGCTTTCCGTGCTGGATTATCTGGGCGAGATCGACTGGAACGAAAGCCCGCTGGTCAAGGACTGGTATCAGCGGGTGAAATCGCGGCCGTCCTTCCGTCCCCTCCTCAATGATCGCGTGCGCGGGCTGACGCCGGTTTCGCATTACGCCGATCTGGATTTCTGAGAGCCCGCGCCGATGGCGGGCGGTTCAACCGGCAGCCGGGCACGGGCGGAAAAGCTCACCGCCTTTCTCAAGGCCGAGGCGGAGCGGCAGGGCTTCGACCTCTGCCGCATTACCCTGCCGGACCGCATTCCCGAAGCGGCCGCAAGGCTGAGAGCCTTCATCGCCGCCGGGTATCACGGCACCATGGATTGGATGCCGGAAACCGAGGAGAGGCGGGCAAGCCCGCTCAATCTCTGGCGGGAGGTCCGAAGCATCGTCATGCTGGGCCTCAATTACGGGCCGGATCATGACCCCCGCGTTCTCCAGGAGAAGAAAGACCGCGCCCATGTTTCCGTCTATGCGCGCAACCGGGATTATCACGACATCATCAAGGGCCGGCTGAAGGAAATCGCCACGCGCTTTGCCGCCCGTGCCGGCGCGGATGTGAAGGTTTTCGTCGATACCGCGCCGGTAATGGAAAAGCCGCTGGCGGCCGCCGCCGGGCTCGGCTGGCAGGGCAAGCACACCAATCTCGTCAGCCGGGATTTCGGTTCCTGGCTGTTTCTCGGCTCGATCTTCACAACCGAAGCGCTTGTACCAGATGAGCCGGAGACGGACCATTGCGGGCGCTGCCATGCCTGTCTTGATGCCTGTCCGACGAATGCCTTTCCGGCCCCCTACCGGATCGATGCGCGGCGCTGCATTTCCTATCTGACCATCGAGCACAAGGGGCCGATCGATCCCGACCTGCGGCCGCTCTTCGGCAACCGGATCTATGGCTGTGACGACTGTCTTGCGGCCTGTCCGTGGAACAAGTTTGCGGTGACGGCTCGGGAGGCGAAGCTTCGGGCGCGGGAGGATCTGCAGGAGCCGGAGATCGCCGAACTGCTCCGGCTCGACGACCCGAGTTTCCGCGCCTTTTTCTCGGGATCGCCGGTCAAGCGCATCGGGCGCGATCGCTTCATTCGCAATGTGCTGATTGCGGCAGGCAATTCGGGGCGGGCCGCGCTTGTCGATCCGGTAGCGCAATGTCTTGAGGATCCGTCTCCGGTCGTCCGGGGAATGGCGGTCTGGGCGCTCCGCCGGCTGATCGGCCCTTCCGCCACCAGCCGCTTTGAGGCACAACGCATGTCCGAACAGGATGCTTCGGTCATCGAGGAATGGGAGAGACCTGAATGAAGCTGATGATTTTTGGCGCGGGCTATTCCGGCAAGGCCATTGCAAAAGCCTTCCTGCAGGCGGGCTTTACCGCCACAGGCACGACGCGCAGCGCCGAAAAGCAGACCGGGCTTTCAAAAGCCGGGATTTCCCCGCTCCTCTATGACGGCCAGACCCTGACCGATGCTCTTCTCGGGGCGCTGTCGGAGGCGACCCATCTCGTGCAGTCGGTCTCGCCGGGGCCGGAGGGGGATGCCCTGCCGGCGCTGCTTGCGGGCAGGATCCACGCGCTTGCGCCCCGCCTGCAATGGATCGGTTATCTCTCGACCGTCGGTGTCTATGGCGATCACGGCGGCGGTTGGGTGACCGAGGAGACGGTGTGCAAGCCGGAGGCCGCGCGCGGCGCGGAACGGCTGGTGGCGGAAGAGGAATGGCTGGCGCTCGGCCGCGAGGCCTCGCTTCCCGTCGCCATCCTGCGGCTGTCGGGCATTTATGGGCCGGGGCGCAACACCTTCATCAATCTCGCCCAGGGCACGGCGCGCCGGCTGGTGAAGCCGGGCCAGGTCTTCAACCGGATCCGGGTGGAGGATATAGGCCGGGCAAGCCTGCATCTCGCCCATAAGGGCCTCGGCGGCATCTATAATGTAACCGACGACGAGCCCGCCCCGCCGCAGGACGTGGTAACGGAAGCCGCCCGGCTGATGGGCGTGACACCGCCACCGGAGCAGGACTTTGCGACGGCGGAACTCTCCCCCATGGCGCGCTCTTTCTACGGCAAGAACCAGCGGGTCTCGAATGCCAAGCTGAAGGCGACCGGGTTCGAGTTTCACTATCCCGAATACCGGGCATCTCTCGCCCAGCTTTTCCGCGACGGGTGGCAGAAGGACTGAGAGCGCACTGCCTTTTTTCCCGGGTCCTGGAATAGAAACGGGGGAATCGGGCCTTCCGCGGAGGAATTTTCACGCCGAAACAGGGTTAATACCGTGTTAACCGTGCCTTTTCGCGGTTCCATAGCGTGAAATTGGAAAATTATTTCACCTTCCTTCGTGAGCCGATCCGTGAGCCTGGATGCATATAAAGGGTCCTTAACGAAGCATTGATTCATATGACTCTTTCGGAGAGCGAGCTGGAAACCGTGTTCTCCCGGACCTTAGCGGACCCCAAGAAATATTACACACTGTAACATTCCGTGATTGGATTTTGCACGTTTTCGCCATTTTTGAACGTCCCTTAACCATCCCGACCTGACGCCAATCCGCCCCGAGCGGGAAATAAAGGGACAACTCGTATTGCTTAAGTTTCGGATTTCCTTCGCCGCCTGTGCTCTGGCCTCTTCCCTGATGATGGTGCCTCAGGGTGCCGATGCCGCCGGCTGCGGTGGCGCTTCCTGGTATGCTCTCGGTTCGCGCACGGCTTCCGGCGAGCGGATGAACGCGTCGCAGCTGACGGCGGCGCATCGTTCGCTGCGTTTCGGAACCAAGGTCAAGGTGACCAACCGGCGCAACGGCAAGAGCGTGGTCGTGCGCATCAATGATCGCGGTCCCTTCGTCAGGGGCCGGGTGCTGGATGTCTCCAAGGCAGCCGCCCGCAATCTGGGCATGATCTCCTCGGGCACCGCCAAGGTGTGCTACGAAATCCTCGGCTAAGGCAGCATTCTGCCGAGAAGCCTTGCTCTTGCGGCCATCTGCCGCTACCACCCGAACGGATAATCTGGAGATCGAAAGATGCGTTTGGGTGGACGGCTCGCGGGAGCCATCGAGGTTCTGACCGATATCGAAACCCGCCGGCGTCCCGTGGCGGACGCGCTCAAGGACTGGGGCCTGAACCACCGTTTTGCCGGTTCCGGCGACCGCGCGGCGATCGGCAATATCGTTTACGACGCGCTTCGCATGCGTCTTTCCCACGCCTGGCTCATGGATGACGACGGCCCCGTGGCGCTGGCCTATGCGGTGCTTCTGCGCCAGTGGGGCATGACGCCGGATGGCCTTGCCGCCGAACTCGACGGTGACAAATTCGCGCCGCCGCCCCTTTCGGCCGCCTCTCTATCCGCCTTTTCAAGCCGCGACCTTTCGGATGCCCCTGCCCCCGTGCAGGGCGACATTCCCGAATGGGTCGTGCCCGCCTTCACCGAAGCTTTCGGAGAAGCATGGCTTGCGGAAGCCCAGGCCCTTGCCGGTCGGCCCACCCTCGACCTGCGCGCCAATACGCTGAAGGCGAGCCGCGACAAGGTGGTCAAGGCACTGGAGCGGGCGGGTGCGCTTCCCGCCCATATCGCCCGCAACGGCATCCGGATACCGGCCGGCGAAGGCCCTTCCAGACTTCCAAACGTCACGGCCGAGCTTTCGTTCCAGAAAGGCTGGTTCGAAGTGCAGGACGAAGGGTCGCAGATCGTTGCCGATCTTTCCTCCCCGCAGGAAGGCGAACAGGTGCTGGATTACTGCGCCGGCGGCGGCGGGAAGACGCTTGCGATGGCGGCAGCGATGAACAACAAGGGCCAGATCCACGCCTATGATGCGGACCGCAAGCGTCTGGCGCCGATCATCGAGCGGCTGAAGCGGGCCGGAACGCGCAATGTGCAGGTGCATGACGACCGGCGCGACCTGCAGGCCCTTCAGGGCAAGCTCGACCGGGTTCTGGTCGATGCCCCCTGCACCGGCACCGGCACCTGGCGGCGGCGGCCGGACACCAAGTGGCGGCTGACCGAGAAGAACCTCGAAGAGCGGCTGGCCCAGCAGGACGAGGCGCTTACCCAGGCGGCGGCCTTCGTCCGGCCCGGCGGTCATCTGGTCTATGTGACCTGCTCGGTGCTGCCGCAGGAAAACGAACATCAGGTCGCGGGCTTTGCCGCTCGCAATCCGGAATTCTCCATCCTTCCGGCCATGGAGATCTGGGACCGCCTCTTCGCCAGGGCCGGCGCCCGGCCCCATAGCCGTGACGGAAAGACGCTGACGCTCACCCCCGCCTCCACCGATACGGACGGCTTCTTCTTCTGCCTCATGCAGCGCAAGGCCTGAAGTCTCGAAGCATTCTAAACTAGACTATTTGACACCAGTTTAATTTTCCGCCATGAACGCGGTCCATATCAGGGCATCATCCCTTCAGGAGCGAACATGAGACGGATTACCCTTTCGCTTGCCGCCGGCGTGACGCTGGCGGGTAGCCTTTTCCTTGGACCGGCTACCGGCGCGGCGCTTGCCGCCACCGACGAGAAGGCGGTTGCCGAACATTTCGCCGCGGTTGGCCTTGCGAAGTTCGAGGATACGGCGGCAAGTGCGGAAGCGCTGGACAAGGCGATCAATGCCTTTCTGGCCGCTCCGAGCGAAGAGGGGCTGAAGGCCGCCCGCGAGGCCTGGAAAAAGGCCCGCATTCCCTATTTGCGCACCGAGGTTTACCGCTTCGGCAATCCCGTGGTCGATGACTGGGAAGGCCGCGTCAATGCCTGGCCGCTCGACGAGGGGCTGATCGATTACGTGGACGAGAGCTACGGTTCGGAAAGCGACGAGAATGCGCTTTTCGTGGCCAATGTGATCGGCAACACCGTCATCAAGATCGACGGCAAGGATGTGGACGTCTCTGAGATCACGCCCGAGCTGATTGCCGGAAAGCTGCAGAGCGCCGGCGGCGTCGATGCCAATGTGGCCAGCGGTTATCACGCCATCGAATTCCTGCTCTGGGGCCAGGATCTGAACGGCACCGGCCCGGGTGCGGGCAACCGGCCCTATACGGATTACGACCTCAAGAACTGCACCGGCGGCCATTGCGACCGGCGTGCGGCCTATCTCAAGGCCGCTTCCGCGCTGCTGGTTGCAGATCTCAAGGAAATGGCCGGCAAATGGAAGCCGGGCGGCGAGGCCGCCAGGGTGATCACCGACGATCCGAAGAAGGGTGTCAGCGCCATCCTCACCGGCATGGGCTCGCTCTCCTATGGGGAACTTGCCGGCGAGCGGATGAAGCTCGGCCTCATCCTGCACGATCCGGAAGAGGAGCAGGACTGCTTCTCCGACAATACCCATAACTCCCATCTCAACGATGCGCGCGGCCTGCAGGAAGCCTATACGGGCACCTATGAGCGCATGGACGGCACCAAAATGAGCGGACCTTCGCTTTCCGAACTGGTGGCCGCCAAGGACAAGGCGCTGGATGCGGAGCTGACCGCCAAGCTTCAAAAAACCGTGAGCGCGATGGAAGCCATTGCCAAGCGGGCCGAAGGCGGCGAAGCCTATGACCAGATGCTGGCCGAGGGCAATACGGCGGGCAACCAGCTGATCCAGACGGCGGTCGACGATCTCGTCGACCAGACCAAGTCGATCCAGCGGGTGATCGCCACGCTTGGCCTGTCCGGCGTCACGCTCGAAGGGTCCGACAGCCTCGACAATCCGGGTGCTGTCGCTCCCTGATACTCCGTCCTTCCCCATCCCGCAGGCCCGCCTGCGGGATGCCTGAAACCGGTTCAAGCCATGCGCCAGGCGGCCCCGATTGCAGTTCTGCTGACCGCGCTCCTTGCCGGGGGCGAGGGCGCCGGGGCGTTTGCCGCTTCGGGCGACGATTTTTCGAAGGCCGAACCGGAAGAAGCGCTTTCAGCGGGCACGGCCACTTCGATCGCGCCACCGGACCGCAGCAGTTTCCAGCACATGAATGCGGCCCTTCCGGCCGAAAGCGGCATGCGTTTTCAGATCGGGCGGGCCATGTTCCGCAAGCTCTGGGTCGCGCCCCCCTCCTCCACCCAGGCATCGGACGGGCTCGGTCCGCTGTTCAATGCGCGCTCTTGCGAGAGCTGCCACAGCCGGGACGGGCGCGGACGCCCGCCGGAACCCGGCGAGAAGGGCACGGGCTTCCTCCTGCGCCTGTCGCCTAATCCGGTCACTCCGTCGCAAGCGCAGAAAGACCGGGCCGATCCGGTCTATGGGACCCAGCTTCAGGATATGGCCGTGCCGGGCCTTGCCGCCGAAGGCGAGCTTTCGATCCGCTACGGGGATCTCCCCCTCAGGCTTGGCGACGGTGCGGTGGTAACGCTTCGCAAACCGGACTATACGATCCTTCACCCCGGATACGGACCGCTCGATCCGCAAACGACGCTTTCTCCGCGGCTTGCCCCGCCGATGATCGGGCTCGGTCTGATCGAGGCGATTCCGGAGGCGGCCATCCGCGCCGGGGCCGATCCGGAGGATCGCGATGGGGACGGCATTTCGGGCCGTGCCGCCGAGTTCGTGACCGGAGGCGGGCGGGTCATGCTCGGCCGTTTCGGCTGGAAGGCCGAACAGCCGACGGTGCGTGCACAGACCGCCGCAGCGCTTTCCCATGACATCGGCATATCCTCGCCGGAGAGCGATCTGCCCTTCGGCGATTGCACCGCGCGGCAGGATGCCTGCCTCTCCCGGCCAAGCGGCGTGCAGCCCCGGCTCGGCAAGACGGAAATTCCCGCCGAAGCCTTCGATGCGCTCGTTTTCTACACGGAAAACCTCGCCGTTCCCGCACGGCGAAAGGCGAGCTTTCCCGATATTCTCGCCGGCAAGGCCGTGTTTCACGGCCTGGGCTGCGCCGCCTGCCACACGCCCAGCTTCGCCATTCCGGCCGATGCGACAAATGCCGCACTTGGCGAGGAGATCATCAGGCCCTATTCCGATTTCCTGCTGCATGACATGGGCGAAGGCCTGGCCGATGGGCAGGTGGCCGGCAGTGCCTCGGGCACGGAATGGCGCACGCCGCCGCTGTGGGGGCTTGGTCTTGCCGGAATGGTCAATGGCAACAGATTCTACCTGCATGACGGCAGGGCGCGGAGCCCGGAGGAGGCGATCCTCTGGCATGGCGGCGAAGCGGAAAGGGCCCGCGACGCCTATCGCAATGCAAGCCCTGCCGACCGGCAGTCTCTCATTCATTTTCTGGAGTCACTTTGATGCGCTTGTCCTCCTCGCTTCTCGCTCTCCTTCTTGCGCTCGCCTCGGCTCCCGCCGGAGCCGTCGATGCGGGCAAGGCCGGGAAAGTTCTCGCCCGAGCCGTGGATGAGGCGATCCTGCCCGGCTATAGCGCCTTTGCCGAAAAGACTGCCGGTCTTTCGAAGGCGATGCAGGCGCTTTGCGATGCCCCTTCCACCGAAAACGAAAACGCGGCGCGCGCCGCCTTCACCGAAACGCTAAAGGCCTGGGGTCCGGTCGAGATCATCCGCAGCGGCCCGGCGCTGGAAAAGAACCGTTTCGAGCGGGTGCTCTACTACCCAGACCGCAAGGGGATTGCGCTGAAGCAGGTTCAGGCGATCCTTTCCAAGAAGGACGAGAGCGCCACGAAGGAAGAAACACTTGCAACGAAGAGCGTTGGCGTGCAGGGCCTCGGCGCGCTGGAATTCGTGCTTTACGGGACGGGGCACGAGGTGCTTGCGACGGAAAAAGCCACTCATCGCTGCCGCTATGGGGCAGCGATTGCCGGGAACCTGAACGGGATTGCGGGCGAATTCGTATCGGCCTGGAAGGCGCCGGGCGGCATTGGCGACAATTTCAAGAAGCCCGGCCCGGCAAACCCGCTCTTCCGCACCGAGCAGGAGGCCGTGACCGAACTTCTGGGCGTGATGGTGCATGGCGCGGAAATGGTGCGCGACCAGCGTATCCGCGCCTTCTATGGCGAAAAGGACATCAAGCCGAACCCGCGGCAGGCGATCTTCTGGCGCTCCGGTTCCACCTGGACCATGCTCGGCGCTGATATGGCCGGCCTTCTCGATTTCTGGAAGAAGGCGGGTATGAACGATCTCCTGGCCGACGACCAGCGGTCGGTCGGCACATCGATCGAATTCGTGATGAAATCGCTGAAGCGGGCGACTGGCACGATCACGCCCGATATCGAAGCCGCGCTCAGCAAGCCGGAAGAGCGCGCCAAGCTCGACTTCGTCATGCTGAACAGCCGCGACCTGATCAAGCGGCTCAGCGACGACTATGGCAAGAGCCTTGGCCTCGGCGCCGGCTTCTCCTTTTCCGACGGGGATTGATACCGTGGCAGCAACGCCTCTTTTCGACCGGCGGCATTTTCTGAAGGCGAGTGGCCTTGCCTTTCTGGCTGGCCTTTCTCCCGCCGGTGCGCGGGCGGCCCTTCAGGCGGATGCACTTTTCGCCTCCGCCTATCGGGACGAGGAGGGTCGCTTCGGCGTTGCAACCCTGACCGAGCGCGGCGAGCTGGTCGATCGCGCCCTTCTGCCCGACCGGGCGCATGGCCTTGCCTATGCGCCCGCCACCGATCATATCGTAGCCTTTGCCCGCCGGCCGGGCACCTATATGATGGCCATGTCCCGCAAGGGGCTTTCAGAACCGGTGATCGTGACCGCTGCCGAGGGCCGGCATTTCTACGGGCATGGCTGCTTTTCGCCCGATGGCCGCATTCTCTATGCCTGCGAGAATGATTTCGAGGGCGGGCGGGGCGTGATCGGCCTCTATGATGCGCGCAACGCCTATCGCCGGCTCGGAGAATTCTCCTCTCATGGGATCGGGCCGCACGATCTTTCGATCACCGATGACGGAAGCGCGCTGATCGTTGCCAATGGCGGCATCGAGACCCATCCGGATTTCGGCCGCACCAAGCTCAATCTCGACCGGATGGAACCCTCTCTGGCGCTTGTCGATGCAAGGGACGGTCACCTGATCGAAAAACACGCGCTTCCCGCCCATCTTTCGAAGCTCTCGACCCGCCATATTGATACGGACGGAACGGGGCGCATCTGGTTTGCCTGCCAGTATGAGGGTGCGAGGAACGACCGGCCGCCGCTGGCGGGGTCCTTTGCGCCCGGCGAGGATATCCGCTTTCTTTCGCTTCCGGAGGAGACCACCGAGGCGCTTGCCCTTTATGTGGGCGCCATTGCGGTCAACCGCCGCGAGGGACTCGTGGGTCTCGTCTCGCCG
The DNA here is from genome assembly GCA_945952415.1 of uncultured Rhizobium sp. GTDB lineage: Bacteria > Pseudomonadota > Alphaproteobacteria > Rhizobiales > Rhizobiaceae > Gellertiella. The sequence continues at coordinate 238,347 of CAMFIF010000001.1, read as the reverse complement.
AAGGGCGGGCTATCCGTCTCGGTCGACATGAAAAGCGGACGGATCGTCAGCCAGACGGCGCTTGCCGATGCGGCGGGCATCGCGCCGGCGCCGGAGGGCTTTGCAATCTCCTCTTACGAGGGCCGGTTCCGCGAGAAAAAATGGCCGCTCACCTTTGACCAGCACATCGTCGCCCTATCTCATCATCATCTGTGATTGTGGATTTGAAGGAGCCCCGCATGGCTGAGCGCAGCCCCTGGGTCGTCACGCTTCTCTTTGTCATCCTGATGCTCGGCGGGGGGCTGCTGATCGGCACGGTCTCGATGCCGGACGGATGGTTCGCCGCTCTGGTGAAACCTTCCTTTCAGCCGCCGAACTGGCTGTTCGGTCCGGTCTGGAGCATTCTTTACGTGCTGATCGGCCTTGCAGGCGCCCGGCTTTTCCTCACGGCCCCATCCTCTACCGCCATGAGGCTCTGGTGGGCACAGCTCGTTCTCAATTTCCTCTGGTCGCCGGCCTTCTTTGCCCTGCACCAGCCGCTCGTGGCGCTCGTGATCATCGCGCTGCTGCTCGCCGTGATCGGCGCCTTGATCTACAGGGCCTATGCTGTGAACCGGACCGCGGCCCTGCTCCTTTTGCCCTATCTCCTGTGGGTCGGTTTCGCGACCGTGCTCAATGGCGCCATCGTGGCGCTCAATTGAGGCCTTGCTCCACCCTTGCGACCGTGCCACTGTCGCGCCGGAATGAGGGGAATGGCACGGCATGAGCGACATGGACGATTTTCGCGACAGGATCACCGCAAGCTTTAGCAAGCAGAAGGTGATGGCGACGATCGGGGCCGTGCTCACCCGGGTGGAACATGGCTCCATCGAAATCGAGATGCCCTTTGACGAGAAGCTGACCCAGCAGCACGGCATTCTCCACGCGGGCATCATTTCGGCCGGTCTCGACACGGCCTGCGGCTATGCCGCCTATACGGTGACTGATCCCGAAGCCTCGATCCTCACCATCGAATTCAAGGTCAACCTGCTGTCGCCGGGACGGGGCGAGCGCTTTCTCTTCCGGGGCGATGTGACGAAGCCCGGCTCCACCATCATCGTCGCCGACGGGCGCGCCTATGCGGTGGGCGACGGCCCGGCAAAGCTCATCGCCTCGATGACGGGAACCATGATGGTGATCCGCGGACGGGAGGACATTGCCGGATGAGCCCACCGCTGAAGATCGTCGCCGGCAAGCGGCTGCTCTTCGTCATGGCCGTCGATGCGGAATATGGCGTGCATCTGCGGGAGCGGATCGAACCCTATCTGACGGGCATCGGTCCGGTGGAGGCTGCCGTCAGCGTGACGCATGCGCTGGCGCAGCTGGAAGCGGCGGGGCACCTTCCCGATCTGGTCATCTGCCTCGGTTCCGCGGGCTCTGCCGTGCTCGAGCATACCGGCGTCTACCAGATCACTTCGGCAAGCTATCGCGACATGGATGCAAGCGCGCTCGGCTTCGAGAAGGGACGCACGCCCCTGCTGGACCTGCCGGCGGAAGTGCCGCTGTCTGTCCGCATTCCGGGTGTCCCCGAAGCCCGGCTTTCCACCGGCGCCAACGTTGTTTCCGGCGCAGCCTACGGCGCGATCGATGCCGACCTAGTGGAAATGGAGACTTTTGCCGTGCTGCGGGCCTGCCAGCGTTTCCATGTGCCGCTGATCGGCCTTCGGGGCATTTCCGACGGCCGCCATGAACTCTCAGGCCTGCATGACTGGACGGCCTATCTGCATATCGTGGACGAGAAGCTTGCCGATGCGGTGGACAGGCTCTTTGCCGCCCTGGAACGGGGCGAACTGTCGGGACTTTAGCCCGGCCCGCCCGGCAAGGTCGTGTGGCCGCAGGGGACGCAGGCGGGCATGCCGGCCTCGACGAAACCCCTGTTTTCTGGGACAATCGGCACAATAAAACCGGACTGAACGGGCCGGAAACGATTGCAAGACGAAGCGCTTTTCTCTAAAGGCTCGGCATGACCCAGACAGCACCTTCCGACACCGTCCTCATCGTTGATTTCGGCAGCCAGGTTACCCAGCTGATCGCGCGGCGCGTCCGCGAGACCGGGGTTTACTGCGAGATCATTCCCTTCCAGTCCGCCGAAGAAGGCTTTCACCGCCTGAAGCCGCGCGCCGTGATCCTGTCCGGCTCCCCGGCCTCGACGCTGGATGACAACAGCCCTCGCGCACCGCAAGTGATCTTCGACAGCGGCGTGCCTGTTTTCGGCATCTGCTATGGCCAGCAGACCATGTGCATGCAGCTCGGCGGCAAGGTGGAAGGCGGGCATCACCGCGAATTCGGCCGCGCCTTCCTCGACGTGGAGCAGAACTGCCCGCTGTTCGACGGGCTGTGGTCGGTGGGCTCGCGCCATCAGGTGTGGATGAGCCATGGAGACCGCGTGACCGCGATCCCGCCGGGCTTCTCGGTGGTCGCCACCTCGCCCAACGCCCCTTACGCCTTCATCGCCGATCCGGCGCGCAAATACTATGCCGTGCAGTTCCACCCGGAAGTGGTGCACACGCCCGACGGCGCCAAGCTGATCGCCAATTTTGTGCACAAGATCGCCGGCATCCACGGCGACTGGACCATGTCGGCCTACCGGGCCCGCGCGGTCGAGGCGATCCGCAAGCAGGTGGGCGACAAGCGCGTCATCTGCGCGCTGTCCGGCGGCGTCGACAGCTCGGTGGCGGCGCTCCTCATCCATGAGGCGGTCGGCGACCAGCTCACCTGCATCCTCGTCGATCACGGCCTGATGCGGAAGGACGAGGCGAAGAACGTCGTCGCCATGTTCCAGGAGCACTACAATCTCCACCTTCTCCATGTCGACGCGTCCGAGAAGTTCCTCGGCGAGCTCGAGGGCGTTTCCGATCCGGAGACCAAGCGCAAGATCATCGGCCGCCTGTTCATCGAGACCTTCGAGGATGAGGCGAAGAAGCTGGGCGGCGCGGATTTCCTCGGCCAGGGCACGCTCTATCCCGACGTGATCGAGAGCGTCTCCTTCACCGGCGGCCCCTCCGTGACCATCAAGTCGCACCACAATGTGGGCGGCCTGCCAGAGCGGATGAACATGCAGCTCGTCGAGCCGCTGCGCGAGCTCTTCAAGGACGAGGTGCGGGCGCTCGGCCGCGAGCTCGGCCTACCTGACAGCTTCATCGGCCGCCATCCCTTCCCGGGCCCGGGCCTTGCCATCCGCTGCCCCGGCGGCGTGACCCGCGAGAAGCTCGAGATCCTGCGTGAAGCCGATGCGATCTATCTCGACGAAATCCGCAAGGCCGGTCTTTACGATGCCATCTGGCAGGCCTTCGCCGTGCTGCTGCCGGTGCAGACCGTCGGCGTGATGGGCGACGGGCGCACCTATGAATTCGTCTGCGCGCTGCGCGCCGTGACCTCGGTCGACGGCATGACGGCGGATTTCTACCATTACGACATGGAGTTCCTGGGACGCGCGGCCACGCGCATCATCAACGAGGTGCGCGGCATCAACCGCGTCGTCTATGACGTCACCTCGAAGCCGCCGGGCACCATCGAGTGGGAATGAGCTGAAGGACAAGAGGGGTGGCCACGGCCGCCCCTTTTTTACATCCGGGCCAGGGAGGGCGCGGGCAACATGGTCACGCATCGGCTTTTCGATCTTTCCGGGCAGGTAGCGCTTGTCACGGGGGCAGGCAGCGAGAGTGGCATTGGCTTTGCCACGGCCCGACTTCTGGGCGAGCTTGGCGCAAGGCTTGCCATCACCGCCACCAGTCCGCGCATCGAGGATCGAGCGGCGGAACTTCGTTCCGAAGGGATCGAGGCGATGGCGCTCAAGGGCGACCTCACCGTTCGCGAGACGGTGCAGGAAATCGTTGCGGCCACCGAAGCCGCGCTCTGGCCGATTTCCATCCTCGTCAACAATGCGGGCATGGCGATGCAGGGCGCGCCGGTCAAGACCGACCGTTTCGACAGGCTCTCTCCTTCAGCCTGGGACCAGATGATCGAACGGAATCTGACGACCTGCTTCAACGTCACCCGTGCGGTGCTGCCCGGCATGGTGGCCCGCGGACAGGGCCGGATCGTCAACGTGGCCTCCGTCACGGGGCCTCTGGTCAGCATGCCGCGCGAAGCGGCCTATAGCGCCGCAAAGGCTGCCATCACGGGAATGACCCGCTCCATTGCGCTGGATGTTGCCCGGGACGGCATAACCATCAATTGTCTGGCTCCGGGCTGGGTTGCGACCGCATCGCTTGCAAAATTCGAGAAGCGCGCAGGTTGGGCAACGCCGCTTGGCCGATCTGCCACACCGGAGGAAATAGCCTCTGCGATTGCCTTCCTGGCAAGCCCGGGCGCCAGCTACATCACCGGCCAGGTCCTCGTCGTCGATGGCGGCAACTCACTGCAGGAAATCAAGGGATAAAACCGGCTATCCTCGCCTGCCCGGCAATCCGGTCGCCAGCACCGCACCGCCAATGACGAGGAGAGCCGCAAGGCCAAGTGTCGCCGAAGCAGGGGCCTTGCCGGTCAGCACAAGAAGTGCGGTCGATACGAGCGGCGAGAGATAGGAGAGCGTGCCGAGCAGCGTGATGTTGCCATGCTTGGTGGCGTGATCCCAGGCCAGAAAGGCCAGCCCCACCGGCCCGAGGCCGAGGGCGAGGATTGCCGTCCACTGCGTCACGGTTGGCATCACGCCTTCCTCGAAGAGGAGATGGGAGCCAAGGCCCGCCATTGCCACCGCACCGCAGACGCCTACCAGCATGCCGCTCGGCACCTTGCCGAACCGGCGGTTGACGACGGAATAGCTGGACCAGACGAGCGCGCAGCCGAAGGCGGCGGCATAGCCCGTGAGGCTTCCCGCAGGCGCGGCGTCACCATTCTTTGAAAAGATGATCAGTGCGGTTCCCGCAAACCCCAGAAGGGCGCCGCCGAGGTGGCGGGCCTTCAGCCCCTCGCCGGGCAAGAGGGCCGCAAAAAGCACGATGAAGAGCGGCCAGAGGTAGCAGATGATGCTGGCTTCGCCGACGGGGGCGTTCTGCAGGGCATAGAAATAGAGCGCGTGGTAGCCGAAGAGGCCGAGAAAGGCGACGAGCCAGGGGGCAGGCGCCTGACGCAGCTCCGAAAGCCCCTCCGCACCGCGGACCGCCAGCACCACCATGCCGCCGAGAAAGGCAACGCCGAAGGTGAGCGCCATCAGCTCGAAGGGCGGAATGGCGCCGGCGGTCGCGGTAAAGAGCGCCAGCAGCGCCCAGAGCAGAATGGCGACGATGCCCACCAGCGTGGCGCGGGTGCTGATATCCATGGATGTTCCCCCTTGAGACGGGCAGGCTCTAGCAGAGACCGGCCCCGCCTGTCTTGATCATTCCGGACGGGGCCTGCGGGGATCGTTCAAGCCTACCCTGTCAGGCGGGACGGTGCGCGCGCCGATAGGCGGCCGGGGTCGGCCAGCCCTTGCGGCGCATGTGGCGGGTCATTGCGCTCTGATCTGCAAAGCCGGTCCGGGCGGCAATTTCGGCGAGAGGCAGCGTGGTGCGGCGCAGAAGCCGCCGCGCCTCGGTGAGGCGAAGCCCGGTCAGAAAGGCATAGGGGCTTTCTCCATGGGCAAGACGAAAGGCCCGGGTGAGGCGGTGGGCGGGCAGCCGGGCTGCACGGCAGAGCGCCTCGATGGTCACGCTTTCGGAGAGATGGGCCTGCATGAGGGCAATGGCCCGCTCAAGCCCCGCCGCCTCGCCGACAAGCGTGTCGTCGGTCTCTGCACCTGAAAGGGCCGTCAGCAGAAGCGCGCACCAGTGGCCGACCGCGTCCGACGGCAGGGGCGTTGCGGCCCGATAATCGACCAGGGCCTTTACCGGCCCGCTGACAGGGAAGAAGGATCTCGTCGCAAAGCGCTCCGTCTCGGCTTCGCCGAGGGGCAGGCTTTCCACGTCGGCCACCAGAAACCGGTTTTCACCCGATGCTTCGAAAGCATGGTCGATACCGGGCGGGATCAGGACCCCCTGCCCGCTTCGGACCGCACCGCCCCGGCCATCGACCTCCATCTCCAGGCGGCCTTCGACCGGCAGCACCACCTGCCAGAAAGGATGGGCGTGGCGCTCCGTTTCGGCGCGATAGCTGCGGAAATCCAGTCGGTCGATCGCGGTCATGGGCTCCTCAACCCCTCCTGGTTCTCTGGATAGCAGAGGGCGGCGCAACCCTGCAACAGGGCATGGCCACCCCTTGAATTTGCCGCCTTTTTCCGGCCGTTGAAAGCGCATACAGTCGTCGCCCTCACTCGATTCGAAAGGCATCGCATGTCCGCTCCGATTGATCCCGCAAAGCTTGAAAAACTGGCGGAAGTCGCCATCAAGATCGGTCTCCAGTTGCAGAAGGGCCAGGATCTCGTCATCACCTCGCCAGTTGCGGCCCTGCCGCTCGTGCGGCTGCTAACGAAGCACGCCTATGTGGCCGGCGCGGGTCTCGTCACCACCTTCTATTCCGATGAGGAAAGCACGCTGGCCCGCTATCGCCATGGCAGCGACGAGAGCTTCGACCGGGCCGCCGGCTGGCTATACGAGGGCATGGCCAAGGCCTATGCGCAGGGTGCGGCGCGGCTTGCCATCGCCGGCGACAATCCGATGCTGCTTGCTTCGGAAGACCCGGCCAAGGTTTCGCGGGCGAACCGGGCCAATTCGGCGGCCTACAAGCCGGCACTCGAAAAGATCTCCAATTTCGACATCAACTGGAACATCATTTCCTATCCCAACCCCTCCTGGGCGAAGCTCGTCTTCCCGGATATGCCGGAAGACGAGGCAGTGGCGAAGCTTGCGGATGCCATCTTCGCCGCCTCTCGGGTGGATGTGGCCGATCCCGTGGAGGCCTGGCGCCAGCACAATGCCAATCTTGCCCGCCGCTCGCTGTGGCTGAACGAGCGGCGTTTCTCGGCATTGCATTTCACCGGGCCCGGCACCGATCTCACCGTCGGACTGGCGGATGGTCACGAATGGCATGGCGGGGCGGCGATGGCCAATAATGGCGTGGTCTGCAATCCCAATATTCCCACCGAGGAAGTCTTCACCACGCCCCATGCGCTGAAGGTGGAGGGCCATGTCTCGAGCACCAAACCGCTCTCCCATCAGGGAAGCCTGATCGACGGCATCCGCGTGCGTTTCGAAGGTGGTCGCATCATCGAAGCCCATGCGGCCCGGGGCGAGGCGGTGCTGAACAAGGTGCTGGATACGGATGAGGGTGCCCGGCGGCTGGGCGAGGTGGCGCTCGTGCCCCATTCCTCGCCGATATCGGCAAGCGGCGTGCTGTTCTACAACACGCTCTTCGATGAAAATGCCTCCTGCCACATTGCGCTTGGCCAGTGCTACTCGAAGTGCTTCGTCAATGGCGCATCGCTATCGCCCGAGGAGATCAAGGCGCAGGGCGGCAATTCCAGCCTCATCCATATCGACTGGATGATCGGCTCCGGCGAGACGGATATTGATGGTCTCGATGCGGCAGGAAACCGGGTTCCCGTCATGCGCAAGGGCGAATGGGCCTGATGAAGGGCTGGCGGCTTGCCGCGCTCGGCGGCGGCGGCTGGCTGGGCCGGGCGCTCATCCTTGCCGCGCTCCAGCGGGGCGTGATCGCCCCGGCCGATATCTGCATCACCTCGCGGCGGGGCCGGCTCGAGGGTTTCGAGGCCTTCCCCGCCGTGACGGTCAGTGCCGATAATCAGGCGGCACCCCTCGTTTCGGAGGCGGTGCTCCTTGCGGTGAGGCCCCAGGATCTCGACCAACTCTCTCTCGATCTCTCGGGCAAGCTGGTGCTCTCGGTCATGGCGATGGTGCCGATGGAGGAGATCCGGCGGCGCTTCGGAAGCGTCCGCATCATTCGCGCCATGCCTAATGCGGCGGCGGAACAATGCCTCTCCTTCACGCCGCTTCTTGCCTCGCCCGAAACCACGCCGGAAGACCGGTCGCTTGCGGCCGCCTTCTTCGGTGCCTCCGGCCTTGCCGAATGGGTGGCTACGGAAAGTGAGCTCGATTACCTCACGGGGTTGACGGGTTCGGGACCGGCCTTTTTCGCCGCCCTTGCTGCGGCGATGGAAAGGGATGCGGTGGCGCAGGGGCTGCCACCGGCACTGGCTTCCCGGGCCATAGGCCAGCTTATCAAGGGCGCGGCACCAATGCTGGCAGGAGAGAGGTCTCCCGCAGACCTGGTCGACATCTTCCTCGACTATCAGGGCACCACGGCAGCGGGCCTGAAGGCGCTGGAAGAGAACGGGCTTTCGACGCTTGTCCGTGTCATGCTTGAGGCCGCCCGGGAAAAGGCGGCGGGCCTTTCCTAAAGACGCGATACGGCGTGGCGAACCCGTTTCAGCCAGCGATCGCGCTTGGCCTTCGTTGCACGGTCCATGTCGTAGAGATTAAAGCTGCGGAAGCTTGCCTTTGGCGCACAGAAGCGGGCAATACCACGCTTCAGGATGCGGCGGACGGGATTTCCCATCCACAGATGCACCACCCACCAGGGCGAACCGGTGCTGGTGAAGATCCAGAAATGCTTGAGATTGTCGAGCCCTGGCTCGATACGCCCTCCCTCGGGATCATGGCGGAAGGCCACGCCCGGAGCAAAGACCCGATCGATGAAGCCCTTCAGCATGGCAGGCAGATTGAACCACCACTGCGGGAAGACGAGGATTAGGCCATCGGCCGATTTCAAGCGCGCCACCTCGCTGGAAACCGCGGCCGGATCATAGTTCGGCTCCATATAGGCCCGCCGCTCCGCCTCCGAAAGCCGGGGATCGAAGCCCTCGCGGTAGAGGTCGAGCCAATCCACCTCATGGCCCGCCTTTTCCAGCGTTGCACGGATTTCGGCGGCGACCGCGGCGGCGAAGCTTTCCGGCACCGGATGGGCAAGGACGAGAAGAACACGCATGGTTCAGAAGAGGCTTCCCTGGTTGTCGTTTCCGCCGGCAGGCCTTGCCGGCCGCTTGCGGCCCGCCTGGAGCGCGGCAGGGTCAGGCGCGCCTTCACCCACCTGCGCGGCGATCTGGCCATCGGCAAATTCGATGCCGACGATCTGGCCGGGCGAGAGCGTGGCGCGAAGGCTGACGGGACGGCCCTCGCCATCGCGCACCACCGCGTAGCCGCGCTTGAGCACATTGCGGTAGGAAAGGGATTGCAGCACGCGGTCCTGCGCGGCGATGATCTGGCGGTGACGGGAAAGCCGATGACCGACCGCCGTATCCGCATGGCGGGACAGATTGGCCAGGCGGTCCCGCAGGCGCCGATACTCGGCGGCGAGACGCAGCGGGACGCCATCCAGTGTACCGCTTACCCGGGAGAGCCGTGCCCTGGAGAGATCGGCAAGCCGCTCCGCGCTGCGGCCGATGCGGTCGATCTGGCGGGCCAGCATCTGCCGTTCGTGTCGCAGGCGCGCCAGCATGGTCTCCGGTCTCAGCTCCGCAGCCGCCCGTTCAAAGCGCCGCCGCTTGGCCAGCGTGTTGAGTTCCAGGCCACGGGCGAGGCCGGAGGCGGCCTCGTCAAAGCGGCGACGCGGCAGGGCCAGCAATTGATCGAGGGAGGGAAAGGCGCGCATGAGCGCCCGCAATTCCTGGCGGCGCGTGTCCATCTGCCGGGACTGGGCATTCGAAAGCCGCGCGCCGAGCCCCGCCACCTGGGCAAGCAGGTCTGCGCGAACCGGCACCGCCATTTCGGCAGCGCCCGTGGGCGTGGGCGCGCGAACATCCGCTGCGTAATCGATCAGCGTCCAGTCGGTCTCGTGGCCGACGGCGGAGATCAGGGGAATATCGCTTTCCGCAGCGGCCCTGACGACGATTTCGTCGTTGAAGCCCCAGAGATCCTCCAGGCTGCCGCCGCCGCGTGCGACGATCAGCACGTCCGGACGGGGGATGCCTTCCGACCCGGAAAGCGCGTTGAAGCCGCGGATCGCACGCGCTACCTCCTCGCCGCAGCCCTCGCCCTGCACCTTGACCGGCCAGAGCAGCACGTTAACCGGAAAGCGATCGGCGATGCGGTGGAGAATATCGCGGATCACCGCGCCGGTGGGAGAGGTCACCACGCCGATGACATCGGGCAGGAAGGGCAGAAGCTGCTTGCGCCCCGGATCGAAGAGACCCTCCGCCCCGAGGCGGCGCTTGCGTTCCTCGATCAGCGCCATCAGCGCGCCGGCGCCCGCAGGCTCCAGCGCCTCGATGACGATCTGATATTTGGAGGAGCCCGGAAAGGTGGTGATCTTGCCGGTCGCGATCACTTCCATCCCTTCCTCGGGCCGGAATTTAAGGCGGCCCATGGTGCCCTTCCAGATGACGGCATCGATGCGGGCGCGATCGTCCTTCAGCGAGAAATAGGCATGGCCGGAACTGTGAGGGCCGCGATAGCCGGATATTTCACCGCGCACGCGCACCTGGTCGAAGGCGGTCTCGACGGTGCGCTTGATGGAACCGGACAATTCCGAGACGGAATATTCGGTGAGATTGCTCGGCGAATCGGCATCGAAAAGGGTGCTCATGCGGGCAGTCTACCGGTAATGACCCGGCCTTGGAAACCCGCGCGGGCCCGAAGCGGGAGGTGCTAGCCCTCCACCCGGTAGATCTGCATGCCGCCCTTTTGCGGCGTGTTCATCGGTTTCAGATAGGGCGGGACCTTGCCCTCCATCAGCGCGCCGTAGAAGCCTTCCGGCTTCATGCGGGCGAGCGACTGGGTCTGGGCCTCCTCCGGGCAAAAGAGCACATAGGTGACCTTGGCGCCCCTCAGGAAGGCAATGGCCTCCTCCGGCATGGCAAGGCCGGTGTTGAGTTCGGTGAGCATGCCGGCCTGGTTGCGGTGATAGGGCCCCGAGATCGCCCGGTGCGGCGTGAACCGCAAGATCCAGGGACCGAAATCAACCGGCGCCAGGACCACGCCCTTTGGCAGGCTGGCGAGGGGCTGGAGCGCCTCGCCCGACCCGCAGGCCAGCGCATTGGAGGACGGCGCTGCTTCCACCTGCTGCCTGAAGCCATTCACACCCTTTTCCATGAAGAGGCCGATGAGGGACCAGATAAGCGGAATGGAAAGCAGGGCCCCACCGAGATAGACGACGGCCCTTACCGCACTCTTCGGCTTTTCCTGCTGCCACTCCCGGAGATCGGCGACCAGAAAGGCCATGGGCAGGATCGCAACCAGATTGGCGAACAGGGTGCCGCGGACCTGCACGGCGGCGACAGCGAGACTGATCGCCATCAGCACCGCCATCAGCAGCCAAAGCGCGGGCTGCCTGCGCCGGGCGAGGCGCCAGAGCGTATAGACAAAGGCGATGACGGCCATTCCATAGAGCCCGCCGATGCTGGTCGGCCGCATCCGGAACTGGGCAATGAAGGACTTTGCCTCCAGGACATTGTTCAGCCAGAGCTCGGTGAGCATGGGATCGAGATTGGCGAGCGGATTGCCGAGGCACTGGGGCGCAATGACCAAGGCCGTTCCAAGAAGCGCCGCTCCCGTCAAAGCCAGCGCCCCGAAACGGAAAGGCAGGGACGGGCGGGTGATCAGAAGCGCCGAAAGGAAGAGCATGAAGCCGCCGACGCTCGCCAGCGAATAGAAGCCGAGCGAGAGATTGTCGCAGGTAACCATGCTGTAGAAGCGCGGCGGCACGGTGAGCAAGAAGGCAAGGGACACCGTGACCAGCAGAGAAAGGCCGAAGGCCATGGCCTGGCGGCGCATGGCGCTGCCTTCAAAGCCCCAGAGGAGCGCCACGACGACGCAGGCGGCCGCGACGAAGGGCACGGATTCCGCGCCGATGGCGATCTCCATGGCCGCGGCCATGCCGGCAATGGCAAAGCTCGTTGCCCGCCGGCTGGGATCGACGAGCATGGCGATGACCAGGCTTGCAAGGGTCAGCTGCGCATTGTGATGATCGGCCGAACCCGGCTCGAAACGGCCCATGCCATAGACGTAGAAGATCGTCATGCCCGCAGCGAGATGCATGATGATCCGCCCGCCCGCCCGATAGCCGGCAAGGCCCATGAGGCAGACGATGGCAAAGGAAAGCGACAGCGGCCAGGTGGCGAGCGCCAGCGCCTCGGCCCTTTCCGGCCCGGCAAACAGCGAAAAGAAACGGATGAGGAGCGCCATCGGCAGATCGATGAAGCGCGACCAGTGCATGAGCGTGCCGCCTTCGAGGCCGAGGCGATACTGCATCATGTCGAACCAGCCCTGGCCGGCGAGAAAATCGCGCACCTCGACCAGGCGCATGTTGTCGTCGCTGTCGGGGCCGACATAATCGGTCCCGCTCATCCACTGCACGACAATCAGCAGCGCGACGATCAGCAGGCCGTATCCGGCCAGAACGGGAAAAATGGCTGCAGGTGCACGCTCCGGCGAAAGGCCGGCTGCGTTCGGCTTCATGCCGTCCCTGTCGGTCAAAACATCATGAATGGACATATGCATTGTTCCAAATATTAGATGCCGGAAACCTTGCCTTAACCTTCTCAAGAAATAGTAAATGCCGAGCATGCGGGAGCGCCCGCCTGATTTCCTGTGTCGAGAGTAGAAACCATGGCCGATGCAATGACTGCAGAACCCCGGGTCGCCGTGCTGATTCCCTGCTATAACGAGGCAGCAACAATCGCCGATGTGGTCACCGGTTTCCGGGCCGCCCTGCCCAAGGCAGAAATCTATGTCTACGACAATAATTCCACCGATGGCACGGCGCTGAAGGCCATGCTTGCAGGTGCCATAGTCCGCATGGAAACCCGGCAGGGCAAGGGCCATGTGGTGCGCCGCATGTTTGCCGATATCGAGGCCGACATCTATCTCATGGCCGATGGCGACGGCACCTATTCAGCCGCCGATGCCGGACACATGATTTCCGAGCTTATCGACCGGCAAGCGGACATGGTGGTCGGCGCGCGCCGCGGCGTGCATGACGATGCCGGCCGCCAGGGCCACGCCTTTGGCAACCGCCTGTTCAACACGCTTTACCGCACCCTGTTCGGCACGGATTTTTCCGACATCTTCTCGGGCTACCGGGCCTTTTCCCGTCGTTTTGCGAAGACCTTCCCCGCCGTATCCGCCGGTTTCGAGATCGAGACGGAAATGTCTGTTCATGTCTTCCGGCTGCGTCTGCCGGTTTCGGAGATCGTGCTCGATTACGGCCGCCGGCCGGAGGGCTCCCATTCGAAGCTCTCGACCTTCCGCGACGGGTTCCGCATCCTGCGCATGTTCGCGATGCTGATGAAGGAAGTGCGACCCTTCGCCTTTTTCGGCATTCTCTCGGCGTTTCTCATGCTGCTAAGCGGGGCTCTCATGGCTCCCATTCTCTATGACTATGCGCTGACGGGCCTGGTGCCGCGCCAGCCCACCTGGGTGCTGGCGACTGCGCTGATGATGATTTCCTTCGTGGCGCTGACGGCGGGGACGATCCTCGATTCGGTTGCGCGGTCGCGCAGCGAGCAGCTCCGGCTCTGGTATAACAGCATGCCCGCCATTCACGCGGCCTTTCCGCGGCTTGGGGCGGAAGGCAGCCCGTCCAACCGTCGCACCAAGGCTGCCTGACCGTGCGCGAAAGGCTGAAGAAACTCGCCTTCTTCGTGGTTGCCGGCACCTGCGGCTTCATCACCGATGCGGGAAGCCTGCATCTCATGATCAGCCATACGCCTCTCGGTCCCTATCTGGCGCGGATCCTCTCGATTGCCCTTGCCATGTTCGTGACCTGGCAGATCAACCGCAACGCGACCTTCGGGCGCTCGGGCCGTTCGGCGGCTGATGAGGGCGTGCGCTATGCCTTTGTCGGCATTCTCGGGGCCATCCTGAATTACGCAGTCTATGCGAGCCTGATCTTCCTTCTGCCGGGCGTGCAACCGGTGGCCGCGGTGGTGGCCGCCTCGCTTGCGGCCATGGCCTTCAGTTACTTCGGCTATTCGCGCTTCGTCTTCGGCGAAGGCAGGCGGGAGTGATAGGAGGCCGGAGACGCCGGCCCCTTCCGTTTCCCGATCAGACGGTTTCCCAGCCATCCTTTTCGCTGGCGCGATAGATGGCATCGATGAAGGCCTGATTGCGCTTCGAGCTTTCCAGCGACACGACCTCCGCCTCACCGCCAAGCGCCCTGGCTGCAAAAGCTTCTGCCTCGCAGCGATATTGCCGGCTGTCCTGGAAGCGGAAGATCTGCGAGATGCCGTGGTTCTGGTTGGTCAGTTCCACCTCTTCCGCGCCATAACGGTCGGCGTTGAAGGGAGACTTCACCTCGATGAAACCTTCCGTGCCATGGAAGACCATGACCTGCCGGTTGGCCATCTGGGTGGAGATGTAGAAGCTCAGCTCGAAGCCACCGAAGTCGGCACGGACCGAGGAATAGATGTCCGTTCCGAATTCCGGATCGCGCTCGGTCGAAGCCTGCACGCGGTGCGGCTCGGCCCCCGTGACGAAGCGGGTGGTGATGGTCGGATAGACCCCGATATCCGGCAGGCCGCCGCCGCCAAGCGCCGGAATATTGCGCATGTTGCCGGGATCGCGGTTGAAATAGGTGAAGGCGCCCTGCACGTGGCGGAGCTTGCCGATGGCGCCGTCGCGCAGCAGGTCCCGCACCTTGCGCCAGACGGGAGCGTAAGTGACCATGAACGCTTCGGATACAAGCACGCCATTGCGATCCCGCGCGGCAATCAGCGCATCGATTTCGGCGGCCTTGAGCGCGATGGGCTTTTCGCAGAGCACATGCTTGCCGGCATCGGCGGCCTTGATCGTCCATTCCACATGCTGCGACGTGGGCAGGGGAATATAGACCGCGTCGATGGTATCGCTTGCCAGCATCTCCTCGTAGGAACCGAAGGCATGGGGCACGGAGAAGCGGTCGGCAAGCGCCCGCGCCTTCGGCTGGTCGCGGCTGGCAATGGCCGTAACCACGCAATTTTCCGCATCCTGAATGGCGGGAATAACGAGCTCGCGACCGATCCGGGCGGTGGAGAGAATGCCGAAGCGCAGCATGGGAATGCCCCTGTTAAAACGATTGAACCGGGGCAGACCCTAGCCGAGCTTTTTGCCGGCGGCAACGCCACCGAGGGCTCATTCAGTCATTGATGCGAAAGCCTTCGAGGCGTTCGGCGATGAGGCCGATCGTCTCCGCATCCGCATTGGCAAAGGCAAAGCGCAGGTGCTGATCCTGCTCCTTGCCGAAATAGCTGCCGGGCACGCAGAGCACGCCCGCATCGCGCGCCAGCCGCTCCGAAACCACCGCGGCGGGCACGCCCGGGAACGGGTGCTTGACGAAGGCGAAGTAGGCGCCGAGCGAATCCATCCGCCAGTCAGGGGCCTTCACCATGACCGCCTTCAGGGCGGCGGCGCGGCGGTCGATTTCAAGACGGTTTCCGGCCCGCCAGGCGGCAAGCGCCGGGATCGCGCGGGCCAGCGCCGCCTGGGCGGCGCGCGGTGCGCAAATCTGCAGATTGTCCATGACCTTGGAAATCTGTGCGACCACATAGGGCGAGGCGGTGATTGCTCCCATGCGCTGACCGGGAATGCAGAAGCTCTTCGAGAAACTGTAGAGGCCGATCAGCGTTTCATCCCAGCCCGGCTTGCCGAAGAGACCGTGGGGCCGGTCGATGGCGGCGGGCAGGAAATCCCGGTAGGTTTCATCGAGGATAAGCCAGGTACCGTTTTCCTTGCAGATCTCGAAGATCTCTTCGAGGAGCGCCTCGGGATAGATCGCGCCGGTCGGATTGTTGGGCGTGACGAGCACCAGCGCCTTGACCGAGGGATCGATGGCGGCGCGGACCGAGTCCCTATCGGGCACGAAGCCGTTTTCCGGGGCGCAACGGATCTGCCGCACCTTCATGCCCAGCATGGAAAGGCTGATTTCCTCATTGAAATAGAAGGGGTTGGTCGTCGCGATCGTATCGCCATAGGCCATGGTGGCAAGGCAGGTGGCGATGAAGGCCTGGTTGGCGCCTGCGGTGATGTGAATGTTCTCCGCGGCGACCGGCGTGCGATAGGCTTCGCTGACATAGGCCGCATAGGCTTCGCGCAGCGGGCGCTCGCCCTCTATGGGGCCGTAGCTAATATTGGCGAGCGACAGTGCCTCCTCCGAGAGAATGCGCAGCATCTCCTCATGCGGGGGATATCCGGGCACGGCCTGGGACAGATCGATCAGCTTGCCGCGATGGCCATCATAGGCACGGCCCCAGCCGAGCACGGTCGGAATGGCGGGCGGGTTCAGGCGTTCGACAAGCGGATTGAAGCGGGTCATGGGCGGAATGGAACTCCGATGGGAAGGGCTTTTCCCTATCGATACGCCAGCTGGCCGCCTGCCCGCAATGGCCGATATTGGGGGAAATCCGGCCACCGCCTTCCCGCCGCCGTTCACCATCTTTCGTTAGTTTGGTTGAATTTATCGCCCCCGGATGTTTAGCTCAGTCTTGCGAAGGGGCGGCAGGCCCCGCCGCATCCCTGCCCACGCACATCTGGAGGAAGCCCCGCCAGCAGAACCGTCACGCCAGAACCCATGTCAGGACCATCAACCATGTTATTGCGGTGCGAAGGAATGAAGAGATTCACATTTCAGTTTATCGTCTCCGGCAAGAATCTTGGCGAGGAGACCTTGGCAAGGCTTCTGCGGGAAGCCGGGTGCGATGACGTGTCGTTGCGCAGCGCCCATAACCTCATCCTCATCGGCTTCGACCGGGAGGCGGATACCTATGCGGAAGCCGCGCTTTCGGCCTATTCGGATCTCCTGAGAACCCGGGTGATGATCGAACGCTTCGAGCCGGATTTCCTGGTGGACCGGGAAGACATCGCCACCCGCGGCGGTCTTTCGCCGGAGGCGGTCGACCTGTTCCTTTCGGCAGCCGACGAGACCGAATTCCCGAAACCCCATGCGCGCATCACCTCGCCGGACCCGCTCTGGGACTGGGCGGAGGTTTCCACCTTCCTCCATGCCCATGGCCTGCTGACCGAAGAACACGTGCATGCCGCGCATGTGTCCCGCGCCATGAACTGGCACCTGCAAACGGGCTGGGCCATCCCCGCGACCGAAAAGCAGCTGCTGGAGCAGATGCAGCATATTGGCTTCGAAACGGCACTGCGCGCGCGGATAATTTAGCCTTCTCTTATTTTTATAATGTGATAACCTTCTCTTCAGAATGGGGGCGAAAATCCACATCCTGGGGCTTCAAAAACCCTGCGAAAAGAGCGGTCTTGCCTTGAACGGCACGTCCCGAACCCTCATAGCTTCTTGGCCAAGCGGCCGGGAGGCCCCGGTCATGTCCAGAACTTCGGTTTAAAAGCTGGGGCGGCCGTCTTTTCGCGGTTTTTTGAACTTCCGGTCACTGGAGCTTTCGAGCTCCAGTGTCATCCTCACGCTCGGGAGCGCCGCTTAGATGGTTTTCACACAAAAATACATGGCTTCGCCTGACTGGATAAAGCTGGCCCTCATTCTTGCACCCTGCCTTACCGTGGTTGCGCTGGCTTTTCTCTGGAGTCGCGTGAAGATGAAAACCCTCGAGACCTCGGCAAAAGCGCGTCCGTACCTCACATTGACACCAATGGAGGCGCCCCGTCCACACCTTGCAATCTCTGCGCAGCCGGAAACTTTACCGGATCATTCGCAAGGCGAAGCGGTCCGCCGTTCCATACCGACCGAGGCAGCGACGCCGGAAGTTCGTTCGCGATAACTTACGCTTCTCTTTTCGCCTCGGCGCGACCCCGGGTCAGATCGCGAATGAACTCCTGAACGGGCGGGAATGCATCGCCAGGGATTGAAAAGAACAGAACCGCACCTTCCGCTTCATATGCCTCGCTTTCCAGCGTCAGGCCAGGCAAGGGCAGAAGACGGGATTTGAGCACGGCCATATCGTTGAAATCGCAGGAAATGGAAAAGCGTATCCGGAGAATGATCGGGCCCCGTTCCAGACGCTTGACGCATTCACTCGCTGTGCCTCCATAGGCCCGCACCAGCCCACCGGTACCGAGCAGAATGCCGCCATAGTAACGGGTCACCAGCACCACCGCATGGTCAAGCTCCTGCCCCTCGATGACCTGGAGGATCGGCTTGCCCGCCGTGCCGCCCACTTCCCCATCATCATGAAAACGCACGCGCGGCCCGATGCGATATGCCCAGCAATTATGGGTCGCCGCCGGATCACCATGCGCGGCCACAAAGGCCTTCGCCTCCTCCTCCGTCGCCACGGGGCCGGCAAAGGCGACAAAGCGGCTTTTCTTGATTTCCTGGGCGAATGTGCCCGTTTCCGTCAGCATGAACATGGACGATCCCTATAACAGGATGCGACGGATTTGAATGGGTTGAGTTTGCCGAAGCATACCCCCTCTCTCGGCGACCGCCGACAGAGGGGGATAGGTGTCGGCTTACGCCAACATTCCACAATCATGCACGACGACATCCACGCTGATCGCTTACGAAAGCGTTGCCACCGCCTTTGCGATGCGGTCCAGCGCAGTCTTCAGTTCCTTCTCCGAGGTCGCATAGGAGATGCGGAAGAAGGGGGCGAGGCCGAAGGCGGTGCCGGGGACCATGGCGACGTCGTGGCTTTCGAGCAGCCAGGCGCAGAAGTCGCGGTCGGTCTCGATGACCTTGCCATCCGGCGTCTTCCTGCCGAGAAGGCCGGCGCAGCTGGCGAAGGTGTAGAAGGCGCCTTCCGGCTTCGGGCAGGAGATGCCCGGAATGGCGTTCAGGCCTTCGACTACGAGATCGCGGCGCTTCTGGAAATCGAGGCAGCGCTCGCGCACGATGTCCTGCGGGCCGGTGAGCGCCGTGAGCGCCGCCGCCTGGCTGACCGAGGACGGGCAGGAGGTGGACTGGCTCTGGATGACGGACATGGCCTTGATCAGCGCCTTCGGACCGCCGCCGAAGCCGATGCGCCAGCCGGTCATGGCATAGGACTTCGAGACGCCGTTGACGGTGAGCGTCCTGTCCTTGATGCGCGGCTCCACTTCCGCAGGCGTCGAGAAGGCGAAGCCGTCATAGAGGATGTGCTCGTACATGTCGTCGACGAGCAGCCAGACATGGGGATGGCGGAGCAGCACGTCGGTGAGCGCCTTGTAATCGGCGCGGGAATAGGCGGCGCCGGACGGGTTCGACGGCGAGTTCAGCATCAGCCAGCGGGTCTTCGGCGTGATTGCCGCTTCGAGCCGCTCGGCCGAAAGCCGGAAGCCGGTTTCCGCGCCGCAGGGGATGAGCACGGGCACGCCGCCCGCGATCTGCACGATATCCGAATAGGAGACCCAGTAGGGGGTCGGGATGATGACCTCGTCGCCCGGATCGAGCGTTGCCATCATGGCATTGTAGATCACCTGCTTGGCGCCTGTGGAGACGGTGATCTCGTCGGCGGCATAGTCGAGGTTGTTGTCCGCCTTGAACTTGGCGGCAATCGCCGCCTTCAGCTCGGGCGTGCCGTCAAGCGCGGTGTATTTGGTCTGGCCGGCGCGGATCGCGGCGATCGCGCCGTCCTTGATGAAGTCGGGGGTATCGAAATCCGGCTCGCCCGCGCCGAGGATGATGACATCCCGGCCGGAACGCTTGAGCGCCGAGGCCTTGGCCCCGATCTGGAGGATTTCGGACACGCCGATGGCCGAAATCCGGGATGCGGGGCGGAACGCCGCCCCGCCTGCGATACTGTCAGCCATCGGCGTTTCTCCTTATTCCACGTCGAACTTCACGCCCTGGGCGAGCGGAAGCGAGGCGCCGTAGTTGATGGTGTTGGTGGCGCGGCGCATGTAGCCCTTCCACGCATCCGAACCGGACTCGCGGCCGCCGCCGGTTTCCTTCTCGCCGCCGAAGGCGCCACCGATTTCCGCACCGGACGGACCGATATTGACGTTGGCAATGCCACAATCGGAACCTCGGGCGGAAACGAAGGCCTCGGCTTCACGCATGTTGTTGGTGAAGATCGAGGAGGAGAGACCCTGGGGAACGGCGTTGTTCAGTTCCAGCGCGTCGTCGAAGTTTGAATACTTCATGACATAGAGGATGGGCGCGAAGGTCTCGTGCTCGACCGGACCGCACTGGGCGGGCATTTCGACGAGGGCCGGACGGACGTAATAGGCGTCCGGCGCATCGGCTTCGTGAACGCGCTCGCCACCATGCACGGTGCCGCCATTGGCCTTGGCATCGGCCAGCGCCTTCTGCATGCGGTCGAAGGAGCCCTTGTCGATCAGCGGGCCGACGAGCGTGCCCGTTTCCAGCGGGTTGCCGATGGTGACGGAGCCGTATGCCTTGATCAGGCGCGGCACAAGCTGGTCATAGACGCTGTCGTGCACGAAGAGACGGCGCAGCGTGGTGCAGCGCTGGCCGGCGGTGCCCATGGCAGCGAAGGCGACGCCGCGGAGCGTCAGGTCGAGATCGGCGGTCGGGGCGACGATCGCGGCATTGTTGCCGCCGAGTTCGAGGATGGCGCGGGCAAAGCGGGCGGCAAGCTTCGGACCAACGATGCGGCCCATGGCGGTGGAGCCGGTGGCCGAAACGAGCGCGACCTTGGGATCGTCGACGAGGACTTCACCCACTTCGCGGCCGCCGATGAGGAGCTGCGAGAGCGCTGCCGGGGCCTGACCGCCTTCGGCGACGAAGCGCTTCAGCGCCTTGTCGAAGATGGCATGGGCGGCAATGGCCGTCAGCGGGGTCTTTTCAGAGGGCTTCCAGACGCAGGCATTGCCGGCAACGAGCGCGAGCGCCGCATTCCAGGCCCAGACGGCGACCGGGAAGTTAAAGGCCGAGATGATGCCGACGACACCGAGCGGATGCCAGGTTTCCATCATGCGGTGATCGGCGCGCTCGGTGGCGATGGTGAGGCCGTAAAGCTGGCGGGAGAGACCGACCGCGAAATCGCAGATATCGATCATTTCCTGTACTTCACCCAGGCCTTCGGAGGTGATCTTGCCGACTTCGATCGAGACGAGGCGGCCGAGATCGGCCTTGTGCGCGCGCAGTTCCTCGCCGAAGAGGCGGATCAGTTCGCCGCGCTTGGGAGCCGGCACGAGGCGCCAGGCGAGGAAGGCCTGGTGGGACTTGGCGATCACGTCGCTTGCGGCAGCGGCGGAGACTTCGACAGCAGCGGCAATCTTCTCGCCGTTGACGGGCGAGGATACGGCCAGCGAGCCGCCGGTATAGCGGTCGGCGGCAACGCCGAGGCGGCCCATGATGGCGGCGACTTCGGGGGCAAGGGCGGATTTGGTCAGAGTCATGGTTTTCTTTCCAGGTTCGAAGGGTGGAAACGGTTGAAAGGGGTTCAGAGGCGGGCGCCGGCCAGATGCGCCACGGCGGCGCCGGTTTCATACCAGGCCTCCTTGGCGGTCCGGAAGGACGGCGTCGCAATATCGGTGGTCGGCAGCGGCATGGCCTCGATGGTCATGCGGCCGAGGATGTGCTCGGCCAGCACCTTGCCAAAGACGGTGCCCGGCGAGATGCCGCGCCCGTTGTAGCCGGAGAAGCCGATGGCCTGCCGGCCGAAGCGGTGGAGGCGCGGCAGGGCGTTGTCGGTCATGCCGATCTTGCCATACCATTCGGTCTCGAAGGGAATGTCGGCGATCTCGGGGAAGAGCTTCTTCAGCGAGCGGCGGGCCCAGTCGCGGTGGATCGACGTGCCCGCGCCGCGCAGCGCGCCAACGCTGCCGAACACGAGGCGGCCGGCCTGATCCATGCGGAAGGAGGAGAGGATCTCCTTGGTATCCCAGGCCCCTTCGCGGCCCGGCAGGATGGTGCGGCGGATATTGTCGCCGAGCGGAACGGTGGCGAAATTGAAATAGGGCAGATGCACCTGCTCGTTTCGGACGGCCGCAAAGGGACCTTCCGAATAGGCATCGGTGGCGACAATCAGCCAGGAGGCGGTAACAGTTCCCTTCTCGGTCTTCACAGTCCAGCCGGAGGCGGTTTCCACCTGGGCCACCACGGGGCTTGCTGTGTGTAGGACGGCACCGGCCTTGAGCGCCGCATGGGCAAGCCCGCGGGCATAGGCCAGCGGCTGAAGCGTGCCGGCCCGCATGTCGAGCAGCGCGCCGCGATAGGCCGTGGTGCCGACCCGGCGGGCGGTCTCTTCCTGGGACAGCAGGCTGACAGGCGCGCCGCGCTTCTGCCACTGGGCGGCCCGGGCCTCGATTTCCTTCAGACCCGCATCGCCGACGGCGCAGTGCAGCGTGCCGTTGCGCTCCAGTTCGCAGGCGATGCCGTGCTTATCGATGAGGTTCATGACCACGCGCGGACCGTTGCCCAGGAGGTCGAGCAGGCGTTCGCCATGGACGGCACCGAGCTCGCCCGGCAGATCGTCGGGCATGACCCACATGCCGGCATTGATGAGGCCGACATTGCGGCCGGCGCCGCCGAAGCCGATTTCCTTCGCTTCGAGCAGCACCACGCGGGTGCCCTCTTCCGCCAGATGCAGCGCGGCGGAGAGGCCGGTATAGCCCCCGCCGACGATGACGACATCCGCCGTCACGTCGCCCTGAAGCGGGCGAGTCTCGGGGGCGGGAGGCGCGGTCTTTTCCCAAAGGCCGTGGGATCGTGGGTCATTCAGCATGGGTATCACCTGTGTTTGAACCGTGCGGGCGCGAAGGCCCTGCCGCACCGGAAATGGCCTCGAGAAGCGCTTCTGCCGGATGCCGGGGACGGAAGCCGCCGAAGCGCTCCGTCTGGCAACGGCAGGAAAAGCCGCTGGCGAGAACCGCTTTCGGCTCTGCTCTATCAAGAATTGGCTTCCAGCTCATCCGGAAAAGCGTTTCCGAGAGGCTTTTGTGCTCTTTTTCGTGGCCGAACATGCCGGCCATGCCGCAGCAGCCGGTGGCGGGCGTCTGAAGCGTCAGGCCGAAGGCCGAGAACACCCGGTCCCAGAGCTTCGGCGTCAGCGGACGGGCAGCGCGCTCTGTGCAGTGGGTGAGAAGCGTGAGGTTGCCGCCCGCAGCCGCCGGCAGCGGCTTCAGATGGCCGGCATCGAGCTCGGCGGCGAGGAACTGCTCGAGCGACAGGACCGGAACCGCGGACTTGCGCCCCGCAGCCTTGGCGTAATCCTCGGCAAACATCAGCCCCGTCGCGGCATCGATGGCAAGGATCGGCGCACCCGCCTTCGACAGCGCCTCGATTTCGGCGAGGCGGGCTTCCGCGATCCGCCGGAAGGGGGCGGCAAAGCCGAGGACCTGGAGCGCCTTTCCGTTCCTGCGCGCCGCCTGGCGCGTCACCCGGTAGCCGAGCGCGGCCAGCAGCGCTTCCGCAGCCTCGAGGGCCGCGCCGTCGAAGCTCGCATTGAAGAGATCCTCCAGAAGCACCACCGGGCGGCCACCGGCCGGACCGGCGGAACCCGAAGGGCGGCGGGCGGCATGATAGGCCGGCAGATCGACGAGGCCGAAGGCCCGTTCGGCAAGAGCGGCAACGAGTTTCGAGCGGCTGACCAGGCGGGCAAGGGCCGGCGCGCGGCGCGCGGCGATGAGGCCGGCTTCCAGGAGCCCGAGCGCGCGGTGCCGGGCCGGGCGCCTGCGCCGCTCGTAATAGGAGGCGAAGAAATCCGCCCGCATGGCGGGGATGTCGACCTTGACGGGACAGAGGCTCGCGCAGGCCTTGCAGGAGAGGCAGGTATCGAGGGCGGCCTTCACCTCGTTCTCGAAGGCGGCGAAGGCCGGGGTATCGGCTTCGCCCACGCTTTTTTGCCGGGCCCATTCGCGCAGCAGCGCCGCCCTGCCCTTCGGCGACTGGTTGCGGTCGCGCGTGGCCTTGTAGGACGGGCACATGAGATCGAAGGCATCCCAGCCATGGCAGGCGCCATTGCCGTTGCACGCAACCGCCTTGCCATAGCGTTCGGCATGGGTGGCATCGAGCTGGCGATCGAAGGCGCCCCGGAAGGGCACGCCATCGATGCGGTCCACCGCGCCGCCCTCGAAGGGCACCGCAAGCTTGCCCGGATTGAAGAGATTGTGCGGATCGAAGGCGGCCTTGATCTTCGAAAGCACGGGGTAGAGATGCGGCCCGAAGAAGAGCGGCGAATATTCGCCGCGCACACCGCGCCCGTGTTCGCCCCAGAGAAGGCCGCCATAGCGTCTGGTCAGGTCAGCCACCGCATCGCTCAACGGGCGGATCAGCGCCGCGTGATCGGGATTGCGCATGTCGAGAACGGGACGCACATGCAGGCAGCCCACATCCGCATGGCCGAACATGCCGTAATCCAAACCATGAGCATCGAGAAGCGCGCGGAACTCGCGCACATAGGCGGGCAGGCTTTCAGGCGGTACCGCCGTATCCTCGATGAAGGGAATGCCGCCGAGACGGCCAAGCAGGCCGACCGCCTTCTTGCGGAGATCCCAGACGGTGGCGACGAGCGTCTGGTCGCGGACCGTGATCTGATCGAGGATTTCGGACTCCGCGGGAACGGCAAGGGCCGCCATGCGCCCCAGCGCCGCCTCGACATCTTCCGCCGTGTCGCCGACGAATTCCACCACATTGAGGCCAGCCACGGGGCGCGCCGTCGCGCCGCCCAGGACCTTTTCCAGGCTTGCCCAGACGACATCCTCCTGCGCCAGCCTCAGGACCTTGTCGTCCATGATCTCGATGGCGGCCGGATCGGCGTCAACGAGACGGGCGACATCGTCGAGCGCGGCATTGAACGAGCCGTAGCGCACCACCGCCAGAGCGCGGATGGCGGGGCGGGGAATGACGCGCAGCGTTGCCGCACGGGTGAAGGCAAGCGTGCCTTCCGAGCCGGCCAGCAGCTTCTGCAGGCGGAAAAGCCCGTCCGCGCCCTTCACGTCGAGAAGATTGTAGCCGGTGAGGCCGCGGTTCATCTTGGGGAACACCGCCTCGATTTCGGCGCGGTGGCGATCGACCGCCGCAAGCACCGCGCCTGCAGCCACGGCAAGGCGTCCGCCCTCCGCTGCCAGACGCTGGAGGCCGGCTGCATCTTCCGTGCGCACGAGACCGGTCGAGCCGTCGGCCAGCACCACATCCAGCGCCTCCAGATAGTCGGAGGTGCGGCCATAGATGCGCGAGCCCTTGCCGGAGGCATCGGTGGCAATCATGCCGCCGATGGTCGCGCGGGACGCGGTGGAGACGGTCGGCGGGAAGAACAGGCCATGGGGCTTCAGGAAGGCATTCAGCTGGTCGAGCACGACGCCGGGCTCGACGGTGACGGTTCCGGTCGCCTTGTCGAAGGACAGGATGCGGTTCATGTGCCGCGAGCAGTCGACGATGACGCCCGAGGTCAGCGACTGGCCGTTGGTGCCGGTGCCGCCGCCGCGCGCGGTGACCGGAACGGAATGAAGGGCAGCGGCCCTGACGGCCCGCTCCACATCCGCCCCGTCGCGCGGGAAAAGGACCGCGGCGGGCTTGCGCTGATAGATGGAATTGTCGGTCGCATGGACGGTGCGGCTTGCCTCGTCCGTCGCGATGTCACCGATGAATCCGGACGCGCGAACGGCGTCGAGGAACGGCTTCAGCCGTTCCCCGTCCAACCGGTCGATGAGGACATGCGCGCCCACCGGGACGAACTCAGGCGATGGACTTCAGCTGCGGGGCGGTGAAGCCCAGCGCCTGAAGCGACGCGGCAAGCGAATTGTTCTGGGTAGCCGCATAGAGCGCCAGCTCGTCCTCCACCTTGCCGCCGAGTGCGGTTTCGAAGGCCGCCCGGTTTGCGCGGGCCGCATAGTTCACCTGCTGGTCCGTGCCGAGGTTCGACTGGAAGATGCCCGCGGCGCTGACCGGCAGGAAGTCTTCGTAGACGATCGGATCGAAGCGGAGGTAGCCGGCCTTGAGCAGCTCCTCGACGGACGCCTGCAGCTTCACGCCGTCGGCCACGGCCTTGCGGCCGGCTTCGGTCACCGTATAGCGGAAGAAGGCAAGGCCTTCCCGGCGCAGCGTATCGGCATCGTCGGGGAATTCGGCAAAGCGGGCGGAAAGCTCGCTCATGTAGTCGCCGGCGCCGGCGCCTGCGGCACCCACCTGTACCTCGCCGCGCACGGTGTTGAGCAACTTGTCATAGAGCGCGCGGCCCTTCGGCGTCAGTGCCACGCCGCGCTGTTCGATCTCGCCGAAACGGGCAGTGTGGGTGCCGGCCTGGGCCGCATCGCCGATGAACTGCACCGGCTCTTCCAGCGCCTTGAACGAGGTCTGGCGGAGCAGGATGTCGACCTTGCGGCGCGGCGGGCCCTCGATGACGGCCTTCGGCGTGATGCCGCGCTTCGGCATGCCGGCCTGCACCGCGTCGATGTCGAGCGTGCGCGGCGTCAGGTGGTTGATGTGCGGGCCCTTGAAGCTGACGACGTCGGCGATCAGGCGATGGGCATCGTGCAGGCGCTTGTAGGTTTCGGCGGAAACGGTGGCTTCCGAATGCCAGCGGAAGGTTTCCAGCGCCTCGGCGACGAAGGTCTTCGCTTCCTCTTCGGTCAGCCCGCCCTTTTCCTCGTAGAGGGCGATCAGCTTCAGCGCGCCTTCGGTGAAGATCTTGCGGCGGGAGAGAATCTCCTCGGCCTCGGCGCGCAGCGCCTTGTCCTCGATCAGCTCCAGGCGGAGCAGCGAGGTGAAGACGCGGAAGGGATTGATGTTCAGGGCAGCCTCGTCCACCGGGCGGAAGCAGGTGGAATGAACCGGCACGCCCGCCATCGACAGATCGTAGTAGCCGACCGCTTCCATGCCCATCACCGCGAAGAGGCGGCGCATGTTGAAGAGCTCCTCCGGCGTGCCGAGACGGATCGCGCCATGGCGCTCCACATTGATGCGGTCGAGCTCGCCGAGCGCCGTAAGCCGGGCCTTGAGCTCCGGATTGGCTTCCAGCACCTCGGCATTCACGTCCGCGACCAGCTCGATCAGGGTGCCGTATTGCGGCACTTCCGTGCGGTACATGGCCGACATCGCCTCGGTGAAGAGCGAGCGGATGCGGTCGGAGGAAACGAATTCGGGGCGGGAAACAGCCATGGGGTAAGACCTTTGCAAAGGATGGCAGAGCGCCATCATTCCGAAATTATCCTTTGTCAGGACTTTACATTCCGGTTTCGCTGCGGAATATCGGCATTTGTTCAAGAGTTCATTCTGAAATGGAATGATTGACATGGTTGCCCCGCGCCGTTTCCTACCGTCCACCGCCCTGCTCGCCGCCTTCGAGGCCGCCGCCCGCACGGGCAGCATCACCACGGCGGCAAAGGAACTGGATCTCACCCAGAGCGCCGTCAGCCGCCAGATCAAGGCACTGGAAGAGCAGCTGGGCGTCACGCTTTTCGTGCGCGAGAAGCAGACGATCCGCCTGACGCTTGCCGGCGACAGCTATGCCCGCGAGATCCGCGAAGCGCTCCGGCGCATTTCGTCAGCCTCGCTGAACCTCAAGGCCAATCCGCATGGGGGCACGCTGAATCTGGCGATCCTGCCCACTTTCGGCACGCGCTGGCTTGCGCCGCGGCTCGGGCGCTTCCTTCGCCTTCATCCCGGCATCACAATCAATCTGGTCACACGGCTTTCCCCTTTCGATTTCCGGCTGGATCTCATCGATGCCGCCATTCATTTCGGGCTCGGCCACTGGCCGGGCGCTGACCTGACCTTTCTGATGAGCGAAGAAACGGTGCCTGCCTGCAGCCCGGATTTTCTGGCCGGCCATGCGGTTGACCGGCCGGAAGACCTGCTCGAACGGCCGCTGCTGCACCTCGCCACCCGGCCCGATGCCTGGGAAAAATGGTTCGCCTCGCAGGGGATCAAGGCCGAAGGGGTGCAAGGCATGCTCTTCGACCAGTTTGCGACCGCTGCCCAGGCGGCGACCGCGGGACTTGGTGTGGGGCTTTTGCCCCGCTTCCTGATCCGCGAGGAGCTGGAGCGCGGCGATCTCGTGACGGTCGGACCCGCCATGGAGAGTGCAGAGCGCTATTTCCTGGCCGTTCCCTTCGAAAGAGCCGCTTATCCGCCGCTTGTCGCCTTCCGGAACTGGATTACCGAGGAGGCCCGTGCTAGCGCGGAGAGCGCGCAAAGCCCCCTTGCCAGGGACGGGGCGTTTTCCGCATAGTGCAACTTTGCCGCCTCCGGGCCGCAAGACAGAGACGATTTGCGAGGCCATTATGAAACCGATCTTCGTTCAGCTCCAGTGCGCACCGGGCAAGACCTACGACGTGGCCGATGCCATCTACAAGACCGAACTCGTCTCGGAACTCTATTCCACCAGCGGCGAATATGATCTGCTTCTCAAGGTTTATATCCGGGACGAAAACGATATCGGCAAGTTCATTAACGAGAACATTGCCTGCATTCCCGGAATCGTGCGGTCGCTGACCACGCTGACCTTCACCGCCTTCTGAACTGCCCTGTTGCGGAACAGTATTGAACGTCGAATAAAATTATTATGCATAGATTTTCCATGCGTTAATTTATATATGCGACCGTCCTCGCGAGGCGGGGCCTGACCGCAGGCCGCCTCCGGCCAAATGCTTGGCATCGTTACGTTATGAAGACGATGGGCAGTGCGTGACATCAAGGCCGAAGACATGCTCGTATCCCGCAAATTGCCGCTTGCCGCCGCAGCGCTTACCATTTTCGCCGTCGGAATTTCGACCACCCTGGCGCTGACCTTTGCCACCCGGGAGGTGAAGCACCAGACGGTGGAGACGCTGAATGCCTATGCGGAAGACCGCAAGCGCGATCTCGAGCAGCTTCTGGGCTCGATCGACAAGGACATCCTTCTCACCGCGGCCAATCCGGTAATGATCGATGCGCTGAAGGGCTTCGATCAGGAGGTGGGAAAGCTTGGACCCGGCGCACTGGAAGAGCTGCGCCAGGCCTATGTGACCGGCAATCCCAACCCGACGGGCCAGCATGATCTCCTCGATACCGCGGGCAAGAATGGCTACGACGCCCTGCATGCGACGCTTCATCCCTTCATCCGCAAGCATCTGCGCACCTATGGCTATTACGACATGTTCCTCTTCAATGCGAAGGGGGATGCGGTCTATACCGTGTTCAAGGAAGTGGATTTCGGCACCAATTTCCTGAAAGGTCCCTATGCCCAGTCGGGGCTGGGCGAAATCTATCGCCAGGCCATGGCGGCCAAGGACGACGAGGCGATCTTCTACTCGGATTTCACCCCCTACGCGCCTTCGAATGGGGAGGCAGCCGCCTTTCTTGCAACGCCGATCCGCGACAAGGGCACGACCATCGGGGTGCTGGCGATCCAGATGCCGATGAACAAGTTTCTGGAAACGCTCTCCAACAATACAGGGCTTGGAGAGACCGGCGAGACGATCCTCATCAACGGCCAGCGCCTCCTGGCCGTCGATTCGGTGCGGACGCCGGACAACGACACGCTGAAGGTAAAGGTCGATAGCCCGCTCGTCGCCTCGACGCTTGAGGGGACACCGAGCATCGGCAGTCTGGAGGGCTATCGCGGCATGACGAGCCTCGCCGCCTTCGAGCCGATCGGCTATCACGGCACGCGCTGGGCGATCGGCGCGCTGATCGGCGAGGACGAGGCCAATGCACCGATCGTGCTGATGCGGAACATGGTCTGCCTTGCGGCGCTTGGTCTTTTGGCGGCGGCCCTCCTGGCAAGCACCCTCTTTTCCCGCCAGCTCATGCGCCCCATCGTGCTCCTGGTGGAATCGATGAAGCAGCTTGCCGGCGGCAATACGGCGATTGAGCTGTTGGGCGAGAAGCGAACGGACGAGATCGGCGACATGGTGCGCTCGGTTGCGGTTTTCCGCGATGCGGCCATCGACAAGCGACGCATGGAGGCAGAAGCCGAGGCCCTGCGCCAGCAGGCAGAAGCCGAGCGGCTGGAGCGCGAACAGCAGAAAGCCCGGGAAGCGGAAGAGCTCGCGGCCGCCGTGTCCGGGCTGGGCGCGGCGCTGGGCGAACTTGCCCGCGGCAATCTGGGCTACCGGATCGGGACGACCTTTGTCGGCCATCTTGATGGCCTCCGGCAGAATTACAACGAGGCGGTAGGCCAGCTCGACGCGGCGCTTTCAACCGTCGGCCAGACCGTGACGATCATTCATTCGGGCACCGGCGAAATCAGCAAGGCAGCGAGTAACCTTGCCTTTCGCACCGAGCAGCAGGCGGCCTCCGTGGAGGAAACCGCCGCCGCGCTCGAGGAGATCACCACCACGGTGGCCGACAGCCGCAAGCGGGCCGAGGAAGTGGGCGCGCTGGTGGCCCGGGCCAAGGAGCGCGGCGAACGGTCGAGCGCGCTCGCGTCGCGGACGACGGCGGCCATGGTTTCCATCGAACAGTCCTCGCGCGAGATCAACAACATCATTTCCGTGATCGACGAGATCGCCTTCCAGACCAATCTTCTGGCGCTCAATGCAGGGGTCGAAGCCGCCCGCGCCGGCGAGGCTGGCAAGGGCTTTGCCGTGGTGGCCATGGAAGTGCGCGAGCTCGCCCAGCGCTCCGCCAAGGCCGCCAAGGAGATCAAGGATCTCATCACCGTTTCCGGCACCCAGGTGAAAAACGGGGTGGGGCTGGTGGAGGAAGTGGGCGTGGCGCTCAGCGACATCGTCAGCGAGGTACTGGAGATCAACAAGCATGTCTCAGCCATCGTCGAGGCCTCCCGCGAACAGGCGACGGGTCTTCGCGAAATCAACACCGCGGTCAACGTGATTGACCAGAACACCCAGCAGAACGCCGCCATGGTGGAACAGACCACCGCATCCAGCCACACGCTTGCCCATGAGGCAACGGCTCTCGCTAGTCTCCTGCAGAACTTCAGCCTGAGCCGCGAGGGTCAGGCGACCAGCCGAAGGGCGGCCTGAAAGAGAAAGGGCTCCGGCACCCTGCCGAAGCCCTTCCTTGCCGTGAAGGCTCGTCACGCCCACGCGGGCAGCGCCGGGCTTAGCCGAAATAGGTAGGTTGGCGGCTGTCGAGCAGCTCGCGGATGGCCGCCTTCACGTCGCTGGCGGAATCGAAGTGACGCTCGTCCAGATCATGGACGTGAAACTTGACGGCGATAAATTTCATGCGGTCAGCGTCCGGAACCAGAATTCCGACGGGCACACCTGCATATTCAACGACCTGTCTTTGCATTTTCAGTCTCCTGTGCGCTAAAGCGAGACCGGTTTTTGGGCCGCCTCAAAGGGCCAGCCATTGTCACCGGCTCCCAAACGCCATGCCCGAAAGGATGGTTCCACGGATGGACGAAGGTCACGACATTCCTCCGAGAATCCGATTCCGTCCTCCCGTTCGGCATCGACAGCCGCGCTCTTAAGGAGCTTTCTTTTCGACATGATGACAGAAAGGGGGCAAGATCGTGAAATGCGCTCCCACCCCGAATGAAGAACGCCGCCGGCAATGGCCGGCGGCGCGACAGGCCTGGCGTGGAGCGTCCCCTCTCCTCACCAGCCGTCGGTCAGGACGCGGTCCAGCATGTCGACGAAGAAATCGGCACTCTCCACCGAAAGGCAGAGCGGCGGCTTGATCTTCAGGACGTTCAGATGGTCGCCGGTCGGCTGCATCAGGATACCGAGATCGAGCAGGCGGTCGCAGATCGCCGCGGTTTCCTGGGTGGCGGGTGCCAGCGTGTTGCGGTCGCGAACGAATTCGAGGCCGAGATAGAGCCCCATGCCATGGACGGCGCCGGCAATCGGGTGGCGTTGGCAGAGCGCTTCGAGCCGCGCCTTGAGGTGATCACCCACCACGCGGGCATTGTCCTGCAGGCCCTCGTCGCGCATGATGTCCAGCACCGTCATGCCGATCGCGCAGCTGACCGGGCTGCCGCCCGAGGAGGAGAAGAAATAGCCTTCCCGCTCCAGCGCATCTGCAACTTCGCGGCGGGTGATCACCGCGCCCAGCGGGTGGCCGTTGCCCATGCCCTTGGCTACGGTGATGATATCGGGCACCACGCCCTGCTGCTCGAAGCCCCAGAAACTGTGGCCGAGGCGGCCATAGCCGACCTGAACCTCATCGGCGATGCAGAGACCGCCGCGCTGGCGAACGAGGCCATAGACCTCCTTCAGATAGCCCTCGGGCAGGGGAATGCCGCCGGCATTGCCATAGACGGTCTCGCAGATGAAGCCCGCAAGCCTTTCGCCCTTGGCATCCAGCGTTTCCAGGGTCTGGCGGACATGGGCAGCATAGGCCGGACCGCTGTCCGGACCGCGATACGGGCCGCGATAGGTATTCGGCGATACGACCGGGTGAACCCAGTTCGGCCGCGTGGCGAGTGCCGCCGGATTGTCGGCGATCGAGGTGGAGACCGCGTCGCTTGCCACGGTCCAGCCGTGATAGGCTTCGAGCAGGCTCACCACATTCTTCGCGCCGGTCCAGGCCCAGGCGAGGCGGAGCGCGAGATCGACCGCCTCCGATCCGGAATTGACCAGCAGCACCGTGTCCAGCCCTTCGGGGGCGAGGCCGGCAAGCCGTTCGGAAAATTCCGCAATGCCCGCATAATGGAAGCGGGAATTGGTGTTGAGCAGCGACCATTGATGACCGGCCGCTTCCGCAAGCCGCGGGTGGCCATGGCCGGCGAGGGCCACGTTGTTCAGCATGTCCACATAGGCGCGGCCGCGCGTATCGAACATGAATTCCCGCCAGCCGCGCTCGATCTGCGGCGGATCGCGATAGTAATTCTTCTGCACCTGGGCGAAATTTGCCTTGCGGCGCTGCATCAGGGCTTCGCCCGCAAGCGCCGGCGCATCGCAATCGGCACCCAGCAGGGCGGAGGGCGACGGACACAGGACCTTCCACGCTTGCGCATGGGCGGGCGTTGCAAAATGCGGCGGCACCAGACCGTAGCCGGCGCAAAGCTGGATCGCCAGATGGCCGAACCGGCCCGCTTCGCCCGAGACCGTGCCGAGCGGCTCGCCCGCTTCCACGGGAATGCCGCTTTCATGGGCGGCATCGAGCCCTTCGAGATAGAGCGTCACCTCCTCCCCGATCAGCATGGTGCGCCCGCCATCCAGCTCGATCCGGCCGGCAAAGGGAGCCGTCGCCTGGAAACCCGCCGGCAGGCAGACGGCGAGATGCAGCGCCACGCTTTCCGGCTCGGCGGCGCTCAGCAGCTGCGTCCGGGTGAGGCGATGTTCACCATAGCGGGCGATGGCGATGCCGGTTTCCCGGGCGGCATGTTCGAGCACCCGCAGTTCGGTCTGCGGTTCGGCCCAATTGTCCTCGACGAGACTGCGGCTCAGCACGCTGAAATCGGCAAAACGCAACGCATCGGCCTGAATGCCGGGCAGGAGCGGCGCGGTGACGGAGATCTGCGGGCCCGTGACGCTGAAACCCACAGCCTGCAGGATGGCGGTTTCCATCAGCGCATGGGGCGTGCGGGCGGCAAGTTCGAAGATCTCCCGCTCGTGCTCCAGATTGGCCTGGACATAGGTGTTGTCGGGATCGATCGAGAGCTGCATTTCCCCGCTCGCGGCCAGGATAGCCGCCCGCGCGACGATCAGCGGCCAGAGCGCCCGTGCTTCCGCTTCGGCGAGAGGATAGATCGCATGGAAGGCCTTGATGCAGGGCAGGATATAGAAGGGGTCGCCATCGGCATGATGGAGGAGCGAGGCGCAGGTGACCGCAAGATCGGCCACCAGCCAGCCTTCGACGATGTCGCCGAAATCGATAACCCCGTCGGGGATCATCCGGCCATGGGCATCGGGACGGGCAACCACATTATCATCGGTGATGTCATGATGGATGGGCTGGACACGCAGTTGCGCCGCCAGCGGCTGCAACCGCTTGACCGCCGCGACCATGACCTTGGCGATGCGGTCGCGCTTGGCCTGATCGGACACGGAGGAGAGGAGGCGCAGCGCCACCGGCCCGGCCCGACGCAGATCCCATTGCACCTCACGGTCGAGACCCGGGTGGGTGAAATCCGAAAGCAGGAAGGCCACCCGCGCCGCCAGCGTGCCGAGACCTTCCACCACGGGCCGCGAAAGATGCTTGCGAGGGGTCAGCGGTTCGCCATCCAGATAGGAAAGGAGACGCACCTGGTAATCCACGCCCCCCACTGCCAGGAAGAGAATGTCATCGCCGTTGCGGGCCCGGCGTGGCAGGGGAACCCGCGGGGCGCCGGTCTTGCCGCTGATGTGCAGCATGGCGGCATTCTGGGCTTCCAGTTCCACTGTCGCATAATCGGACCGGCAGATCTTCAGGACAAATCGGCCCTCTTCCGAGGAAATGCGGTAATTCCTGTCCTGCTGGCTGCCGAGCTCCACAATTTCGCCGCGCAGGCCGTAGAAGGTCTCCAGGATCGCCGCTGCCTCTCCCGCCGTCACGTCCGGCCTGGGCGTCTCAATGCGTTGAAGAAGCGCGTCATTCGTCATTTACATCCCCTGAGTAATCCAAGGGCACTTTAATCACGGG
The DNA here is from genome assembly GCA_945952415.1 of uncultured Rhizobium sp. Classification (GTDB taxonomy): domain Bacteria; phylum Pseudomonadota; class Alphaproteobacteria; order Rhizobiales; family Rhizobiaceae; genus Gellertiella. The sequence goes on along the minus strand of CAMFIF010000001.1, from coordinate 204,168 downwards.
CAAGGGGCTTGGGAAGGCGGGAATGCGGCAGATCAACCGCCCAATCCCAGGAGGTGGCCCATTATTCAACGGTTTATGACCGGATCGAACCGTGTAGTTATTTCTTATACTATAATTCAGGTGGATGAATTCGCCCCCATCTCTAAGGTTATGATTCACACCTGACACCTATGATTCGAGCAGGTTCGCCACAGGGAGAAGGCCAGACATTGAAGGGGAAGCCCGCAATCAGCACGACGGTTGATGACCAGGCGCCCTCCCCGCCTGCGACCACCAATCGCTCTGTTCCCGGCTTCCGCGGCTTTGGCGGGTTGAGCCGGCTTCATACGGAAGAAGAGTATCAGGCGATCCTGCGCCGCCTCGATCTGGCCCTTGGCGCCTCCCATATCGGGGTGTGGGAACATTCGCTCGCCAATCACACGGTCACCTGGGACCAACGGATGCACCGGCTTTATGGCACCGAGCCGACGACGGATGCGGTGCCTGTCGATATCTGGATGAACGCGCTCCATCCGGACGACCGGGCTGCCGCCCTTGCGGATTTCGAAAGGGCGGTGGAGCGGAAGGGCTCCTATCGCTCGGAGTTCCGCATCCTGCTGCCCGATGGCCGGACCCGCTATATCCGCTCCATGGCCAATTATTTCCTCGATTCACGCGGCCTGCCCGGCTTTATCGGGGCGGAATGGGATGTGTCTGCCGATGTGGAACTGGCGCAGGCGCTGGCCGAGCAGCGACGGCTTGCGGAAGAGCGCGCCGCCGCCCTGCAGGAAAGCCAGGCAAGGATCGAATTTGCGGCGGATCACGATTATCTGACCGGGCTTCCCAACCGTCGCCTCTTCGACCGGCTCTGCCGGCAACTTGACGAGGGCAGCGAGCGCAAGCGCCTTGCAGTGATTCAGGTGGATCTCGACCGTTTCAAGGAGGCCAATGACGCCTTTGGCCACGAGGCCGGCGACCTGGTGCTGAAGGCGGCGGCCCGGGCCATCCGTTCCGTGCTGGGCCCCCAGGACGTGGCGGCCCGCATGGGCGGCGACGAATTCGTGATTGTCTGCGTCGATCCGCAAAACGAGGTGGATCTGGGCCGGCGGGCGCAGAAACTCATCGAGCGGATCGGTCGGGGCATCCAGTTTTCCGGCGAGCTGATTTCAACCGGGGCCTCGCTCGGCATTGCGGTCGCAGAAGACCGCCCGGTCTCCGCCCTTCTCAAGGAAGCGGATGCTGCCCTTTACAGCGCCAAGCGGCGCGGCCGGGGGCAGGCCGTGTTTTTCAGCGCCGCGCTTCAGGCGCGCGAACCTGCCTATGGCCATCCGTCAGAAATCCGCGCTGCGCTAGACGCCGGGGCGATCCGGCCCTTCTATCGCTGCCTTCGGGAGAGCCGCACGGAAAACCTCGTCGGGCTGGAAGCCATTGCCGGCTGGGACCATCCCCGCCTCGGACGGATCGGGCTTGAGGATTATCTGCCGGAGCTGCGCGATATGGGCCTGCTGCCCACCTGCGAACAGCATCTGGTGCGGGCCCTGGTGGATGATCTCCGCTTCTGGCAGAGGCTGGGCTTCTCGCTGCCGCGCGTCTCGATCGTTCTCTCCGGCGAATTTTTCGCCTCACCGCTGCTTCTTGAGGAAGTGCGGCGGGCGGACAGGCTGGCGGCGCGGCTCTGTTTCGAACTCAGGGCCTCGGATTCGCTCAAGGACATGACCGCGGCGACCCTGAAGGCGGCGACGGAGCTCAAGGCGCTGGGCGTGCAGATCGCCGTCAGCGGTCTTCAGGACGGCGAGGGCTCGCTGATCGGGCTGTTGCGATTGAGGCCCGATCGCCTCAAGCTCGACCGGACGATGCTTGCCCCATCCGCGGAGGACCTGGAGCAGGGCCGCGTTCTGGCGGCAGTCGGAGACTTTGCCCGGGCCTTCGGCATGACCCTGATCGCCGAGGAGGGCGAGGCGGCCGAACTCGGGACGCTGCTCGATGAGGCGGGCTGCCTGATGCTCAGGGGCGGGCGGGACGGGCCGCTGCAGGACCGGGCAAGCCTTCCCCTCACCCGGCTTCGCTGAACGAGAGTTCAGAAGGAAAAGACCGCCCTCGATCCGAGCGTGCAGACCGTGCCCGAGGGCAGCCGCTCGGCATCGGCCTTCCCCCGCGCATGAAGCCGAACGGACCGGGTTTCGCCGGGGGGAAGATGGAACCAGTTCTCCTCGGCACGGACATCGTCGGAATCGATATGCACCGACTGGGCGAGCCGGTCGGCGCTCAGCTTCAGCACCCAGCCGCCCTCGTCCCGTTCAAGGCCAAGATCGATCCGCGCCGGATGCAGGCATTCCCGCCGGCCAAGGGGGAAATGCAGGTGATCGGCCAGCACGCGCCCCGTCCCGGCATCGCGCAGGCGCGCCACCGTGACATCATGGGACGGCGGACCGAAGCGGAAGGCATAGGTGACATCGAAGAAGGCGCCGAAGAGATCGGTCGCGGCGAAACGCAGTGCGCTTCGGCCGTCCAGCAGAAGATCGCGGCTCGTCGAGACGACCGGCTGCTGCCCGTCGCGCAGGCAGGTCAGTTCGAGCCTGACCGCACGGGTCTCGTCCCTTTCCTGCAGCACATGAATGTCCAGCCCGTTCGTTCCCTCGTCTGTCAGGAGCACCTGGAGAGGCCGGAACGCCCGCTTCAGGGCAAAATAGACCGGCTTCGGCTCACCGGTGGCATCGATCACCCCCCAGCCAGCGCCGGGCAGGAAATCACGGAGCGTCCAGACGAGCCCGCCGCCGCAAGCGCTGCCGGTGCGACGCCATTCCGCAAAGACGGCTTCCGAAACTTCGCCGGTTACGGCGCGGGAAAAACCGAGATACCGCTCCGGGTCCTCCCGCCGGAGCCGCACGGGATCGAAGCCATAAAGCCGCTCAAGATAGTGGTCGCGCGTGTCCTCGAAATCCCAGGAGGCATCGCGGTCGCGGGGCACGCGGGCCTTCCACCGGGGATCATGCACCGCCGGGACCGGGAGGTGGGCCTCCAGAACGCGCTGCTCCGGCACCTGGGCGAAGGCGAGCGATTCGGCCGAGAAGCGCACATCGGCCCGGCGCGCATCCTCGAGCGACCGTTCATAGGCCCCCACGCCGTAATAATGGGTGACTCCCTCGCCCGGGCTGAAGGGCATGGCACCCCCGAAGGGCGAATTGGGCACGTAAGGGCAATCGGGCCGGTAGCGGGCGGAGAGCTTTTCCAGGATTTCCGCCGAAAGCGCCCCTTCCCAGACGGTGCGGGGCAGGCCGAGCATGGCGCCCTGCTGATAGATTTCGCTGCCGCCGCAGAGGATGGCGAGCGAGGGCGCGGCGGATAGCGGCTCCAGAAGGTCCTTCACCTCACGCGCAATATGGGCGAGGAAGGCCTCTTCCTTCACCGGATAGTCGAAATTGGCGACCATGTAATCCTGCCAGACCAGGATGCCGAGGCGATCGCAGCAATCGAAGAAGGCCTTCGTTTCATAGGTCATGGTGCCGCCGATGCGGATCATGTTCATGCCCGCCTCGGCCGCCTTTTCAAGAAGCGGCCGATAGGCATCTTCACCGCCCGGCAGGGTCAGAAGATCGGCATTGGTCCAGACCGCGCCGCGGCAGAAGACGGGCACGCCATTGACCATCAGCTGAAAGCCCTTGCCATCTCTGCCGGTATCGACCGCGAGGGTGCGAAAGCCGGTTTCGCCAAGAAGCAGGGTGCGGTCCGGCATCTTCAGGTGAACGGCATAGAGCACCGGCTCGCCATGGCTATGGGGGAACCAGGGACGAATGCCGGGAAGCGCAAGCGCGGTATGCCAGAACCCCTCATCATCGCGGACGCAGGGGCTTTCCCGGCCATTGCAGACAAGCGTGAAGGGACCTTCGTTTCCCGTTCGGAAGCGAAGAGAGAGCCGGCCTTCGTCCAACCCGGAAAGACTTGCCTGAAGGGTCAGGTCCGAAAGGGCGTCGGCTTTTGGGGCAAGCAGGCTGACGGGCCGGAAGGGGCCTGTTGCATGAACCTCCGGGCACCAGCCCGGCATGTGGCCGAGCAGCGTGGTGCGCACCAGCCGAAGCCCCTGATGGCTCATCATGCGCGGGCGCCAGCGGGCGCGGGGACCGCTGCGGTCGAGATGGGGCTTCAAGGCGCGAAAACAGATCGACAGATGCTCTCCGCCCACGAGTTTCACCGGCACGTCATGGCTTTCGAACATGCTCTGCGATGTCAGGATGCAGCGATCGTCGAGATAGACTTCGGCAATGGTCGCAAGCCCTTCGAGGCGAAGGGTGAATTCGCCCCGCGGCAAAGGGCCCTCGTGCCGGTACCAGGCATCCTTTTCGAGAAGCGGTTCCGGCGTCTCGATCCGGTAGAGGCCGGCTGCGGAGAGAGCGCCGGCAACGGTTCCGGGAACCGGGGCCGGGACGGGCTCAAGCGGCGGAATGGCCGAGGGTTGAGCGGCATAGCCGGCGGGCGTCAGCACCAGGGTCCAGCCGGTATCCAGACGGATCACGTCCGTGCTTGCCGAAAACCACCGTTCCATCCTGCCCTCTCCCTGGCGGCCTCACCGCAAGCGGGGGCCGAGCGTTTCCATCAAGCTGTCCCAGGCATCAATAGCGGGTGCGAGCGCCGTCGCAAGGGGGTCGAACTTTCGCCGGGCTATGGCACGGGCGAGCTGGAACTGCACCGTCTTCGACACTTCGGCAATCTTCAGCGCCGCGGCGGAGGCATCCGCAAATTCGCCTCCCTCCCCCAGCCAGTCGAGATGGGCGGCGCAGAGTTCGAAATTGGCGCCAAGCTGGCGAAGCGTATTGAAGGCATATTTGTGGAAGAAATCGAATGGCCGTTCGGCCACCCGTTCCACCTGCGCCGGGAAGACCGCGGCAAAGGCCCGAACCGGGTTTTCTTGCGGCCGGCGGGCAAGATGAACCGCGAGCAGCCGCCGAGCCTCGCCCTTCAGGTGAGCGGCACCGGGGCGTTCTGCGGGAAGTTTCGCAAATTCCGTATAGGGCAGGAAAGGCGGGTCCTCGGCCTTCAGATGCTTCTGGAAGAGACCGTCGAAATCCTCGCCTTCGACCCGGAAGAAGCCCGCATTGTGGAAATAGTCCATCACGCGGGCGTCCGGATCGAGCCGGTTGATGCCGACGGTGGTTTTCCCATGCTCGCGGCGATAGCCGGTGGCATGCGTATCGGGCAGGTAGAAACTGTCCATTTCCACGAGGCAAAGGCGTCCACGCCGGATCTGCTCCAGCACGTGGCTTTCCACCACATCGAATATCGCGAGCTCGGTCGCGCGGATGCCGTAGAGGGTTTCGAGATCTTCGAGCGGCACCTTGAAGAAGGTGAACTGGTCGCCCTCGAAATCCTGCGTGAGGGTGAAGCCGAGCATGGCCTCGGGCGCGACGCCATGGGCGTGGAGCACCTCGATCCAGAGATCGACATAGCAATTGGTTTCCGGCCACATGCGCTCGCTCGCATGCAGCGCATGCGGGCGATGGGTGGCCGGATCGAGACCCGGAAAGACCTCAGCCATGGACCATCAGCCCCAGAGAACCTGGCGCACCTCGTCCGGCCACTCCTTCACGTCCAGACCGTGGGTGTGGAAGAGCGCAAGCGCAATGCGCTCCAGACCGAAGCCGACGCAGGCCGTATGAACGGGGGTGTCGTTGCGGAACTTGAGGCCCCATTTCACGCCGAACTGGTCCTGATGATAGTTGAAGCTCATGCAGGCGGTCGGCTTTTCCACCGAAGTGATCGGGATCAGAAGCTCGAACTTGAGGTTCTGGTCACGCTGGTTGTTCACGAGCATCTTGCCGGCGCGCCCGAAGAAGGGGTCGTTGGCGACGTCGATATGCACATCGAGCCCGACGGACCTCATCATCTCGGTGCCGCGGTCCATCCAGCGCTGGCGGAAGGCCATGACTTCGGCCTCGGGACCCATGAACACATATTCCCGCATGCGGAACAGCTGCTGGCGGGCGGGGTCCTTGGAGGGCTCGTGGCGGAAGCAGTAGGACTGGAGATCGTAGAGCTGGCCCTCATCCCGGATTGCGCCGCGCCGGGCAATCGTCGGATAGAGCGGATAGCAGGCGGCCGGCGTCAGCACGATGTCGGTCGCCTCCTGGCCCTTGGTCCAGTCCTGGCCGTCCTCCATGCATTTCAGCAGGCTGATATGGTCGAGCTCGCACCCGCAGAAGGAGTGGACCGTACCGGCAAGCTGCGGGAAGCTCTTCATGTAGCCGCTCGCCTCGAAATAGGCGCGGTTCATGCCCGGCGGGAAGCGGATCGCTTCCGCGCCATCGGGGCCGCCGGTGCGGTCGATCAACCGCTCGAAGGCGGCAATCACATCCTCGAACTGACCCGAACGGCCATAAAGTCCATCCACGCCAGTATCGATGAGCAGTCCGGATTCGAAAAGCCGGTCGAGAAAGGAAACCTGCATATCCATCGTTTCACCCCAGAAGGCTGGTGTCCTGCTTGTGCACGAGCAGCATGGAGGACGTGTTGGTATAGATGCGGTCGTTGGAAATCATCAGCTGGGCCGAGTGGGCATCGCGCAGATGCCGGCCAATGCTGAAGGGCGTTCCATTCTTGTAGCCCATGATGCCGCAGATCAGCATGGCGCCGTTGATGATCTCCAGGATCATCTCGGAGGAGCAGATCTTGATGTTGTTCATCGCAACGGCAAAGGCCATGGAAGAGAGCTTCTCCTCGTCATGGCGCGCCTCCTGATAGGTCTTGAGACCGGCGACGACATTGGATTTCACCAGCTGGAGCTTGGCGGAGATTTCGGCAAGGCGAAGTGCGCCGGGCGGTGTCTGGCCGGGCGACTTGCGGGCTGCAGCGCGCACAAAGGCCTGGGAGCGGGCAACCGCGTCCGCGGCGATGCCATACCACACCCCGCTCCAGAGGAGGTGGGAGGCGGCCAGCATGGACTGGGCGGCAATTTCGGCGAAGGGCTTCGGGAAGACCTGTTCGGCCGGGGCCTCGCCCTTGAACAGGAAGCCATCGGAACAGGTGCCGCGCATGCCGAGCGTATCCCAGACATGGGTGCGCTCCAGGCTGTACTGGTCCTTGAGGAAGACGGTCATGACCTGATCGGACGGGGCCGCATCCTTGTGGGCACGGGAGGTGATCAGGATGGCATCCGCCTCCGCACCGTAGGAAATCACGGTTGCGTCCTTCTCCAGCCGGCAGCGGCCGTTTTCGATCTCGATGGCGCAGATGGAATTGCGCAGATTTCCGCCGATCCCGCCTTCGGTCGTGGCCGAGCCCAGAAGCAGCTGCTCGGCAGCGACCCGGCGCATGAAGGCCTGATGCCACGGGCTTTCGAAACCATGTTCCACGAGGCTCGACAGCTTGATGTGGTGCATGGCGAAAATCATCGAGCTGGACGCGCAGCTCTGCGAGATCACCGAGCAGAGTTCGGCAATATCGGCGAATGTGGCGCCCTCGCCGCCCTCGCTCACGGGCACCTGGATGCCCAGAAGCCGCTCTGCCTTCATGGCGGCCACCGCCTCGCGGGGGAAACGCCCCTCCGCATCGACAGCGGCGGCATGGCGTGCGGCGACCTCCGCCACCCGGGCGGCACGCCGTGCGAAACTGTCGGAGATGACGGGCGCCGCGATGTTCATCAGGCGGCCTCGCTCGAAGCCAGGATCTGTGCGACGGTCGCCTCGATCGCGGCAATGCTCTGGAAGGACTTCCGGTTCAGGAGATGATCGGGAAATTCGATCTCGAAGGCATCCTCGATGCCGAGCATGAGCTGCACGGAGGCGAAGGAGGACAGGCCCGCCGTGTAGAGATCCGCCTCATTGGAGAGCGTGTCGACAGCGACCGGCAGATTTGCGAGCTTGCCCAAGAGTTCACGGATTTTGGCGTTCATGATGATCCCTAGCTCCAGTAATTTCGAGCCAGAGAAATAGCGTGGATTCCATAAAATTCAGATAATTCACTGAGTTAAAGTTGTATAACAAAATACATGGGCATTTTATGCATCTCGCCGCTTCTGCCTTGGAAACCGGGATTTTGGCGTCTTTCGGAAAAGCGCGGGCCTTTCACTTCCTTGTCTTTCTTGCGCGCACCTGTCTCATTTCAGCATAACGCCCAGCGGCGCCGCTGTTTCCGCACTCAGCTGCAGATATCCCGGTAAACATGGCGATTGCCGCGGAAATCGGTAAGTTCCCAGACCCCCTCGTCGAGCGGCCGGGCAGCGGCGCTTTCGAGATCCACCTTGCCGTGGCCGCCGGGCAGATCCAGCACATAGGCCGGCCGGCAGAGACCGGACAGCCGCCCCTTGAGCGAGGCGACAAGCGCCAGCCCGCGCGCAACCGGCAGGCGAAAATGTGACGTGCCGGGGGCAAGATCGGGATGATGGATATAATAGGGCGTCACCCGGTTTTCGACGAAACAGCGCATCAGACGTTCGAGAACCGCGGGATCGTCGTTGATGCCGGCAAGAAGCACGGTCTGGCTCAGAAGCACGATGCCCGCATCGGCAAGGCGTGCGAGCGCCGCGGAGGCCTCGGGCGTGAATTCCAGCGGATGGTTTGCATGGAGCGCGACATAGGTGCTGCCGCGGAACGTCTTTAAGGCCGCGACGAGTTCCGGCGTGACGCGGGCGGGATCCACCGCCGGCACGCGGCTATGCAGGCGCACCACCCTGACATGGGGAATGGCCGACAGCCGCTCCATGATCTCCGCCATGCGGCGGGGCGAGAGCATCATCGGATCGCCGCCCGTGAGGATCACTTCCCAGATTTCGGAGTGGCCGGCGATGTAATCAAGTGCGCGCTCCAGCCTTTCGCCGGACAGGAGGCCGTCGCCCTGAGGACCAACCATTTCCCGCCGGAAACAGAAGCGGCAATAGACGGGGCAGACATGCAGCACCTTGAGAAGCGCCCGGTCGGGATAGCGATGCACCACGCCTTCAACCGGGGCATGGGCATGATCGCCGATAGGATCGGCCCGCTCTTCCGGATGGGTCACGAGTTCTTCGATGCGCGGCAGGAACTGACGGCCGATGCCATCCTCGGCGCGGCTTACCAGCGCCGCCATGTCCGGGGTGATGGCCAGGGCATAGCGTTCGGCCACGGATCGCGCGGGCTCCAGGCCCTCGGGGCTGAGGAGACCCGCTTCAAGAAGACCTTCTGCCGTGGTGATGGTGCGCGCGTTCAAGGCTCAGTACTCCGCAACCGGCGCCCAGAGCACCTGCTCGATCCGGGTTGCGCCGGTTGCGAGCATGACGAGGCGGTCGAAGCCGAGCGCGATACCGCTTGCCTCGGGCATATGGGCGAGCGCTTCGAGGAAGTCCTCGTCCAGCGGATAATCCTCGCCATAGACACGGCGCTTCTCCGCCATTTCGAGACCGAAGCGGCGGCGCTGCTCGACCGGATCGGTGAGTTCGCCGAAAGCATTGGCGAGCTCGACGCCGCAGGCATAGAGTTCGAACCGCTCCGCCACGCGCGGCTCTTCGGCCGAGGGGCGGGCAAGAGCCGCCTCGCTGACGGGATAGCCGTAAAGGATCGTCGGCCGGCCGAAGCCGAGCTTCGGCTCGATCCGCTCCACCAGCACGCGGCTGTAAAGATCCGCCCAGGTATCATCCGCCGCATGGCGGATGCCGGCCTTTTCAAGCGCGGCGGCAAGGGCCTCGCGATCCGTCTCCCCGCTGGCATCGGTGGTGGAGAGAAGGTCGACGCCGGCAAAGCGCTCGAAAGCCTCCGCTACACTCAGGCGCTCCGGCTCGGCGAAGGGATTCGCGCTTTCGCCGCGATAGCTGAACAGGCGGCAGCCTGCGGTTTCGGCCGCGAGAGCCAGAAGCCGGGCACAATCCTCCATCAGCGCCTCATAAGGTTCACCGGCCCGGTACCATTCAAGCATGGTGAATTCCGGATGGTGAAGCGGACCGCGCTCACGGTTGCGATAGACATGGGCGAAGCAGGCAATCCGCGGCTCGCCGGCGGTGAGCAGCTTCTTGCAGGCAAATTCCGGGGACGTGTGGAGGTAGAGCGGGTGGCGGGCCCCCGCATGGTCGATCGCCTCCGTGGCGAAGGCATGGAGATGGGCCTCGTTTCCCGGGGAGACCTGCAGGGTCGCGGTATCCACCTCGACGAAATCATGCCGGGCAAAATAGGCGCGGAACGCCGCCTGAATGCGGTTGCGGCCGATCAGGAAGGGGCGCCGGTCGGCGTGAACGGAGGGCGACCACCAGGGAGACGGTCGGGTGATGGGTGCGACCATGGCTTTTTACGCGCTTTCTTCGCTCTATTTCACGCGCCGAGGCTGGCATTTGGCGGCAAATTAGGATAGGTCCCGGCCCTGAAACGGACAAAGCCGGTTCCGGGGCGCCATTGCTGCCGTCCCTCTACGACGCCGGAAGAAGAGTTACAAGGACGTCTTAATGGTCAAGATCATCGCATCGTCGCTGCGCAAGGGCAATGTCGTCGAAGTCGACGGCAAGCTCTACGTGGTGCTTACCGCCCAGAACTTCCATCCCGGCAAGGGCACGCCGGTGACACAGGTCGACATGCGCCGCATCGTCGACGGCGTGAAGGTTTCCGAGCGCTGGCGCACCACCGAGCAGGTCGAGCGGGCCTTCGTCGAAGACCGCCCCTTCCAGTTCCTCTATGAAGATGGCGAAGGCTTCCACTTCATGAACCCGGAAACCTACGACCAGGTTGCCGTGGATGCCGAAACCGTTGGCGACATGAAGGCCTATCTGCAGGAAGGCATGAGCTGCATCCTGTCGATCCACGAAGGCGTCGCGCTCGCCATCGAGCTGCCGCGTCACGTGACTCTCGAAATCGCCGAGACCGAGCCGGTCGTGAAGGGCCAGACGGCCTCTTCCTCCTACAAGCCGGCCATCCTCTCGAATGGCGTGCGCACGCTGGTTCCGCCCCATATCACCGCCGGCACGCGCGTTGTGATCATGACGGAAGACGGCTCCTATGTGGAGCGTGCCAAGGACTGATCCGGGTCCATCCCCATCCATCGAGCCGCCTTCTCCGGAAGGCGGCTTTTTTTTATGCCCATGTGCGCCCGGGCCGGTTTGGTTAAGAAATCCTTTGGACAATCAAACTATAAAGCTATTTTATATGATCTTTATATAAAGCAAGGCTGGATCGTGGGCAGGACGCTCAACAACAAAAGGCGGGTAGAAGAGCCGGCTGCGGTGCAGAATCCGGCTCCCGTCATCCCGCTCCTCGTCGACCTCCGGGCCTTGATCCTTCCCTCTGACCTGCGGCTGGAATGCATGGCGGCCAATCTCTCCGCCGGGCGTCTGAGATCGGCCTTTGTTCGACATTCCGGACTGGAGACCGTTGCCGGTACCATTCCCCTTCGGGATGAAACGCTGGTGGTCATGGCCAATGCCCGGGCGGAGGAGCGCCCTGTCTATATACTTGCGCGCGATGCAGAGCGGCCGCTGGCTGTGCTGTTGCAGAGCCGGCTTGAGCAGGTGACGGGAATCCTGTCCTTCGAGGGCTTCGCAGCCGACAGGGTCGCCGTTCTTGCGGCGGCTGGTTGCGCCACCATTCACGATTATGTGGGCGTCTCCGATCCGGGTTCTGCGGGATTTACAGGCGCAAGACGCGCCTTTGCGGTTTCGGTCTCCAGCAGCGATTCCCGGGCCTTTGCACGGCGCGACGTGGAGATTACTGCGCTTTCCGCGCCCAAGGCCCGGGGTGGGGCGCTGCTGAAGCTGCTGCGGCCACATCAATATGCCAAGAATGTGCTGGTCTTCGTTCCCATGCTGACGTCCCATCAGCTGAACGGAGCGGCCTTTCTCTCGGCATTCCTTGCCTTTGTCTGCTTCTGTCTGACCGCCTCCGCCGTCTATGTGGTCAATGATTTCGTCGATCTGCATGCCGATCGCGCCCATCCGAGCAAGAGAAGGCGGCCCTTTGCGTCGGGCACCGCTCCGCTTCGGCAAGGGCTTTGGCTCGTTCCGCTGCTGCTCGGCGGCGCCGGGCTTCTCGCCCTGCAGCTTCCCGCGCTCTTCGGGCTTCTCCTTCTGCTCTACATGGCGACCACCACGGCCTATTCCTTCTCGCTGAAGAAAATGATGCTGGTGGATGTGACAGTTCTTTCGCTTCTCTATTCGCTGCGCGTCGTGGCGGGCGCGGCGGCCGTCGAGGTGGCGGTATCGGAGTGGCTTTTTGCCTTCTCGCTGATGTTCTTCACCGCGCTGGCGCTGATCAAGCGTTATGTCGAGCTTTCCGACCGGATGGACAGGGATCTTCCGGACCCATCCAACCGTGATTACCGGATTGCGGATCTGCCGATCATTGCCGCGCTGGCGGCGGCCGCGGGGATGAATGCGATCACGGTTATCGCCCTTTACGTCAATTCCGACACGGTGAAGCAGCTCTATGGGCATCCGGCGTTGCTCTGGCTGCTCTGCCCGCTCTTCCTCTACTGGATCGGGCGCGTCCTTCTGCTCGCCCATCGACGCCAGCTCGATGACGATCCGATCGTCTTTGCGCTGACCGACGTGCGGAGCTGGCTGGTGGGCGCCTGTACGCTGACCATCGTTGCGCTGGCCATGTGAGGACCCATGGCAAGCGATATCCAAGGTCGTCCCGACAGCACCGGATCGAACCGCCTCTTGCTGGCAGGCCTCGTCACGATGGCCGCGCTGTTCTCGATCCTCTATTCGGGCTTTGCGCCCTTCGTGAACAACAACATCTACCATCTCCCCATTCTCAGGGCGGATTTCGACCAGCCGCAATTTGCCCAGGATGCCTTTGTCCAGTCGCTGCGGCATTTCTCTTCAGGTTTGTGGCTGGTCTTGTCAGGCAGCGCCGCCCATGTGCCGCCGAAGGCCGTCATGATCATCGGCTTCCTGGTTTCCCGGCTGCTGATGATGGCGGCAGCGCTGCATTTTGCCAGCAGCTTCGGCTATAAGGGCAACGGCTTTGCGGCCCTTTTCCTTCTCCTCATTGCGGTTTCCCCCTTCGCCAATGGCTATGCCCCAGGGGGTGGGGGGCTGGATGTCGAATATTTCACCCATTCGGAACTGGCCAACGGGACCTTCTTTCTCTCCCTCTCGCTGGCCATACGGCGCCGAACGGCCCTTTCGGTGTTTCTGGCCTGCCTTACCTTTTTCCTCAATGCCTTCATGGCCGTCTGGCTGGCGCCGCTCTTCCTCACGGTCAATCTTCTCCTCATCCACCGGGGTGAGCAGCGCGCGGGGCCGATGCTCCGCGGCGCCCTTTTCGGCGCGCTCGCCGGGCTGCCTTTCGTTCTCGTCGTCGTCCACGCCGTGCTCGGATCCACCGAGCCGGGCTTCCATCCGGACTATTCCTACGCGGCCTATCTGCGCGGCTTCTTTCCCTTTCATTTCTTTCTGGACAGCCTGCCGCGGAACGAACTCTTCCTTCTCGTCCTGATCAGCGTCTCGGCCCTTCTCGCGAGCCGGCTGCTGGCTCAGCGAAGCCAGGTCTTCCTGGCGCTCGTGCTGGCTTCTCTTGCGCTTCTTGGCGTCGGCAGCCTCATGCCCTTGCTCACCGAATCCCGCTTCATTCTCAACCTGCATTTCATTCGCAGTGCGGTTCTCCTGCAATGGCTGGCCGTGCTCGGCCTTGCGATGGGGGCAGCCGGGAATATGACAGGCCGCGGAAGCAAGGCGGAACAGGGGTCCGGCGCCCTCATCGCCGCCCTTCTGGTGTTCGGCACGCCGGTTCTTCCCGTCCTCCTGCTCCTCCTGATCCTGCTCGAACGGCTGCCGCGGGAACATGGCGGCCAGCTTCTCGACAAACCCCTCGCCGGTCTGCTCGCCCGGGGCCTTTTTGCCGCGGCACTGGCCTATTCCATTCCAGTTGCGGTTATCCCCGCCTGGCAAAAAAGCCGGCTCCTCTGGGCAATTTCCGATCAATGGGAGCGGATGGGGTCCTGGGTGGCCGCGAACACGCCGGCCCAATCGGTCTTCCTCCTGCCGGTGGGAACGGAAGCGGCTCCTGCCGGTGCCTCGGCGCAATCCCAGTCTGTCGTCTTCGACATGGCGGGGTTCTTCGCCACGGCAGGGCGTTCGGTCTGGACCAACTACAAATTCGGCGCGGCTCCCATGTGGGCGCCCTCCACCTATCACATCTGGCGGCAACGCTATGACGAGGTTCGGGACCTTCCGGACGCGCCGGGCCGGCTTTCCTATGCGGCGACCCATGGGATCAGCCATGTGATCACTTTCTGCGATCCCGCAGTCCCGGCTCCGCCGCTCCACCGCGACGGCGATCTCTGCATCTATGCTGTCCCCAAGGCCGGAGAAAGCTGACATGCCGATCCTTCTCATTGTCGTCAGCGTGTGCCTGTCCGCCTTCGCGCAAACCCTTTTCCGCATCGGCATGACGCGCCCCGACGTGCAGGCGGCGCTCGCGCCCTCCGGTGAGGGCATGGGGATCATAAGGATCCTCATCCTCTCGCCCTATCTCTGGGGCGGCCTTGCGGCCTATGGCTTCGGCACGCTTCTGTGGCTCTCCGTGCTCTCCAAGGTGCCCGTCTCCTTTGCCTATCCCTTCGTGGCGCTCGGCATCGTCATCACCACGCTGTCGGGCACCCTCATCCTCGGCGAGCAGATCAGCCGGCTTTCCATGCTGGGCATCGCCATTACCGCGCTTGGTATCGTCACGGTGGCGATGGGCCGGGTTAACTGACCAGAACTCCCGCGACATCCAGACAATGGTTCACTTCATCATTTTTTAAAGAACATCCGAATATACGTATATTATTCTTTTATTCCGGAGATTTTGATGTTTTTGAAGCGTTACTCCGCTGGCCCTTGGCTCATGCCAATGGCTCGGTTCTTTCCGACGTCAAATTCCGATATCGGGATCAACACCCACCCGCTTGCGAGAGAGCGAAACGCGCTTTTTCAACTCGCTCTCTTCAGCTGGATCGGGGTTCTTTCGCTTGCTCGGCTGTCGGGCATGAACATCGATTATCACAACGTCGTATCGGTGCCTTTGGCCGTTGCCCTACCGCTGATCGTGGGGAGCTTTTACGCCCGGAAACGGGGGGTAAGGCTGCTTGCCTGCTTATGCGACTGTTATCAGTTCGGCAATCTGGCCATCGGGCCGATCACGATCGCCAGCTATCTCGCAATGCATCTGAACATGCCTCTGGCGGACACGCTGCTGGATCGCCTTGACAAGTCGCTTGGGTTTGACTGGCATGCCTTCATTTCCTTCGTCGATGGGCATGGCCTGCTCGCCTACCTGCTGGGCCTCGCCTATCAGAGCTTTGCATATCAGCTGATGATCCTTCCCCTCATCCCGATACTGATGGGGCGGCCAGAGCGCGCCTATCGGATGATGCTGAATTTTGCCGTGATCTGCTACATGATCAGCCTGATTACGATATGGTTTCCCGCGATCGGCACCTACGGGACCTACGGCGTGACCGCCGAATCCCTCCAGAATATCAATGCCTATTTCGGTTATGCATTTCTGGAGCAGTTCCATGAGGTCAGGAACAACCCGGCCTTTGTGTTCTCCATTTCGCATGTTGCGGGCATTGTCACCTTCCCCTCCGGCCACGCAGCCATAGCAGCCCTCTGTGCCTGGTGCGCTTGGCCATGGAAGGCGTTTCGCTATCCCGCGCTGATCCTGAATATCGGCATGGCCTTATCCGCGATCTCGAACGCAAACCACTACATGGTGGATGTGCTTTCCGGGGTAACGGTTACGGCGCTGTGCATTGCGCTGACCACATGGCTTATGGCGCCAAAATCCCGAAGCGAGATACAATGAAATGAAAAGCCCCGGTCCGTTTCCGGAGCCGGGACTTTTGCGATCTTTATAAGTCTCGACTTACTCGATGCCGCCGAGGCACATGTATTTCAGCTCGGTATAGTCATCGATGCCGTATTTCGAGCCTTCGCGGCCCGTGCCGGACTGCTTGATGCCGCCGAAGGGCGCCACTTCCGTGGAGATAAGACCCGTGTTGATTCCGACCATGCCATATTCCAGCTGCTCGGCAACGCGGAAGATCTTCGCCACGTCGCGGGAGAAGAAGTAGGAGGCGAGGCCGAACTCGGTATTGTTCGCCATTTCCACCACTTCCGCTTCCGTCTGGAACTTGAAGAGCGGAGCCACCGGGCCGAAGGTTTCCTCTCGGGCCACCATCATGTCCGAAGTGACGCCGGTCAGGATCGTCGGCTGGTAGAAGAGGCCGCCGAGATCGGGCTGCTTGCCGCCAACGGCGATCTTCGCGCCCTTGGAGACGGCATCGTCCACATGCTCCTGCACCTTGGCGAGCGCATTGGCATCGATCATCGGGCCGGTATTGACACCGGCTTCCAGACCGTCGCCCACCTTCATGGCGGAAACGCGGGCTGCAAGCTTTTCGGCAAAGGCATCGTAGACGCCGGCCTGGACATAGATGCGGTTGGCGCAGACGCAGGTCTGTCCGGCATTGCGGTACTTGGAAACCATGGCTCCCTCGACCGCGGCATCGAGATCCGCATCGTCGAAGACGATGAAGGGGGCGTTGCCGCCCAGCTCAAGACCGAGCTTCTTGATCTGGTCGGCGGCCTGCCGCATCAGGATGCGGCCGACATTGGTGGAGCCGGTGAAGGTGAGCTTGCGCACCTTTTCGTTCTCGCAGAATTCCTTGCCGACCATGGAGGCTTCAGTGCCGGTGAAGACGGAGAAGGCACCGGCGGGCACGCCGGCGCGCTCCGCCAGAAGCGCAAGCGACAGCGCCGAAAGCGGGGTCTGGGCGGCGGGCTTCGAGACCATGGTGCAGCCGACGGCGAGCGCCGGCGCCATCTTGCGGGCCAGCATCGCATTCGGGAAGTTCCAGGGCGTGATCGCACCCACCACACCCACCGGCTGGCGGATGACGATGATGCGCTTGTCGGCCTGGTGACCGGGGATCGTGTCGCCATAGACACGCTTGGCTTCTTCGCCGAACCACTCGACATAGGCCGCGCCATAGAGGACTTCGCCCTTGGCTTCCGCCAGCGGCTTGCCCATTTCCATGGTGAGAATGACGGCGAGGTCGTCGGCATTGGCGACCATCAGGTCGTAGAGCTTGCGCAGCACGCCCGCACGCTCCTTGCCGGTCTTCTTCGCCCAGGCCTTCTGTACCTCATGCGCCTTGTCGATGGCGCGGGTGAGTTCGGCCCGGGTGAGGTTCGGGAGCGTTGCGAGCACTTCGCCATTGACCGGATTGGTCACGTCGAAGGTGCGGCCGCTTTCGCTGGCCGCCAGCCATTCGCCCGCCACCAGTGCCTTGTCGGTCACCAGCGAGGGATCCTTGAGCTTGGAAAGCAGGGTCTGAGAAATCGTCATTACTTTGCCTCCGCGGCTACTTCGCGCATGGAGGCTTCGAGAATGTCGAGCGCCTCGTTGAAAACGTTGTCCTGCACCGTGATCGGGGCAAGGAAACGGATGACATTGCCGTAAACCCCGCAGGTGAGCAGGATCAGGCCCTTTTCGAGCGCCTTCAGGCGGATCGCATTGGCGAAATCCGCATCCGGCTTGTTCGTGCCCTTCTTGTTGAATTCCACGGCGACCATGAAGCCCGGGCCACGGATATCGACGATCTGCGGGACCGCATCGCGCAGCGAGGCGAGGCGCTGCTTCAGACGGGCGCCGAGTGCTTCGGCCCGTTCGCAGAGCTTTTCTTCCTCGATGACATCGAGAACCGCATTGGCGGCAGCAACGCCGATCGGCGAACCCGCATAGGTGCCGCCGAGGCCGCCGGGGCCGGGCGCATCCATGATTTCGGCGCGGCCGGTGACGGCAGAGAGCGGGAAGCCGCCGGCCAGACCCTTGGCCATTGTGGTGAGGTCGGGCACGACATCGTGATGTTCCATGGCAAACAGCTTGCCGGTACGGGCAAAGCCGGTCTGCACTTCGTCGGCGACCAGCAGGATGCCGTGATCGTCGCAGAGCTTGCGCAGCGCCTTCATCAGTGCGCGCGGCACTTCATAGAAACCGCCTTCGCCCTGAACGGGCTCGACGATGATCGCCGCAACGCGCTTCGGATCGACATCGGCCTTGAACAGCTTGTCCAGCACGTCCAGCGCGGTTTCGACCGAAACGCCATGCAGGTCGACCGGGAAGGGTACGTGGAAGACATCGCTCATCATCGCGCCGAAGCCGACCTTGTAGGGGACGACCTTGCCTGTCAGCGCCATGCCCATGAAGGTACGGCCATGGAAGGCGCCGGTGAAGGCGACGACCGCCGAGCGGCCAGTGGCGGCGCGGGCAATCTTGATCGCATTTTCAACGGCTTCCGCACCGGTCGTCGCAAAGATGGTCTTCTTTGCGAAATTGCCGGGAACGAGCTTGTTCAGGCGCTCGGCGAGACGGACATAGTTTTCGTAAGGCACGACCTGATGGCAGGTGTGGGTGAAGCGGTCGATCTGGTTCTTTACGGCTTCGATGACCTTCGGGTGACGGTGGCCCGTGTTGACGACGGCAATGCCGGCGGCGAAATCGATGTAGCGTCGGCCCTCGACATCCCAGATTTCGGCATTCTCGGCACGCTCCGCATAGACCTGCGTCGTCATACCGACGCCGCGAGAGATGGCTTCGTTCTTGCGTGCTGAAATTTCGGCGTTCAACATGGTGAAATCCCCGGGATGGTGAGGGGCGCGGGGCTCCGCGCTCTGGTCAAAGAAATCGGCCCTCGACTTGGGCCGAAAATTTACTTACATTTTTTCTGTAGATTTGCAATATGGATTTCGAGCCTTAAAGAGATTCCGCAAGACAGGAACGGCGAGCCCGGATGCAGACAACACGGTTCAAGATTGCGGAAGCTGCGCGCATGGTGGGCGTGTCGCCCTCGACGCTCCGGCTATGGGAAACGCAGGCGCTTTTCGAGCCGATCCGCACCGCCTCCGGCCAGCGGCTCTACGATACCGATCTGCTGGAGCGCCTGAAACGCATCGCTTGGCTGAGGCAGGAGCAAGGGCTGAACCCGGCCGCGATCCGCGAATTCCTGAAGAGCGACGGCGAGGCGGACACCGAACTTGCCCCGCCCCCGGCCGCCGCCACCGTACCCGAGCGGAAGCCCGCGGCGGATGAGATCCCCGTCGGCCACAAGGTGCGCCGCATGCGCCGGGCGGCCGGCGACACGCTGGAGACGGTGGCAAAGGCCATCGGGGTCACGACATCGGTTCTCTCCACCTTCGAGCGCACCTCTCAGGGGCTGTCGCTGACGGCGCTGCATGCGGTCGCCCATTATTTCGGCACGACGGTGTCGATCCTCTGCGGCGAGGACACCACCCGCCCGAACGAAAGCCTGGTGCGCTACGGCGAATGGCCGACCTGGCCGGCCACGACATCCGGCGTCACCGTGCAGGTGCTGGCGGAAGGCGCCAAGCAGATGCAGTGCCACCGCTTCCAGCTCGCCCCCGGCGCGTCCTCCGAAGGCGCCTACCAGCATGACGGCGAGGAATTCATCTACGTGCTGACCGGCTCGCTGGAGATCGTTCTCGACGGCGACCAGTTCTTCGAACTCAATGCCGGAGACAGCTTCACCTTCGAAAGCCACCGCCCCCATTCCTGGCGCAACAGCTCGAAATCCGAGACCATCCTCATCTGGATCAACACGCCGGCGAGTTTCTGAGGTTGGGGTGGGGCTGGGCATAGCCACCGTCCTGCCGGCATCCTCTCCCCGCCGGGGAGAGGAGGTCTGCCGCACCCGCTCATTCCCGATACGTCGTCAGAGAGGGCCGCACGCTCCCTCTTCTCCCCAGCGGGGAGAAGGTGGCCCGAAGGGCCGGATGAGGGGGCTGCTCGCACGTCGTTCTACCGTTCTGCTTCCATAACCCTAGCCGCTTCAGTTGCCGAAACCTCTCGCGCTTGCATGCGCGGTTACCCCCACCCCTCCCCCTCCCCACAAGGGGGAGGGAAGGCTGACGTTTTGCCACGGCCCATTCTCGGACCGGATCAACGGGGTCTGGGACATCCACGGGACCTCCGTGCACGGCAGCGCTTTCCCCCTCCCCCTTGTGGGGAGGGGTCAGGGGTGGGGGTGCACCCATGAGGAGGCATTTTGACGGATGCCCTGAGAATCACCACTCCCGCTTCAATTCTGGAAACCCCTCATACTCCCCCGCATGGCCGCCGCCGTGGTTCGCCATGCCGGGTTTTGTCAGCACGCCGCGCGGATTGGCGAAGCTGGTGATGATGCGCTCGGGGTTTTCGCGCCAGTTGACGTTGACCGCCCAGAGCTTCGGGAAAAACTCAAGTCCGTGATAGGGCAGATGATCGTGGATCCACCAGGCGAGCCGCCGCCAGTCGCCTTCCGCCTGAAACCGGTCCCAGACCCAGGGAATGGCGATGCAGGCCGTCGCACCCATGTTGCCCGCCGCATCCCGCCTGTCCCAGATGTGGCCGGCATAGTTCTTTTCGTTCTGCGCGCAGTTCAAGCCGTTCCGGTTGCCGAAATCGTTGACCTCGGGCGAGCGATAGGCGGAACGGATATGCAGCCGCCCGAAAGTCTCCTGCAGTGGCTCCAGCAGCTCCTCGCAGAGTTTCCTGCCCGCCGCGATGGCGAGATCGGGATCGTCGGGGATGTTGGAGAAACCATGGAGTGCTGCGATTTCCGAATGCAGGAAATCGCGCAGGAAGAAGTTCTTCGACAGGCGTACCCGGCCGAGATCTTCCAGGCCTTTCACACTTGCGGGTTTTCGCATCGGTTCAGTCTCCCTGTTGCTCCGGGAAAACTATCGCGAGGTGGAGTGGGTCCACCACCCGAAATGCAAAAAGGCACCCGGGAGAGTGCCTTCTCGCCTTGTTGCCTTACCTTAGGTCAGGCGCGCAGGGCGCCGCCGGTGGTCTTCGTCACGTTGCCGACGATCCGGGCGGTCAGTGCCTCGAAATCCTCGTCCGTCAGCGTGCGCTCGACGGGCTGGATGACAACTTCGATGGCGACCGACTTCTTGCCTTCGCCGATCGAAGCGCCCTCGAAGACGTCGAAGACGTTGACGGCGGTGATCAGCTTGCGGTCGGCGCTTGCCGCCGCCTTCAGGATCGAACCGGCATCGACCGCCTTTTCGACCACGAAGGCGAAGTCGCGCCTCACCGCCTGGAAGGGCGAGAGCTCGAGCGCTGCCTTGGTGCGGGTCGCCTTCTTCTTCGGCTCCTGCATGGCATCGAGGAAGACTTCGAAGCCCGCCAACGCACCGGAAACGTCGAGCGCTTCCAGCACCTTGGGATGGAATTCGCCGAAATGGCCGAGCACGATCTTCGGGCCCATCTTGATGGTGCCGGAACGGCCGGGATGGTACCAGTCGGGTCCGCCCTGCTCGATCTGGATATTGGCCATGGGCAGGCCCGCCGCCTCGATCACCGCCAGCGCATCGGCCTTGGCGTCGAAGACGTCGACATTCTTGCCGCCGCCGGTCTTGGCGTTGGACCACATGCGGCCCGCACCCGAGAGCGTCGCCGTACCGCGGCGGATGCCGCCGGCCACACGCCGCTGGCCTTCCGGCCGGTCGTTTTCATAGGTGCCGGAAACTTCGAAGATCGCCACATCGCCAAAGCCCTTGTCGGCATTGCGCTGGGCTGCGGTGAGCAGGCCCGGCAGCAGCGAGGGGCGCATGTCGGACATGTCGGCGGCAATCGGATTGGCCAGCTTCAGTGCCTCGGAGCCGCCACCGAAAAGCTTCGCCTGGTCTTCGGAGATGAAAGACCAGGTGACCGCTTCCAGCATGCCGCGCGCGGCAAGTGCACGCTTGGCCGCGCGGGTGCGGATCTGCAGCGTGGTGAGAATGCGGCCATTGACCGGCACATCCCGCTCCAGAGGCTCGGGCTTGATGTTGTCCACGCCATGGATGCGCATGACCTCTTCCACGAGATCCGCCTTGCCATCCACATCGGGACGCCAGGAGGGAACCGAGACGGACACGCGCTCGCCGGAGCCGGCAACCGTGAAGCCGAGACCGGTGAGGATTTCGACCGATTCTTCCTTCGAGACTGTGAGGCCCGTCAGCCGCTTGACCTCGGAGAAGGGGAAATCGACGATCTTCGCCTGATAACCCTTGTAGCCGCTGACGCGGGCTTCGGCAGCCGTGCCGCCGCAAAGTTCGAGCACCAGCTCGGTCGCGCGTTCCAGCCCGGGAACCATGTATTCCGGATCGACGCCGCGCTCGAAGCGGTAGCGCGCATCGGTGATGATGCCGAGCGAGCGGCCGGTCTTGGCGATGTTGAGGGGATGCCAGAGCGCGGATTCGATCAGCACATCCACCGTGTTCTCGTCGCAGCCGGAATGTTCGCCGCCCATGATGCCGCCGATGGATTCGACGCCGTTCTCATCGGAGATCACCACATTCTGGGGCCCGAGCTTGTATTCGCGGCCATCGAGCGCCAGCACGGTTTCGCCTTCGGCGGCGCGGCGGACGGTGAGGTTGCCCTTCACCTTGGCGGCATCGAAGACGTGCAGCGGGCGGCCTTGATCGAAGGTCAGGTAGTTGGTGATGTCGACCAGCGCATTGATCGGACGAAGGCCGATGGCAGTGAGACGGCGCTGCATCCAGGCCGGGCTCGGGCCGTTCTTCACGCCGCGCACGAGACGAAGCGCAAAACCCGGGCAGAGGCTTTCATCGTCCAGATCGAGGATGACTTCGGTGGGCGTCGTGCCCTCGACCTTGAAGGCCGGAGGCTTCGGGGCCTTCAGGCGACCGAGGCCGGAGGCGGCGAGATCGCGCGCGATGCCGTAGATGCTGGTGCAATCGGAGCGGTTCGGCGTGAGGTTGATCTCGATGACAGGATCGTCGATGCCGGCATAGGCGGCAAAGCTTTCGCCGACGGGTGCATCCTCGGGCAAGTCGATGATGCCGTCGTGATTGTCGGACATGTCGAGCTCCTTCTCGGAGCACATCATGCCGCGGCTCTCGACGCCGCGGATATTGCCGACGGCGAGCGTCACGTCGATGCCGGGCACATGGGTGCCGGGCGCGGCAAAGGCGCCGACAAGGCCGGCACGCGCATTCGGCGCGCCGCAGACGACCTGAACCGGCGCGCCCGCGCCGATATCGACCATCAGCACCTTCAGCCGGTCGGCCTGCGGATGCTTTTCGGCAGAGAGCACCTTGGCGATGACGAAGGGCTTGTAGGCCGCCTTGTCGTCCACATCCTCGACCTCGAGGCCGATCGCCGTCAGGCGCTCGCAGATTTCCTCAAGCGTCGCATCGGTTTCAAGGTGATCCTTGAGCCAGGAAAGGGTGAATTTCATCGTGTCAAACCTTCATCGTCTCTTTCATCAGGCCCTCAGGCCCTGCCGGACACCCGGTAAACTCGTTCAGGCGGCCTTGCCCGGCGCCTTGGCCCCTGGCGCCTTCCAGCCGGCGAGCATGCCCCTGATCGACAGATCCTCGTCGACATCCGGCCAATGCACGCCCGCAAGCATGAGATGGACATTGTTGCGCTGGGCAGGCGTTGCGTTCAGGAGGCGTGGATACCACCAGAGCGGAGTTGCGACATGCCGGCCGTCTGCCAGGCGCACATGAACTTCATGCAGGTCGCACCATGCCTCGACGGGCCGCTCGGCCTCCGGATAGCTATCATGCGAAATAGTCATGCCAAGCCTCCAGCATCATGTGCCTGTGTTCCTCGACCACCGCCACTATACGCGCGAGGTCCTTCTGACTGAAGCCCCCGGCCTCCGCAACCCTGACCTCTGTCAGCCAGACCTTCGCTTCGCCGCCGTTTCCCTCTACATGGATATGTGGAGGCTCGTAACGGTCGCCGGAATAGAAGTGAAAGCGCAGGCCGTACTTGCGGAGCACCGTCGGCATCTTACTGGCTCAAGCCCCCGAACAGCGTCGGCATGTCGAGGGGGCGGAAGCCGTAATGGGTCATCCAGCGGACATCAGCGTTGAAGAAGTCGCGCAGGTCGGGCATTCCGTATTTCAGCATGGCGATGCGGTCGAGGCCCATGCCCCAGGCAAAGCCCTGATATTCGTCCGGATCAAGTCCGCCCGCACGCAGCACGTTCGGGTGAACCATGCCGCAGCCGAGGATTTCCATCCAGTCCTTGCCTTCGCCGAACTTCACCGAGGGGCCGGATCGGTCGCACTGGATGTCGACCTCGAAGGACGGTTCGGTGAAGGGGAAGAAGGACGGGCGGAAGCGCATTGTGACCGAGGGCACCTCGAAGAAGGCCTTGCAGAATTCTTCCAGCACCCAGCGCATGTTGGCGACATTCGCCTTGCGGTCGACCACGAGGCCTTCCACCTGATGGAACATCGGGGAATGGGTAGCGTCGCTGTCCTGGCGGTAGGTCTTGCCGGGAATGATGATGCGGATCGGCGGTGTCTCGGCCTCCATCGTGCGCACCTGCACGGGCGAGGTATGGGTGCGCAGCACCTTGCGCTCACCTTTTTCATCCGGGCGGAAGAAGAAGGTGTCGTGCATCTCGCGGGCCGGATGGCCTTCCGGGAAGTTCAGGGCCGTGAAGTTATAGTAGTCCGTCTCGACATCGGGGCCTTCTGCAATCGAGAAGCCCATGTCGCCGAAGATCGCGGTGATCTCGTCGACGATCTGGCTGATCGGATGGATGCGGCCGCGCTCGGCGGGGGAGGAGCGAACCGGCAGGCTGACATCCACCGTCTCGGCCTTCAAACGGGCGGCAATGGCGGCTTCCTTCAGCTCGGCCTTGCGGGCGGCAATCGCCTCGGTCACCTCGTTCTTGAGCGCGTTGATGGCAGCGCCGCGGGTCTGGCGCTCCTCGGCGCTCATGGCGCCCAGCGTCTTCAGGAGTTCGGAGACCGAGCCCTTCTTGCCAAGGGCGGAGACGCGCACGGCCTCGATGGCCGCTTCATCGGCGGCCCCGGCCACCGCGCCCAGCAGTTCGGTTTTCAAAGTGTCGAGATCGGACATTCCTGGTGTTCCTGGATTGGATCGGAAAGAGGCGGGACGAGACGGGCATAAGAAAAACCCGCGCCAGCCCTGCCAGCGCGGGTTTCCCAATCGGTTTCAATGCAAAAGCTTGGGAAGCGCTGGCTTACTTGACCGCGCTTTCAAACTCGTTTGCCGTACCGGCTTCCTTGAGGTAGGCGAGCGCCTTCTTGGCGGCGGCGACGAGCGCGCCGAAAGCTGCCGGCTCATGGATGGCCATGTCGGACAGGACCTTGCGGTCAACGGCGATGCCGGCCTTGTTCAGGCCGTCGATGAAGCGGCCGTAGGTCAGGCCAAATTCACGCACAGCGGCGTTGATACGCTGGATCCACAGAGCGCGGAAATTCCGCTTCTTGATCTTGCGGTCCTTGTAAGCGAACTGCTTGGAACGATCCACAGCGGCCTTTGCGGCGCGGATCGTGTTCTTGCGGCGGCCGTAGAAACCCTTGGCTGCCTTGAATACCTTGTTGTGCTTGGCGCGGGACGTTACGCCACGTTTTACGCGTGCCATGTCATGATCTCCTTGAAGTTACGCGGGGCTAACAGTCTCAGAGACCGTTGGGCAGGTAGTTCTTGATGACCTTCTTGCCATCGGGCTCGGCCAGAACCATCGTGCCGCGTGCGTCGCGGATGAACTTGTTGGTACGCTTGATCATGCCATGGCGCTTGCCAGCGGCCTGCGCCTTGACCTTGCCGGAGGCGGTGATCTTGAACCGCTTCTTGGCAGACGATTTCGTCTTCATCTTGGGCATTTTGCTACTCCATTGTTCTTGTATCGAAACAGGCAGACGAAGCCCGTTTTCAAGCATAAAGAACGGCCACGGCATGCCCTGCCGGACCGTTCGGACGCGCGCTTATAACCGCAGGCTCGAAAAAGTGCAACGGGCGCCCGCCGAGAATCTTTCCGTCAGCCCGCCGGAGCGCCCGGCAGATCGAGCCGGACCTCCAACCCGCCAGATTTCGCGGTGAAAAGAGACAGCGTTCCGCCATAGGCCTCCACGATATCGCGGCTGATCGAAAGACCGAGCCCGCTGCCTGCGGCATCCGGCGCTTCGCCTTCGCCGCTTTCGCCCCGGCGAAGAAGCCGCTCGCGGTCCTCAGGCGCAATGCCCGGCCCGTCATCGGAAAGGGTGATCTGAATACGCTCACCCGCGAGCGGGCGGGCGCTGATCGTGATTTCCGTGCGTGTCCATCGGGCTGCATTGTCGAGCAGATTGCCGAGGCATTCCGCCAGATCGGCCGCGTCCGCATGGATGGCGATGCCGGGCGCAATATCGAGTTCGAAACGGATATTGCGCCCGCGTGTAAGCGGCGAGAGCACCATGACGAGCTTGCCGCAGAGACTGGACAGATTGGTGCTCGCCATGCGTTCGACGCCGAGGCGAGCGGCCTGTAATTGCCGGTCTGCGCGCTGGCGCACCAGCTCCACCTGCTGGCGCGCCAGGTTGCGCGCCTCGGGCGGCAGACCATCGGCCAGCTGGAGAAGCACGGTCAGCGGGGTCTTCAGTCCGTGGGCGAGATCGCTCGCCCGGGCGCGGGCGCGCTCCAGCGCCGTCTGTCGCTCGCGAAGAAGAAGATTCAGTTCGGCAATCAGCGGCTTCAGCTCGCTCGGCCCTTCCTCCGCGATGAGGTTTGCCGCGCCGGAGCGGACAAGCCCGACATCGTGCCGCAGCCGGGTCAGGGGCCTGAGGCCGATGGCGCCCTGCAGATAGGCTGCGCTCATCAGCAGAGCGGCGGTGGCGAGAAGCATCAGCCGGAGAGTGCTGTGGTAGTCCTCGAGAGCCGCCTCCAACTCCGCCTCGGGAAAGGCGGAGAGCACCCGAAAGGGAATGCGCGCGCCATTGCCCGTCTCCAGTACGAGAGACCGCTCGACTATCAGAACCGGGCTGCCATCGGGACCGGTCGCGCGTGCGAAACCATGGGCTTCCTCTCCCGGCTGAGCCGCAAGCACCGTGTCCCAGAGGGAGGGAGAGCGGAGCGCGCCACCCTTTTCCGGCATCACCTGCCAGTAGCGGCCGCTGGCCGGCAGGCGGAAACGGGGATCGGCGGGCTTGCGGGCCAGCACCAGCTGGCCCTCGCGCAATTCCATCTCGGCGGTGATCTGGTCGATCACCGCGCCCATCTCGCTGCGATAGCGCTGCACCACATAATCGGTAAAGACCCGGCTGAGGATGAAACCGGTCGCCAGCAGGGCAAGCACGATGGCAATGAGCGCGCCGACCGCCAGCCTGAAGCGGAGCGACTGGATCATCCGGCGGTGTCCGGCACGCAATAGCCGAAGCCGCGCCGCGTCTCGATGGCATCGGGATCGGTCTTGCGCCGCAGACGAGCGATCATGGCCTCCACGGCATTCTTTGCGGTGTCATCATCCCGGCCCTGAACATGGCTGGCGATTTCGAGCGGCGAAAGCACGCGGCCCCTTTCGCGGATCAGCAGCGACACCAGCCGGTATTCCTGGGGGCTGAGTTCCAGCATTCGGCCATCGAAGGTTACGCGCTTGGCCGCGTCGTCGATGACAAAACGCCCGGCGGCACGGGTGGCGACCGGGGTTGCGGCGGAGCGGCGCAGGAGGGCCTTCAGACGGGCCAGCAGCTCCTCGGAGCGGAAGGGCTTCGGCAAGTAATCGTCGGCCCCGGCCTCGAAGCCGTCCACCCGCTCCATCCAGGATCCGCGCGCGGTCAGCACGAGAACCGGCGTGTTGACGCCCGCCGCCCGCCAGCGCTTGAGGATGGAGAGGCCGTCCATGCCGGGCAGGCCGAGATCGAGGATGATCGCCGCGTAATCACCGGTTTCGCCCAGATCCCAGGTCTCCGGGCCTTGGGCGGCATGATCGACCGCATAACCTTCCGCGGCCAGCCGCGCGATGGTGTGGCGGGCAATATCGGCATCGTCTTCGGCCAGAAGCAGCCGCATCTCACTCCTCCCCGGGGCGAAGCCGCTTGCCCGTCCGGGCATCGACCACGACATTGGAGACGAAACCGGCGGAATCCTCGATCCGCATGCGGTAGACGGGCCCGCGGGTCGAGCGATCGAGTTCCACCCTGAGCACGCGCCCCACATTGTCTTCGCGCAGCCGGCCGAGAAGATCGCGATAGGAGAGGACCTCGCCGCGACGGACAGCCTCGGTGGCCTCCTCGTGGTCCGTTTCGGCCTCGCTGCCGTCATCCTCGCCGTTCTTGCCGGCAGAGGTTCCGGATCCCTTGCCCCCGGAACCGGCGGATCCATGACCGCCACCGCTTTCCGAGTGACCGTCGGAGGAGCCTTCGCCGCCGGATTTTCCGCTGCCCTCGCCCTCGCCCTTTCCTCCTTCGCCCTTTTCGCCCTCGCCCTTGTCGCCGCCCTTTCCTTCGCCGTCCCCGCCCTCACCCTTGCCCTCGCCATCCTTGGCATGCAGCGGCGAGGCCAGAGCCTGAAGGGCCAGCACGGCAGAAAAAAGGGTCAGCAGAAAGCGGCGTCTTTCCATCGCAATATCCATTGTCAGGAAACAGATTGGCCTTTCCGGCCACCGGTTGCAAGGGTTGGCCGACATGCGGGTAGAGGCCATTCCCGGAATAGAGAAACCCTGCCCGGGGCGGCGGCTGCCTGGGCAGGGTTCCTGTCTTGCCGACCGTCCAGATGGGGGGCAGTGGCCGGCAAAATTCGTGCGTATCAGGTGGCTGGAACCACCGTGACACCGGTGATCGGCGCGCCGGACTGGTCGTCGCCGTCGAGCTTCACTTCCACTTTGATCGCGCCGTGTTCCCGTTCGATCTCCACTTCCAGCGTGCGGCCGAGACTGTCGACTGCCTTCAGGGAGCCATTCTCCAGGCCTTCGGCTTCCTGGTCGGATACGGAAAGTGCGACACGGCTGTGTTCATTGGCATGTTCGCGAGCGGTTTCGTTGCCATGGCGGCGGCGGCCATTGTCCTCATGGGCGCCGGGCTGATCCTTGCCATCGTCGCTTTCTGCCCCGTCGTCGGACCCGGTCCCGTCGTCACCGTCTTCGCCGCTGTCATGACCCGCACCCTCATGGCCGCGCCCCTCGCCATTGCCGTGCCCCTCGCCTCCGGAATGCTCGCCGCCGCGGGACTCGTGGTTGCCGTCCTTGGCGAAGGCGGACGTGACGAGCACGGACTTCGTGAAGACCGGCGCGACCGTCAGCGTGGCGATGGCGGTGAAGGAAAGGAGTGCGATCTTGCGAAGGCGCTGCAGCATGGAAATCACCTCATGTCTGTCTGTCATGGCGGCGATCATGGCAGAGCCTTGCTGACAAGACGCCACGGCGGCTGTCAGCAAACTGTCAGCCAGAAACGGAAAAAGCCGCATTCCTTCCGGAAGCGGCTTTTTTCAAGGTGTGTCGGCATGGCCTTACTTCGGGGCAAGCACCATCATCATCTGCCGGCCTTCGAGCTTCGGCTCGGCTTCGACCTTGGCCACTCCCAACGTGTCTTCCTTGACCTGCAGAAGGAGCTTGAGGCCGAGTTCCTGGTGGGCCATTTCACGGCCACGGAACTTCAGCGTCACCTTCACCTTGTCGCCGTCCTCGAAGAAGCGGTTCATCGCCTTCATCTTCACCTCATAATCATGGGTGTCGATGTTGGGGCGCATCTTGATTTCCTTGACTTCGACGATCTTCTGCTTCTTGCGCGCCTCTGCAGCCTTTTTCTGGGTGGCATATTTCAGCTTGCCCAGATCGAGGATCTTGCAGACCGGTGGCTCGGCATTCGGGGAAATCTCGACGAGATCGAGACCGGCTTCATCAGCAAGACGAAGGGCCTGATCGATCGGAACGATACCCTGATTATTGCCTTCCGCGTCAATCAGCTGCACGCGGGGGACGCGGATTTCACGGTTGGAACGCGGCCCATCACGGGTTGGGGCATCGGCTTTGAAAGGTCTGCGAATGGTCGTATTCTCCTCAAAAATTGATATTCGCCGCGGGTCAAGGGACCGTTCCCCCATGGAAGGGCGGATGTCCGACGCAGCGGCGCGGCCATTATTTAGCACGCCTTATTCTGAAAATCACCTCCCCCGTGGCCGGTACCAAGCATTTTCAGCCGTATTTCCCGGCGCGAGACCGGGCGAATGCGGGGGATAGCGCAAGGCACCGATGCTTGAACATTGCCAAATCTCGAAGAATGCGGAAAACACGGGGGGCCAGCAAGCGGCGGCGAGAAGCGGAGACAGAGCATGACCACGGAGATAACCGGTCCCGAAATCATCGAGGTGGGGGAAGGCGATCAGTTGCGGCCGATCGCGATCCGCCATCGCCCCGCGACCCGCAACAGCCGGGAACCGGCACTTCTCTGGCTTTCCGGCTACCGCTCCGACATGATGGGGTCGAAGGCGGTTGCAGCAGACCAGCTCGCCGAAAAGCTGGGCATTGCCTGCATCCGCTTCGACTATTCCGGCCATGGGGAATCGGGCGGCGCCTTCGTGCACGGCACGATCAGCCGTTGGCTTGCGGAAGCCATGGCCGTGATCGACCATGTCAGGCCGGAGGAACTGATCGTCATCGGCTCATCCATGGGCGGCTGGATCGGGCTTCGCCTTGCCCAGGAGTTGAAACGGCGGGCAAAAAGCAGCGATGGCACGGCACCCGCGCTCAAGGGCATGGTGCTGATCGCCCCGGCACCGGATTTCACCAGCGAACTCATCGAGCCGCAGCTGACGGACGAACAGAAGCGCTCGCTTGCGGAACGGGGTTTCTTCGACGAGCCCTCGGAATACAGCCCGGAGCCCAATATCTTCACCCGGGCGCTGATCGAGGACGGGCGCGACAACCGGGTTCTGAAAGGGATCATCGAAACGGGGTGCCCCGTGCATATCCTGCAGGGTATGCGCGATCCGGACGTGCCCTTTTCCCACGCATTGCGGCTTCTCGACCACCTGCCGGCGGATGACACGGTGCTGACCCTCATCCGCGACGGGGATCACCGCCTTTCGCGCCCGCAGGATCTGGAGCGCATGGTGGCCGCCATATCCGAACTCGCAGGCGTGAGCCGCTACCCCTGATCTTAACCATGTTTGGGATTGAATATGGTTAACAGATCCCTAACAGATTGACTCCCCGCCTCGCACGCCCTTAATTCTTTGT
This sequence comes from uncultured Rhizobium sp., assembly GCA_945952415.1. Lineage (GTDB taxonomy): Bacteria > Pseudomonadota > Alphaproteobacteria > Rhizobiales > Rhizobiaceae > Gellertiella. The sequence continues at coordinate 173,265 of CAMFIF010000001.1, read as the reverse complement.
TAAGAATTTGCGAGGCCCGGTATGATTACGCGTAACAAGGTATTCCAGTTCGTCGGAGCGCTCTTCGCCCTTTGCGCGACCGCGTCCGCCGCAACTCCCTCGCCGAACGCGATGGTCGCGATGATCACCGGTGGCGTGACCTCGCAGCCGATCGGTCATTATGAATTCTGCCACGCCAATCCCGCCGAATGCCATGCGATCAAGACCAATCTTGCCGCACCGCGCGTTACCGATGCGGGCTGGAAGATGGTCAATGACGTCAATCTTTCGGTCAACACGCAGATCACCCCCGTCACCGATCAGGAGCTTTATGGCCGGGACGAGGTCTGGGCCTATCCTATCAATGCGGGCGATTGCGAGGATTTCGTTCTCGCCAAGCGCAAGATCCTGATGGAAAAGGGCTTCCCGGAATCGGCCCTGCTGATCACCGTGGTGCGCAAGCCGGATGGTGAAGGCCATGCGGTGCTCACCCTTCGCACCTCCTCCGGCGACTTCGTGCTCGACAATCTCGACAATGAAGTGAAGCCCTGGTACCGCACGCCCTACACCTATCTGAAGCGCCAGGCGACCTTTGATTCCGGCCGCTGGGTGTCGATCGAGAATGGTGCGGACGTTCTGGTCGGCGCGCTGCAGTAAACCGTTTCCCAAAAAATACAAAAAGGGTCGCCAGCCGGCGGCCCTCTTTCTTGTGTTCGCCTATCCGTTGCCGATCAGGATGCCGGCTGCGAGCACCAGCGAACCGCCCAGAACCACCTGCATGGCGGCCTTGAAGAAGGGCGTTTCCATGTATTTGTTCTGGATGAAGGCGATCGCCCAGAGTTCCACGAAAACGATGGCGACCGCGACCGCCGTCGCCGTCCAGAAATGCGGGATAAGATAGGGCAAGGCGTGGCCGAGGCCGCCCAGCGCCGTCATGATGCCGGAGGCAAGGCCGCGCTTCAGCGGCGAACCGCGTCCGGAGATCTTGCCATCATCATGGGCCGCTTCGGTAAAGCCCATGGAAATGCCCGCGCCCACGGCAGCCGAAAGACCGACAAGGAAGGTCTGCCAGGTATCCTGCGTGGCGAAGGCGGCGGCAAAGATCGGGGCAAGCGTCGAGACCGACCCATCCATCAGGCCGGCAAGGCCCGGCTGCACATAGGTGAGTACGAATTGCCGGTGGGCCGCGTCGTTTTCCTCGGCCCGGGCCTCCTCGGGCAGGTGCCGCTCCTCCAGCATGCGGGCCGTATCCTCATGGCCCTGCTCCGCGAGTGCAAGCTCGCCCAGAAGCTTCCGGGTGGACGCGTCTGACGTGCGCTCGGCTGCCGCCAGGTAGAAGCGATGGGCCTCGCCTTCCATGGATTCCGCCTCGTTGCGGATCTGGTCGAGCGTCAGGTTGGCGCGCAGCCAGTCCGGCTTGCGCTCGATGAAGCCGCGCACATGGGCCCGGCGGATGAGGGGGATGACCTCGCCAAAGCGACGGCGATGCATGTCGATCAGCATGGCGCGATGGGTGTTTTCGACTTCTGCCATGTCCTCGAAGATCCGGGCGCTCTGCGGATAATCGGGCTTCAGACGGTGGGCGAAGGCCAAGTAGATGCGCGCATCGTCCTCTTCCGAGGAGATGGCGAGCGCCAGAATTTCCTGCTCGCTGAGCGAATCGAAGGACCGGCGGCCGGTGGGAAAAAATTTGCCAAGCATCAGAAGCATCCTTTTAGAATAATTCTAAACTAATGAAGGGGCGCGGCGGCGTCAAGCGCCCTCCCTCGACAGGGCGGCGTCATTCTGGTCACATGCAACCAAAGTAGAGGGAAGGAGATGGAGGAGAATGGCAGGCCTGGCAGATGCAAAGGATACATGGCTCGACCGGCTCGGCCGCTTTCTCGCGGCGCGGCTGGAACAGAAGACTTCCGGCTACCAGCCCTACACGCCGTCCGATCCCGATACGCTTGGCCGGGTGCTGGAGCCTGGCGATATCCTGCTGGTCGAGGGCAATGCCAAGGTGTCCACGGCAATCAAGTATCTTACCCAGTCCACCTGGTCGCATGCGGCCCTTTTTGTCGGTCCCTGGCTGCCGCTTTCGGAAGCGGAGGAGGCCCTGCCGGTGCTTGAGCGGCCGCAGCTCATCGAGGTCAATCTCGGCGAAGGCTGCGTGACGACGGCGCTTGGAAAATATGCGACCTACAATACCCGCATCTGCCGCCCGGTGGGGCTCACTGCGCCGGACCGGGAGGCGCTCTGCCGCTTCATGGTGTCGCGGCTCGGGCTTCTCTACGATCTCAAGAACATCTTCGACATGCTGCGCTACTTCCTGCCGACGCCGCCGGTGCCGGTGCGCTGGCGTCGGCGGATGATCGCCTTCGGCTCGGGCGATCCCACCCGGGCGATCTGCTCGACGCTGATTGCCGAAGCCTTTGAATCCATTCGCTATCCGATCCTTGCCGATACGGAGCCGGTGCCCGGCCATGCCCGGGCCGTTTCAGCCTATTCTCGCGATGAAATCCTGCATATCCGCCACCACTCGCTGTTTACGCCCAGGGATTTCGACCTTTCTCCCTATTTCCGCGTTGTCAAACCGACCATCGAATACGGGTTTGACTACAAGCGGCTGACATGGGAAGCCGCCGGGGAGACGAAGGGAGACCGGGCCGATGGCTGAGGAACTGGTGGCGCGGGCAGCGCATGTCGAGGCGATCAGCGAAAGGGCGCGTGCCGACATGGCCGCCCTCGGCATCGATCAGGCGGGGATCGACCGGCTGGTTGAGACATTCTACGGACGGATTGCCGCCCATCCGGCGCTCGGGCCGGTGTTTCACGCCCGCCTCGACGGGCGCTGGGACGATCATCTCGCCAAGATGAAGCGGTTCTGGTCCGCCATAGCCTTCAAGAATGGGGCTTATGGCGGCAAGCCGGTGCAGGCGCATCTGGGCATCAAGGGCATGGAAGAGCGGCTTTTCGCGGACTGGCTGCAGCTGTTTGGCGAAACGCTTGCCGAAATCTTTCCCGGCGCCGATGCGCGCGCCTGGTTCATGACGACGGCGGAGCGGATCGCGCGCAGCCTCTTCCTTGCCCTCTTCTACAATCCGGCCCTTGACGATCCCGCGGGGCGCCCCGCCGCACCGCGAGGCTAAAGGAGCGCTATTCGGTGAGGTTGATTTCCTCGGTCTCGCCGCCGGTGCAGGTATAGCAGCAATCCGTGCAGCGCTCGCCATTGTCGGGGCCCGTGCCCCAGAAGGTGCCCTTGTCTCCCGCGACCCAGGCGCCGTAGCAAATTTTCTCGCCGCTGCGGCAGGAGAGCGGGATTTCCTTGGTCTCGCCGTCATCGAGGTAATAGACCTCGTTGCCACCCGGCCAGACATGTTCGCGGTCCTGGCTGTAAAGCTCGACTTCCACCGCATTGGGGTGGCTGTTGCGCATGATGAAAGTCACGTCATCGGCAAATGCCGAGGTGAAAAGGCCGAGCGCCAGAAAGAGGCCGGTCGGCAGGGTTCTGATGATGGTTTTCATGATTTCCCCTCCGTTTGGCTTCTGATTACCACGAGGCCCGGCGCGGCAGAAGACGCGCCGGATCGCCCGCTTCGACCAATTTTGCACCCAATCAGGGCAATGGACCGAGCCGCTTGTAGTAGAAGGTGGTGCCGCAGTAGCGGCCATCGGGATAGAGCGCGTAATCCGGCACGATACCCGCGGCCGTCCAGCCGAGCCGACGATAGACCTCCTCCGCCGGACTGCCGGTTGCGGTGTCGAGCACCAGAAGCACCTTGTCGTGACGAAGCGCGCCTTCCTCCGCCCGTTCCATGAGACGGCGGGCAACGCCCGCGCCCCTGGCATCCCGATGGACCAGAAGCTTCTTCAGGTCGGCCCGATGCGGCTGGTTCGGGAACTGCTGCAGGCCGATCTGGACCGTCCCGACCAGGCGGCCATCCGCCGTTTCGGCGGCGAAGAGAAGCGTTGCCCCCGTCTCCACTGCCGGGATCACGCCCTGCCAGTAGGCCGCGGCCTGCGCGCGGTCATAGGGCGACATGAAGCCGACCGAGGCGCCTCCCTCCACGCAATCGATCAGTACGTCGCATAATCCGTCCAGCGCCCTGCGGGCGGCCTCGCCATCCATCTGCCTGATGTTCATTCCCAACCCTTTCATCGGCGCCGGCCGTGTTCCAGCGCCACCAAGTAGCGGACCGGCCGCGGCCCGCGATTTTCAAAAACATGGCCCCGGCCAATATCGTGATAGAGGCAATCGCCCTCTTCGAGCGGCTGCGGCTCTCCGTCGACGGTAAGCAGCAGCGCGCCTTCCAGCACCCAGACATGCTGCATGATGCCGGCACTCGACGCCTGCGGCGGAAAGCGGACGGTCCGGTGCGGCGGAAGCACCACTTCCACGAGCTCGACGGGAGACCCGGTGCCCGGCGGCGATACGGCGCGCCGGACATAGCCGCTTTCCGGATCGGTCCAGACATGCTGTGCCTTGCGGCGCGCCAACGGCACAGCGACGCTTTCTGCAGCGAAGAAGGACGAGAGGCTGTGGCCGAGGGCAGCGCTCAGCCGGGCGAGAAGCACCGCGGTCGGGCTTGCCTCGGCCCGCTCGATGCGCGAGATCATGGCGCGGCTGACGCCGGAGGCTCGGGCAAGCTGCTCCAGTGTCAGCCCGGCCTGCTGGCGCAGGACACGCAGGCGCCGGGCTGCGAAATCATCCACTATGCGATCTTCATTTTCCATTATGATAGAATTGCCGATTGCCGTTCGAAACACAAGAGGCATGGAATATTTTGTGGCTGACTGCGACTTCCCGCACTTGCCACCGGATTCGGCAAGCCGTTACAGCTCATGCCTGCCCACCGTGTTTCGAGGCTCCACCGCCAATGGCCCAAGAAAACTCCCCGCTCTCGATTGTCAGCGTCATCGTCACCATGGCGCTGGTTGCCGCAGGCAATGGGTTGCTCTTCACTTACGTTCCCTACGTGCTCGGAACCCGCGAGGCGGCGCCCTGGTTTGCGGGCGCTGCGGTCACGGCGGTGGCCTTCGGCGGTCTTGCGGGCTGCGTGCTGGCGGGCCCGCTCATTCGGCGCGTCGGCCACGCCCGGCTCTTTCCCGTCTCTCTCGCGCTCGTCATCATCGCGGCGCTGATGATCGCGATCGGGTTCTATCCCGTGCTCTGGGTGCTGGCGCGCGGCCTTTATGGCCTTGCCTCGAACATCAATTTCATCATCGCCCAGAGCTGGATCAACCACGCGGCCAGCAATTCCTGGCGCGGCCGGGCCATGTCCTTCTTCTACATGGCCTATATCCTGTGCTTCGGGGCGGGTTCCTTCCTCTTCGGCCAGTTGCCCGCAGAGGGCAATCTCGGACCGCTCGCCACGGTCTTCCTCACCTCGCTTGCGGTCCTGCCGATCGGCCTCAGCCGCCTGGCACCGCCGCCCATGCCGCCGGCGCTTTCCATGGTCAAGGCGGTGCCGCTTGCCTGGCGGATCTCTCCCGTCGGGGTCATCGGCGTCCTGACTGCCGGCGGCATCTCCATGGCCGTACAGGGCTTTACGCCCATCTATGCCACCGCGGCCCGCATTTCGCAGCAGGATGTGGCCACCCTTTCGCTCGTCATGCAGACGGGCCTGCTCTTCGTTCAATATCCGATCGGGATGCTGTCGGACCGGATGGACCGGCGAAGCGTCATCCTCCTCACCTGCACGCTCATCTTTCTCGCGGGTCTTGCCGCGCTCACCATGGATTTCGGCCGGCTCGGCCTGCTGATGGTGGTTTTCGCGATATTCGCAGGCGCGATCGAGAGCATCTATTCGCTCGCCAATGCCCATGCGAACGACCGGGCGGCACCCGAACATTTCGTGCCGCTGTCCTCGGCGCTTCTCGTTGCCTGGTCGACGGGCGCAACGCTGGTGCCGCTCCTGATCACGGCGGTGACGCCCCGCTTCGGACCGCAGAGTTTCATTTATGCGATCCTGCTGCTCAGTCTTGGCTATGCGCTCTTCGTGCTCGGCCGCATCCTGATCCGCAAATAGGCGGCCTCCTCGAAGAATAGGCCGCTTTTTAGCTTTGCGCCCGGCGCTGCCGCTGGTATATGCCGGGCCCATGAGCACCAATTCGACCCGCACCCCTCTCGACCACATCCGCAACTTCTCGATCGTGGCCCATATCGACCACGGCAAATCGACGCTGGCGGACCGGCTTATCCAGACTTGCGGCGGCCTTGCCGAGCGCGAGATGTCCGAGCAGGTGCTCGACAACATGGAAATCGAGAAAGAGCGCGGCATCACCATCAAGGCCCAGACCGTGCGCCTGCATTACCAGGCGAAGAACGGCGAGACCTATATCCTGAACCTCATCGACACGCCCGGCCACGTGGACTTTGCCTATGAGGTCTCGCGCTCGCTGTCGGCTTGCGAGGGCTCGCTGCTGGTGGTTGATGCGTCCCAGGGCGTGGAAGCCCAGACGCTTGCAAACGTTTACCAGGCGATCGACAACAATCACGAGCTGGTAACGGTTCTGAACAAGGTCGACCTGCCCGCCGCCGAGCCGGAGCGCATCAAGGAGCAGATCGAGGAAGTGATCGGCATCGATGCCTCGGAAGCGGTGCTGATTTCGGCCAAGACCGGCCTTGGCATTCCCGACGTGCTGGAAGCCATCGTCGAAAAGCTGCCGCCGCCGAAGAGCGCGGGCGGGGAAAACGCGCCGCTGAAGGCACTTCTCGTCGACAGCTGGTACGACACCTATCTCGGCGTCATGGTTCTGGTGCGCATCATCGACGGCGTGCTGACCAAGGGCCAGCAGATCCGCATGATGGGCACCGGCGCCCGCTACGGCGTGGAGCGCATCGGCGTGCTGACGCCGAAGATGGTGAACGTGGACAGCCTCGGCCCCGGCGAGATCGGTTTCATTACGGCCTCGATCAAGGAAGTGGCCGATACCCGCGTCGGCGACACGATTACCGACGACCGCCGCCCGACGGCCGAAGCCCTGCCGGGCTTCAAGCCGGCACAGCCGGTGGTCTTCTGCGGCCTCTTCCCCGTCGATGCGGCGGATTTCGAGGATCTCCGCGCTGCCATGGGCAAGCTGCGCCTCAACGACGCCTCCTTCTCCTTCGAGATGGAAAGCTCCGCCGCGCTCGGCTTCGGCTTCCGCTGCGGCTTCCTCGGCCTTCTCCACCTCGAGATCATCCAGGAGCGACTGGAACGCGAGTTCAACCTCGATCTCGTCGCGACGGCACCTTCGGTCGTCTATGAGATCGCCATGACCGACGGCACCGAACGGGAGCTGCACAACCCGGTCGACATGCCCGACGTGGTCAAGATCGACCACATCCGCGAACCGTGGATCAAGGCGACGATCATGACGCCGGACGAATATCTCGGCGGCATCCTGAAGCTCTGCCAGGACCGGCGCGGCATCCAGACGGAACTGACCTATGTGGGCAGCCGCGCGATGCTGACCTATGAACTGCCGCTCAACGAAGTGGTGTTCGACTTCTATGACCGGCTGAAGTCCATTTCCAAGGGCTATGCCTCCTTCGACTATCACCTGACCGACTACCGCGAGGGCGATCTGGTGAAGATGTCGATCCTGGTCAACGGCGATCCGGTCGATGCGCTGTCCATGCTGGTGCACCGCTCGGCTGCCGACCGGCGCGGCCGGGCCATGTGCGAGAAGCTCAAGGAGCTCATTCCGCCGCACATGTTCCAGATCCCGATCCAGGCTGCCATCGGCGGCAAGATCATCGCCCGTGAAACAGTGCGGGCGCTGCGCAAGGACGTGACGGCCAAGTGCTACGGTGGCGACGCCACCCGCAAGCGCAAGCTGCTGGACAAGCAGAAGGAAGGCAAGAAGCGCATGCGCCAGTTCGGCAAGGTGGAGATCCCGCAGGAAGCCTTCATCGCCGCGCTGAAGATGAACGACGAGTAAGACAAAATCGTCATCGCCATGCTCGGGCCTCGCCCGGGCATACCCAACCGTTGAACTGTTGAAGCCTTGAACCATCCCCTGCGAAAAGGCAGAGGACGGGGTTGCGCCTGCGTCTTTTTCGCCGGCCGGGGAGATGGATCCTCGGCGGTCCTCAGATCAGGCCCGCAGCCTTTCCCGCAAGCCCGGCCGCAAAGAAGAGCAGCGCACTCGAGGCCGCCCGCATGATGAGCGCGGGATGCCGCCTAGAGAGCCGGCATATGGCGGTTGCGCCAAGGCTTAGCCAGAGATAGGCGACCGCCGGAATGAGGAGAGCCATGAGGGCGAGGCAGAGTGAGAGATCCGAGCCCGAATGCCCCGGCAACAGCGCCAGAGCGATGACGAGCCCCTTCGGATTGAGGACCGTGGTGACATAGACGAGCCGCGGCGTGACGACGATCCCGGTATCCGTCTCCAGAGAGCGTCCCCAAAGCCGGATCGAAAGCGTCAGCACCCAGAGTGCGGCCACGGCAGTAACCGTCCTTGCGAGTTCGGGATGGGCTGCAAGCACCGGGGCGGCCAGGAAATGCACCGGCAGCACGGTGGTGAAATATCCGGCAAGTTCCGCGCCCATGCATGAAAGCCCAAGGCCACGCCGTCGCGCGCTGCCGGCAAGGGCCAGCAGCGTGTTCGTCGGGCCGGGTGTCAGCAGAAGCAGGCTCAGGGCGAGCGCAAAGAGAAGAGGCGACAAGGGCAGCAAGCTCCGGATGGATGACAGGCAATCAGGGCTTAGCAGCAATGGCCCTGCCCCGTTTTGACCAGGGTCAAACGCGAATCTGCTTTACCCAGGCGCGGGCGATGGCAAGGCCCGCTTCATCCGCCCGGGCCCCGTCGATAGCAGCCTGTTCGGTATAACGGGCGATCCAGCCAGGCTCCATCGCCTCGATGAGATGACCGAAATTGTCGATCCATTCTTCCACCACGATCCGGCTTGCCTCGAAATGGAACTGGGTGCCATAGGCCGCGCGGCCCATGCGGAAGGCCTGATGGGCGACGGCACGATTGCGGGCGAGATGGACCGCACCTTCCGGCAAGGTGAACGTATCGCTATGCCACTGGAAGATTGGAAATCCGCTTTCCACGGCCGACAGCACGGGATCCGCCTCGCCGTCGGGCGTCTTCTCGATGGCATGCCAGCCGAATTCCCGGGTCTTGCCCAGAAGATTGGTCGCGCCAAAGGCGCGGGCGAGGATCTGGCTGCCGAGGCAGATGCCGAGGACGGCCTTGTGCGCATCCGCGGCCTGGCGCATCAGCCCCGCCAGATGGGGCAGATAGGGATGAAGGTCATCGTCCACCGCGCTCTGTTCGCCGCCCAGAACCACAAGGGCGTCATAGCGGGCGATATCGGGCAGCACCTCTCCGCGGAAGGGGCGATAGAGCACGATTTCCGCACCCGCTTCTTCCAGGGCAACACCCACCTGACCCAGATGGGAAATGACGGTATTCTCCACGACGGCGACGCGCATTCTTCGCTTGATTCCCGAACTGACCGACTGGCCGCAGACATGATCACGGTTGAAGGGGGAACTCAAGGGGAGAGCGGACAGCGCGTATGGCACGACCCTTTCCGGAAGCGGGAGAAAAGAGCAGGTTTCATGCAGCAAGAACAGCAAAAGCCGATGGTTTCCATTCTCTACTGCACCCAGTGCAACTGGCTGCTGCGGGCGGGCTGGATGGCCCAGGAACTGCTTCAGACCTTTTCAGCCAGTCTGGCGGGCGTGACGCTCGTGCCCGGCACGGGCGGCAATTTCGAGATCCGGGTGGATGGGGCGCTCATCTGGGAGCGCAAGCGCGATGGCGGCTTTCCCGGCCCGAAGGAGCTGAAGCAGCGCATCCGCGACATCATCGATCCGGAGCGGGACCTCGGCCACACGGACCGGTCCCGCACGGGAGAGGCGGACCCGCAATAGGCAGGCCCGGCCGTTGCACTCCTTACCTGTAGGGCGACAGGCAGCGGCGATACACGTTCCGGCGCACCATATAGAGATCGGTGCGGGGGTTGTAGGAGCGGTAGCGCTGCAGGCACCAGCGCACATGGGCGCGGGTTAGCCCTCGCCTGGGTGCCGAATAATCCGGTGCCGGGTCCACATAGATACGCCTATCCACCCGCGGCGGCGGCGGCTCCACGTAAATGCGGCGCTCGACGCGCGGGCGCACGATGATGGCCGGATCGTCGAAGCCATAGCTGTCGTCGTCCTCATCGTCATAGATGGGTGGCGGCGGGGGCCGGCGGCGGGGCGGGGGCGGCTCGATGAAGACATCGGTTCCACTGTCGTAATTCTGGCAGCCGTTCACGTCACAGACGATCCCGTCCGTTCTGACGACCAGGCTCTCACCGCCCGCGGGCGTATGGGCAAGGGGCATGGCCGAGGCCGCCTCCGCAAGCAGGCTCGCCGAGAGCACCGCTGCGAGTACGGATTTTCTGCGAAGAAGCATGGGCTTGTTCCTTCTGTCTCTGTTCTCTCGCCGCCCCTGATGTAGGATCACATCGCCATCCATGAATCACCAAAAGCCCGGCGATGGCAACCGCTATTCACGCTCTGTAAAGCGGCGGTTTCTTAAATGCCCGGACAACGAGCTGCAAAGAGGTGGGATGATGAGCCTGAAATTTGGAACCAGCGGATTGCGCGGTCTTTCGGTGGATCTCACCGGGCGGCCATCCGCCATATATGCGGTGGCCTTTGGCCGGCACATGCTGGAAACGGGCGCGGCCGCACCGGGCGGGCGCATCCTCATCGGCCGGGATTTCCGCCCCTCAAGCCCCGATATTGCCGCGACCGCAGCCGCGGCCCTCGAAAAGATCGGCTTCCGGCCCGTGGATTGCGGCACGGTACCGACGCCGGCCCTGGCATTCCGTGCGATGGCCGAAGGCGTTCCCTGCCTGATGGTGACGGGTTCCCATATTCCGGCAGACCGCAACGGCATCAAGTTCTACCGGCCGGATGGGGAGATCGACAAGCGGGACGAGGAGGCGATCACTCGCCTTGCGGCACTGGCGGAAGCGGACGACCCCGTCACCGTTTCCCGGCCGCGTGCCTTTCCGGACGAGACGGAGGCGACACGCCTCGCCTTCCTTGAGCGCAACCGCGGCCTTCTTCGGCCCGACAGCCTGTCCGGCTTCCGGATCGGCATTTACCAGCACAGCACGGTTGCCCGCGACATGTTTGCGGACCTCCTTCAGGAATGCGGGGCGGAGATCGTTCCGCTCGGTCGCTCCGATCATTTCATCCCCGTCGATACGGAGGCGGTATCGCCAGAAACGCTTGGCCTTCTGACCGAATGGGCAAGAGCCAACCGGCTCGCGGCGATCGTTTCAGCGGATGGCGACGGGGACCGGCCGCTGGTGGCCGACGAGACCGGGACGCCGCTGCGCGGCGATCTCCTGGGGCTGATCACCGCCCGTTTCCTGAAGGCGCGGGTGGTGGTGACGCCGGTAACCTCCAATTCCGGCATCGAGGCGGCGGGGGATTTTGCGACCCTGCGCACCCGCGTGGGCTCGCCTTATGTGATTGCCGGCATGGCGGAAGCGCTTGGGGCTGGCGAGACATCGGTCATGGGCTTTGAGGCGAATGGCGGACTTTTGACGGCAAGTCCCTTCACGCTTGACGGCGTGACCCTTTCCGCCCTGCCGACACGGGACTGTTTCCTGCCGACGATTGCGGTTCTTTCCGAGGCCGTCCGCACGCAGCAAACCCTGTCCGGGCTCGCCGCCGCCTATCGCCTGCCATTTGCCCATGCGGACCGGGTGGAGAGTTTTCCGCTCGAAACCAGCGCGCGGCTGATGGCGAATCTGAGAAGCGGTCCCGCCCACCTTGCCGCCTTCCTCGCCCCCATCGGGACCGTGGCTTCCGTCAGCGACATAGACGGGCTGCGGGTGACGCTTAGCAATGGATCGATCATCCATTTCCGCCCCTCCGGCAATGCGCCGGAAATGCGCTGCTATGTGGAGGCGGAGGACGAAGAAGCGGCAAAAACCCTTCTGGCACAGGGCCTCCGCCTGATCCGCGACTTCGGCCAAACCCATGGGTGAGAAAGGCTTTTTGCTTTTTTGGCAGATTCTTGAAATTCGTGGTTGACACCGAAGCGCCCCCCAATTACATCGCTCCTCGTCGCCCAGATGGCGGAATTGGTAGACGCGCAGGTTTCAGGTACCTGTGCCGCGAGGCGTGGAGGTTCGAGTCCTCTTCTGGGCACCAAATTCCGGCTTCAGACCATCTCAGATGGTCTTGAAGCACTTCAAAAAGCCCGGTCTTCCGGGCTTTTTTGTTTTTTGCCGTCCGGTACCGTCGAAGTCTTTAGCACAAGAACCGGAATGACGGCCTAGATGCCATGTCGAGATTTCCACTTTACCTGCGGTAGCGCCTTGGTACTCTGCCTATCGCCCTTACAAATTACGAGATCAAAGACTTTTGGAGAAGACATGCGGCGTAAGCTTGGAATCATTACAGCTTTCATAATAGGCATAAATCCGCTTATTGATGCCCATGCGGGCTGTCCGCTTTCTTCAGCTGTCAGTATCTGTCTTGATCCTGCCCTGTCATCCGCCTCGGTGGAAAAGCTGGCGAATGAGAAAGGCTTCAGCATTACCGGTTCCGTTGGTCTAGGTAAGGGTTCCCTCCCAAAGACGGGAAGCTTTGCCGTTAGATCAAAAGACGGGTACGAGTTTGTTGCCTTTGCCACCGAGTTTGCGGATATGCAACTCATGGACTGCTCTCTGAATGTAATATCCGTAAGCTCATCGACCTGTTCCCCTGACGATCTTGTAAAATTTGAGCAGCAGTTGCGTGGGCTGCCAAACACTTCTCTGGAAACAAGCATTGGCGAGGGCGGCAGCCACTCTTATTTCATTCGCTCGCCAAATTTCTGGGCGCGAGTGGGCGTTCTCGCTCCTCCCGTCGGCCCGTCAAACGTGCTTGTCACCCGAGCCCGTATTCCGCAGTAAGCTTCCGTGTTTAGTGCGCATCTCGGGACTGAAAGTTTCGCAAACATCGCCCTTCACCTTTACCGGCCTCCACGAGGTTGCCTCATAGCCAACTCTTGCAACGCACCATTCAGGTCATCTTGCGTTTGCGGGTGATGCATGTCGTGCGGGCGGAACGAGGCCCCATAAACATCGCGCCGGCATTCGGAGCATTCACTTACCCACAAAGAGCCTCTGCTTTAGATAGCCTCTGTCTGTTCGGAAACGGATAGATCAAACTGCCGCTCAAGCCTGTTATCAATAACGACGGCAGGGATGCCTGGGTGGATGCCGAGACAGCCTTTAGAGCGATTTGCGCCTTGATTCCGGCAAGACGAGTCATATTCGCTGGAACTTGTGTCCGCCTTTGCGGTTGCCCCCCTGATTGCCTTGCTCTCAGGAGAGAAAATGTGGCCGGAAGCGATGAGATCTGGGTCTGTCTGTCGGGAGGGAATGCCCTTGGTGCGTTTCAGGCGGGGGCCGTTGAGGCCGTCATCGAGCTAGGGCTGGATATTCGTGCCATTTGCGGCGCGTCCATCGGGGCACTCAATGCGGCGATCATTGCAGGAAACCCACCGGAACAACGGTTGGCAAGGCTGAGAGCGTTTTGGGAGGAGGCATCGCAGCCGACATTCCTGTCCGGATTCAAGGAGGTGAGAATCGCCGAGGCGCTCCGAACCGCCCTGATGGGACGGGCCGGCCTGTTTCACCAGCATCTGCTGGGCAGCAACTGGCTTGGGGCGAGGAAGCCAGCCGTTCATGACAACCAGCCTACACGGGCGAGGCTCGAGCGGTTGATCGATCTGGGCTACCTGAATTCCGGTGCCGTGAGGCTTGTCCTCACCGCCGCCGACGTGGAGACGGGGCAGATCGCCAGCTTCGACAGCCACCGACAGATGCTCGGTCTCGATCATCTGATGGCGAGCATTGCAGCGCCGGTTCTGTTTCCGCCGGTCACCATCGACGGTCGAACCTATGTGGACCCCGGGCTGGTTTGCAATCTGCCGCTCGAACCTCTCTTCGCCCCCTTGCCCGACCATCCCGTTACCTGCCTTGCGCTCGATACCGCCTGTGCGACGGGCCCGGTGCCGACGGGCATCGATGCGGCTTTCTCCCGGGCGCAGGACATCCTGTTTTCCGCACAAAGCGCCCGCGCAATCGAAACGGTGCGCGGGCGGTTTCTTTCGCGGAGCGACGGGAACGGTACGGCTCCCCGGTGCGATATCCGGCACATCCAGTACGATGACGGCAAGGGCATAGAAACGGGCCTCAAGGCGATGGATTTCAGCGATCTCAGCATTGCTGCCCGATGGGCGCGCGGCCGGGCGCTGATCATGGAAGGCTTAGGGGAAGGTCGGCAGGCATCCGCGACCTAGCGGAGATTGACGAACAGGTCAGGATGCGCAAGGCTGGCCTCCTTGCCATATCCTCTCTCCAACCCTTACCACCACCTCAAGGTTAAATCGGACGATCTGATGAAATCCATCGGAACAAAGGGAAACGCCTCGACGCAGCCGTCCACGTCCTCCTGGGGGTCGTCACCCGGCGGCAGGCAGATCTCCGACCAAGAAGGCTTTTATGAATTTTGATTTTTCGAAGGTGATCGGGCAGGGCGAGCCTGACTTTGAGGTGATCGTCGCTGCCTTGCAAAGCCAGATCGATCCGGCAGTTCTGACGGATGCCGACCGGCAGACGATCAGCAATGGCGCGAAAGACGGCAATCATTACCCGGCGCTTCGGGCTTTGTTGTCAGCGGGCGGCGATCCCGCCGCGTTTGGCTGGACCGATATTTTCCTCACTGTTGCCTTTGGCACGATGGACGATCTCGAAGAAGCCCTGACCGGGAAGAGCGACCTGGAAGCCATCGATGGCTGGGCGCGGACCGCATTTTTGTTTTCGATTCAGGTGGGGGATATCGAGAAGACAAAGCTTCTGCTTGAAGCGGGCGCCAATCGCTTCGCTGTCGGGCATTGCGGCAAGACACCCCTGGGCTATGCCATCGAAAAGGACGATGTTTCCATGCTCGCATGGCTTCTGGACCGGGGCTTTGACCCCGAGGAAGAAAATGCGATGGGAGAAACGGCCCTATTCACCGCTGCCGCATGGGGTGCGGCGGGATGCCTGAAGAAACTGATCGAATGCGGGGCAGACATCGACAGGGTCCGGCATTCGGGCATGACGCCCCTGGAGGCCGCAAAAGACAGGCAGGTGCTCGACATATTGCTGGATGCGGGCGCGGATCTGGCCAGCCTGGAGCCGGAGCAGCTTGCGTCCCTGCTGGGTTACAAGACCGATGAACCGCCCGAAAGTTCGCTGGAGGACTATCGCCAATACCACTCCAGAGCGTTCGGTCGCTCCAATCCCGAGCGTGTCCATAATCCTTTCTGGACGGCCATGGTCCGGTGCGGTGGCACAGCCGGTCTTGCAGAAATGCACTTTAACCAGCAGGAAAGGGCGCTGCGCAAAAGCAAGACTCCGGGCACTCAGAAGAAAACGGCAAGAACCTGGAACGATCCGCGCGCAACGCCGGCGACGGACCTTCAATGCAATACCGGATATCCTATATGGTGCTATCGGCGCTTCGGCAAATCGATCAACCGGCTGCCTGATGGCCGCTTCATCGAAATCGCCGGAGTTCACGAAGACTTCTACGATCCGAATTACTGTATCTACAACGATGTGATCGTTCACGATGGCCAGCGTCAGTGCGAGATCTATGCCTATCCACGGGACGTCTTCCCGCCGACTGACTTCCATTCCGCAACGCTGGTCGGCAATTTCATCTATATCATCGGAAATCTTGGCTACGGTTCGGATCGTCGGCCGGGGTTCACACCCGTCTACCGCCTCGACATCCAATCGTTCAGGATCGAGCCGGTGGAAACGACGGGGGATATGCCAGGCTGGATCCATCGCCATATGGCGCGTTATGACGGCAAATCGCGGATCACGATCTCCGAGGGACGACTGGCGATCATGGAGAGCGGACAATTCGAACCGGTCGACAATACCGATTTTTTCACGCTCGACCTGTCGAGCCTGAAATGGTCGAGGAAAGCCTGATCCTGCGGTCATCCTTTTCCCGGCAGGGTGCCTGAGCCAGGCTTTCCGGCGGAGTTCCCCGGACGGACACCGGGTCCCTTGAGTCGCGGTGAAGCCTTATCGGCCCCCTTGCTTTCATTCCGAAATCCCAACCGGTCGATCGGCAATATCGCATCCGACCGTGAAGCCGCAGCCGGTTTTCTGCTGCCTCGAGCTGCTGCCCTTAGGCTTGCCGCTCGAATGAAGCGCACCACAGCGCAGTGTAACAGACCAATTTATACACCCAATAGTATGTTGATTGTGACATTCGCATGAATGAGTTGTATCCTGGAAACGACACAGGTGGGACATGTCTGGGAAAATCAAGAAAATTTACAATGCGCTGGTGGAGGGCGCCGTCGAGGGACTGGCGGGGCGGGCCCTTTATCTTCACGTCAAGGCCGAGTGCCCCAAGGCGACGAGCAAGCGGATTGTGAAGGCGTCGCTGAGGGCGCTGACGGATCCATCGATCCGGGATGCATCGTTGCTCCGGGTGATCTATGCACTCGCCATCGAGCATCGGCTCGATCCGGTCGAGGCGGCGGATTGCGATGCGGATGACGAGGAGGGCGATCTGCCTCCACCGGCACCGGTCTCCGCGGTGGCAGCAGTCGAAGAGGCGTCGGTCGAGGAAAAGCCGAAGACGCCGGTGCGGCGCAGCCGGGCGCGCGCGGCGACCGCGCGAGCGGAAGTGCCGGCCTCCTGAGGGCCGGCGAGATCGGGACGGGCCAAGACCCTTACTTCCCCTTACCGGCCTCAGGGCAGTTGCGACGGGGCTTTAACGCAGCACCAGCCAGCCGGAGAAGATGATGATCACGGCACCGGCGAGGGTGAAGGGCTCAAGCGGGGTGTTGAAGATCAGGAGGCCATAGAGGCAGCCCCAGATGATCTGGCTGTACTGGAAGGGGGCGATGACCGAGGCATCACCCATGCGGAAGGCGCGCACCAGCAGCATGTGACCGCCAAACAGCATGACACCGCCGGCGGCGGCAAGCAGCCAGCCATGGGGCGTGACGGCCGTAAAGCCACCATTTGCCAATGTCACACCGCCTGAAATGATCAGGAGCATGGTCATCAGCGTCACGACGAGCGCGGTATCGGATTCCGCCGCCTTTGCCCGGCGCAGCAGGATCAGCGAAAAGGCAAAGCAGAGCGCAGCGCCGAAGGCAGCCGCATGGCCGAGATTGAGGGGCTGGACACCGGGGCGCAGGGCAAGCGCCACGCCGGCAAAGCCGATGACAATGCCTGCCCAGGCCATCAGCGAGAGGCGCTCACCAAGGAAGAGGGCTGCAAGCCCTGCCACCATGATCGGCGTGGTGAAGGCGATCATATAGGCTTCCGAAAGCGGCAGCCGTGCAAAGGCATAGTAGATCAAGAGCGTATCGACCGAAAGCAGCACCGCCCGGGTTATGGCCAGCGTCGGATAGCGGGGCAGGAGATCCCTCACCGAGCCGTTGAGCAGCCCCTGGGCAAGGCTGAGGACGAGGGCGATGGCGGTGATGAGGAAGGTCACCTGCGGCACGGGCACCGTATCCGCCATGAGCTTCACCATGACATCCGTTCCCGAAAAGACCGAGAAGGAAAGAAGAACCACCAGAATGGCGCGCAGATTGGAGCGTCCGGAGACCGCATGAGGGCGCAAAACGGCGTCACTCTTTTCCGCGATGTCCTCCGCCATAGGCCTGCCCCTCCCCCGCTTCGCGCGCCGATCCGTTCGGCTGAGCGCCGATTAGATGATTTGCGCCCCTTGAGCAATTGCAAGCTCTGGTGATCTGACGTCTGTCTTCAAAAAAGCATCGTGGTCTCCCACCTCCCTGCAAGAGAGAAAGGCGGGAGGTGGAAGGATCAGCCAAGAGGGCCTAGCGTCCGTTGCGTCGGCTTTGCGGATGAAGGGTCTTGCCGAGAATATCCTCGTCGCGGCCGATCACATGGGCACTCGAACCGACAATGAGGGGATCGGGCTGGTGCACCTGTTTCTGCGCGCTCCCCGCATAGGGCAGCGCGGAGAGGAAATGGCGCATGCAATTCAGCCGGGCACGCTTCTTGTCATCGGATTTCACGATGGTCCAGGGCGCATCCGCCGTATCGGTGAAGAAGAACATGGCTTCCTTCGCCTCGGTATAATCATCCCATTTGCCGAGCGATGCCTTGTCGATGGGCGAGAGCTTCCACTGCTTGAGCGGGTCGGTTTCGCGGGCGGCAAAGCGCTTGGCCTGCTCTTCGCGCGTCACGCTGAACCAGTATTTGAACAGCCTGATGCCGGAGCGCACCATCATCCGTTCGAGCTCCGGGCATTCGCGCATGAATTCCAGATATTCAGGCGGGGAACAGAAGCCCATGACGCGCTCCACCCCGGCGCGGTTGTACCAGGATCGGTCGAAGAAGACGATTTCGCCGCCGGCCGGAAGATGCTGGAGATAGCGCTGGAAATACCATTGGGTGCGCTCCCGCTCGGTCGGTTTTTCGAGCGCCACCACCCGGGCGCCGCGGGGATTGAGATGCTCCATGAACCGCTTGATCGTGCCGCCCTTGCCGGCTGCGTCGCGACCTTCGAAAAGCACCACCACCTTCTGGCCGGTTTCCTTGATCCAGGCCTGCGCCTTCAGAAGCTCCACCTGCAATTCGGCGATCTGATCGAGATAGATACGGTTGGAAAGCCGGCTCTTGTAGGGATATTCGCCTGTCTCGAAGGTGTGGCGGATCGCTTCCGGATCGCGTCGCAGGCTGCGCAGATCCACATGGTAGGAGCCTGGCTTTGCCTCGGCTGACATCACCGGCAGGGCGGGCTCGCCCTCGGGCGCCGGCGCGGTCGATGCGGCCGCCTCGGGCTCATTTGCGGTTGCAACCACACCATTGTCTTCGTCACGCATTCCATCCTCCCTTTTTCCTGGCATTCGCCAAGAATGCGCCCGGGAGGCCGGCGTCACTTTGCGATAGATCAAGCGGAGCGGTCAGAAAGCGATGAAAATTCGAATGGAAGAATGCACGGAGAGGATGCGCGGCTTTCGCCTACTGGGCTTCCAGCGGGTTCCAGTACTTGCGCAGCGGCGGCCGCGCGCTTTCCACGGTAATGCCGTCCTTCTCGCAGCGATAGACCATGCCGGGGCCGGGATCGCCGAAGGAATCGCGCCGCATTGCATTTTGCAGCCGCACCTCCTGGGTGCAGGTCGGCTCTTCCTTCTTCGGGCCTTCGGCATCGGAGGGCCGGACACCCGGCAGGTCCTTGTAGGGAAAGGCCTTCCGGAGGGAGTCGGACGAAAAATCCTGTGCGGACGACGGCGTGCCGAGGGCGACCAGCGGCAGAAGCAGACAAAGCATTTTCAAGCGGTCAGACATGGTAACCCCCTCGCGCTTTTCCCCTCATGCACCCGGTCTGCGGCAAAGTGTGGGCGGACCGTAAAGATAGCCGATGCGGGCAACGGCATCGCTGAAATTCTCGCGTGTCACCGTCATGGTGTGCCCGCTGGCATGGATGAGCATTTCGGGGTTTTCCATCATGCCCACATGGCCCTTCCAGAAGACGAGGTCACCACGCTCAAGATCATCGACGGAGACGGGCGTGCCATAGCCATCGCGCTGCATGTCGGAATCGCGCGGGGGGCGTTTTCCGCAGAGCTGGTGGGTGAGCTGCACCAGGCCCGAACAATCGATGCCGAAGCCGGAACGCCCGCCCCAGAGATAAGGCGTTTCGAGAAAGGATACGGCAAGGGCGACCGGATCTGTGGCTGCCGGTTCGGTCAAAGGGCGGCAATGGGCGGCAATGACGGCCTCCCCGCTTTCGAGGAGGAGATAGGGCGTGCCGCGGGTTTCCGCCGTGCCGGTGATGCGCAGGCGGCTGCCCATGGAAAGAGGAGCCGCGGGCGGCTTGCGCAGTTCCGCTTCCGGATAGAGAAAAGTGCGGGGTACGACGACAATATGGGTCACCTCCGCCTTACCGGCCGCAAGCTGGTGCTCGGGCAGGTAGCCCACATAGCCATCAAGCGCCGCCTGCACGAATGCCCAGCCATCCCGGCGGTCGAATACCAGCACATCCTCGCCAAGGAGAAGCTGGGTATCGGTTCCAGCCGCCGCCTCTGGCCGGGGTTTCAGGTCAACGACAGGGGCGGCCACATGGGCGGCCACGCCCTCCACGAAACGCTCGGCCTCGACAAGGCCGCGCAGCCTGATATCGGCGAGATCAGGGCGATAGGCATGGGTTCGGCGATCGGGAAGGGACATGCTTCATCCACTTTCTTTGACGGGCTCCGGCGAGATCCTTAGCAGCCATCGTCGGGTCTAGTCGAGGCGGCGGGCAACGGCAATCACGCGGTCGCCGAAGCGCTCCAGAAAGAGCGCGCCGGAAACCGTGCGCTTGATGACGACATTGCGCAGGTCGCGCGGGTCGCGCTCGCGGTCGACGAGACCGAGCTCTCCCATGCGGTCGAGAGCGCGGGTGATCACCGGCTTGGTGACCTTCAGGAGGGCCGCAAGGCCGCGGACCGTGTGGGGCGGCGGCACGAGATAGATCTGCAGCAGAATGGCCATCTGCCGGACGGTGAGGTCCGGCAGGTCGTCCTGCACCTGGCCAAGCAGCACCTGGTGCCAGAGCCCGAGGGCTTCGGAAGCGTTGAGTTCCACCGTCATAGCGGTTTTCCGTATTGGTTGCGTCCCTCAGGCACCAAAGGCTTTCCGGCCTTCATGGCCGGTGCCTTTCGGCCGCCTCTCAGGCGGCGTTGTGGCGAAGCGCGTGGTAAAGCGCGCGAATGGCCTGCGCCTCCCCGCCGACGGGAGAATGGGGGCGTTCGGCGGGCGTCCAGCCATAGATGTCGAAATGGGCCCAGCTCTTCGCTTTGGATACGAAGCGCTTGAGGAAAAGAGCCGCGGTAATCGCACCCGCCATGCCGCCCGAAGGCGCATTGGTGAGATCGGCGATCCGGGCATTGATGTCCTTTTCATAGCCCTTGTAGAGCGGCATACGCCAGACGGGATCGTCGGTTTCAAGGGCAGATTCCTCAATCGCCTCGGCGAGATCGCGGCTGTCGGTGAAGAAAGGCGGCAGGTCCGGTCCGAGCGCCACGCGGGCGGCACCGGTGAGCGTGGCCATGTCGATGAGGAGGTCCGGTTCGTCCTCGTCCGCATAGGCCAGGGTATCGGCAAGGATCAGGCGACCTTCAGCATCCGTATTGTCGATCTGAACGGTCAGGCCCTTGCGGCTGCGATAGATGTCGCCCGGCCGGAAGGCATTGGCGGAGATGGAATTCTCCACTGCCGGCACCAGCACGCGCAGATCCACCTTCAGCTTGGCATCCATGATCATCAGCGCCAGGCCCATGACATTGGCCGCGCCGCCCATATCCTTCTTCATCAGCAGCATGGAGGACGAGGGCTTGATATCGAGGCCGCCCGTATCGAAGCAGACGCCCTTGCCCACAAGGGTAACCTTGCGGTGACCCTTCTTGCCCCAACGCATTTCGAGAAGGCGCGGCGCATCTGCGCTGGCACGGCCGACCGTGTGGATGAGCGGGAAATTGGCCTGCTGCAGGGCCTCGCCGGTAATCACGTTCACCTCCGCCTTGTAGTGGGCGGCGAGCTGCCGGAAGGCGGCCTCGAGCTCGACCGGCCCCATGTCGTTGGTGGGCGTGTTGATGAGATCGCGGGCGAGGAAGACACCGGCAAGCTGGCGGCGAATATCGGCCGCATCCGCATCGGCGGGGATGAGGAGGGTCGGCCCGGGCGCGGCTTCCGTCTTGTATTTCTCGAAACGGTAGCTTCCGAGGCCGAAGCCGAGCGCCAGCCGGTTTGCCGTCAGCGGCGCGGTTTCCACGTGCCACTCCCCTGCCGGCAGCGCGCGGGCGAGCTTGCCGGTCAGGAAGGGTGCGTCCGAAGGATTCTTGCCGAGACCGAAGAGGGCGCCGCCCAGATGGCCGTCATGGGAGGGAATCAGCAGGACGGAGCCCGTTTCGGCCCGGTAACCCGCCTTGCGTGCCCAGTCGAGCGCGATCGGATCGATGGTTCCGGTTTCGATATGGGCAGGCGTAACGGCGAAGATCGGAAGGGTCTTTCCGCCCTTGGAGGTGAAGGGAGAGTGACGTTCGATGAACTGAAACGGGGCCATGATGTTTCTTTCGGTCTTCGGGCAGGGCGGGGCTTTTAACCGTCCGTTAAGGTTAACAGAATATTTCTTGACCCCAGGTGTGGCGCAGGGATTCGGCAAGCATCCGCGCCAGTTCATTCCAGGGGCTTTTCAGATGACAGCTTTGGCGTACAGGACACCGGGCGGGCGCCGTCTTCTTCAGGGGGTTTGCGTTGTCTTTTGTACCCTTTCCTTGGCGGGTTGCAGCACGACCGGCCGGAGCAACCTGACGACGGGTTCGATCAGCCGCTCCTTTTCCAAGCCGGTGGAGGAAATGAACGAGGTCGAACTACGCCAGGCCGAGGAGAGTATCGGACGAGCTTATGAAAAAAGTCCAAAGGACCGCAATGCGGGCCTGAACTATGCCAATCTGCTCCGGATGACCGGCAAGAACAGCCAGGCGCTCGCCGTGATGCAGCAGGTGGCAATCAATTATCCCACGGACCGCGAGGTTCTCGCCGCCTATGGCAAGGCTCAGGCCAGTGCAGGACAGCTCGAACAGGCGCTCGCCACCATCGAGCGCGCCCAGACGCCGGACCGGCCCGACTGGCGGCTCGAATCCGCCCGTGGCGCCGTTCTCGACCAGATGGGCCGGACGGACGAGGCGCGCAGCGCCTATCGCTCCGCGCTCGACATCAAGCCGAACGATCCGACAGTTCTTTCCAATCTCGGCATGTCCTATCTGCTGACCGGCGACGCGAAAACCGCAGAAACCTATCTGCGCACCGCCTCCTCCCAGCCGGATGCCGACAGCCGCGTACGCCAGAACCTCGCCCTCGTCGTCGGTCTGCAAGGCCGCTTCAGCGAAGCCGAGCAGATCGCGACGCGCGAACTCGATCCGCAGCAGGCCAGCGCCAATGTCACCTATCTGCGCTCCATGCTCTCTCAACAGAATGCCTGGTCGAAGCTTGCCCAGGACGAAAAGGGCAAGAAGGCAAGCGCCACGAACTGATTTTCCCGGCCGTCGTGCCGTAAGATCGCGGTGCTAAAACCTATAGCGATGACAGACGGAAAGGGCCGGATCGATCGATCCGGCCCTTACTTTTTTTCTCCCACGTTTCCCGCTCCGCCGGAAAACACCCTTCCGGCGCGGGGCCTTACTTAAAGGTATGGGCGATCTGAATGCCGGCCGGTCCCAGAATGACGGCCATGAGCACGGGCAGGAAGAAGAGGATCATCGGCACGGTCAGCTTCGGCGGCAGGGCGGCGGCCTTCTTCTCGGCTTCGGCCATGCGGTCGTCACGGCTTTCCTGGGCCAGCACGCGCAGCGCCTGGGCAATGGGCGTACCATAGCGCTCCGCCTGGATGAGGGCCTGGGTGACGCTCTTGACCATGTCGAGCTGGGTGCGGTTGGCGAGGTTTTCATAGGCCTGCCGGCGTTCCTGCAGGAAGGAGAGTTCGGCGGTGGTCAGCACCATTTCCTCGGCCAGTTCCGGCGACTGCTCCACCATTTCCTCCGACACGCGGCGCATGGCGGCCTCGATGGAAATACCGGATTCGACGCAGATCAGGATGAGGTCGAGACTGTCGGGCCAGGCCCGCTTGATCGACTTCTGGCGCTTGGTGGTCGTGTTGGAAACAAAGAGGTTGGGCAGGTAGAAGCCGACATAGCCAACCACCGCGACCACCAGCGTGCGCACCATGAAAGGCTTCTTTTCAAGATAGCCAAGGCCGAAGATGAAGAGGATGCCGAGTGCCAGGAACAGGAAGGGCAGGAGAAAGCGGGCGGCCAGGAAGATGTTCAGTGCGTTCTGCGAGCGGAAGCCGGCGGCGCGCAGCTTGTTCATCGTGTTCTCGTCGACCAGCGCCTTGCGCAGGTTGAAGCGCTCCACGATGGTGCTTGCGGATCTGTTCTTCTGCCCGCGCAGGCTGCCGCGGCTGGCCGCTGCCTCAGCGGTTGCACGGGCGCGCTCGCGGGCGCGGATCAGGTCGCGCTCGGTCGAGACCGCCTTCATGCGCTTGTCGAGATCGCCCCGGGCGAAATAGGGCCCGACCAGCGTATAGAGCGTGGCGAAGACGGAAATGGCGACCAGGATCGCCAGAACCAAGGCGGGATCGGTCAATCGGGTGGCGAGTTCCTCGGACATGGACGACTCTCCTCAGATCTCGAAATTGATCATGTTGCGCATGACGATGACGCCGATCGACATCCAGATGCCCGAAAAGCCGAGGATCAGGTGACCCCGCGGATCGACGAAGAGGATCTTGATGTAATCCGGCGAGGTCAGATAGACGAGGATCGCCACGATGAAGGGCAGCGAGCCGATGATGGCGGCAGACGCCTTGGCTTCCATGGAAACGGCCGCGATCTTCTGCTTCATCTTGCGCCGCTCGCGCAGCACCTTGGACAGGTTGGAAAGCGCTTCCGAGAGGTTGCCGCCCGCCTGCGACTGGATGGCGATCACGATCGAGAAGAAGTTCAGCTCCTGCATCGGGAAAGCCTGGTACATGCGGTTTACCGCCTCGGGAATGCTGAGGCCGACGGCCTGCGCCTCCACCACCTTGCGGAATTCGCCCTTCACCGGCTCCTGGCCCTCCTGGGCGATCAGGCGCAGCGCATCGTTGAGCGGCAGGCCCGACTTGATCGAACGGACCATGACGTCCAGCGAGTTCGGCAATTCGTCGAGGAATTTGTTCTTGCGCCGCTTGATAAGGTAGCCGAGCACCCAGCGCGGCAGGCCGAAAGCGAGTACAAAGGCAATGCCGAGGGACATGATGAGGGACAGCCCGAACATCAGTCCGAAGACGAAAGCCACGAGGCCGACGCCGATGCTCATGACATAGAACTGGGGCGGCGTGAGCTTCAGGCCCGCCTGGCCGATGCGGGCCTTGATCGTCAGGTTCTTCTTGTTGTTCTCCTGCTGGCGCTTTTCGAGCGCCTTCAGGTCGTCCTGGATCGACTTTCGGCGTTTGGCGAGGTCCTGCACGCGGTCGCGGGCGGCCTTGACCTTGTTGCGGTCGGTTTCGGCCGACTTGACCCGGGCCATGCGGCCCTCGGTCTTCTTTTCCGTCTCGATGCGGGTGAAGAGAATGCCATAGGACACCGCCGCCGCAGAAATTGCAGCGAGTAGGATGATTGCAATGACATTGATATCCATAACCCGGTGATCCTGACTTTACTTCGACTTCTTTTCCAGCTCCTCAAGGGCCTGGGCGAGACGGCGTTCTTCATTGTAGTAGCGGGCGCGATCCCAGAAATGCGGCTTGCCGATGCCGGTCGAGACATGGCGGCCGATCAGTTTTCCGCGCTCGTCTTCCCCGTCGATCTCGTAGCGCAGCAGGTCCTGGGTGATGATCACATCCCCTTCCATGCCCATGACTTCGGTGATGTGGGTGATGCGGCGCGAACCGTCGCGCAGACGCGCGGCCTGGATGATGATGTCGACCGAGTTGGAGATGATTTCGCGCACCGTCTTGGCCGGCAGGGTGTAGCCGCCCATGGCGATCATCGATTCCATACGGCTCAGGCACTCGCGCGGCGTGTTGGCGTGGATGGTGCCCATGGAGCCGTCATGGCCGGTGTTCATTGCCTGCAGGAGGTCGAACACCTCCGCGCCACGCACTTCGCCGACGATGATGCGTTCCGGTCTCATACGAAGGCAGTTCTTGATGAGATCGCGCATGGTGATCTCGCCTTCGCCTTCGATGTTCGGCGGGCGGGTTTCCAGGCGCACCACATGGGGCTGCTGGAGCTGGAGTTCCGCCGTATCCTCGCAGGTGATGACGCGCTCATCCGTATCGATGTAGCGGGTGAGGCAGTTCAGAAGCGTGGTCTTGCCCGAGCCGGTGCCGCCGGAGATGACCACGTTGCAGCGCACGCGCCCGATGATCTGCAGGATGGTGGCGCCCTCCGGCGTGATCGCGCCGAATTTCACCAGCTGGTCGAGGGTGAGCTTGTCCTTTTTGAACTTACGAATGGTGAGCGCCGGACCGTCGATCGACAGCGGCGGGGCGATGACGTTGACGCGCGAGCCGTCGGGAAGACGGGCGTCGCAGATCGGGCTCGATTCATCGACGCGACGGCCTACCTGGGATACGATGCGCTGGCAGATGGACAGGAGCTGGGAATTGTCGCGGAAGCGGATGTCGGATTCGATCGTCTTGCCACCCACTTCGATGAAGGTCTGGCCGGCGCCGTTCACCATGATGTCGGCAATGTCATCGCGCGCCAGGAGCGGCTCCAGGGGGCCGAAACCGAGAACGTCGTTGCAGATGTCCTCGAGCAGTTCCTCCTGCTCGGAAATGGACATGGCGAAGTTCTTGATCGTGATGATATCGTTGACGATATCGCGGATTTCCTCCCGCGCGCTCTCGCCGTCGAGCTTGGAGAGCTGCGACAGGTCGATCGTGTCGATCAGGGCGGAGAAGACTTGCGCCTTGGTGTCGTAGTAGCTTTCGGTGCGCTGGGGCCGCTTCTTCGGGCCTGGCGCCGGGGCGAGCGGCGGGGGGGCGAGCGACTGGCGCCCGTCATCCTGGAGGGGTTCCTTCAGGATGGGCGCAACGGGGGCCGCGGCCTGCACCGGCGGCGGGGCAGCCGAAGCCAGTGCGCCCGACTTCCCATTTCCTTCTGAGCCACGCTTGCCAAACATACCTTAACTTCCCGCTTTCACAAAAACCGATTACCTGCGCTTGAGGAGCGACATCATCCGCCCCAGGCCGCCGCCCTTCTTGCCCTTCTTGATCGTCGCCCGACCGGTCAGGAGATGGGCGAGCTGGGAGAAGGTCTCGGCGGTCGGCGACTTCGCATCCATTTCCGAAATCATCCGGCCGCTGTTGGCGGCGCTGCCGAAAAGCGGCGCGTCGAAGGGAATGATGGCAACCGCCTCCATCTCCAGCGGCTCGCAGAATTCGGCGACGGAGATTTCCGGCCGCTTGGGCATGCCCACCTGGTTGAGGATGAGATGCGGCGGCTTGTCATTGGGGCGCAGACGCTTGAGGCTGTCGACGAGGTTCTTCGCATTGCGCAGATTGGCGAGGTCGGGCACCGCGGTGATGACCACCTCATCAGCCTCGCCGAGCACGGTGCGCGTCCAGTCAGACCACATATGCGGCACATCGAGGACGGTCACTGGTACGCTGCGCTGGAGCACTTCGATGACAGGCTGGAAGGCCATGCGATCGAAATCATAGGGCCGGTCGAGCATCGAGGGGGCGGCGAGCAGCGACAGATGTTCGGAACATTTGGTCAGCAGGCGGTCGAGGAAGACCTCGTCGAGCCTTTCCGGCGAAAAGACCGCTTCGGCCATGCCCTGGGCCGGGTCCTGGTCGAAATTGATGTTGGCCGTGCCGTAGGGCAGATCGAGATCGGCCAGGATGACTTCGGTCGAAAAGAGCGAGGAAATGCCGAAGGCACAGTTATGGGCGACCGTCGAGGAGCCCGTGCCGCCCTTGGCACCAAGGAAGGCGATGCTGCGGCCGAGCGGCTCGGCATCGGGATCGACGAAGATGGCGGAGATTGCGGCCATCAGCTCGGCCATGCCGACCGGCGAGACGATATATTCGGAAATGCCATTGCGCATCAGCTCCCGATAGAGCGAGATGTCGTTATAGCGGCCGATCAGCACCACCTTGGTGGAGGGATCGCAGACTTCGGCAAGCGGGCTCAGCTCATGCAGGATATTGCCGGGCTCGGTGCTGGTTTCGAGGATGAGCAGGTTCGGCGTGGGCGTGCTGGCAAACATGTTGGCAGCCGCACCGATGCCACCGGCGGTGATCCGGAGATTGACCTTGGCCATGCGCCGGTCATGCTGAAGCCGCTCGATGACCGCCTGGGTTTCTGCGGTTTCGCAGAAGGCGTGGATGGAGATTCGCGGCAGCGGCCTCAGGGCCTCGAGGTCGCTGTAAGACACGGCCTCGGCAGCCACGGGTTCTTCCAGGCCGTTGCCTCTGATCTCGTAGTCTATCGCGCTCATGGTTCAATCCTGTCCTATGCCGTTCAAGCGGTCTTAGTTGCTGGCGGTCGACTTGCCGTCGCGATAATTGCCGATGACCGTGGTGCGGCGCTTCGCATCGATCGGCGTCATGATGCGCGGCGCGACGAGATCCGTGGGATTGGCGATCTGGGCGGCCAGATTGTTCTGGGTCGCGCAGCCGAAGTTCTCCCAGTTGCGGTTATCCGAATCGTGCAGGATATCGCTCGGCCACTGGCCGCACTGTTCGGTGGTGGCCTTGACCGAGTTGAAGCTCATGCGCACGGGGGCCAGCCCACCTTCCGGCGGAGCCTGATAGGTGACTTCCGCGATGCGCTGCGGCGGAATGCCGGACTGGATGGCAAGCTGGCGGAACTGCCGGCGCATGCCCTGCGCTGCGGCCGCGTTGACCGAACCGGACGGATACTGGATCGTCAGCACGCCCGAGGCCTGATGGGCGTATTCCGCGAGGAAGCCGCTCACCACATCCTGCGTTCCGATCGTCATTGCGCGATCGCCGGAGGCGACCGGGATGTCGATCGACTGCTGCACTTCGGCGAGCGAAATCGGGTGACGGGTCCGGTAATCGTCGGGAATGCCGCCCGTCTTCAGGTCGTCCTGCGGGGTGCCGCAGGCCTGGAGCACCAGGGCGGCAAGGCCCAGAGCCGACAGGCGCATCAACGTGCCCTTGCCCATGCGAATTCCTTTCCAGAGCCGGAGGTCAAGCGCCTTCACGATCGTCTTCTTCTGCATGGCCGCCTCCCTCACTTGTAAATGTAGCCGATGGCGCCGTTATACTGCCCGGCAGCCGCCTGATCCTGGCGCCGGCCATAGACGCGGTTCACGCGGTCCATGAAGAAAGTGGCGGCGTCACTGGCGGGGTTGAAATTGTCATCCGGGCGGGCGAGCTGATCGCGGGCGACCGGACGGACGAGATAGGGGGTGGCAATGATGACCAGTTCGGTCTCGTTGCGCTGGAAATCCTTCGAGCGGAAGAGCGTGCCGAAGATCGGCAGCTTGGAGAGGCCGGGGAAGCCCGACATGGCCTGGCGCACTTCGTCACGCACCAGACCGGCGATGACGATCGAGCCGCCAGAGGGCAGTTCGACGCTGGTGGAGGCTTCACGCTTGCGGACACCGAGATAGGTGACGCCCGGCGCGAACTTGCCGCGGGCATAGGCTTCCGCATCCGTCTGGGGCTTGAAGAAGGGTGTGGCAACCGTATCCGACCCCGCCGATGCGAAGGAGCCTTCGAAAGTGGGTTCGGAGACGTTGGTCTCGATACGCAGGCTGATGCGGCCCGGCGAGAGCACGACCGGGCGGAAGTTCAGCTCGATGCCATATTCCGTGGTCGTCGATTCGCGGCTCTGCTTGCCGTCGCTGAAATCCTGGCGGCTGGCCATGCGGAACTCGCCGCCGACCTTGAACTTTGCCTGTTCGCCGGAAATGGCGGTGAGGCTGGGCTCGGCAAGCGTGCGCATGACGCCTGCCTGTTCCATGGCGTTCATGTAGGACATGATATCGAGACCGCCGACGCCGCCCGTCAGGAAGTTGCGCGGCATCCAGTCGCCCGAGGCGCCCAGATTGGTCGGGTTGCGGAAAGAGATGCCGCCGTTCGAACCGCCGATGGCGCCGCTGAAGCCAAGCTGCTTGAGAACCGAGCGGGAGACTTCTGCCACCGTGACCTTGAGCGTCACCTGGTCCTCGCCCTCGATGGTCAGGAGGTTGACGATCTGGGACTGCTGGCGGTCTTCGGCGAAGATCGCCACGCCGCCATTGGTGTTGCCGCCGGTGGCCGTCTGGTTGCGGGTCGTCGCTTCACCGCCCTTGAGGAAGGCGGAGGTGAGGCGTTCGGCCTGGGCCGCATCCTGCGGGGTGCGCACCGTGCCGGTCAGCACGACGTTGTCCGAGATGATCTCCACCTTGATGTCGGAGCCCGGAATGAAGCGGCGCAGATTGTCCTGCAGGCCGGCGATGTCGCGCTCGATTTCGAGGTCGAGGCTGACGATCTCCTCGCCGTTCTGGCCGAAGATGAAGATGTTGGTCTGACCGACGGTCTTGCCGAAGAGATAAATGCGCCGGGAGGTGCGGGTGACCGCATCGGCCATCTGCGGATCGGAGACGAGGATGTCGTGGGCATCGACCGGCAGGTCCACGACAATCGCCTTGTTGAGGCCGAGCTTCAGGCGCTTGTGGGCGCCGGGGCCTGCCTGGGCAATGCGCACCACTGCATCGGCAGCGGCGGATGCCTGCGGCAGAAGCCCGCTCGCGGGCAGGAAAGCGCCTGGAATGCCGGAAAGGGCAAGGCAGAAGGACAGACCGCCTGCAAGCGTGGAGCGCATGGTTTTCGTGAAGGACATCTTCGGTCTCCCTTATTCCGTGGCAGGCAGGCTGGAGGTCTTCTGGATCGTCCCGGCCTTGATGACCTGGATCGCACTGGAGCCGGACCCGGTCAGCAGATAGCCGGGGGCGGCCGTATCGGGCTCCTGGCTGTCGGCGACGGAACGGAGGGCGAGGGAAAGACGCTGGGCCATCTGCTGGGCAACCGCGATAACCCGGGCCTGGTCGGGGGTAAGCTCCAGCGTGGCCGTGGCGCCGACGACGGAGCGGGTTTCGTCCTTGCGCTCTTCGATCTGCTGGTCGATGGCGAGCACGCGGATGTTGGAAAGGACTGTCTCGGTGATGAAGGCGCCGTCATCGCCCTTGCGGACCATGATCACGTCGACGCGGTCATTGGGAAGGATGAAGCCGCCGGCGCCTGTGGCGACGCTGATTTCGGTCGCGACGGCCCGCTTGCCCGAAGGAAGCAGCGAGGACATGGTCGGGCCCTGGCCCTGCACGATCTTTTCCGGTCGCACCGGCTCTCCGGAGAAGATCGGCAGGCGCACGACGCTGCCCTTCAGCTCTTCCACCGCGTTGGGGCGCTGCGTATCGGTGATCGACCCGTTGGCCACGGCATTTTGCGGCCAGGCGGCCCAGGTCAGCGACCGGGCCTGGAGGCGCGTGCCGGTGGGCAGGTTGTCGGCTGCCACCAGGACATTAACCGTGGGCTCCTTCTCGGCGACGACCTGCTGCTGCACGGGCGCGGGGCGGCTCGCCATCTGGAGGGCGATAAAACCGGCCAGACCCGCGGTTGCAACGGCAACTCCGAGAATAATGATGCGAGCGGGCTTCATGTTTGTTCCTTGAACGAAGCGGAATTCTTCGCTCCAGAAAAACAGCAAACCCTTTCTTTATGGTTAACAACCTACTTACAAAGCTGGTTAAATTTCTTTTACGAGGCGAGGCCGAGGAGCTGCGCGGCGACCGGCGAGCTCGGATAGGCCATGAAGCCACCGATCGCGATGGCAATGCCATAGGGGATCTTTTTCGCCATCAGAACCGAGCTTGGCAGATCGATGCCGATGGCATGGATGGTCTGGGCCTGGGAGCGCAGGATGACGATCAACACCGTCAGCAGGCCGCCGATGAGGGAGACATAGACGGCGAATTCGAAGAGCGACATGTTGATGCCGAACCAGACCGCGCAGGCGGTCAGCAGCTTGGCATCTCCTCCCCCCATGACATTGGCGGCGAAAAGCCCGAGGCATATGGCAAAGACGAGAAGTCCGCCTGCGAGATGCAGACCGATATCGGCAAGCGGAACGCCGGCCATATAGGCGGCAACCGGAAAGGCAGCGAGAATGATCAATGAGATCCGGTTGGGGATCGTCATGGAAAACAGATCGTTAAAAGCCGCCATTGCCAGGCAGAACGGAAATATGGCGCAAATCGCAGCAGCAACCACGGTATCAGGCTCCTCATGCTGTGGAGAGGCCATTCTAAAAGAGAAAGATAAAGAAAGCCCAAACCGGCAAGCGCAAAGGCAATCGGTTCGAAAGAGCCTCCTTCAACCGTCAAGCAGGTAAGCGATTGTGATGCGCCACAGGCAATCGGACGGGAGGACGGCGCCACCCTGCCTTGAAGCTGCGGTTCAGAAAAGGC
This sequence comes from uncultured Rhizobium sp., assembly GCA_945952415.1. GTDB lineage: Bacteria > Pseudomonadota > Alphaproteobacteria > Rhizobiales > Rhizobiaceae > Gellertiella. Next base: position 141,296 of record CAMFIF010000001.1, on the reverse strand, counting down.
GCTTGCGCGGCCAGCAGGATTTCAAGGCGCGCGGGGCGTGATGGAGGGCAAAGAAATTCGCCTTGAGCGTGCGTCTTTTTCCGCCCCATTTCCTACTACAGATATATTGTCGTCATTCTATGTATATCATACCAGGTTGCCACCTCGTCTTCACCGCGGTTTGCGAGAGGACTGAAACACGAATGGCCGGCTCCGGAGGGAACCGGCCCGTTCATGACCTTGGGATCGACCCTGTGCAGGCGATCAGCCGTTGGCAGCGTCCAGCTTGTTTTCCAGGGTGTTGAAGGTGGTGCCGATCTGGCTGCCGAGGGCCGTGGCGCCGGCGATCAGCGCTACGGAAATAAGGGCGGCGATAAGACCGTATTCGATGGCGGTCGCACCCGATTCATCCATTAGAAAATGGGCAAGAAACTTAGTCATGGGGTCACTCCTACTCACAGTGTTGTTCAGCACTCCCGTCAACTGTTTCCGTTGTTCGGGTTTCTACAACTTAGTGAAGTATCATTTCCATCGACTTAAAGAAAAGAGTTATTGAATAATGAATCAATTATTGATTGTCATGTTACGAAGTATTTCAAGATAACATTTATCAGTTATTCGGCGACAGCGCCAAGTCCTTGAGACATGGCCACGAAAATCTGTCCCTTGCTATCAGAAACATGTTCCATACAGGGATCGGACGCCTGCGACTTTCGCTTTCGGATAATCCTGCTCTCGGGCGTCTCGGCCGGAAAATGGGCCTGATCTGGGGCAAATCCGGGTGATTTAAGCCTTCATTTACCAATCTTGGCCAAGATCGGTCAGGGATCGCCCAGTTCGGGCATGTTCGAATGAAAGTGCCTCTGATGCATTTACATATCTCCGCCCGCCTCGCTTCCGGGGTTCTGCTGGCTACCGCGCTGCTGTTTGGCGCGAATACCTTTGCGCAGGACGACGAGGATTATCTGAAGCTTTCGCTCGACCATGCGCGCGTGCTCAAGCTCGACCGCGCGGTTTCCAAGGTGATCATCGGCAATGACCAGATCGCCGATGCAACGGTGGCGGATGCGCGCACGATCGTGCTGACGGGGCGGAATTTCGGTACGACCAACCTGGTTCTGCTCGATTCGGAGGGCAATGCCATCGTGGACGAGCGCGTGCTCGTGGCGCTTGACGAGGCAAAGACGGTGCGGGTCTACCGGCAGACGGATCGCTCGGTCTTCTCCTGCGCACCCAATTGCGAAACCAAGACGGTGGGGAGTTCGGGTGGCGGCGGCGCTGCCGCATCGGCCGGATCCGCAACGGGCAGCTGATACCGTCAAGATCGTCTGAACGGGACCGTCCCGGTTTGAATCGAATGGTGAGGACGTCCTAAACTATTTTTAAACATCCCAATCATATGTTGTAGCCTATAACACGGCTCGGATCGGGACCATGGACGGCGCATTGGATAGGACAGGTCATGATGGCATGTCTCCAGAGGGATGGAAGTCTCACTGGAAGCGTTTTCTCCGATCGCGTGATGGCGCGGCTGCGCTGGAATTCGCCATTCTGTCGCTGCCCTATTTCCTGATCGTGATCGCCATTCTCGAGACGTTCCTCGCCTTTACCGGCGAGCAGATGGTGGCCAATGCCACCGATACGCTGAGCCGCAAGCTGCGCACGGGCCGGATCACCTACAATCTCGGGCGGACGACCGACATGACGCAGGCGCAGTTCCGCCAGGCCTTCTGCGACGAGATCTCCATATTGATCCGCTGTTCGGCAACGGAGGTGGCAACACCCGCCAAGCTCTATCTCGACGTCCAGAGCTATGCCAACTTTGCCGCCATTCCGAAAACCATCCCCCGGGTTTCGACGGATCCCTATGCGGATCTCGACACCAGCAAATTCGCCTATTCGCCCGGTGGCCCGGGCTCGATCAACATGCTGCGGGCCTATTACCGTTGGGAGATCATGACGGATCTCGTCCGGCCCTATCTGACGACCATCCGGCCCGCGGGCGGAGGCATGCCGAAGGACTTCCTGATCGTTTCGACGGCGACCTTCCAGAACGAAAAGTATCCGTAAATGGCCGATTTCGTCTCCGAAACCCCGTTGACCCATCCCGCCACCGCGTCCCAACCGGCGGTCGCGCCTCCGGGGCGTCTGTCCGGCATTTTCCGCCGCCTGAGGCAGGATCGCCGGGGTGCGGGTGCAGTAGAATTTGCCATTCTCGCTCCCATTCTGCTGATGCTTTACATCAGCGCCTTCGAGATCACCGTGGGCATGAGCATTGCGAAGCGGGCAAGCCGCGCGGCCGGCACCATAGCCGACCTGGTGACCCAGCAACCGTCCATGACCAAGGCGTCGCTTGCAACCATGGTGGGCGTGGCCCAGAGCGTCTTTGCGCCCTACACGCCGCAGAATCTCAAGGTGAAGGTCTCCGGCATCGATATCGACAGTTCTGGCGTGCCGCGCATCCTCTGGTCCTGGCAGCAGGACAATTCGCGACCCTACACGCCCAATGCGGTCGTGACGCTGCCGACGGACCTGAAGAATCCCAGCTCCTTCCTCATCCATGCGGAACTGGAGCTGGATCACCAGCTTGGCCTCTTCCTTGCCAATACCATGTCCTATGATACGCGCACGATTACCATCAAGCGCGACTTCTATTTCCGCCAGCGCGTCGGCGACAAGGTTCTCTGCCAAGAATGCTGAGGACGGGGCGGAAGCCCCGAGACTGCGGGAATTGCCAAGGCCATAAAGCCCGGCTAGACCAGATGATCCCGGCGATGACGGCGGGATAGGGCCGGCAGGCCGGCTTTCTGGCAGGACATTCCCATGGCACGCGCTTTTCTCTTCGTTCTGGATTCCTTCGGTATCGGCGGCGCACCGGATGCGGAGGCCTATGGCGACCGCGGATCGGATACGCTCGGCCATATTGCGCAATTCTGCGCGGGCGGGGCCGGCGATCGCAGGGATCTGCGCGAGGGACCGCTGAAACTGCCCAACATGTCGGCACTCGGTCTTCTGGAGGCGGCGCGCCTGGCAACCGGCCATTATCCCGATGGCATGGCACGGCCGGAGCGGGTCTTCGGACTGCATGGCGCTGCCAGCGAGATTTCACGCGGCAAGGATACGCCATCCGGCCATTGGGAAATTGCCGGCACGCCTGTCGAATTCGACTGGGGCTATTTTCCGACCGAGAGCGATGCCTTTGCCCCCGAACTGGTGGAGGCGATCTGCGCCCATGGCAATGTGCCGGGCATTCTCGGTAATTGCCATGCATCAGGGACGGAGATCATCGCGCGGCTCGGCGAGGAGCACATTAGGACCGGCAAGCCGATCTGCTATACATCCTCGGATTCGGTGTTCCAGATTGCGGCGCATGAAGAACACTTCGGCCTGGAGCGGCTGCTGCAGCTGAGCCAGGTGGTGCGCAAGCTGATCGACCCTCTCAATATCGGACGGGTGATCGCCCGCCCCTTCATCGGCGAAACGGCCGCCAGCTTCGAGCGGACCGGCAACCGGCGGGATTATTCCGTGCCGCCGCCGAAGGGCACGCTGAACGACCGCGTGCTCGCGTCCGGGCATCAGGTGCATGCGGTCGGCAAGATCGGCGATATCTTCGCCCACAAGGGCATTTCCCGCGTGATCAAGGCAAGCGGCAACCAAGCCATTATGGAAGCCACGCTGAAGACCATGGAAGAAGCCCAGCAGGGCGATCTTGTCTTCTCGAATTTCGTGGATTTCGACATGCTCTACGGGCACCGGCGCGATGTGCCGGGCTATGCCGCAGCCCTCGAAGCCTTTGACCGGCGGCTGCCCGAGGTGCACCGGCGGATGCGCCCCGGCGATATCTGCCTCATCACCGCCGATCATGGCTGCGATCCCACCTGGCGCGGCAGCGACCACACGCGCGAACGGGTGCCGATCATGGCCTTCGGGCCCGGCATCCGGGCGCGCCTTATCGGGATCCGGTCCACCTTTGCCGATATAGCCGAAACGCTGGCGCAGCATCTGGGGCTGCCGGCCGGCCCCCACGGAAGGAGTTTCCTTTGACCCACGCGCTGAAGAAAGTCGAACTGCACTGCCATCTGGAGGGCGCCGCCCCGCCGGCGCTGGTGGTGGAACAGGCGCGGAAATATAACATAGCCACCGATGGATTTCTGAAGGACGGCGTCTATGTCTGGCGAGACTTCGCGGAATTCATAGCCTGCTATGACAAGGTCGCTTCTGTGTTCCGCACCGAGGAAGATTATGCGCTGCTGACGGAGACCTATCTGCGCGAGCTGGCGGAGGTGAACACGATCTACAGCGAATTGTTCGTTTCGCCCGATCATGGCGACCGCATCGGCCTTGGGGCGGATGGCTATTTTGCCGGCATTTCCGAAGGCGTGCGCCGGGCGCGCGAGGCGACCGGGATCGAATGCCGCCTCGTTGTCGTCGGCGAGCGGCATTTCGGGCCGGACAGCGTGAAGGCGGCGGCGCTTTATGCCGCCCGTTGCCAGAACCCGCTGGTGACAGGCTTCAACATGGCGGGCGAGGAGCGCATGGGCCGGGTCGCAGACTATGCGGCGGCCTTCGACATTGCACGCGAAGCCGGGCTTGGCCTCACCATCCATGCGGGAGAAGTCTGCGGGGCGTTCAGCGTGGCGGATGCGCTCGATCTCGTGCGCCCGGCCCGCATCGGCCATGGGGTGAGGGCCATCGAGGATCCGGCGCTGGTCGCGCGGCTTGCGGCGCTCGGCACGGTTCTGGAAGTCTGCCCGGGCTCCAATGTGGCGCTCAAGGTCTTTCCGGATTTCCGCTCCCACCCTTTGCGGGCGCTGAAGGAAGCGGGCGTGAAGGTGACGATCAGTTCCGATGATCCCCCCTTCTTCCACACCTCGCTCGCCCGGGAATATGCGCTTGCTGCCAGCGAATTCGGCTTCAGCACCGAGGAAATCGACGGGATGACCCGGACGGCGATCGAGGCTGCCTTTGTGGACGAGGCGACCCGCGCCCGGCTTCTTGCCCTGATTTGAACGGAAAGGCGCAGCCTGCTGGGGAGATCCAAGAGCAAAATCCCCGACAACCCTTGCAGGCGCCGGCTTTTCCGTGAAAGAAAATGGCAAGAGACCCTAAGGACTGAAGGCAGGACATCATGGACGGCGTTACCGTTATCAATCACCCGCTCGTGCAGCATAAATTGACGATCATGCGCCGCAAGGAAACCTCGACGGCCAGCTTCCGCCGGCTGCTGCGGGAAATTTCCACTCTGCTCTGCTACGAGGTGACCCGCGATCTCGAGCTGACGATGGAGACCATCGACACGCCGCTGGAAACGGTGGAAATGCCGATCCTGGAAGGCAAGAAGCTGGTCTTCGCCTCCATCCTGCGTGCGGGCAACGGGCTTCTCGAAGGCATGCTGGACCTTGTTCCCTCCGCTCGTGTCTCCCATATCGGCGTCTATCGCGACCATGAAACACTGCAGCCGGTGGAATATTATTTCAAGGCTCCGGAAAGCCTGTCCGAGCGGCTGGTAATTGTCGTCGATCCGATGCTCGCGACCGGCAACTCCTCCATTGCCGCCATCGACAAGCTGAAGGAACGGGGTGCTAAGAATATCCGCTTCCTCTGCCTTCTGGCTGCCCCCGAGGGGATTCGCAACTTCCGCTCCGCCCATCCTGATGTGCCGGTTTTCACCGCCTCCATCGACAGCCACCTGAATGAGAAGGGCTATATCGTGCCCGGCCTCGGCGATGCGGGCGACCGCATGTACGGCACGAAGTAACCACTCACCGAGCCTTAACCAAAACACTATTATTGGCCGTGGAAACAGATGTTTCCGCGGCCTTTACTTTGACCGTTAGCGCAATTTTGAAGCCTCTTTCCTATGCTTTCCGAAAACTAAGAAGAAGGAATGCTTCGATGATCGCGCGCAACCTGTTACTCGTCGTGGTCGGTGCGGTGGCCATGTCCCAGGTGCCGAAACTGCTGATCACGCCTTCCGAACCGGTCGCGCAGCCCGCCACCATGGAGCTGGCAAAGGCCGTCGCCCCCGCTCCGGTTTCTCCCGGCAGCTATTCCATTCCCGCCAATGAGGCCGGACACTATGTGACCTCCTTCCGGCTTAATGGCCGGACGATCGAGGGCCTGGTGGATACCGGCGCCACCTTCGTGGCCATGAACGAAAAGACGGCGCGGCAGCTCGGCTTCACCGGAAACGGGCTCGACTTCCGCTATGCCGTCAACACCGCCAATGGCCCCGCACAGGCGGCCCATGTGGTTCTCGACCGGGTCGAGATCGGGTCATTGCGGGTATCATCCGTGGAAGCCTTTGTTCTCAAGGACGAGGCGCTCGACGGCACGCTGATCGGCATGAGCTTCCTGCGCAAGCTGAAATCCTTCAGCGTCGAAGACGGCAAGATGGTGCTCCGGCAGTAGCCAGAAATGTCCCCTCGCCTCCTGTCAACCGCTAGATCCTTGCGAGGATGACCGGTGCGGCGGCAGGTTTTTCATTCGAGATCGTGTAGAGCCCCGCCACATCCGCAGCGATGGCGGCAGCGCTTTCCGCGTCGGCCGCATGGAGGATAGCAAGCGGTTCGCCCTTTTCCACACGGGTGCCGAGCGGCCTGATCCCCGAAAAACCGGTCCGGTGATCGATCGCATCCGTGGGCTTCAGCCGCCCGCCGCCGAGCCGGATCACCGCCATGCCGAGGGCACGCGTATCGCAGGCGGCGAGATAGCCGCTCCGCGGTGCGGGAACCGGCACCACCACCGGTGCTTCCGGCAGATAGCGGCGGTACTCTTCGACGAAATCGGCGGGGCCACCCAGACGATGGACCATGCGGGAAAAATGCTCCATGGCCTTACCGGAAGCGAGCGCGGCGGCCGTTCTTGCATGCGCCGTCTCGACGTCGGGTGCGACACCCGCCGAAACGAGCATCTCTGCCGCAAAAGACAGAACCACGCTTTCGAGGCGCGTTCCGGCCTTCTGGCCTGCCAGAAATTCGACCGCATTTGCAATCTCGACCGCATTGCCGGCGGCATCGGCCAGCGGCTCGTTCATGTCCGTCAACAAAGCGGAGGTCCTGACGCCGGCGCCATTGGCCACGGCAACCAGCGAGCGGGCGAGTTCCAGCGCCTGGTCCAGGTCCTGCATGAAGGAGCCATTTCCAACCTTGACATCGAGAACGAGGCTTTCGAGGCCGGCGGCAAGCTTCTTGGACAGGATGGAGGCGGTGATGAGCGGAACGCTGTCGACCGTCGCGGTGACGTCGCGCACGGCATAAAGCTGCTTGTCGGCGGGTGCGAGCGCTGCCGTCTGGCCGATGATCGCGCATCCCGCCTCGCGCACTGTCTGGCGAAACAGCGCCTCGTCCGGCATGATGTTGTAGCCGGGTATGGATTCGAGCTTGTCCAGCGTCCCACCGGTATGGCCGAGGCCGCGGCCCGAGATCATCGGCACGGCGAGGCCGCAGGCGGCGGCAATCGGCGCCAGCATCAGGGAGACATTGTCGCCCACACCCCCCGTCGAATGCTTGTCGGCAATCGGCTTGCCCATATCCTGCCAGGCCAGCACATCGCCACTGTCGCGCATCGCAAGGGTCAGCGCGATCGTCTCCTCAGCGGTCATGCCGCGGAACCAGACGGCCATGGCAAAGGCCCCGATCTGGCCTTCGGACAGTTCGCCGCGACCGAGACGGCCGATGAAATCGGCAATATCGGCAGGGGCAAGCGCATGGCCGTTGCGCTTCCGCAGAATGATCTCCTGCGGCAGCATGTCAGTAGCCCGCGCCGCCGGCGGCAGAGGCACCGCCATCGAGCACGCGCAGGATATCATCGAGGAGACCCGAGGCGCCGAAACGGAAGGTCTCTGCGACCGCCCAGCCCTCGCCCATCTTTTCATCGGCGAGCGCGAGGTAGCGGGCGGCGACCGGCACGGATCCTATGCCGCCGGAGGGTTTCAGACCCACCGGCCTGCCGCTTGCCCTGATCGCATCGAGCATGACGGCCGCGGCTTCCTCCGTGGCATTGCCCGCGGTCTTGCCAGTCGAGGTCTTGATGAAATCGGCACCCGCGGCAATGGCAAGATCGCTGGCCTTGCGGATGAGTGCGGGATCGCGGATCTCCCCGGTTTCCAGAATGACCTTGAGACGCGCAGGTGCCGGGATGGCCGCCTTGACCGCCGCAACCATGGAAGACACTCCGGACTCGTCGCCCTTCAGGAAGGCCTTGTAGGGAATGACGAGGTCGATCTCGTCGGCACCGTCGGCAAGCGCCTTTGTCGTCTCGTCCACGGTTTCGCCGACCGTTCCGTCTCCGGAGGGGAAGTTCACCACGGTCGCGATCCGGATGTAGGCGCCGGCACCCAGAAGGCCGCGCGCCTGAGCGACAAAGCGGGGCCAGATGCAGATGGCGGCCACCGGCCCGTGGGGCGTTCCTGCCTTCTTCACCAGCGCATCGATCTGATCCGGCGTGCAATCTTCCTTGAGATTGGTGAGATCCAGAACCGAAAGGGCGCGCCTGGCGGCGGTGAGATTATCCATGTCGCTGTCCTTCGCTGGCAAGCATGTCCTTGAGGATCGTGGCCAGCCGCTTGCCCCCGATGGGGGCCATTTCCTTGGTTTCCGCATGGGTGATTTCATTGCCGGTCATGCCCGCGCCGAAATTGGTGACGACAGAGGCGGCCGCAACCTTCAGACCCAGGAACCGGGCGATGATGACTTCCGGCACGGTGGACATGCCGACCGCATCCGCGCCCAGTATGCGCGACATGCGGATTTCCGCCGGCGTTTCGAAGCTCGGGCCCGAAAACCACATGTAGACGCCCTGGTGAAGGGGTGTGCCTGTGCGTTCTGCAGCCGAGCGCATGGCAACGGCTAGATCGGGATCATAGGCATTGGTCATGCCGGTGAAGCGGGCATCGCTTTCCTCGCCGATCAGCGGGTTCTCGCCGGAGAAATTGATGTGGTCGGTGATCTGCATGACCGAGCCGGGGGGCATGTCGTCCCGAACGGAGCCGGCGGCATTGGTGAGGATGAGAACCTCGATGCCGAGCGCCTTCAGCACTTCCAGCGGGAGCCGCATGGCCGCCGCATTGCCCTTTTCGTAATAATGGATGCGGCCGGACATCATCAGGACCGGGACGCCCGAGAGCGTGCCACCGACAAATTCCCCCGCGTGGCCGGAGACGGCGCTTTGCGGAAAGCCCGGGAGATCACGATAGGGAATGCGTACCGGATCGTTGAGCGCCTCCACCAGCGAACCGAGGCCGGAGCCGAGGATCACCGCATGGCGCGGGGCGAGGCCGCCGAGGCGGGCCTTCAGACTGTCGAGAATGGCCTTCATCCGAGCAGATCCGTTTCAAAGCTGCCGGGCAGCATCTGTTCCAGGGTCAGGGTTTTCTTCACGCCCACCTCGTCGCAAAGATAGATCGGCGTCGATTTGTCGGCAAATTCCGCGATCTTCTGGCGGCAGCCGCCGCAGGGCGGGCAGAGCGGCAGCTTTTCCGCAATCACCGCCATTTCGACGATACGCTTGCCGCCACCCATGATCATGCAGCCGATGGCCGTCGGTTCGGCGCACCAGCCCTGCGGGAAGGAAAGGTTCTCGATATTGGCGCCTGTATAGATCTTGCCATCATCGGCGCGGATTGCGGCCCCGACGGGGAATTTCGAATAGGGCGCATGGGCGAAGGCCATGGCGGCCTTCGCAGCCTCGAAAAGGTCGTGGGACATGGATCAACGCTCCTTCGTATAGGGCACGCCGCCGGCTTTCGGCGGATGGGCGACACCGATGAAGCCTGCAAGCAGGATACAGGTGAGGACATAGGGCAGCGCCTGGAAAATCTGTACCGGCACTTCGCCGATTCCCGGCACCGACTTGCCCTGCATGAAATTAGCAAAGGCATCGAGGAAGCCGAAGAGAAGGCAGGCGAACATGACCGGCACGGGCTTCCACTTGGCGAAGATGAGGGCGGCGAGCGCGATATAGCCCTTGCCGGCCGACATATCCTTGATGAAGGCCGCCGACTGGGCAATGGCGAGATAGGTGCCGGAGAAACCGCAGAGAATGCCGGCGCAGATGACGGCGCGGTAGCGCAGCCAGGTGACGGAAATGCCCGCCGTATCCACCGCGCCCGGATTTTCACCCACGGCCCGCAGCCTGAGCCCGAACCGGGTGCGGTAGAGGATCCACCAGGAAATCGGCACGGCGGCAAAGGCCATGTAGGTGAGGATGTTGTGGCCGGAAATCACATCCGCATAGAACTTGCCAAGATAGCCGCTGTCGCGCAGTTCCGCCGCATAGGGGAACTTGATTTCGCCGAAGCGGCCGGATGCGGTGAGCTGCGGGGTGCGGCCGCCCTGCCCGAACCAGGCCTGGCCGAGCACGATGGTGAGGCCGGCCGCGACGAAATTGATCGCAACGCCGGAGACGATCTGGTTGCCGCGATTGGTGATCGAGGCAAAGCCATGGACCAGCGACAGCGCCACGGAAATGGCGATGCCGGCAAGCAGGCCAAGCCAGGCATTGCCGGTGATATAGGCGACGCAAGCCGCGGCAAAGGCGGAGGAGAGCATCTTGCCCTCGAGCCCGATGTCGAAAACGCCTGAGCGTTCCGAGAACAGGCCGGCAAGCGCCGTGAAGATCAGCGGGATCGACAGACGGATGGTGGAGCCCAGGATGGAAATGAAGATATCGATGTAATCCATGTCTGATCTCCTCAGGCCTTCACAAAGGACTGGTAGAGCCGTACCAGCGCGGGCCTGAACATATATTCGAGCGCGCCGGCAAAGAGGATCACTAGACCCTGGATGACGACGATCATGTCGCGCGTGATGTTGGGCATGTCGAAGGAGAGCTCACCGCCCCCCTGGTAGAGAATGCCGAAGAGCAGGGCCGCAAGCACGATGCCGAGCGGATGGTTGCGTCCCATGAGGGACACGGCGATGCCGACGAAGCCCGCGCCGCCGACGAATTCCACCTGCAGGCGCGCGGAGGCGCCCATGACGGGGTTCAGCGCCATCATGCCCGCGAGCCCGCCCGAAATCAGCATGGTGATGATGACGGTGCGGGCATAGGGAATGCCGGCATAGCTGGCCGCCGAGGGGCTGATTCCGAGCGTGCGCATTTCATAGCCGAACTTGGTGCGCCAGATGAGGAACCAGACCGCGACGCACATGACGAGCGCGACGATGAAGGAGAAATTGAAGGGCGCGGCTCCGAGCTTCAGCCCGAAGAGGGCAAGAAGCCAGTCGAGCTTCGGCAGCTGCCCACCTTCCAGGAAGGTGCGGGTTTCCGGCGCCATCTTGCCGGGCACGATCAGCACGTTGACCAGCAGATAGACCATCAGTGCCGCGCCGATGAAGTTGAACATGATGGTGGTGATGACGATGTGGCTGCCGCGCCTGGCCTGCAGCCAGGCGGGAATGAAGGCCCAGGCGGCGCCGAAGGCGGCGGCGCCCAGCACCGCGCAGGGCATGGTGAGGTACCAGGGCAGGTAATGATCCAGTGCCAGCGCCACAAGCGCCGCCCCGAGTCCGCCCAGATAGGCCTGGCCTTCGGAGCCGATGTTGAAGAGGCCGGCATGGATGGCCACCGCCACCGAAAGGCCGGTGAAGATGAAGTTGGTGGCATAGAACAGCGTGAAACCGATGCCTTCGCCGCGGCCGAGCGCGCCGATCAGCAGCAGTTTCAGCGCCTCGAAGGGATTTTCCCCTATCAGCCAGACCACGAGGCCGGAGATGAAGAAGGCCACAACCAGATTGAGGAATGGCATGAGGCCATAGGTGATCCAGTTGGGAAGCGGAACGGATGCAGTGCTCATCAGGGCCTCGTCATGCGGCAATGCCGGCCATCATCAGGCCGAGTGTCTGTTCACCGGCCTCGGCCGTCTTCTCGCCGACGATATGGCCGGCAAACATGACGAGGATTCGGTCGGAAAGGGCGCGGATCTCATCGAGCTCCACCGAGACCAGCAGGAGGGCCTTGCCCTGGTCCCGCATGTCGATGATCCGGCGGTGAATGAATTCGATGGCGCCGATATCGACGCCGCGAGTGGGCTGGCCGATCAGCAGGATGCGCGGATCGCGCTCGATCTCGCGGGCGACCACGATCTTTTGCTGGTTGCCGCCCGAGAAATTGGCGGTCTTGAGTCGCGGATTGGGCGGACGGATATCGTATTTCTCGATCTTTTCGACCGCATCCTTCCGCATCGCCTCAAGATCCAGCATGAAGCCGCGGCCATATTTCGGATCGCGGTGATAGCCGAGCGCGGCATTCTCATATTCCTCGAACTTCAGGACGAGGCCCATGTGATGGCGGTCTTCGGGAATATGGGCGAGGCCCAGTTCGCGCAGCCGCGCCGGGCTTGCCCGGCCGATCGGCTGGCCGTCGATCAGGATTTCGCCCGACGAGGGCGGGCGGATGCCCGAGAGCGCTTCCAGAAGCTCCGACTGGCCATTGCCGGCCACACCCGCAATGCCGACGATCTCGCCCGCGCGGACATCGAAAGACACGTTGTCGACCATGGTGACACCGCGATTGTCCTTGACGGTGAGGTTGCGCACAGAGAGCACCACGGCGCCCGGCTTTGCTTCGCCCTTTTCCACGCGCAGGAGAACCCGGCGGCCGACCATCAGTTCGGCCAGTTCCTCCACGGAGGTTTCCTTGGTCTTGCGCGTCGCCACCATTTCGCCGCGGCGCATGACGGAGACCGTATCGGTGATCGCCATGATTTCGCGCAGCTTGTGGGTGATGAGGATGACGGTCTTGCCCTGATCGCGCAGCACGCCCAGAATCTTGAAGAGGTGATCCGCCTCGGACGGGGTGAGAACGCCGGTCGGCTCGTCGAGAATGAGGATCTCGGCGCCGCGATACATGGCCTTGAGAATTTCCACCCGCTGCTGCAGGCCGACGGCGAGTTCCTCGATGACGGCATCGGGATCCACTTCCAGGCCGTAATCGGTCTCGAGCCGCTTCAGTTCGCTGCGGGCCGAGGCCACGCCCTTGGCCAGCAATGCGCCGCCTTCCGCGCCCAGCATGATGTTTTCGAGAACGGTGAAGTTTTCCACCAGCATGAAGTGCTGGTGCACCATGCCGATGCCGGCGGAAATGGCCGTCTGGCTGTCCTTGATGTTCACCGGCTTGCCATTGATGCGGATTTCGCCGCTGTCGGCCTGGTAGAAACCGTAGAGGATCGACATCAGGGTGGACTTGCCCGCCCCGTTTTCGCCGATGATGCCGTGGATGGAGCCCTTGGCCACGGTGAGGTTGATGTTCTTGTTGGCATGAACGGCGCCGAATTTCTTGTCGATGCCGATAAGCTCGATGGCTGGTTGATCCGTCACGATGCGGCTCCGCGTGAGGGGATCGAGCGCCGCCGGCGGCAGCCGGACGAAACCTTCGGAGCGCAGCGCCTTTCAGGCCTGACGGAAACACCCCTGCCCCGGCCGCTTCGACCGGAAGGCGACGGCGGCGGCGCAACCGTGTAGCGCACCTGCTATCCGCGAATGGATGGGCTGGCCCCTGGATCGCGTGCCGGTGTGCCGGCTTCGACGATCTCTTTCCCCAAGTTCTTATTGAAAAAGCGGACGCGAGGGCTCTCCCCCTCGCGTCCGCCGCGATGTCATCCGATCACTTCGGGCAGGAATTGTCGCTCATATAGTCATGAACCTTGACCGTGCCGGCAATGATATCGGCCTTGGCCTTGTCAACGGCAGCCTGCATTTCCGGGGTGATCAGCGACTTGTTGTTGTCGTCGAGCGCCCAGCCCACGCCATCTTCCTTCACGCCCAGCGCCTGCACGCCAGCGGTGAACTTGTCGTTCTTGGCATCAGAGAAGGCGTTGTAGACGGCCAGGTCGACGCGCTTGACCATGGAGGTCAGCACCGAACCTGGATGCAGGTAGTTCTGGTTGGAGTCCACGCCGATCGACAGCTTGCCATTGTCGGCGGCGGTCTGCAGCACACCGAGGCCGGTTGCGCCGGCTGCCGCATAGACCACATCCGCGCCCTGGTCGATCTGGTTCTTGGTGAGCTCGCCACCGCGAACCGGGTCGTTCCAGGCCGCACCCGTGGTGCCGGTCATGTTCTGGAATACTTCGATCTTCGGGTTGGCAGCGCGGGCGCCCTGCTCGTAGCCGCATTCGAACTTGCGGATCAGCGGAATATCCATGCCGCCGATGAAGCCGACCTTGCCGGTCTTGGAGGCCATGCCGGCGAGAACGCCAACGAGGTAGGACCCTTCATGCTCGTTATAGACAACCGAGCGGACATTCGGCTTGTCGACGACGGAGTCGACCAGAACGAACTTGGTATCGGGGAATTCGGCGGCAACCTTTTCGATGGCCGAGGTCCAGGCGAAGGACACGGCGACGACGGGGTTATAGCCCTTGGAGGCAAAGTTGCGGATGGCCTGCTCGCCCTGGGTATCGCCGGTCGGCTCGAAGTCGCGGAATTCGATGCCGGTTTCGGTCTTGAACTTCTCCGCGCCGTTGAAAGCTGCCTCGTTGAACGACTTGTCGAACTTGCCGCCGGTGCCGTAAACGAGTGCCGGCTTGATGTCTGCCGCCAGCGCGGTGGCGGACATGGCCGCCATGGCGAGGAGACTGAGAAGGGTTTTCTTCATTGTGCAGCCCTATTCTTCTAATGATCTTGTTGGGTCCTCCCGCAAGCCCCTTGCGGGACATGTCTGCGGTTGAGCCGGCCCCTTTTCCAAAGCCTGGCTTCAGCCATCCTTGCACGGCTCCGGAAAAAATTCATCAGAAATTTTTCACTTGGTAAAGAAGCCGGAGGCCGGTGCAACACCCGGATCAAGCCCTTGTAAAAACATAAAAATCGCTCCCGGTCTTGCAAAAGCGGGAGCGATGTTTCCACTGATTAAGAAAGGGGTGATATTCAGCCTGCGGGGCAGGAAACGCCCGTGCCCTTCAGGCCGCAATAGCCGCCCGGATTCTTCGCCAGATACTGCTGGTGATAGTCTTCTGCGTAGAAATAGGGGCCGGCCGGCGCGATCTCGGTGGTGACCGGGCGGGTGACGCCGCTATCGGAAAGGGCATTCTGGAAACGGTCGCGCAGCGCCTTTGCCCGGTCAAGCTGGTCGACGGTGGTGGTGTAGATCGTCGAGCGATAGGTGGTGCCGATATCGTTGCCCTGGCGCATGCCCTGGGTCGGATCATGCTCCTCGAAGAAGGTGGCGAGCAGCCGGTCGAGCGAGATCACCGCGGGATCGAAGACCACCTTCACCACTTCTGCATGGCCCGTGAGGCCGGTCGTGGTTTCATGATAGGTGGGGTTCGGAGTAAGGCCACCCATATAGCCGACCGAAGTGACCCATACGCCCGGCAGCTTCCAGAAAAGCCGCTCGGCCCCCCAGAAGCAGCCCATGCCGAGATAGATGGTTTCGACGCCATCGGGATAGGGCCCCTTGAGCGGGCGGCCATTGACGAAATGATGTTCGGCGGTGGGAATGGGATCCGGCCGTCCCGGAAGGGCGGTTTCCGGCGTAGGCATCACGGTTTTCTTGGTAAACATGTCAAGCGCGAACATGACGAAGCCTCCCTGGGGTTCGTGAAGGTTGGGGCATTCAGGCGGCAAAGCGACCGGCAGCAGGCGGCCGGCGATAGCCGGCGATCCAGAAGAGCAGCGACAGCGCGAGCGCCACGGCAAAGGCCGGCTGGGCCAGCAGCCAGCGGAACCCTTCGCCCGCGCTCGCGGGCAGGCCGCTCGCCGCAAGGCGGGCTTCGGCCCCGGTCAGGCTTGCCGGATCGAAGAGGGTCCAGACGGTGCCGATCGGGGTCAGAACCACCGCAGAATCGGCAACGGAGGTAATGGTGTCGATCGTCGCGCCGAAGACCGCGCCGACGAGCAGCAGAAAACTGACGAAACGCAACAGGAAACGCATGTTCCGTCTTCCTCCGACCGAAAGAGGTCCTTAACCGCAGATGATGAGCCAAAGATAGGGCAGCCGCGCCACGCCTACAAGCGCGCGCGCCATACACAGTTTTGTCATGTCCGGCGAAAATTCGTTCAGATTTCGGTTGATCGGGAGAAGAACCTCTGTATATATCCCGCCCGTCCGCAGGTTGGTTCGCTCGAACCGCCACGCCGGAATGGACAGGTGGCCGAGTGGTTGAAGGCGCACGCCTGGAACGCGTGTATACGTGAAAGCGTATCGAGGGTTCGAATCCCTCTCTGTCCGCCATACTTCCTTGAAAAGATTTGTTTTTTGGTGTCCGCAATGGGCTGCGTAGTTTTTGGCCCAAACTGTCCACGCAACACGCTCACGCTCAATGACTTCATCACGGTAACGCTGGTAGTCGCGCTCGCGGAAAGATTATGAAACATAATGATCTTGCGATGAGCGGGTAACTGTGAAGGATGGAGGTTCTATTGGAACCAACAGTGATTGGGCTCGCTCTGCACTTTGCGTTGTGTATCTACAGAACTCCACCATGCCCATTTCCTGCGAAACTGGCTGTAGGCGCGATTTGTGCGCCGCGGGCATAATCAGGGCTTGAACGCCACAAACGCATTCTGAGGCGATTTTGCGGGAATCAAAATACGGAAAAATATCGACTTCAGTTGCTATTGGTGCGCCATCACCCGCGCGGGTGAAAAAGCTCTAACATCGGCTTCATTCATTTGATTGAGACTGCAATAACAGCAACCGGTGAGCTGCCCATCCAACTAGCAAGCCCATAATCCGCTTTTTTCTCTCAGACAGTTGAAGGCCAAAGTGGTCACCATTAAAACTCTGCATCATGCAAGTTATACTTCCACCTTGAACTAGCTCCCTTCGGCGAATCTGTAGCCCACACCTGGTTCCGTCAGGATAAGCCGTGGAGTGCCAGGGTCCCTTTCCACCTTTGACCGCAGCTGACCAATGAAGACGCGGAGGTACTGCAGGTCTTCGGCATGCGCCGGCCCCCAGACCGATGTCAGCAGGGCACGGTGGGTCATGACCTTTCCCGCATGGCGGGCGAGAAGAACCAGCAGGTCATATTCCTTGGGTGTCAGACGGATCGAGGTTCCATCGCGTGAGACGGTGCGATGGACAAGGTCGATCAGAAGTCCGTCAGACTGAATGATGTCCGCGATGGCATCCGTTTTCATGCTGTGCCTGAGCCCGGTTCGAATACGTGCTGTCAGTTCGCCGATGCCGAAGGGCTTCTCGACATAGTCATCCGCCCCGAGATCAAGCGCCGCAATCTTTTCCGCTTCCCTGTCTCGCGCCGAGAGGATGATGATCGGAATGGTCGACCAGCCGCGCAGGCGGGTAATAACCTCCTTGCCGTCCATGTCGGGCAGGCCGAGATCGAGAATGATCAGATCCGGAGATTGGGTGGACGCTTTTGACAGAGCTTCGGTGCCTGTTGTGGCTTCGATGACGTCATAGCCCGCGGCGTTCAACGCCGGCCTCAGGAAACGCAGGATCTGCGGTTCGTCATCCACGACCAAGATACGGTGGCCGCTCATCGGTTTTCCCTTTCGAGATCGGGCTGCGGTGGAATGGGCAGGCGGATGGTGAAGCGCGTGCCGCGTTTGCGGACTGCAGGGCTTGTGGCGGAAATCTTTCCGCCCATCGCTTCGACGAAGCCTTTTGCGATCGCGAGACCAAGACCGGTACCGATCACCCGGCCGTCGCTTCTTCCGCCGCCGCGGAAGAATTTCTCGAAGACTTTCGAAAGCTCTCCTGCGGGAATGCCCTTGCCCAGGTCCGTTACTGAAACCACGATGTCCCCCGCATCCGGTCGTGCATAGAGGGTAATCGGCTCCCCTCCGCCATGCTTCACCGCATTGTCTATCAGGTTGAAGAGGACCTGCTGCAAGAGAACCGCATCACCCGTGATCAGCGGCATTCGATCGGCAATGCTGGTTTCGATCCTCGCCTCCGGGTGGTTGCGACGTCCCATTTCGGCCGCCTCGCGCACGACGTCGGACGGGTCGATCCATTCGCGCGCCGGCTCGATCGTGCCTGCCTCGATCCGTGTCATGTCGAGAAGGTTCGAGACGTAGCGGGCCAGCCGCGTGCCTTCTTCCTCGATGGTCTGCAGCATGTCGTCGCGGGTTGCCGGGTCCATGTTTTCGCCGAACTGGCGAAGGCTGGTGATCGCCCCTGTGATCGTCGCCAACGGAGTGCGCAGGTCATGGGAGATCGAGGAAAGCAGCGCCGAGCGAAAACGCTCCCCGGCGAGTGCCGCGGTATGCTCCATCGCGGCTTTGGACAACCGCGCGCGGTCGATGGCAACGGCAACCTGATGAATGATGGCACCGAAGATCCGCTCGTCCGAACTGGAGAGCGGACCGCCTGCAATCCCATAGCCACAGACACCGACGACACCCTGCGGGGTTTCGAGCGGGCGGAACTGGAAGGTGCTCGACGGCAGCGTTCCTGTTCCGGAGCCCGCAGCCTCCCGCCTGTCATAAGCCCAGCGTGCTGCGCCGGCATCGATGATTTCCACGGTGGTGTCCGGCGGCCAGGCCGCATGCACGGATAGCTCCCCCTGTCTCGGCATGAGGATGACGCTCGGGCGCTTCAGCATCAGGTAGAGCTGGGATACGGCCGCCCAGACAACCTCGTCGGCATCCACCGTTGCCGAGATCTTGCTGGAAAACTCGTAGAGAGACTGTGTTACCCTTGCCCGCTCGCCGGCACTTCTGGCCTGATCGCGAACGCGGGAAGCAATGCCGCCAGCTATCATCGCAGCGATGATGAAGACGAAGAACGCAAAGACTTCATGGGGTGCCGCGATGGTCAGCGTGCCGATCGGCGGAATGAAACAGAAATTATAGGCCAGTGCGGAAAGTACGGCCGTAACGATCGCGGCCCGGTAGCCATTGCGGATTGCGGCGATGACCACGCCGAGCAGATAGAGAAGCGAGACATTGGGGAGCGGCAGGAGACTGTTCAGCACCAGCCCGAGCAGCGTAGCCCCTGCGGTGCTGGCAGCGGACATGCCAAGGTCTTGAACGAGCTCCGAGCGTGGCTTCGTAGCAATCGCCCGCTGGCCCCTTCGTTCCCGCGCACGCGGTTGCACCGTCACAAGATGGATAGAAATATCCTCGGCGCGCTCGATGAGGTTGGCGACCAGCGAAGGCTTCAAGAAACGGGAAAAGGCATTGCGCCGGGTGACCCCGATGACGATCTGGGTCGCATGCTCGTTTCTCGCCAGCTTAAGAAGTGCATTCACATAGTCCTGGGCAATCAGTCTCTGCGTCTCTGCCCCGAGGCGGACTGCAAGATCGAGCGCCTCATCAACAAATGAAAGGTCCTTGCCCTCCACAGGTCGGTCGGGGCGCTCCACATGCACCACGGTCCAGCGGGCATTGAGACTGACCGCGAGCCGGCTGCCGGCGCGCACGACCGAAAGGGCTGTCGTGTCCGCTGCAATGCAGACAATCAGCCGTTCGGCGGTTGCCCATGTCTCCTCAATCGCGTTCTGCCGGAGATAATCGACCATCTGGTCGTCCACCCGGTCCGCCGTCCGCCGCAGCGCCATTTCCCGGAGTGCGGTCAGATTACCAGGACGAAAGAATTTCTCGATGGCCCTTTTGGCGTTCTCAGGGACATAGACCTTTCCCTGCTTAAGCCGTTCAATCAACTCGTCCGGGGGCAGGTCGATCAGCACGATGTCATCGGCCTCATTAAGGACCCGGTCAGGCACGGTTTCGCGCACCGCAATACCGGTGATCTGCGACACGACGTCAGAAAGGCTCTCGAGGTGCTGGACGTTGATCGCGGTCCAGACATGGATCCCGGCTTCCAGCAGTTCCTCGACATCCTGATAGCGTTTGGGATGGCGGCATTCCGGTGGATTGCTATGGGCCAGTTCATCGACGATCAGGATGGCCGGGCGGCGGGCGAGCGCGGCATCGAGATCGAACTCCTCGATCTGTTTCCCCCGGTAGTCCATGGGTCGACGCGGCAGGATTTCGAGACCGGAGAGCAGTTCTGCCGTTTCCGCCCTTCCGTGTGTTTCCACAAGACCGATGGCGATGTCGATACCTTCTGCCTGCAGCCGTCTCGCCCGCGACAGCATGGCGAAGGTCTTGCCGACGCCGGGAGCCGCTCCGAGAAAGACGGTCAGCCGCCCCCGCTCCTCGCGCTTCGCCAGCGAAAGCAGGGCATCGGGATCGGGCCGGGTCTGTCTCGGGGTCTCTGTCATGGCGTCTGTTTACTTCTGCGGGATGCTTTTATCGAGCGCCATGTTGAGCCTCAGCACATTGACACGTGGTTCGCCGATGAAGCCCAGGGCGGGCCGGCTCGTGCTGGCCTCGACCAGCGCCGCCACCTGCTGCTCCGAGATTTGCCGCACCTTTGCGACACGGGCGATCTGCAGCTTTGCAAAAGCAGGTGAAATATGGGGATCGAGGCCTGAGCCGGAAGAGGTCACCGCGTCCGCAGGAAGAGGGCCCTCGACTCCTGCGGTTCGCAGGTCCCGGATCTGGGCATCGATCATATCCCGAAGTTTTGCGGATGTGGGGCCAAGACTGGTTCCGCCGGACGAGGCGCCATTATACGGCGTTTCCGCGGTTGCCGAAGGGCGGCCGTGAAAATAGCGGTCGCTGGTAAAGGACTGGCCGACCAATGCCGACCCGACCGGGGTCCCATCGACGGTCACAAGGCTCCCGCGTGCTTGGCTGGGCAACAAGGCGCCGGCTATGCCTGTTACGACAAGCGGGTAACCGACGCCGAGCAGGGCCGTGAACAGGAGGATCATGGAAAGAGCAGGTCTCACTTGAGTGATCATGATTACACCAGATGAAGGCTGTTGACGACGAGATCGACGATCTTGATGCCGGCAAAGGGAAGGATCAGGCCACCGAGGCCATAGACGGTGAGGTTTCGTCGCAGCAGGGCGGCTGCCCCGACAGCCCTATAGCGTACGCCCTTCAGAGCCAGTGGGATCAAGGCAATGATGATCAGTGCGTTGAAGATGACGGCAGAGAGGATCGCCGAATTCGGGGAGCCGAGGCCCATTATGTTGAGTGCGTCCAGCCCCGGATAGGCGGCGATGAAGAGCGCCGGAATGATGGCAAAATACTTTGCGACATCATTGGCGATGGAGAAGGTGGTGAGCGCGCCGCGGGTCATCAGCAGCTGCTTCCCGATCTCCACGATCTCGATGAGCTTGGTGGGCGACGAATCGAGGTCGACCATGTTGGCGGCTTCGCGAGCGGCCTGCGTTCCGGTCTGCATGGCAACACCCACATCGGCCTGGGCCAATGCCGGGGCATCATTCGTGCCGTCGCCGCACATGGCGATCAGCTTCCCGCCCTTCTGCTCCTTGCGGATATAGGCAAGCTTGTCCTCCGGCTTGGCTTCCGCCAGAAAGTCGTCCACACCGGCTTCCGAGGCAATCGCCGCAGCGGTGAGCGGATTGTCGCCCGTGACCATGACGGTGCGTATGCCCATGGCGCGCATGGCAGCGAAGCGTTCCTTGATACCCGGCTTCACGACGTCTTTCAGATGGATAACGCCGAGAATGCGCTCGCCATCCGTCACGGCAAGGGGCGTGCCGCCGCTGCGGGCGACCTTCTCAACACTTTCCCGGAAACCGTGGGGTGCCTCGTCCTGCGAAAGGCCCGAAAACTTCAGCACGGAGTCGACCGCTCCCTTGCGCAGCCGCCGACCGCCGAGGTCCACACCCGAGAGGCGGGTTTCGGCAGCGAAGGGCACCACCGCCTCCGGCTGACCAGGCTCCGGCAGGCCGAATTCGCCGCGGGCAAGGGCCACGATGGACCGGCCTTCCGGCGTTTCGTCGGCAAGGCTTGCGAGAAGCGAGGCTTCGGCAAGCTCTCTTGCTGAAACGCCTGTAACGGGAAGAAATTCGCTCGCCATGCGGTTGCCGAAGGTGATCGTGCCGGTCTTGTCGAGCAGAAGCGTGTCGACATCGCCGGCCGCCTCCACGGCGCGGCCCGATATGGCGATCACGTTGAAGCGCACAAGGCGATCCATGCCCGCGATGCCGATTGCCGAAAGCAGGCCGCCGATCGTGGTCGGGATCAGCGTGACCAGGAGTGCCGAGAGCACGGTGACCGAGAGGATGGTCCCGGAATAGACCGCAAGGCCGCCGAGCGTCACCACGGCAATCAGGAAAATGAGTGTGAGGCCCGAAAGAAGGATGGAGAGTGCGATCTCGTTCGGCGTGCGCTGGCGTTCGGCACCTTCTATGAGCGCGATCATGCGGTCAAGGAAGGTGCCACCCGGCGGCACGGTGATCCGGACCTTGATGGCATCCGACAGCACCTGCGTTCCGCCCGTCACCGCCGAGCGGTCACCGCCGGCCTCCCGTATGACGGGTGCGGATTCGCCGGTAATGGCGCTCTCGTTGACGGAGGCGATCCCTTCGATCACTTCGCCGTCGCCGGGGATGAGATCGCCGGCCTCGACGACGACGATGTCACCGACCTTGAGGCTCGATGCACTGACCGCTTCGAGCAGGCTGCTGCCATCGGCGGGCACACGATGGGCTACGAGGTCCGTCTTGGCACGACGAAGGCTTTCGGCCTGCGCCTTGCCGCGACCTTCAGCGACCGATTCCGCGAAGGTGGCGAAGAAGACGGTGAACCACAGCCACGCGGCAATCTGGCCGGAGAAGAGGCCGCCAGAGGGGTTGGTGGCAAGGTCGCGGAGGAAGAACAGGGTCGTCAGCGCGGCCACGACCTCGGTCACGAAGATGACCGGGTTGCGGTAGAGCCTGCGCGGATCGAGCTTGCGAAGCGCTTCGCCGATCGCAGGGACGAGGATCGTCCGGTCGAGAAGCTGGCTGGTCTGGCGTTTCATGGTTTGAACCTCTTGGGATCAGTAGGTCTGGCCGGCGAGCATCTGGATGTGCTCGACGATCGGCCCGAGGGCGAGTGCCGGGAAGAACTGCAGACCGCCGATGATCAGGATGATCGCGGCGAGCAGCCCGACGAAGAGCGGCGTATTGGTGGCAAAGGTGCCGGCGGAGGGGGCAATCTTCGGCTTGGCCGCGAGCGATCCGGCAATGGCCAAGACGGGCACCGCATAGGCAAAGCGGCCGAGCAGCATGGAGATGCCAAGGGTGGTGTTATACCAGGGCGTATTGGCCGAAAGCCCGCCGAAGGCCGAGCCATTGTTGGCGGTTGCCGATGTATAGGCGTAGAGGATCTCCGAGAGCCCGTGCGGGCCGGCACCGCTCAGCGAGGCAAGCGCCACTGGCAGGAGGGCGGAAGTCGCGCTGAAGCCGAGGATTGCCAGCGGCAGGATGAGGATGGCGAGCATGGCGAGCTTCATCTCCCGGCCTTCGATCTTCTTGCCGAGAAGTTCCGGCGTCCGTCCGACCATGAGACCGGCAACGAAGACCGCGAGGATCGCAAAGACCAGCATGCCATAGAGGCCGGAGCCGACGCCGCCCGGAAGAACCTCACCAAGTTGCATGAAGAACATCGGCACCAGCCCACCGAGCCCGGTGAAGGAACCGTGCATGCCATTCACGCCGCCGTCGGAAATGCCTGTCGTGACCGCGGCATAGGCGGCCGTCATGGCCTGGCCGAAGCGCACTTCCTTGCCCTCCATATTGCCGAGCGCCGGATCGACACCCAAAGCGACATGGATCGGATTGCCCGCGCTTTCCGCCTGGTAGACGATCCCCGTACCGACGATCAGGAACAGCATGATTGTCGTGACAAAGGCCCATCCCTGCCTGCGGTCACCCACCATCTGGCCGAAGGTGTAAAACAGCGCGGTGGTGATGCCGAGCATCGAGAGAATGTTCAGGTAGTTCGAGAAGGCATTCGGATTTTCGAAGGGATGCGCCGCGTTGGCATTCAGGAAGCCGCCGCCATTGGTGCCGAGCTGCTTGATCGCTTCCTGGCTGGCGATCGGGCCCATGGCGAGCGTCTGTTGCGCGCCTTCGAGCGTGGTCACGGTCAGGGAGGCATCGAGCGTCTGCGGCAGACCGAGCGCGACGAAGGCAAGGGCGACTATGATCGCGAGGGGCAGCAGCACGTAAAGCGTGGCGCGCGTCATGTCGACCCAGAAGTTGCCAAGCGTGGCCGCCGAGCCGCGGGCAAAGGCGCGGGTAAAGGCAATCGCCAGGGCCATGCCGGTTGCGCCGGAGAGGAAGTTCTGCACCGTCAGGCCCGCCATCTGGCTGAAATGGCTCAGCGTGGTCTCGCCGCCATAGGCCTGCCAGTTGGTATTGGTGACGAAGCTGACCGCGGTGTTGAAGGCGAGGTCGGGCGCCACGGCCCCGAAGCCTTGCGGGTTGAGCGGCAGATATGCCTGCAGCCGGAGCATCGCGTAAAGCAGCAGGAACCCCGCGAGATTAAAGGCAAGCATGGAAAGCGCATAGGCAAGCCATCCCTGTTCTTTATCCGCCCTGACGCCCGAGAGCGCGTAGAACCCGCGCTCGACAGGACCGAGAGCGGGCGAGAGGAAGGTTCGTTCACCTTGGAAAAGGCGAGCCATGAAAAGGCCGAGCGGCTTGATGGTGACAAGCGCAAGCCCGAACAGGAGGGCTATCTGCAGCCATCCGACGAGGGTCATGGGAAATACTCCGGAAAGAAGGTCAGAAGCGCTCTGGATAAAGAAGGGTGATCACCAGATAGACGCCGAGCGCCAGCGACACCGTGAGGCCGATCAGGGTTTCAGCCATGGTTCAGGCTCCGATGCGATTGAGCAAATGAGCGTAGAGCGCGAAGAAGAGAAAGGCACCGCCGCCGAGAAGGAGGAAGGTAAGATCCTGCATGGAGGTCTCCAGTTTTGATTTCTGAGCCTTCAGGATCTGCTTTTCGGCATAAATCTTCGATGCGGAAGAACGGGCATCGGCATAAAGTTTCGATAAAGAAGCTATTCGAAATGAGAGTGATGCCGACGCCCCGAGAATGCGCTGCCAGTCTCTGGGATATCGATATCAAAAGAGGCGAGATCCGCTATGTGGCCTGCTGCCGGTTTATCGGACACCAAGTTAAGCTAATCCCACCTTGGTTTCAAAGTCATTGGGGCTGAGATAGCCCAGTGTCGAGCGGCGGCGTTTCGGATTGTAGAAGCGTTCGATGTAATCGAACACGTCCGCTCTGGCGTCGTTCCTGGTACGATAGACCTTCCGTGCTGTTCTCTCCGTTTTCAGTGAAGAGAAGAAGCTCTCCATCGCGGCGTTGTCCCAGACATTTCCAGAGCGGCTCATCGAGCAAGTGATACCGTGGTCGCCCATGAGGCACTGGAACTGCTCGCTCGTGTATTGGCTTCCCTGATCGGAATGATGCAGGAGCGCATCTGGTTTTCCCCGACGCCAGATCGCCATGATCAGCGCATCCGTGACGAACTGGGCCGTCATGTTGGCATTCATCGACCAGCCGACGACACGGCGTGAGAACAGGTCAATGACGGCCGCGACATACAGCCAGCCTTCTGCGGTCCAGATATAAGTGAAGTCGGCCACCTATTTCTGGTTCGGCCGCTCCGTGCTGAACTGACGGTCCAGCACGTTCGGCATGATAACGGCGCGGTCACCGGCATCCTTTGGCAAGCCACGTCGTCTCGGTCTGGCCCTGAGCGCATTCAAACGCATCAGCCGCTCAATACGATGGAGGCCACAGGATAACCCTTCTTCCAACACGTCGTGCCATACGCGGCGAGCACCATAAGTGCGGTCGCTGGATTTGAAGCTCTGCGTGATCTTGTCCAGCAGAACCTCATCATAGCGGGCGCGTTCGCTCGGAGAACGATTGAGCCAGGCATGGAAACCTGAACGAGAAACCCCCAGCGCTTCGCAGAGCCATGCCACCCCTTGCCCGGCAGTCATTGCGCAGCAATGACGAGAGGGGCCAGATCGAACGGTGCTTTGCAACGAACGCGAACTTCATATCGCGTCCCTGGCAAAGTAGGCTGCGGCCTTTTTTAGGATATCGCGCTCCGCCTTCAGCTTGGCGACTTCACGACGGAGCCGCTCGATCTCAAGCTGCTCCGGTTTCATCTGGCCTTTTCCAGGAAAGGACTGGCTGGGATCTTCACCGTATTCCCGAACCCATTTGCGCAACACATTCTCATGGACATCAAGGTCACGGGCCGCTTGGGCAACAGTGACCCCACGTTCCCTGATCAGCTTCACCGCTTCAAGCTTATACTCGCGGCTGAATATTCGTCTTTGCATTCATACTCTCCGGTTTCAGGAGGAACACCTTAACTCGATGTCCATAAAACCGGCAGCAGGCCATTCGACCACCTCCCGGGCATGGTCGGTCTCCTCCCCTGCCCAATCCCGAAAGCTTGAGCGGAAGCCATGCACGGTTAATTCCTCCCGGTAAGCCTTTGCTTGCTTCAGGATGGCTGCATGCGATATCGGTCGCCCATCCCGATGGCCTGGAAAGATGTAGTCGGATATCTGTATGGATCTCATCTCCTCCAGAATCCTGAGGCTGTTCTCCGTCAGGGGAACCCGGTGAGGCCGATTGGCTTTCATCCGGTGAGCGGGGATTTGCCATACCCGGTTTTCGAAATCGATCTCATCCCAGGTAGCGCCAAGAGCCTCCCCCAGCCACACGCAGGTCAGGATGACAAACTGCAGGGCCCGTGCTGACACGGACTGCAGTCGCTGCAGCCGCCGCCAGAGGTCCGGCAACTCGTCATAAGGCAAGGCGGTATGATGGCCTCTCTGCAGCTTTCGCCGCCGAGGAAGCAGGAGCCTTAACGTATTCTGCCAGCGGGCGGGATTGTCTCCCGTTCGCAATCTCCGGACGGTGGCCGCGTCCAGGACACGCTCGATGCGGCCTCTCACCCGGGAGGCCGTCTCCTGCTTCGCGTTCCAGATGGGGCTCAAGATTGCCAGGATCTGATCAATCCCTACCTCATCGATCGGCAGGTCCCAGATCGGTTCACAGTAGCGCCTCAACGTCGAGTGCCATTGGGCGCGATGCTTCGGGTTGCGGAACTCGCTCTCGATCTCATTCACATAGGAGATCGCGAATTCGCCAAAGGAGGGCTTTGCCACCTGAGGGATCTCAGCCGTCTCCTGGCGCTTCGACGGTGGACCACTTCTGGATGGCAGCTCCCCTCGTGCAAGGGCCTCGACGATCCGGTCTCGCTCCTCTCGGGCGCGGCTGAGCGTGAACTCGTGCTCCAGGCTTCCATACGGACCGATGGTGTGTTCCGTCTGCACTCTACCCGGCGAAATCACCATGTATCTCACCCGTGGCGCAAGCGGGTTCCGTTTCCAGATCACCATCCCGACCGACCCGCAAGGACTTTTGGGCGGACACCTGTCCAGGTGCCGCTCGGCTCCATCCCGGCAAGCCCAGCCCGTCGGATCGCCCGTTTGCTCTCCGGTCACGTCGAACAGCTATTCATCGCCCTTCGACGCCAGCCAGAGTCCACCATGCCCCAGCAAGAGTCCACCATGACCAGAGAAACCTTCTCCGCCAGCATTGCCGCCATCGCGGCGGAAATCGTGAGGCTGGCGTATGAGGCTTGGGCAGACGGAAAAGTGTAGGTGGTTAGGCCGCCGTGTTATTGGCCTTCCGTTAGTCTGGCGAAGCGTGTTGGAATCGACAAGGTTCCCACACCGAATCGGGCATGGCAGTGGCAGATAGTACTCTGTGTGTCGCGATCACTCGGTTTTCGAGATTTCCGTCGAGGCGGTAGAAACAATGTCGGAAAGGTCTTGTGACGCTACTGCGATGTTTATCCGTTCCGAATGTTTCGGACTCCGAAACTTGAGAGATGGCCTGATGGCTATTCGCAGCAGAGCTTTCGAACGTAGGTATTTCCGAGTGTTACCATGGCATCGTCCGGGATGCTGCCGTCCGCCTTCAATCGTTTCGAAATCGCTTTGGCTTCTATTTCTGAGAACGTGCCGCGAATTGTAATGGCAAACCAGGAATTGGAGGCAAGATGCACATCAAGCGGTATGGGCTGAGCCTGTGCGAAGCTTCGTGCGGCTTCATAGGTATCCAGGCTCTTGACCTGGATGAACCGTTGTTCGCCTGAGTTCTCCTCATATTCGGCAACCCGCACCCAAGTCTTGTGCATATATCCCGTTTCGTCACCCACATAAACCTTGAACCAGTCGCCTTTCACCATATCAATCCTGATCGGCGTGCCGTTTGGAACCTCCTTTTTCTTCGGAGCATTCGGCCCGGGAGCAGCCCGCATCGGCGCTGCCCGTTTCGGATGCATCACCTCGCCGCGTTTGGGAACCGGAATTCCGAGCGATACAGACTCTGCGGCAGGACCAGCAATGGCACTGGGCGTCACTGGCGCAGGCGCAGATTGAGGCGGCGATGAGGTGGATGAGGCGGAGAGATCTGTCTGGTTGTCCTGGACCGTCGTCAGACGGTACTGCGCCATCTCGCTTCCGGAAAGATAGCGGATGTCATTGCTGTCATAGCTCAAGGCCAGTTGCAGCAAGGCCGGGTCCACGCCCATTTCCCCCATATAGGCGATGACCTGTGCCGTTATCTGCTGCACGGCAGAAACAGCATCTTCAACTGCCATGCCTGTCGTATTGTCGAAGGATGACTTGTGGACTCCGATCGAACCCGGCTCAGCATATCGTTTCACGCCGCCCATGAATGCGAGCGAACATGCAGAGGCGCATTCGGCGCCCCTGATCTGAAAAGTCCATAATCCGGCCGCCCGAATGGCTCTGCCCAGTTCCATTGCCTTCATCACATTGCCGCCGGGACTGTTGAATGCGACAGCCACGGGATGCTCGGAAAGTGTGAGGCGATAGAAGTCGTAGAGCGTATCCGTGTCAGCAAAATCACCGCTGATCAGCATCAGTCTTATATCACCATCCAGCGCTTTGACTTCTATCTTCAAAGCAGCCCACGACTGCGTTGCCAAAAACAGTGATGATAAAAAACAAAAAACACGCAACATCGCTGGACATGCCCGACAAAGACTTGTTGTAGGGATAGTATATTTCCAGTCGCAACCTGCAACAGGATTCGCGCGGTGGATATTCCCGGCAGAAATCGTTCGCCGCTATGAAGCGGGCATCTGCTTCTTGAATTCAAAAATCAAAAAAGCCGATCCCGGAGGATCGGCCTTATCTGGTGCTGTCAAAGCTTGTTAACGGCCAGACGCGTGAATTCTGATCTGTTAGACCATTAGAATGTAGTCAATCTCTCTCAGGTTGTCAAGCGCCAAGCCGCAACTACAAAACCACTTTTCCATAAGGTTGAAGTTACGGAGCCGGGGCTATTGAAACGTGTTTATTTTCAGGCGCATAACTATTCAAGATACCAAGAGTTGTACGCAGTTGATTGACAGCCTTCCTTAACTTGATAACATTCGAATTTTATTCCCTACAAAACCACTTTCCGGAGACACTCATGAAGCGGCACATATTCTCATTCGATATCGGAACAAATTCAATAGGTTGGTGCGTTTTCGATCTGGATACGAAAGGAGAGCCTTATCGCATCCGGGATATCGGTGTCCGAATTTACTCCGATGGACGAGACCCGCAATCAAAAACCTCGCTTGCCGTCGCGCGCCGTGAGGCGAGGGCGATGGCGCGGCGTCGGGACCGGTATCTGCGGCGGCGTCAATCCATGCTGCGCACGCTTTCGGAATTCGGACTGATGCCGGAGGACAAGGCCGAACGGCAGAAACTGGTGCGGGAGCTGGGTGACCGGCCAAAGGAAAGCGGCATTGCCAGCGATGTGCCCTATGCGCTGCGGCGCCGTGCGCTGGACGAAAAGCTGCCTCTTTTCCAGATCGGCCGGGCGCTTTTCCATCTGAACCAGCGACGCGGCTTCAAATCGAACCGCAAGACGGATCGCAAAGACAATGATCTCGGCAAGATCGCTACCGGCGTGCGGGAGCTGCATGCGGAGATCCGCAAGAGCCATGCACGGACCTATGGCGAATATCTCGCCATGCGGCGCGAGTCCGGTCTGGTCGCGCGGCTGCGCGCAGGGTCTGATGCGCTGACCTCCGAAGGCTACATCTTTTATCCGGACCGCTCTCTTCTGGAAGCGGAATTCCTGGCCATCTGGAACGCGCAGGCGCAGCACTATCCGCAGATCATGACAGACGAACGCCGGGATCATCTGTTCCGCATCATTTTCTACCAGCGCCCGTTGAAAAAGCCGAGAATCGGTCGATGTGCACTAAACCCGTTGGAAGAGCGCCTTGCGAAGGCGCACCCGCTGTTTCAGGAATTTCGCCTCTATAAGGAAGTGAACGAACTGGAACTGGTTCTGCCCGATCAAAGCAAACGGAAACTGACGCTTGGAGAGCGCGACACGCTGATCAGCCTGTTGCGCAGCGCCCGTGAAATCGCGTTTTCCAAGCTGCGCAAGGATCTGAAGCTTGCGCGGGATATCCGTTTCAACAAGGAGAGCGACAGTCGCCTGAAACTCAAGGGCGACGAGGTGTATGCCTCCCTTGCCGACAAGAAGCGTTTTGGTAATCGCTGGAGCCTTTTTTCCCGCGACGAGCAGTGGCGCATCATAAATCGTTTGCGCAATGAGGAAAATCCGGATGCACTCTATCGCTGGATCGAACAGGAGTTTTCGATCACCGGCGAACAGGCGGATGCGATTTCCAATTGCCGGCTGCCGGATGGCTATGGCCGGTATGGGGCTTCCGCGCTTGCCAATCTTCTCGAGGTACTGAAGAAGTCGGTCGTTACGGAGGCGGCAGCAGCAGAGGCCTGTGGCTATGACCATGCGCAGCTTGGTTACGACGGGGAAGGTGAGCCCTTTCTGCCGCCCTATCAGGAAATCCTAGAGCGTCACATTCCACCGGGTTCCGGCAATCCGCTGGACATGAGCGAGGAGGGCCGGGAGCTGGTGCTCAATCATTTTCGCGACGGCAAGGATCGCGCCCCGCCGGTGGGTTATGACCTTTATCGCGGCCGGATCACCAACCCCACCGTCCATATCGGCCTCAATCAGTTGCGCCGTCTGGTGAACCGGCTGATCAAGCGGCATGGAAAGCCGGGAAAAATCACCGTGGAACTGGCCCGCGATCTTCCGCTTTCCGACCTGCAGAGGGCCGAGAAAAACCGCGAGATTGCCCGAAACACCCGGGACGCGGAGCGGCGGTCTCGCATTCTGGAGGAGCTCAAGCAGAAGGATAATGGCGAAAACCGGATGTTGCTGAAGCTCTGGGAAGAGCTTAACCCGGCGAAGCCCGAAGACCGTGTCTGCATCTATACCGGCAAGGCGATCAGCATTTCGATGCTGTTTTCCGACGAGGTCGAGATCGACCATATCCTGCCCTGGTCCCGGACGCTGGATGACAGCCAGGCGAACCGCATTTTATGCCTTCGCTCTGCAAACCGGGTGAAGCGCAACCGCGCACCGGCGGAGGTGACGGAATGGCAGGCAGATTATGACGCGATCGTTGCCCGCGCCGCACGACTGCCGAAAAACAAGCGCTGGCGCTTCGCCGCCGACGCCATGCAGCGTTTCGAAGCAGAAGGTGGCTTTCTCGCCCGTCAACTGGTGGATACGCAATATCTCGCGCGCATGGCGGCGGAATATCTTGGCTGTCTTTATCCTTCAGAAGAAGTGGACCGCTACGGCGAACTTTCAAAGCACAACCATGTTATCGTCTCGCCCGGCCGTCTCACGGAAATGCTACGGCGGAACTGGGGTTTGAACAATCTGCTGCCTGATCATGAGCTTGGTGGCGCGGCAAAGGAAAAGAACCGCAAGGACCATCGGCATCATGCAATCGATGCCGCAGTGATCGGGGTAACTACCCGTCACCTTCTGCAGCGCATCGCCACAGCCTCCGGACGGATGGAGGATGCCGATCTCGACAATCTGGTGAAACGGATGGTCGCAGATAATCCGCCCTGGCCCGGTTTTCGTGAAGATCTGCAAAAGGCAGTGAGCGGCATCATCGTCAGCCACAAGTCCGATCATGGCACAGTTTCCCGCTCGGGAAATGCCACTGGACGCGGCCAGACAGCCGGACGTCTTCATAACGATACAGCCTATGGCTTTGGAAAGGATAGGGAAGGTAGGCCCGTTGCCGTGCGCCGCAAGCCTTTCCTGTCATTGGAACCAAAGGACCTGACCTCGATCCGCGATGAGGAACTGCAGCGGGAGCTGTTTACTGCGCTCGATGGGTTGACGGATAAAAAAGCGATTCAGGAAGCCTTGCTTTTGTTTCGCCAAAGCCATCCGAAATTCAGGGGTATCCGGCGTGTGCGGATGCAAGAAACCGTTTCTCTCATTCCTGTCACGGATGCGGACGGAAACGCCTACAAAGGGTATAAGGGTGATGCCAATTATCGCTATGACGTCTGGGAAACGCTCGACGGCAAGTGGCATAGCGACGTCGTGAGCATGTTTCATGCCCATCAACCGGGTTGGCGCTCCGCTATCCATCAGGCTAACCCCACAGCGCGTCGTGTGCTGCGCCTGCAACAAAATGATATGGTGGCGTATGACCATCCGAAGGATGGTTTGACCATTGCCCGTGTGGTGAAATTCGTCGGGGACGGGCGCATCTACTTCGCCCCTCATCGTGAGAGCGGCAGCCTCAAAGCTCGAGACGCCGACAAGAACGATCCGTTTTCATACTTTGTTCGGAGCGCCAATGGATTGCGAGAGGCGAAGTGCCGACAAGTGCGCGTCGACGAGACGGGGCGCATTCTGGACCCCGGCCCTCTGGACCAATCCACAATGCCGAGGAAACCCCGCAAGCACAAATCCTGAATTTAGAACTTCCTACAAAAGCAATTCATAATTGATTCAGCTATACCTGCGATCCTGTCTGCATGGACAGGATCGTGGACATATCAACGGATGGCCTCCACCTCGCGATTTATCGTGGTTTTCTCACCGTGACCAAATCCGGTGAGGAGCACGGCCGCATCGCACTGGATGATATAGGGGCTCTGATTGTTCATGCGCATGGCACCACCTGGAGCAATCACGTCTTTGTCCAGATGGCGGAGCGCAATGTGCCTGTGGTTCTATGTGCTCCAAACCATGCGCCAGTTTCCGTGGTCTGGCCGCTTCAGGGGCACCATGCACAGGGCGCGCGTCTCAGAGCACAGATTGATGCTTCCCGTCCTCTTCAGAAGCAGATGTGGCAAAAAATCATCGCCGCAAAAATCCGCCTGCAAGGGCATGTGCTTCATGCAAATGGCAAGGAGGGCGGCGCCTTCGACCTGCTCGCTCGCAAGGTGCGTTCCGGCGATCCGGATAACATCGAAGCGCAGGCGGCCCGACGCTACTGGAAAGCCTTGTTCGGATCTGAATTTGCCCGGGATCAGGATGCCGACGGTGTAAACGCCTTGCTGAACTATGGTTACACGGTGCTACGCGCGCTTGTTTCCCGCGCCATCTGTGCATCGGGCCTGCATCCCACGGCCGGTATTTTTCACTCAAATCGGGCGAATGCCTTCGCGCTCGCCGATGATCTGATGGAGCCCTTCCGTCCTTTGGTGGATCAGCTTGTCTACAATCTCGCAAAAGCCGGACCGGTCGCGCTTTCGCCGGCAATCAAACGCCAGTTGACATCGCTTTCCACTTTCGACCTGCAGGGCACAGCCGGCATTTCGCCGCTGTTGCTTCACATCAACCGCTTCGTTCACTCGGTCGCCATCAGCTTTGAAAAGGGATGCCTGGAACTCGAACTTCCCTCGCTCCCGACCCCGCTGGAGCTCGCAGGACTGGGTATGACGAGCCCTGATGAGGGCGGATAATGGCGCGCATTTCAAAGTTCAATGATGGACCCCGTCATCTCAGCGGATATCAGATCATGTGGATGCTAGTTACCTTTGATTTACCTGTGGAAACAAAAACGCACCGCGCCGCCGCAACGCGGTTCCGCCAGTTTCTATTGGACATCGGTTTCGAAATGAGTCAATTTTCCAATTACTTACGCTTCTGCAGCGGCAAGGAGCAATTTGACAGCTATGTCCGTCAGATCGAAGCCTCACTGCCTGCTTGGGGAGACATTTACATCTTCCAATTCACGGATCGCCAGTATGAAAACATCGTGCGGTTCTCCGATCAGGCTCGACAAAAGCGCCGAAAAAACCCAGAGCAGTTGGCACTATTTTAGATGAAGACACACTTTTTTGACGCCCCACTTCGGCAATCTCCCTTTAAAATCAGGAGATTGCCGACAGTACCAAAGCCTATCAGATCAGAATTCACGGTCCAGCCGCAACCTGTGGCGCCGCATGGAAAAGAACGGCGACAGCCTATCAGATCAGAATTCACGGTCCAGCCGCAACGTCCCGATGCCCATGGCACGCATTTCCGGGAGCCTATCAGATCAGAATTCACGGTCCAGCCGCAACGGGGGCGCTGCTACCTATGCCGAGGCGCGGAGCCTATCAGATCAGAATTCACGGTCCAGCCGCAACATATGTTATGAACACGCAAACTGGCGCATGAGCCTATCAGATCAGAATTCACGGTCCAGCCGCAACATTCCAGCGGCGTTACAGCCACCGGCTGCGAGCCTATCAGATCAGAATTCACGGTCCAGCCGCAACAGTGTGGTGAATGTGGTTGTCATCCATGGTAGCCTATCAGATCAGAATTCACGGTCCAGCCGCAACGTGCGCGAAGTGTAAAAAAGGGAAGCCCGGAGCCTATCAGATCAGAATTCACGGTCCAGCCGCAACTAGGTGGCATTGATGCGGTTGTTCCTGTCGAGCCTATCAGATCAGAATTCACGGTCCAGCCGCAACCCTCACCTATCTGACCATCCTCGAAAGCAAAGCCTATCAGATCAGAATTCACGGTCCAGCCGCAACGGCGGAAAATGCGGAACCACCATCCGATAAAGCCTATCAGATCAGAATTCACGGTCCAGCCGCAACTTGCGGATAACTACGCCAAATTTGGCATTCAGCCTATCAGATCAGAATTCACGGTCCAGCCGCAACATGTCCATCCACATCATGATATGTCGTGCCAGCCTATCAGATCAGAATTCACGGTCCAGCCGCAACATATGGTTCAGGCATTAGCGCCGCTTTCTTAGCCTATCAGATCAGAATTCACGGTCCAGCCGCAACAAAACGTCGAGGAGATGACATTGCCGGGCAAGCCTATCAGATCAGAATTCACGGTCCAGCCGCAACGGTGATCGAGCGCTTTTGCGAGCGCTGCGGAGCCTATCAGATCAGAATTCACGGTCCAGCCGCAACGGTTTGCAGGAGTAGATGAACTGTTTTGCGAGCCTATCAGATCAGAATTCACGGTCCAGCCGCAACTCCCGGTTCGTACGCTGCGACATTGGCGTGAGCCTATCAGATCAGAATTCACGGTCCAGCCGCAACAGGTGCAGTTCGCTGATGGCTCGCGTAAGGAGCCTATCAGATCAGAATTCACGGTCCAGCCGCAACAGGGAAACCAGGCCGGATGAGGGCACATTCAGCCTATCAGATCAGAATTCACGGTCCAGCCGCAACGGGCGATCCCGTCGTGATCATCAGCCACGGAGCCTATCAGATCAGAATTCACGGTCCAGCCGCAACGGAGACCTCACCGCCGAGCAGGGGCTTGCGAGCCTATCAGATCAGAATTCACGGTCCAGCCGCAACCAGCGGCTCGCGGCCAGCTCCTTCACCGTAAGCCTATCAGATCAGAATTCACGGTCCAGCCGCAACTGCGAATCAACCACAGCACGGCTCGCTGATAGCCTATCAGATCAGAATTCACGGTCCAGCCGCAACTACGCATTTCAGCGAGCCGGCGTTCTTCCTAGCCTATCAGATCAGAATTCACGGTCCAGCCGCAACGTGGGCGCTCTTCTCTACGCCAGCTTCTCGAGCCTATCAGATCAGAATTCACGGTCCAGCCGCAACGCGGGGCCGGCAGGCCCCTGGGGCCCCTGAAGCCTATCAGATCAGAATTCACGGTCCAGCCGCAACTGCAACAGCAGGTTCTCGATCTCCGTCACCAGCCTATCAGATCAGAATTCACGGTCCAGCCGCAACTATGCGGCCCAGTTTACCGAAAGCCGCAATAGCCTATCAGATCAGAATTCACGGTCCAGCCGCAACTCATGCAGACGCCGCGCTCAATGTGACGGCAGCCTATCAGATCAGAATTCACGGTCCAGCCGCAACGGAATGGCCATCCAGCCTCCGGCCGAATGCAGCCTATCAGATCAGAATTCACGGTCCAGCCGCAACGCGATTGCGTTTCACCTCGACGACGTGCGGAGCCTATCAGATCAGAATTCACGGTCCAGCCGCAACATCAGCCGTTTGACGCGCATGTAATCCGCCAGCCTATCAGATCAGAATTCACGGTCCAGCCGCAACCGCGTTCTACCCCTTGTCTACGGAGACGGTAGCCTATCAGATCAGAATTCACGGTCCAGCCGCAACGAAATGCGAATGCGGGACCGACGAAGCATGAGCCTATCAGATCAGAATTCACGGTCCAGCCGCAACACAGGACAAAAGGCGCCGCTCCATTTTTCCAGCCTATCAGATCAGAATTCACGGTCCAGCCGCAACAGCTTCTGCCGGACGAAAACGCTGCCGGCAAGCCTATCAGATCAGAATTCACGGTCCAGCCGCAACGGAGCGCGCCGATGCCGACGATTGCCATTTAGCCTATCAGATCAGAATTCACGGTCCAGCCGCATAATAATCGCAATGTTGAACGTATCTATTTTTGCTTAAATTCTCAAATAGTTCACAACTCAATGATAGTGTCGGGAATGATAACATCATAATTACAATAATATTCCTCCTGGATAATTTCTGATTAACCTGCTTCATATGCCCTACCTATTAATCTGTCGCCTGCGGCATTCATCAATCGATCTGTCGGCGCTAAGTCAGTACCCGTTGTCACATGGACAAGACTATGACTGGCATTGAGGCACGCTGCCCATTTCCGGATCGCAGACACGAGGGCCAGAAACACTTTTGCGCGTCTCACCTTGCCCAAAACGAGATCAACATCAATCACGCTTACATTCACGAACAGCGGTCCGTCACTCGGTAAATAACTGTCTGCCTCGGCCCAGATGAGGCCGGCCCTGTGTCTTCTCTTCCTTGCTGGTGGAAGCAAAACGGACATCAGCGCTGCAATTTTGCAATCACCATAGGCTGCCTACCATCAGGTGAAGTTGGTTTTTTGGCAAGGGCGCGCCGGTGGGTTGTGATTTCTTGTTGCCAGCCGGGGCGGCCCGTTTCTCGGATATCCCTGGATTGCCTGTTTATGCGAACGCTCGAATGGCCACTTGATTGTTGTCTACCAATGAGGGGTCGACGGACAATCAGACGACGATGATCTTGGCAGTCATTACCTTCCCTGAAACACCCTGTTATCGGGCAAAGAAAGAGGGCTCGCGACGGATTGTTTGATCCGCCAGCCCCCCTTCCGCATCGTTGATGATTGCCCTGTGGTCCGGCGACGCGCCTTGCGGTGACTGGCGTGCGTTCCGTTGCGACTTACACTGCATCTTCCCTCGAATGGGCGTTGACTTTGGCAGCGGGACGTCGTTATTCTTATTAAGAATCTCTAAATTAATTATAAATCATATTTTCCGGCCTGGCGCCGGTCGCGGATCGGCCGGATGAAAGACTGAATTCCGCGAATTTCGTTCCCCCGCACGCATGAGGCGTGCCGTCCCGAGGCCGCAAGATGCGCCGCGGGAAGGGGATGTCTTGTTTTCCCTTCGTTTCAGGCGCTCTTCATGAAATTGCTGAAAGACCTGTTGCCCTTCGTCATTCTCGCCATCGGCGCTCTTTATTTCTGGGTCGCCCAGCACCGCGCGCCGGAGCGGCTGACTGTCATCACCACACCGGGGGATGTCGTTCTTTACGCCGTTTTTGCCAACACCGCCGAACCGCGGGCGCTTGGCCATTATATCGAACATCTCACCTGGCTTCCGAATATCGGGCAGGGCAGCGGGCCGGATGGCCGGCATACCAATGCGACAACTTCCGCCGAGAGCATTGCCTACTGGATTTCCGGCAAGCCGGAGGATCTTTCCATCCTGCTCGACAAGCTCGCCACCGTTTTCAGGCCGCTCTCCGTGCCGACGCCGATGGGGCTTGGAGAGCGCGACATCCTGATCCGCGAATATGAGTTGCGCGGCGTCGGACAGCCGGATGTGCAGATTTCCGAAGAGATGGATGCCTTTCTCTTCGAGGGCAATCCGCGGGGGCAATCGATCCTCGGTACGCCGGAGATGATCCGCTCTCTGCGGCTTGAGGATGCGAAAGCCTTCCACGACGCCAGCCACCGGCCCGAGGCGGTTCGGATCGTGGTGACCGGAAATGTAAGCGAAAGCAAGGTGCTGGCGGCGATGAAGGAGGTGGGCTTTCCCGATCTCGCCGGCCCGCCGCCACCGCCCCCGGCTCCAATTGCCCTCGGGGCCCCGGTCACGCGGATCTTTTCCGAAACGGAGCCCCGCTATGCGCCGCGCATGATCTGGCGGCGGGTCGTTACCCTTGCCGAGCCCGTGGATTTCGACTTTCTGGAGCAGCAATGCCAGCTGCTTCGGTCGACGCTCGATACGAATCTGCCGGGCGGCATTGCCGGCCCCCTCCGCTTCGAGAGCTTCATTGCCAAGAGTTTCGCGCTCGATATCGCGCCCCTCGACGAGCGGCATGTGGAGTTGCGGTTCGTTGCCGAGCCCGACAAGGGCATCGGCTTCAATCGCCTGCGTGATGCCTTCGAAGCAACGCTTGCCGCTTCGGCCTCGGGCATTCCGGCGGCTACCTATCAGCGGGTGCGGGCGCGCCGTTCAGGCGAGATACCGGACGGAACGGACCCGCAGGCGCAGACGGATTGGATGGCCCGTTACGTGGTCAACCGGGCACTTGGCCTTCGGCCAGCCAAACCGCCCGCCGACCTCCGCGGCTTCGATGCGCGGCTCAGCCGGACAGCCATAGAAACACTGCTTTCGGCGCTTGCGGGCCCCGGCCGCACCGCCATCGGTTTCATCGGAAAGGATCCATCTCCATGAGGACGCTGTTTCCCCTGCTCCTTGCCCTCCTCGTCCTTGCCGGCTGCTCCGGACCGCAAGCGGGTGTTGCGACGGAGAAAAGTCCGCAGGGACGGGATTATATCCGCCTTTTCGTTCCGGGAGCCCATGAAGTGGCCATCCGGATCGCCTGGCCGACGGACTGGGCCTATCAGGACCATGCCAACCAGGCGGTGCCCTATCTGGCGCGGGACCTGATCCTCTCTGGCGGGGCGGAAGGCTACAAGCCGGGCCTGGTGGTCGAGCGCTTCGCCGACATGAAGGCGGAAGGCCGGCTCGCGGTGTCGCCGGATTTCGTCATCGGTTCGCTGACGGTGCCCAAGGAGCATCTTTCCGAGGCGGTGGAAATCGCCCATGCCCATCTCAGTGCGCCGAGCCTCGATGACGGGTGGCTCGACCGCATAAAGCAGGGTCTTGCCGTGAACATTGCCGAGGCTTCGGCACAGCCGGCCAATATGGGATTTTCGGCCCTCCGCTGGGCGATTTTCGGCGATGTGCCGCTCCGGCAGGCGCTATCGCTCGATCCAGCCAGCCAGATTACGGCGGCGCGGCGGGATGACCTCGTTCACTGGCACAAGGCCGTTCTCCTCAGCGATACGGCCAAGATCGTGATTGCCGGGGATCTGGATGCGCAGCAGGCAGGCGAAACCGTGGACTCGCTCATGGCCGGGCTGCCGCGGAGCAGCGGCCAGAGCCCGCCAAAGAAGCCCGCCGCCCGCTTCGAGCCGCGGCGCATTCTCCTGCATGTACCAAGCGCGAAGACGAGCACGCTCACGCTTCTGGCCCCGCTGCCACCGGCGCGGGAGGGAAGTACGATCGAGGATATGGTGCTTGCAACGGCGCTCGGCGGATCGGACCAGAGCGTGCTTTTCGATGCGGTCCGCACCCAGCTGCGCGCTGCCTATGGTTTCGGTGCCGGCCTGGATTCCTATACGCAGGACTATCGCTTCCTGATCTTCTCCGGCGAGATCGAAACAGCCAAGCTTTCCGCTGCGGAAACCGCCGTTCATCAGGCCTATGCAGCCTTCAGGAGCCAGGGTCTGCAAAAGGATATCACAGCGCTCAAAGCGGATCATGTCTCCATGGCGCAGGAACTGCTGAAAAATCCCTCTGCGCTATCCGACGTGACGCTTTCCGCGCTCCTCGAAGGGCAGCCGGTGGATCTCGGTCTCACCTATTCCGCGGTGCTCGACAAGGTGACGGCAGCAACCGTCGACCAGCGG
Source organism: uncultured Rhizobium sp. (assembly GCA_945952415.1). Classification (GTDB taxonomy): domain Bacteria; phylum Pseudomonadota; class Alphaproteobacteria; order Rhizobiales; family Rhizobiaceae; genus Gellertiella. Next base: position 101,211 of record CAMFIF010000001.1, on the reverse strand, counting down.
CTGAAGACGGTTTTTCCAAAGCCCGCGGATTTCATCGTGCTGGCCGTTTCGCCCGATCCGGAAGCCCTTCCCGATGCCTGCGTGATCGAGAGGATCGAGGACGCCCGGGGCTGCCATTGAGGAGGGCGGGAATCTCAGGGAGACAACCGTGAGGACGCCCATCCCGCCGCCGTCCGCCCGTAGCGGCAGCGCAGATGGGGCGTTGCCGCAAGATCGAGCCATTCGAGATGGGATAGCGTGATTTCAACGGGGGCGAAGCGATCATAAAGGTCGCCCTCTTCAGGGCGAAAGGCGGGGTCTGCAGGCCCCGCGCCATCCTCGGTGAGGGGCGTGCCCGGTGGATAGGGCGCCTCGAAAAGGGTCCTCGTTCCGCCGCGCAGCCTGTCCCACAGGGCCTTCCGCACGATCTCGTCCTCTACCAGCCGTGCCACGCCGCTCATCCGGATCTGGCCGTTGCGGACAGGATCATAACCGGTTAGCGCCACGCGGGGATCGCGGCCGATTTCCGCGATCTTGGGCGAGCGGAAGTCGGTCACGAAATGGAGCGTGCCCGCCTTTCCGTCCGCCGCGCGCAGCACGATCGTCCGCAGCTGCGGGCTGCCGTCCAGACCAAGGCTCGCCAGCGACAGGAAATTGAAGGGCGACCGCTCGCGCGTCGCCCGTTCCAGATGGCTCCATATGTCGGCAAAGGCCGGGATGCTCAATCTCGTTCTCCCTGTTCCGGTGGCTGGCGCCGGGTTCAGCGGATGCGCCGACCTGCCTCATCCAGCACCGCCTCGCCATCCTCCTTGACGAAGGCGCCATGGAAGGCATCCGCGGGCAGAATGTCGAGAACCTCTTCGGAGGGCCGGCAGAGCCGGGTTCCGAGCGGCGTGACCACGAAGGGACGGTTGATGAGGACTGGCGTCGCGAGCATGTGGTCGAGCAGGGTCTCGTCTCCAATGGCGGGATCGGAAAGGCCGAGCGCCTCATAGGGCGTTCCCTTCTCACGCAGCGCGGCCCGCACGGTAAGACCGGCATCGGCGATCATCTGGCGAAGCATGTCGCGGCTCGGGGGATGGGCCAGGTAATCGACGATTTCGGGCTCGATGCCCGCATGCCGAATGAGGGCAAGCGTGTTGCGCGAGGTGCCGCAGGCTGGATTGTGGTAGATCGTGACACGCATGGCTCACTCCGGGTCCGGTCTGTTTCAGCGGGCTTTTCCCCTTCATGAAAGAGAAGAGCGGCCAGCGCAAGCCCCGCACGCGGTCGCGTCCGGCTCATCTTCCAACCCCATCGAAGTTTAGGCGTCCATGCTCAAAAAAGCGCCAAGCGGGCAATAAAATATCTATTCTATAAATTTAGTAGACTTATGCTTTTAACCATCCCCGGACGCTTTCTCCCGGCGCCAGGAAAAACCGAAAGCAGGAGTTCTCATGTCATTCTTTTCCCACATCAATCACCGGATTGCGCCGCTTGCGGGCATTGCCATCCTTGCCGCATCCACGCTTCTGGCCCCAGCCGCAAAGGCGGGCGAAACGCTGGACAAGATCAAGAGCCGCGGGCTGATCAAGGTGGGCGTCGGTACCACGCCCGGCTTCTTCAATCCGGGCAGCGACGGCAAGTGGACCGGCTTTTTCATCGACTTCGGCCGGGCCCTGTCGATTACCGTATTCGGCACGCCGGACAAGGTGGAATTCACCAATTCCTCGCCGCAGCAGCGCCTGCCGGCCCTTCAGGCGGGCGAATATGACATCCTGCTGTCCGGCGTGACCCAGACGGTCACCCGCGCCTTCAAGCTCGGCTTCCATTTCGGCCCGGTCCTCTTCTATGACGGTCAGGGGCTTCTGGTGCGCAAGGATCTCGGTGTCACCAAGGGCGTCGATCTCGATGGCGCAACGATCGGCGTGCAGAGCGGCACCACGGGCGAGCTCAACATTGCCGATTTCTTCCGCAAGACCGGCAAGAGCTTCACCCCCGTCACCATCGAGGATACGGGCGAGTTCGTGAAGGCGCTCGATTCGGGCCGCGTCGATGCGCTGACGCAGGATTCGACCGATCTCGCTGGCAAGCGCACGCAGCTGAAGAAACCTGACGATTACGTGCTGCTGCCCGAGCGTCTCTCGAAAGAACCGCTCGCGCCGGCCATCCGCGGTGGTGACGACCAGTGGCTCGAAATCGTCAACTGGACGGTTTATGCGACCATCCAGGCCGAGGAGCTCGGCATCACCAAGGACAATGTGGACAGCTTCCTGACCAGCAAGGATCCGTCGATCCAGCGCTTCCTCGGCGTCGATCCGTCGCTTGGCGAAGCCATCGGGCTCGATCCGAAATTTGCCTACAACATCATCAAGACGCTCGGCAATTACGGCGAAATCTTCGAACGCAACATCGGCAAGGGCACCACGCTCAATCTGGACCGGGGCTATAACAATCTCTGGACCAATGGCGGCCTTCTCTATTCGCCGCCCTTCCGTTGATATGCCGGAGAGCAAGGCCATGCATCCGTCAGCGCCGGGCCCCCAGGGGCCCGGCTTCCTCTTCACGATCCGCACGGGCCTTGGCCCGCGGCCGCTCCTGCAGCTTTTCGTGCTGGGCGGCGTCATCGCGCTGTCCGTGCTGGCTTTTCTCGAAATCACCGCCGCCATGCGGCAGGCGGGTCTGACACCGGGCTTTGCCTTTCTGTGGCAAAAGGCGAATTTCGAAATCGGCGAGAGCGCCATCGCCTATGCGGCGGGCGACAGCTACGGGCGCGCACTGCTGGCGGGCCTCGCCAATACGGCGAAAGTGGCGTTCTGGGGCTGCGTGCTCTCGTCGATACTCGGGCTTGTCGTGGCGCTTCTCGGCCTTGCCGGCAATCCTCTTCTCCGTCGCATCGTCCGGGCTTATATCGACCTGATCCGCGGCACGCCGCTGCTTCTCCAGCTCTTTGCCTGGACCACGCTTTTCCAGAGCTTTCCGGCCGTGCGCCAGGCGGTCTCGCTGTTCGGACTTGCCTATTTCAGCAATCGCGGCGCCGTGCTGCCGGCGATCGGTCTCGGCGATCGTCCGGCCAGCCTCTGGCTTCCCGGTTTTGCGCTTCTGGCCATCCTTGCCTTTCTCGGCGGCCGCCCCCTGCTAAGGGGCAGGAGGCAGGCGACCGCGCTCACCTTGATCTTCACGCTGGCAGTTCTGTTGCTTGCGGTCGGTTTCCTCTCCCTGCTCGGCGAAGGCCCGACGCTCGACCTTCCGGCAAAGGGCGGCTTCAACATCCGGGGCGGGCTTGCCCTGACACCGGAATTTGCAAGCCTGCTCACCGGCCTCGTCGTCAATGCCTCGGCAACGGTTGCGGAAATCATCCGCAGCGGGATCGAGTCGGTGCGACCGGGCCAATGGGAGGCTGCCAAGGCGCTGGGACTCAGCCGCAGCCAGACCCTGCGGCTGGTGGTCTGGCCGCAGGCGCTTCGGGTGATCATACCGCTGATGACGTCGAGCTATCTGGACCTCACAAAGAATTCGAGCCTCGCGGTGGCGATCGGTTATCCTGATCTCGTCAGCGTGACCAACACGACCGCCAATACGACGGGGCAGGCGGTGGAAGCCATCTTTCTGATCATGATCCTCTATCTCACGCTCAATCTCGCGACATCGCTGCTGATGAACCGGTTTCACCGGCGGGTCGCGCTACGGGGAGGGCTGGAACGATGACGGTTGCCCCCTTTGCTTCCGGGGAAAGGCCGGTGCCAGCGCGGCGGATCCTGCAGGTCCTTGACCGCGTTTGGCGCAGGCCGGGTGAGCTTGCCATTACCATTTGCGTTTTCCTGGTTGCCGCGCTGGCGCTCGTGCCTTTTTACCGTTGGGCCATTGCCGATGCGGTCTTTCACGGCGACGCCCGGGCCTGCGAGGCCGACGGAGCCGGGGCCTGCTGGGCGTTTCTTGGAGAAAAGCTGCGCTTCATCCTCTTCGGCTTCTATCCGCCCGAAGAGCACTGGCGGCCGGCGCTCGCCGTCGCGGCGCTCGCCCTTCTTTTCGTCCTCTCGGCGCTGCCGCGCTTCTGGTCGGGGCGCCTCCTCGTCGTCTGGGCGGTAACGCTGCCGGGTCTTGCCCTGCTTCTGAAAGGCGGGTTCGGCCTTCTCCGGCCCGTCGCCACCAATGACTGGGGCGGCCTGCCGCTGACGCTTCTCGTCTCCACGGCGGGCATGGCCTTCGCCTTTCCTCTGGCCCTGACGATGGCGCTCGCCCGCCAGTCGGACATGCGCATTCTGAAGGCGCTCGCGATCGCCTATATCGAGACGCTCCGCGCCGTGCCGATGATCGTGGTTCTCTATGTGGCGATGCTGATTGCCCCCATGGCCCTCCCCTCGGGTCTGCTCGTCGACAAGCTCCTGCGCGCCCAGATCGGAGTCACGATCTTTGCCTCCGCCTATCTGGCCGAAGTGATCCGCGCCGGGCTGGTGACCATTCCGCGCGGGCAATATGATGCCGGAGCCGCGCTCGGTCTCAGTTCCTGGCGGATCCAGCGGCTGATCGTCCTGCCGCAGGCGCTCCGGGTGGTCATTCCGGCCATCGTCAACCTGGCGATCGGCCTTCTCCTCAACACATCGCTGCTCGCGGTGATCGGCATCCACGACCTGCTCAATACGGCGCGGGCTTCGGCTGCCGATCCCAACTGGCTCGGCTATTACACGGAAGCCTATCTGTTCGTGGCGGTCCTCTATTTTGGGATCAGCCATGGCGTGTCCCGCTACAGCCTTTGGCTCGAACGGCGGCTTGCACGGCAGCCGGGCTAAGGAGCGCTTATGGAGCCCGGGGTCGGAACGCCGTTCCGGCGGCCGGGAGCGCGGCGGATGAAAATTCTCCAGACCGCCCGCAATATAGTCTATAAAATCTGTAGACTTTATATTCAAATGCTAGGCTGGGCCATCGGTATCATCAAGGAAGGGGTATGATCCTATGGCAGGCATCTTGAAGAACGGCGCGCTTCCGGCGCTCAATCGCAGATCGCTTCTGAAGACGGCCGGCGTCGCGGGGGCGGCAGCGGCCATCGGCGGCATTTCGGGGCGTTTCGGCTCCTATGCCATGGCGGGCAATCTCATTCCCATCAAGCTCGAATGGACGGAGGTGGCCGCCTGCCATTCGCCCGTGGGATTCGGCGTTTCCAAGGGCATTTTTGCCAAGCACGGGCTGGAAGTGGAGCTCTTCTACCAGGGCGCCAGCGGCCAGACGCTCATCCAGGCGCTGGCAACGCGCAAGGCGGAAGCCGGCCCCGGCCTCCTCTATGACTGGCTGAAGCCCATCGAGCAGGGTTTCGACGTCAAGCTCTTCGTCGGCTCCCATGGCGGCTGCCAGCGCATTCTCGTCAAGCCGGATTCCGGCATCAAGACCCTGACAGACCTGAAGGGCAAGACGATCGGTACCTTCGACGTCATGTCGCCGTCGCGCGTCGCCTTCTCGGTGGCGCTGAAGAAGGCGGGGCTCGATCCCGAGACGGACGTGACCTGGAAGGTCTTCCCCTTCGATCTCGTGGCCGAAGGCGTGCTGAAGGGCGAGGCCGATGCCGTGGCCCACATGGACCCCTGGGCCTATTCCTACGAGAAAAAGCACGGCTTCGTGAAGGTGGCGGATACCCAGACCGGCTCGTTCCAGGACCGCGTCTGCTGCGTGCTCGGCGTCAACGGCGATTATTACGAGGCCAACAAGGACGCGATCAAGCGTGTGGCGGCAGCCAATCTGGAGATCCACCAATATACCGCCGACCATCCGGACGAAGTGGCCAAATGGTATTTCGACAATCTGAAGCCGGGTCTTTCGCTCGATGACCTGACGGAGGTGCTGGGGTCGCTCACCTATCACCAGCACTGGTTCGGCAAGCAGCTCGTCGACGAGGTCAAGCGCGGCTATGAGGACCTTCGCCTGACGGGCGTGGTGGATGCCTCCACCGATCCGGAGGAAATCGCCAACCGCGTCACCCTCGACATTTTCGCGTGAGGTGATCATGAGCGACGCACTCACCGACGACAGGGACATCTTCGCCAGGACCGCGCCTCTCAGTGGCGCGATCTGGAGGGACGGACTTCTGGCCGCGGCCTCGTGGGGCGTCGCCGCCGCACTGACCTATGCGATGCCCGATGTCATCACCTGGGGGGCGACGGATCTCTTCGCCCTCCTAACTGCCATCGGCGCGGCCTTCTTCCTTGCTGCAGCGCTCGTGGTTCCAAGACTTTCCAGGGATGCCGCAACGCTTCGGCATTACGGGCCGTGGTTCATTGCCATTGGCATCTGGTTTGCGCTCTGGGAACTCACCACCGCAAAACTCGGCTGGTTGCCAAAGCCCTTCTTCTCTCCGCCCCAGGGCCTGCTGCATGTCTATGTGACGGACTGGGACCGGCTTTTGATCTGCGTCGCCTATACGGCGCGGCTCTGGGGCCTCGGTTTCTTCTCCGGCATCGCCGTCGGCTTTGCGGCCGGGGTGGCGCTCGGCTGGTCGAAGCGCTTTGCCTATTGGGGCATGCCGGTGCTGAAACTCATCGGGCCGGTGCCCGCGAGCGCCTGGATTCCCTGCACCTTCTTTCTCTTCCCGACGACCTTCCACGCCTCGATCTTCCTGGTGGCGCTGGCTTCCGGCATTCCGGTCGCGATCCTCACCGCTGCCGGGGTGGAGCAGGTCAACCGGGCCTATTACGATGTCGCGCGAACGCTCGGGGCGAACAACCGCTACCTCATCTACCGGATCGCCATTCCCGCCTCGCTGCCGAATGTGTTCGTGGGCCTGTTCATGGGGCTTTACTATTCCTTCGCCGTGCTGGTGGTGGCGGAAATGCTCGGCGCGAAGTTTGGACTCGGGTGGTACCTGCAGTTCAACACCGCCTATTCCGCCTATGCCAATGTCTATGCGGCGCTGATCGTCATGGCGCTGATCTGCGCGGGGCTGGTGCGTCTCCTCTTCTCGCTCCGCAACCGTCTCCTCGACTGGCAGAAAGGGATTCTCTGATGGCGCTTGCCCACGACCCCGCATTCAACGATCGGACTTCGGATGGGGCGGCGGCAGGTGCTTCGAGCATCGCGCTCGATTTCCGCGCGCTTTCCCACCGCTTCAGCCTGCCGGACCGGGTGCTTCCCGTGCTCGACCACATCACGCTCTCGGTTGCGCCCGGCGAGTTCGTCGCCCTTCTCGGCCCGTCCGGTTGCGGCAAGTCCACCCTGCTCCGGCTTGCCGCTGGCCTTGAGAGCCCGAGCGCCGGCACGGTGACCGAAAATGGCCGGCCGATTGCCGGCCCCGATCCGGACCGCATCCTGGTGTTCCAGGAGGCAACGCTTTTTCCCTGGCTCACCGTGCGGAAAAACATCGCCTCGGGTCTCGAAGCGCGGGGACTTCTCAAAAGCCATGGCCACCGGATCGACGACGTGTTGAAGCGGGTGCGGCTCGAAGGCTTTGCAGATGCCTATCCGCACCAGCTTTCCGGCGGCATGGCGCAGCGCGTGGCGATTGCCCGCGCCCTGGTCAACGATCCCAAGCTGCTGCTTCTCGACGAGCCCTTCGGAAAGCTCGATTCGCTGACCCGGCTCAGCCTGCAGAAGGAGCTGCTGCAGCTTTGGAAGGCCAGCGGCTTTACCGCGCTGCTGGTTACGCATGACGTGGAGGAGGCGCTGCTTCTCGCCGACCGGGTGATCGTCTTTTCCGACCGGCCAGCCCGGATCGTGGCGGAAGTAGCCGTCACGAAAGCCCATCCGCGCCGGCGGGACGATGCGGATCTCGTGCAGCTGCGCCAGCAGCTTCTCACCCAGCTCGGGGTCTCTGCCGATGTCTGAGAACCCGGTCTCCCGCCTTACCGCGCTTCTTGCGGGCCTTCTTCTCCTCCTCAGCCTCGGCTGGTGGTGGCTGGTCTTCGGCAGCATCACCACGGCCGGCACGATCAGCCCCCTGGAGGCGGCGGTCTGCCTTGCGGCCGATACGGATCTCTGCCGGCTCGCGGAAGCGCTCTGCACCAGCGGGCACTTCATCGATATCCGCTGGTATGCGCCGGAAATCTTCTGGGCGGCCCTGGCCGTCAGCCTGGTTGCGGCGGTGAAGGCCCGGCGCAGCCCCTCCCTCTAATCCAACCCCAACGGCCGGGCGCGGCTTGCCGCATCCGGCATTCCCTCAGGAGGTTCTCCATGCCACTTGCAACCGCAAACCGGGCCGCCGAGACGGCGCATCTGCCCTTCGTCGACATTTCCCGCTTCCATGCCGGGCCGGAGGAGCGTGCCCGCTTCATCGCCGAGCTTCGCGGCGTGCTGCATGATCACGGCTTTTTCTATCTCACCGGCCATGGGGTCGACCCCAAGCTGGTGGAGGATGTGATCGCCGTCTCCAAGCGCTTCTTCGCCCTGCCGCTTGAAGAAAAGCTGAAGATCGAGATGGTGAAGTCGCCGCATTTCCGCGGCTATAACAGGGCTGGCTACGAGCGCACCCGCGGCCAGCAGGACTGGCGCGAGCAGCTGGACGTCAACACGGAAGGCGAACCCGTTGCGCTCGGGCCCGATACACCCGCCTGGAAGCGGCTTCTCGGCCCCAACCAGTGGCCGGAAGCCCTGCCGGAGCTGAAGCCGCTCCTGCTCGCCTATCAGGCCGAGGTGACGCGGATCGGGATCGAGGTGCTGGAGGCGATTGCCGTGGCGCTCGGCCAGGATGCCCGGGCCTTCGCCGAAATCTACGAACCGCAGCCCTCCCAGCTTCTGAAGATCATCCGCTATCCCGGCCGGGACGTGGCCGAGACGGACCAGGGCGTGGGCGCCCACAAGGACGGCGGCTTCGTGACCGTGCTGCTCCAGGACAAGGTCGAGGGGCTGCGCGTTCAGACGGTCGACGGCGTTTGGATCGACGCGCCGCCAGTGCCGGGCACCTTCGTGATCAATACGGGCGAATTGCTGGAACTGGCAACCAACGGTTTCGTGCGCGCGGATGTGCATGACGTGGTGGCGCCGCCGGCCGGCGTCGAGCGCTACTCGGTCGCCTTCTTCCTGGGAGCACGCTACGACGCCACCATTCCGGTCATTGCCCTGCCCGAAGAGCTCAAGCGCGCCGAGCGCGGCATTACGGTCGATCCTCTCAACCCGATCTTCCGGGAAGTCGGCCAGAACCATCTGAAGAGCCGGCTGCGCTCCCATCCGGATGTGGCCCGCGCCCATCATGCCGATCTTCTCTCCCCCGAACAGCTGAAGGGCGAGGCTGCCCCCTCCGCCTATTGATCCCTCCCCTTTCCGATGGAGCCTTTCCCATGACCATCCAGCAATCTTCCGAAGCCCTGATCGAAACCGCCGTGCCGCAGGTGCCGGGTGCGCCGCTCGTCAAGAGCCGGCATCCCGAAACCCAGGCGCTTCATGGCGGGTCGTTCCGCTATGATCCGGCAACGGGTGCGGTCGCGGTGCCGATCTACCAGACGACCTCCTACCAGCTTCCGGGCACCGAGGGGGCGGACAAGCTCTTCGCGCTCGAGGCGGCGGGCCATCTCTATACCCGGGTTTCCAACCCGACCCAGGATGCCTTCGAGCAGCGACTGGCGGAACTGGAAGGCGGGGCGGCAGCCCTTGCCGTCTCTTCCGGGCAAGCCGCATCGGCCTTCGCCATCCTCAACCTGGCGCGGGCGGGAGACAACATCGTCAGCGCGTCCGGCCTCTACGGCGGCACCTGGGCGCTTCTCGCCGCGACGCTGAGGAATTTCGGCATCGAGACCCGCTTTGTCGATGCGGCCGATCCGGAAGCCTTTGCACGGGCAACGGATGATCGGACCCGCGCCTATTATGCGGAATCGCTGCCCAATCCGAAGCTTGAGGTCTTTCCGATTGGCGAGGTGGCCGAAATCGGCAAGCGCTTCGGCATACCCCTCATCGTCGACAATACGGCTGCACCGCTGATCATCCGCCCGCTGGAACATGGGGCGGCCGTGGTGGTCTATTCGGCGACCAAATATATCGGCGGCCACGGCACCTCGATCGGCGGGGCAATCATCGAAAGTGGCACTTTCCCCTTCGCCGAGCATGCGGCCCGCCAGCCGAACCTCACGGAGCCCGATCCGAGCTATCAGGGCAAGACCTGGATCGAAAAAGCGGACGCCATCGGCTTCTTTCCCTATATCCTCAGGGCCCGCGCGGTGCTTTTGCGGGATATCGGCGCGGCCATTTCACCCCAGAACGCCTTCCAGCTGATCCAGGGGCTCGAAACGCTGCCGCTTCGTCTGCGCCAGCACAATGAGAATGCGATCCGCGTGGCCGACTACCTGAAGGGCCATGCCAAGGTGGCCAACGTGATCTTCCCGAAGTTCCAGGCGGGGCAGGCCGCGGAACGGGCGGCGAAATATCTGAAATCCGGCCATTTCGGTGCCCTTGTCGGATTCGAGCTGAAGGGCGGCCGGGAGGCGGGACGTGCCTTCATCGACCGGCTCAAGCTCTTCTATCATCTTGCCAATATCGGCGATGCGCGCTCGCTGGCGATCCACCCTTCCACGACGACCCATAGCCAGCTATCGGCCGACGACCAGCTCGCGACCGGTGTGACGCCCGGCTATGTCCGCCTTTCGATCGGCATCGAGCATCCAGAGGACATCATCGCCGATCTGGACCAGGCACTGGCCGCTCTCTAGAGCAGCATTTGCCGGGTTTGCGGGGGGTCAGGCTCCCGCAAACCCGGTCTTTTAGCGATCAAGACGAAAGGCGGAGCGATCCGCCTTTTTCTATGCCCTTGCGAGGATGAGATCGATTTCCACCAGTGCGTTGCGGCCAAGCCGGGCGACGCCCACCGTGGTGCGGGCGGGGAGCTTTTCCGGATCGTGAAAATGGCGGTGAAAGACCGCATTCATGCCTGCATAATCCGCATCGAAACGGGCGAGATAGATGCGGGCGCAGACCGTATCCTCCAGCCGATAGCCGGTAGCTGCGGCGATGATCGCGAGATTGCGGATGACGAGCTCCGTCTGGGCGACTATTCCTTCCGGCGGATCGGCCTCGGGGCGATCGGGATCGACGGGCAGCTGCCCGGTAACGAAGAGGAAGCCGTTCGCTTCCACCGCATGGGCATAGCGGGCGGATGCCGGAGGCGGCGGTGCCGCTGCGACGTGGTGGTAACGGGCCATGAACATGCCTCCTCGGCGGGGCTCGGCCCCTGACGGATTGCGATCCTGGGGTTTCGGGGGCGGCCTTCTCAGCCCGGCGGCCGGGCGCTGCCGGCGCGGGGATCGGAGGGCACGGAGAGCCAGGAGAGGCGTTTTTCCAGTTCGCGGCGGATTTCACCCGCGACCAGAAGGGCCTGCTCGTTCACCTGGGGCAGGCCCATCAGCTCTCCGAATGTGCCGCGGGCCAGCGGACCCGCGATGTAAAGACCGGGTACGGAAGCGCCCCAGAGATCGAGCGCGCGGGCATTGGTATCGCAGGCAATGCCGAGCCCGGTTTCGTCCAGCATGACCAGGCCGAGGCCGTTGAGGTTCTGGAGATAGGGCTGCTGGGCAATGACGCTGCCATGAGCAGGGCCCGTGGTAACAATCACCGCATCGAAATCCGCCTCCTCGATCCGGCCGTCGCGCCGGTTACGCAAGGTTATGGAAATCGGCGCCTGCGGCCCGGCATAATCCACGCCCGCCAGCGAGGCTGCGAGGAAGCGCAATCGCCCCTCGTCCACCAGCCGGTCGGCAACGGCCTTGACCTGTGGAGCGATGCGAAAGCGGTGCACATCCCAGTAGGTTCTCAGATGGCGCAGGAAACGGCGTCTTTCCGCCGCATCGAGCGCCCGCCAGATCTGCCCGCCCTGGGCGCGGAGTGCATCGAACACCGCCTGCCAGGGGATGCCGCGGGCTGCGGCATCCGCCACTTCGCGTCGCACGCGGCGCAAGAGAGCGAGCGCGGTTTTCGGCGGATCGGCGGTGAAATCGCCCACCGGTTCGAGCGTCACCGCCGCGTGGCCGCGGGAGCGCAGACCGCGCCGGGAGAACACGGTAAGCTTGCCCCGGTAGCCCCGGTCGTCGAGCGAGGCGATCACATCGGCGGCGGTGAGGCCGGAACCGACGACCAGCACGCGGTCCTCCGGCCCGATTCCGGCCAGTGCATCCGCCCGGGTGGGATCGGCGACAAGCCTGCCATCACCCGCCAGCGGCGCAAGCGCGACCGGAAGCGAGGGCGGCGGATGGCTGGTGGCGACGACGAGGATATCGGCCAGATGCCGGCTGCCGCCGGTGGTGGTGAGAATGTAATGGCCACGCTCGAAGGAGACCGTTTCCACCCGTTCGGCCACGTGGCGAATGGCGCCGGCGGCGAGATGGGGCTTCAGCGCCTCGTGGACATAGCGGCCAAAGGCCTCCCGGCGCGGATAGTAGCGGCCATCGGGTCCGAGTGCGGCGGGATCGGCCCGGTCTTCGCCGCTTTGAAAGAACCAGGTTTCGAAGGCCGCCTCGTCGGCGGGATCGATGCTCATGCGGTTGACCGGCACATTCACCCGATGGCTCGGCTCGGCCGTATCGTAGGCAAGGCCCCGGCCGATTTCGGCGCGCGGTTCAAAGACGCGGATGTCGAGCGCGTCGGGATGCCCTGCCCAGGTCTGGCGCAGATGGAGCGCCACCGCCGCCCCCGTGAGACCGCCGCCGATGATCGCGACGGTCAGCACCACCCTCGCCCGGATATCGTTCATGGTCATGCGAGCCTCCCGAGTGGACAGGTTCTTCTGGACGCGCGCCCTGGCGGGCCGCTATTCGGCCGCCACCGGCCTTTCGAGCGCACCATAGGCGCCGTTACCGTAGAGCAGCGCGCGCCCTTCGCGCACTGTAGCCGAAACCACCCGTCCCACGAAGATCGCGTGGCTGAATTTCCGGATCTCGTCCTCCAGAATGCAATCGAGCGACAGAAGGGCATTTTCGAGCACCGGCGCGCCTGAGGGGCCGACGGACCAGTCCGCACCCTGATAACGCTCCGCCCCCTTGAGGCCGCCGAACCCCGCAAAGCGATTGGCGATCTCCTCCTGCCCTTCGGCAAGGACATTGACGCAGAAATGGCCAAAGCGGCGGATCACCTTGTAGCTCGAGGAATCCCGGTTGATCGCCACGATCATGGCGGCCGGATCGACGGAAAGGCCATAGGCCGAAGTCACCGTAGCGCCGGTGCGCTCCTCTCCCTCGCCCGAGGTGACGACGGAAACACTGCCGACCAGATGGCGGAGCGCGGCCTTGAGGACCGGCGGCTCCACCGTGGGCGGCAGGGGCAGGTCGAGGCCGATCGGAAAGATGCCGGAGCCAAATGCCGAAACGATGGGTATCATGATCTGTCCCTCTGCGTGCTTGCGTTGCGCGGGCGGGCGGCACAGCCTTCATTCGGTCTCAGCCCGCCTTGTACGCAAGCTAATTAATTCTATATATTTTGTAGAGTAATGTTTTTGCGTCCTTCCGGCCCTGTGGAGAAAATTTCCCTTGCCGGGTGCTGAAAAGCGGGGGCAGCGAGCGCTGCGTCCCAGAAAAAACATAGAATTTGTGCGTTTCATTCGATAGGGTTAAAAAAAGCGCTGCGCAGGAGAAGGCATGCTGACGAAGAAGGGAAAATACGGTCTGAAGGCCCTGGTTCATCTGGCGGAGTTGAACCCCGGCGAATCCAGCATCGTGACCGACATCGCGACCCGCAACAATATTCCTAAGAAGTTTCTCGACGCGATCCTTCTGGAATTGCGCAACAACGGCATTCTCAAATCGAAAAAGGGCGCGGGGGGCGGCTACAGCCTGGCAAAGCCTGCCTCGGAAATCCGCATCGGCGAGGCGATCCGGGCACTGGACGGGCCGCTGGCGCCCATTCTTTGCGCCAGCCGCACCGCCTATCAACCCTGTGACGACTGCAACGATCCGGAGGGCTGTCAGGTGCGGCTGTCCATGACCAAGGTCCGGGACGCCATTTCCGACATTCTCGACAACATGACGCTCGAGCAGTTCACCCGGGCGGAGAGAGTAACGAGCGGCGTTCCATCGATCACGCTTCTCGGCTGAAAGGCGGGCCAATGCCCGCCTGCCGCATCCTCCCCCCCCTCAGCCCTTGCCACGCCAGGGCACGAGCACACGCTCGGCAAGCCGCACCGCATAGGCAAAGGCAAAGGCGCAGACCGAGATGATGGCGATGCCGACGAAGACCACGTCGGTGGCCAGGAACTGGGCCGCCGACATGATCAGGAAGCCGATGCCGCGGGTGGAAGCGATGAGTTCGGCCGCGACAAGCGTTCCCCAGCCGACACCGAGCGCAATGCGGATGCCGGTCAGGATTTCCGGCAGCGCGCTCGGCAGAACGATATGGCGGAAGAGCTGCACGCGGGTGGCGCCGAGTGCCCGGGCGGCCTGGGTGCGTTCCACGGGCAGCGACCGCACGCCCGCCTGCGCAGCAAGGCAGATCGGGGCGAACATGGCAAGGAACAGGAGCGTGACCTTGGAGGTCTCGCCAATGCCGAGCCAGATGATCATCAACGGCAGATAGGACAGGGGCGGCAGTGGCCAGTAGAATTCGATCGGCGTATCGAGGATGCCCTTTGCCCAGCGGTTGAGCCCCATGAGGAGCCCGAGCGGAATGCCGGTGACGATGGCAAGCGCTGCGGCAAGCCCTATGCGGAAGAGGCTCGCGCCAATGTGATCGGCAAGCGGCGCGCCGGCATAGCCATCCCGGGCGACGACCAGGAACTGATGGAACACTTCCGCCGGATGGGGCAGGAAGAGGCTGGAGACCAGCCGGAGATCCGCCGCCAGCCACCATAGCCCCAGAAGAACTGCGGCCGTGACAAGGCTGATCGGTGCCGTCGAGCGGCCCTCGAGGCCGAAGGTCTTGACGCGCACCGGGGGCGGACCGGCGGGTTCTGCCGCCGGAGCGGAGGGCGCATCGAGCGCGGTCATCTTGTCGAGCACGGTCATGCGGCGGCCTCCTTCTCGTCCCGGTCGGCATGGAGAATATCGCGGATTTCCTCGCGCAGCGGTCCGAACCGGTCCGACAGGCGGATGTCCTTCAGCGTGGCGCCGGCGGCGAAGCGGCGGACGAAATCCGTTTCGTAACGGGCGACGATGCGGCCGGGCCGCGGCGACATCACGATGATCCGCGTGCCGAGCACCAGCGCCTCCTCGATGGAATGGGTGATGAAGAAGATGCGCTTGCCGGTGCGGTGCCAGACCTTGACCAGAAGCTCCTGCATCTGCTCGCGCGTCATGGAATCGAGCGCGCCAAAGGGCTCGTCCATCAGGAGAATATCCGGTTCCGTCGCCAGTGCCCGGGCAATGCCCACCCGCTGGCGCATGCCACCCGAGAGTTCGTAGGGAAAGCTGGCGGCGAAGTCGGCAAGGCCTACCAGCGCCAGGAGTTCGCGGGCACGGTCGCGCCTTGCCCGCGCACCGAGGCCGGCAAAGCGCAGGCCGAGCGCCACATTGTCGGCCACATCGAGCCAGGGCATCAGCGTGTCCTTCTGGAAGACCACCCCGCGATCGGCACCGGGTCCGGCAATCGCCCGGCCGTCCAGGGTAATCCGCCCGTGGGACAGCGGCAGAAAGCCGGCAATCGCGTTGAGCAGGGTGGACTTGCCGCATCCGGACGTGCCGAGGGCAACGACGAAATCGCCTTCGGCGATGTCCAGATTGACGCGGTCGAGCGCATGGACAAGGCGATCGCGTCCCTCGAACCAGACGGTGGCATTCTCGATCTTCAACACGGAGAATTTCCTTCCTTCAGCCCGCAGTCCCGCCGGCGCAGGCGCGGCGGGACCGGGATTTTCAGGTGATTGGCAGGGATCAGTTGGTGACGGCCAGAGCCTCGGGAGTGACGAAGGCGGCATAGCTCGGCTGCACCTCGGACACCTTGCCCTGGGCTTTGAGGAATTCGGCCGTGGCCTTCAGGATCTTCGCCGCGCCGGACTCTTCGCCGCCGCCGAGCCAGTCCTTCGAGGCCTGCACGTCGGGGGTCAGCAGGTTGAGATTGCCGAGCGCATTGGCCTGCTGTTCGGGCGTGCCGCCGAGAAGGCCGGCGAGCGCCTTGGCATTCTCGCTTTCAGGACCCCAGGCCGCCTTGTCGCTCTTGAACGAGGCATAATACTTGTTCACCACACCGGCGAACTTCGTCAGGAATTCCGGATTTTCCTTGGCAAAAGCCCCCGCGGCCACCCAGGCGGAGAAGGTCGGCGCACCCTTTTCGGCCACGTCCTTGGAGGTGACGAGCACCTTGCCGTTCTTCTTCAGCTCGGTAAGCGCCGGATCCCAGACGAAACCGCCGTCGATGTCGCCGCGATTATAGGCGGCCACGATTTCCGGCTGGGGAATGGCGAGAACCTGCACGTCCTGCTCGGTGAGGCCCAGCGACTTGATGAGGGCGAGCAGCTGGTAGTGGTCGGTGGAGACGGGCGCGGCGGCAAGCTTCTTGCCCTTCAGATCCTCGAGCTTCTCGATGCCCGAGCCGTTGCGCACGACGAGGGCTTCGTCGATACCCGAAATCGAGGCAAGGTAGAAGGCCTTCACGTCAAGACCGCGCGAGGTTGCGGCGGCGAAGGGGCTGGAGCCCACATAGCCGACCTGCACGTCGCCCGAGGCGATGGCAGCGAAGATTTCCGCACCGGAATTGAACTTGCGGAAATCGATCTCATAGCCGGTTTCCTTGGCAAATTCGCCATTGGCAATCGCCACCGAAGAGGGCAGCGCATCGGTCTGATAGGCCACGACGACCTTCTTGTCCGCGGCTTCGGCGGCATGGATGCCGAGCGCCAGGGTTACGGTTGCAGCGAGCGCTGCAATTGCGTTTTTGATATTCATAACAGCACCTTGTGGTTTTGTTGGCTCCCGCCGCTCTTCGGCGATGGGTTCAAGCTACAGGGCCGTTCGGCGCTTTGTCAGGTATGTCTATCTAATTTATAGACATAATGGGAAAGCTTTTTGCCGAACGGTCCGCTTGCCGGAAAATCAGGGCACGGCCTTGAGGCCTGAGGCTGCGCGGGCCGCTGCTTCCTGCTTCTTCCAGGCCTCGATATCGCGATACTGATCGGCCGGATGGGTCTTCGGAAGAAGCCGGCCCTCGCCGAAGAGTTTTTCGCGGAGCGTGCCGGGCCGGTAGGCCGTCGGGTAGACGCCGCGCTTCTGCAATTCGGGCACGAGGAGATCGACCGCCTGCTCGAAGCTTTCGGGCGTCACCGCATAGGCGAGGTTGAAGCCGTCCACATCGGTTTCCTCCTGCCAGTCCTGCAGGATATCGGCGACGGTGGAGGGTGAGCCGACGAAAACGGGGCCGAGCCCGCCGATGCCGCCCCATTTCGCGAGTTCCTCGACCGTCCACTGCTTGTCCTTGCCGGCGAAATGCTCGACCACGGAGACGATGGCATTGGTCTCCACCTTCTTCAGCAGGTCCGTCGGTGCATATTGGCCGAAATCGATGCCGCTCCAGCCGGAAATGAAGGTCAGAGACCCGTCATAGGACGTGTAGTTCGCATAGTCAGCGAAGCGCTTTTCGGCCTTGGCATCGGTCTCGTCGAGGATGAGCGTGGTGAGATTGTAGATGAGGATCTTTCTCGGATCGCGCCCGGCGGCGGCGGCAAGGGTGCGGATTTCCTTTACATAGGCTTTCAGGAGCGTCTTCGTCGGGGCGGCCACGAAGACACATTCGGCATGGAGCGCGGCAAAGGCCTTGCCCGGACCGGATGCGCCGGCCTGGTAGAGAACCGGGGTGCGCTGCGGCGACGGCTCGGAGAGATGGTAGCCCGGCACCTCGAAATAGGTGCCCTTGTGCCCGATCTCGTGCACCTTGGCGGGATCGGTGAAGATGCGGCGGGCCTTGTCGCGGATGACGGCACCCTCCTCCCAGCTCCCTTCGAGCAGCTTGTAGAGAACCTCCACATATTCCGCCGCCACTTCGTAGCGGTTGTCGTGGCGGCGCAGTCCGCCCTGCGAGATGTTTTTGGCACCGCTTTCCAGATAGGAGGTGACGATGTTCCAGCCAATGCGTCCGCGGGTGTGGTGATCGGCGGTAGAAAGGCGCCGGGCGAATGTGTAGGGATGCTCGAACGAGGTGGAGGCGGTGATGCCGATGCCCAGATGTTCGGTTGCGAGGGCGATGGGGGCGGCAAGCTGCAGGGGATCGTTAACCGGTATCTGCGCCGCCTCACGGATCGCATTCTCGTTGGACCCCTTGTAGACATCGTAATAGCCGATCACATCGGCAATGAAGATGCCGTCGAAAATGCCGCGCTCAAGGGTGCGGGCGAGATCCTGCCAGTAATCCAGATCCTTGTAGGCAAAGGACCGGTCGTTCGGATGCCGCCACAGGCCGGGGGACTGGTGGGCGACGCAGTTCATGTCAAAGGCATTGAAGCGGATGGGGCGGCTTGTGCTCATCGGTTCCTCGCAGGGTTTGGCCCGGCCAGAGGGGCCGGCTCCCCTGCAGGATAGGAAAGCGCAAGCGTTAATACAGTAATTCTATCTTTTTTATAGATTTAAAGGGGGAATAATTTTCCGGCGGCAACGACCGCTCCGGACCGGGCGGATCGCGACGCGGCTCCGACGTCACGATCCGCCCGGCGGCGCACCGCCGGGAGGAAGCGCTGCGCCTTTGGGTGGTTTTTTGGGTAAAACGCCGCTTTGTTCTATCCGTTCGATGCGGTGGCAATTATTTCAGCAAGCGTCGAAAAGCGGGCCTCGTCGCCTGCAAGATCGGCGGCAAAGAGGGCGGCCTTGCGGCAGAGCGAGAGGGCCTGGCCACGGGTGGCGGGGGTTGGGGTCACCTGGGCATGGTCGAGCGCGCCGGCCGCCTCGCGGATGAGGGCCATGAGAGCCCCGAGCGCGCAGTCGAGCCTGAGGGCGGTAATCGAGGACAGCGCGGCTTCGCCCCGGGGCAGGTGCAGGCGCACGCTGCCGCGTGCCGCTTCCAGCAGGTGATCCAGCGCAAGCGCCGTTTCCCGGTGCAGGCGCTGAAGCCCCCAGAGTCCATGGGCGACGGGTGCGCCGCGAAAGCGGGCCGCGAGGCGCGGCCTGCCGGTGGCATCGGCCCGGCTTTCGAAGATGCCCGAGCGGACCGGCACGAGAGCCGCGCCTTCGAGCATGTGGCCCGCCGCATCATTGCGGGCGAAAAGCCAGAGCCAGTCTGCCCAGAGAGCCGCCTGCGGCAGGTGCAGATCGCCCCAGGCGCTCGCCTGAAAATCCTCCTGGCGCACGTCCAGCAGCCCGTGGGCCGCATTCATCTGGCAAAAGAGAAGGTCGCCCGCAAGCGTCTGCTCTGCGAGCTGGTTATAGAAGCGTTCGTCATCGGCAAGGCGGAAAAACTCCACCAGCACGAAGTGACGGTGCAGTGCTTCGGCCGCATCCGGATCGACCGCCTGGAGCTTCGTGACGATTTCGGCCAGAAGCGCGGTCGGGCAATCGAGCCCGCCCGCCTCGGCGGTCAGGCTGATGCTGGCAAGCCCGCTCAGTTTCAGCGCTTCCCGGCGGTGGGCAAGGCTGGTCTCGCTGCCGGTCCAGTCCTGCAAGAGGGCCTCCAGCGCCGCCTCCGCCTCCCTTTCGGTGGCGAGGCGGGCCGGCTGCGGCCGATCCCGGCGCGGCAGGTGCGAGATGGTTCCCATGGCATGCTCCTTTCGGCGCAGAATTGCAGACCGCCGGGTGTTCCGGAAGAAAGGACCTTCCCCGGAACGACCCGGCCGGAGATTTTCAATCCGCATCCGGCAAGCGCGACGATCAGGAGCCGGAGGCGAGTTTCACATTGCCGCCATGGCCACCGCCGCCGAAGACCTGCTTTTCGCCGAAGGAATGGCGCAGCGGAGAACGCGGCCCCTCGATCCCGAGTTCGGGGAAGAGCAGTTCGGAGACGCGATAGGCCTCTTCAAGATGGGGATAGCCCGAGGCGACGATCGTATCGATACCGAGCGCCTGGTATTCGCGCAGCCGCGCCGCCACCGTCTGCGGCGACCCGACCAGCGCAGTGCCGGCGCCGGAGCGCACCAGACCGATGCCGGCCCAGAGATTGGGCGAAACCTCCAGCCGGTCACGGCGCCCCTGGTGCAGCGCGACCATGCGCGCCTGGCCGACGGAATCCGACTGGGTGCGGAACACCGCCTGCGCCGCCTCGATCGCCTCGTCGGAGAGCTTCGAGATCAGCTCGTCCGCGGCCGCCCAGGCGGCCTCGTCCGTCTCGCGCACGATGAAGTGGAGGCGGATGCCGAAAGTGACCTTGCGGCCACGGGCTGCGGCGGACTTACGCACGGCGGCGATCTTTTCCGCCACCTGGGCCGGTGGCTCGCCCCAGGTGAGGTAGGTATCGACGAGGCCGCCGGAAAAATCGATCGCCGCATCGGAGGACCCGCCGAAATAGAGCGGCGGGCGCGGGGCCTGCACGGGCGGGAAGCCGAGCCGTGCGCCATGCGCCTTGATATATTTGCCGTCGAGATGGGCATGGCCCTTTTCCAGGAGGTCGTTGAAGACCTGGAAGAACTCTTCCGCATGGGCATAGCGCTCGTCATGGGGCAGGAAGACGCCGTCGCCCGCCAGTTCCTGGGCGCTGCCGCCCACGACGATGTTGAGAAGAAGACGACCGTTCGATACGCGGTCGAGCGTTGCCGCAAGGCGGGCATAATAGGCAGGGCTTGCCGTTCCCGGCCGGATGGCGACGAGGAATTTCAGCCGCTCCGTATGGGCGGCCAGATTGCCGGCAAGCACGAAACTTTCCTCGCAGGCGACACCGACCGGAATGAGGACGCCGGAATAGCCGAGCCTGTCCGCCGCCACGGCGATTTCCTTGAGATAGGCTGGATCGGCAGGACGCGCCTGATCGTCCGAGCCGAGATAGCGCCCGTCACCCGAGGATGGGATGAACCACAGGAAATCCAGCGGCTGGTCTTTGGTGGTCATGACATTCTCCTTGGCTCAAAGCGCACCGTGACGGGGCGGTTTCGCACCGTTCAGGTAGTAGTTGCCGATATGATGATATTTCCAGCGCACGGGATCGTGCAGCGAATGGGTGCGGGCATTGCGCCAGTACCGGTCGAAGCCATAGCCCTCCAGCGTCGAGCGGGCGCCGCCGAGTTCGACCAGCCGGTTTGCCGCAAGCTGGGCCGCTTCCGTACCATAGGCCTTGACTTCGGCAACCGCGATGGAGGCGGCAGCGACCGTCTCCTCGTCCGGCGCGGCAATCGCCCGGTCGAGAATGGCGCCCGCCCGCGACAGCAGGGCTTCGGCCGCATGGACGCGGATCGCCACATCGCCGAGCGCGTGGATCGAGTGCGGGTCCTCATAGCCGTGCTGGATATCGAGCTCGAAGAAGGGGCGGGCATGGGCCCGCACGAAGCCGATGGTTTCGGCAAGGGCGCCGCGGGCGAGGCCGACCTGTACCGCCGCATGGATGACCTGGGCCAGAGGGCCCATGGGGGTCGCCTTTTCGAAAACGATGTCGTGATCCACCGTCTGGAAGGGCGTGATCTCCACATCGTCGAAGGTCACCGTGCCGCTGCCGGTCGAGCGCTGGCCAAAGGAGGACCAGTCGTCGATCAGCGCCAGGCCCGGCGTATCGCGGTCGAGGAAGACGATATGGACCCGGTCATTCGCATCCTTGGCGACGGCGACGATGATATGGGCAAAGAGCGAGCCGGTGGCATAGAATTTCTGCCCGTTCAGGAGAAGCCGCCCATCCTGCGGGACAAAGCGCGTCCTGAAATCGACCGGGGTTTTCGTGCCGATCTCGGTAAAGGCATTGCCCAGCCGGTCACCGTTCAGAATCCGCCCGAAAAAATGGCGTTTCTGCTCCTCGGTGCCGGCAAGCCGGAGCGCCTCGACCATATAGAAATGGTTCTGCGGGATCTGGCCGATGGAGCTGTCGGCGGCGGAGATGATCGCCGTGACCTCCGCCAGCGTGGCGCTCGAAACGCCCGCGCCGCCATAGGCTTTCGGCACGGTGATCGCCCAGAGGCCGGACTGCGAAAAGCGCTCGATCTCCTCGATCGGCAGCCGCCTTTCCCGGTCGCGGGCGGCGGCACCGGCGGCAAAATCCTCCGCCAGCGCGCGGGCAATGCGGATCGCCTCCTCGTCCGAGGCGATCCTGTGCGCGTTTTCGCGGCGCGGGGGAATGTGCGGGGCGGGCCTGCCCTTCACCAAAGCGGCCTGGCGGTGCAGGGTGCGGTCATTTTCCGTCATGGCCCGCCTCAATTCCAGGCGTGACGGGGCGGATGCGCGCCGTTCAGATAGTAGTTGCCCACATGGTAGAACTTCCAGCGCACCGGATCATGAAGCGTATGGACGCGGGCATTGCGCCAGTGGCGGTCAAGCCCGTGTTCGGCGAGCGTGGAACGGGTGCCGGCAAGCTCGAACAGCTTGTTGGTGGCGAGGATGGCGATTTCGGTGGTGAGCACCTTGGACTCGGCCGTCCGGATCGTGGCTTCCGAGACCTTTTCGAGCGTCGAATCCGCCCGGGCCGCATCGATCGCCAGACCGGCCCGGTCGAGCAGCGCCTCGGCGGCGTGAAGGCGAATCTTCAGATCGCCGATGGCGGCGATGGTGAAGAGGTCTTCGCCTGCCGTCTCCTTGCCACTGTCGATCCAGGGACGGCTGAGCGTGGTGACGAAACGGATCGTGTCCTCGATCGCGCCGCGGGCAATGCCGGCATCGATGGCGGACTGGATGATCTGCGAGACGGGGCCGCCGACGGTCGGATGATCGAAGGAGGTGACCTTGAGGGCACGGGCGCGCGGCACGCGGACATTTTCGATCCGGACCGAGCCGGAGGCGGTGGTGCGCTGGCCGAAGCTCGACCAGTTGTTCGTCACCGTCAGGCCCGGTGCATCGCGGTCGGCAAAGACCAGGTAGCCCTGCCCGCTTTCATCCACCGCCACGATGGGCACGATATGGGCGAGAAGCGCGCCGGTCGTGTAGAATTTCTCGCCATTCACGATGGCATCCTCGCCGTCGAAATGGACCTTGGTCTCGAAGGCGGCAACGGTCTTGCTCTTCAGTTCGGAGAAGGCATTGCCATAGCGCAGGCCAGCGAGCGCCTCGGCAAAGAAGGCCTGTTTCTGTTCCTCCGTGCCGTCGAGATCAACGGTGGCGACGATGGCGAGATGGTTCTGGGTGATCTGGGCAATTGCCGGATCGGCCGCCGCGATAATCGCGATGACCCGGGCGAGCGTGGCGTAGGACACCTCCGGCCCCCCATAGGCACGCGGCACATTGATGCTCCAGAGGCCGGACTGGGAATATTCATCGAGTTCCTGAAGCGGCAGCAGGCCCTCGCGGTCGCGCAGGGCGGCGCCTTCCCGGAATTTCGCAGCCAGCCCTTCGGCGATCTCGATCGCTTCTTCATCGGAGCGGATCACGTGGGCGGGCGTTGCAGGCCGCGGGCGCGGGGCCACCGGATCCGCCGAATTGACGCGCGGATGGACGGAATGATCGATCCTGGTTTCACTCAGACTTCCCATGGCAACCCTCTCTCACGGTGCGGCGCATTCGGCCGGTTTCGATGGAAGAAGGATGCCACAGCGGGGCGGCAAATACAGTTATTCTATCTTTTTTATAGACTAATGCCGGGAAGGATTTTTTGGCTGCGCCCGGTTTTGGCGATGAAGTTACCTTCCCGGCCACCAGCGTGGCTTTTGAGGATTTTCAGGCGGCCCGACGCGCATTGAACGCTCCGGCCGCCCGAAGAGACATCAGTTGCCGAGAATGCCGGGAAGGCGAAGGCCCTTCTCCCGGGCGCAATCGAGCGCGATGTCGTAGCCCGCATCCGCATGGCGCATGACGCCGGTTGCGGGATCGTTCCACAGCACCCGTTCGATGCGGCGGGCCGCATCTTCCGTGCCGTCGCAGCAGATGACGACGCCGGAATGCTGCGAGAAGCCCATGCCGACCCCGCCGCCGTGATGGAGCGACACCCAGGTGGCGCCCGAGGCGGTGTTGAGGAGGGCGTTCAGGAGCGGCCAGTCGGAAACGGCGTCCGATCCGTCCTTCATGGCTTCCGTCTCGCGGTTGGGAGAAGCGACCGAGCCCGAATCCAGATGGTCGCGGCCGATGACGACGGGGGCCTTCAGCTCGCCGTTCTTCACCATCTCGTTGAAGGCAAGCCCGAGGCGGTGGCGGTCGCCGAGACCGACCCAGCAGATGCGGGCGGGCAGGCCCTGGAAGGAAATGCGCTCGCGCGCCATGTCCAGCCAGTTGTGCAGATGGGTGTTGCCGGGGGTAAGCTCCTTCACCTTGGCATCGGTCTTGTAGATGTCCTCCGGATCGCCTGACAGGGCCGCCCAGCGGAAGGGGCCGATGCCGCGGCAGAAGAGCGGGCGGATATAGGCCGGCACGAAGCCGGGGAAATCGAAGGCGTTCTCGCAGCCCTCGTCCTTCGCCACCTGGCGGATGTTGTTGCCGTAATCGAGCGTCGGCACGCCGGCCTTCCAGAAGGCAAGCATCGCCTCCACATGCTCGCGCATCGAGGCGCGGGCGGCCTTTTCCACGGCCTTCGGGTCGGTCTCGCGCTTCGCCTTCCATTCCGCCAGCGTCCAGCCCTTGGGCAGGTAGCCGTTCAGCGGGTCGTGTGCGGAGGTCTGGTCGGTGACGATGTCGGGGCGCGGACCGCCGGCCTGCATGCGCCGCACCAGTTCCGGGAAGATCTCGGCCGCATTGCCGAGGAGGCCGACGGATTTCGCCTCGCCCGCCTTCGTCCAGCGGTCGATGAGGGAAAGCGCCTCGTCCAGCGTCTCGGCCTTCGCATCGACATAGCGGGTGCGCAGGCGGAAATCGATGCTTTCGGGGTTGCATTCGACCGCAAGGCAGCAGGCGCCGGCCATGACGGCGGCGAGCGGCTGGGCGCCCCCCATGCCACCGAGGCCGCCGGTCAGGATCCACTTGCCCCTGAGATTGCCGCCATAGTGCTGGCGGCCCGCCTCCACGAAGGTTTCGTAGGTGCCCTGCACGATGCCCTGGCTGCCGATATAGATCCAGGACCCGGCCGTCATCTGGCCGTACATGGCAAGGCCCTTCCTGTCGAGCTCGTGGAAATGGTCCCAGGTGGCCCAGTGGGGCACGAGGTTGGAATTGGCGATCAGCACGCGCGGCGCATCCTTGTGGGTGCGGAAGATGCCGACCGGCTTGCCCGACTGCACGAGCAGCGTCTCGTCCTCGTTGAGGTCGCGCAGCGACTCCACGATCCTGTCAAAGTCGCCCCAGGTGCGGGCGGCGCGGCCGATGCCGCCATAGACCACCAGCTCATGCGGGTTCTCCGCCACTTCGGGGTCTAGGTTGTTCATCAGCATGCGCAGCGGCGCTTCGGTCATCCAGCTCTTGGCGGTCAGTTCGCTGCCGCGCGCGGCGCGGATCTCGCGGATGTTGTGGCGGGGATTGGCGGTCATCGGTGATCTCCCTGATCGGCGGATGGCAAATGTCGGTGGTTCGTGTGGGCTCAGACGGCGAGTGTCGGCAGCAGGCCGGGGCGGATCGCCCCGACGATTGCGCCCGAGGCAATCAGCCCGGCCGCGGCTTCCAGGTCGGGCGCCATGTAGCGGTCCTCCTCAAGCGTCGGCACGGCGGCGCGCAGCACGGCCATCGCCTTCTGCAATTCCGGGCTCGTCGTCAGCGGCCCGCGCAGCTCGACGCCCTGCACCGCCGTCAGCGCCTCGATGCCGAGGATCGCAAAGAGGTTGTCGGTCATCTGGAGCAGCCGGCGCGCGCCGTGGCAGGCCATGGACACATGGTCTTCCTGATTGGCCGAGGTGGGGGTCGAATCCACCGACGCCGGATGCGAGAGCTGCTTGTTTTCCGACATCAGCGCGGCGGAGGTGACCTCCGCGATCATCAGCCCCGAATTCAGCCCCGGCTTCTTCGAGAGGAAGGCCGGCAACCCGTAGGAGAGCGCGGGATCGACAAGAAGCGCGATGCGGCGCTGGGCAATCGCCCCGATCTCGCAGACCGCAAGCGCGATCTGGTCGGCGGCAAAGGCGACGGGCTCCGCATGGAAGTTGCCGCCCGAGACGACCGATCCGTCGGAGAGCACCAGCGGATTGTCCGTCACCGCATTGGCCTCGGTCACGAGAGTCGCGGCAACGGAGCGGAGCAGGTCGAGGCAGGCACCGTCCACCTGTGGCTGGCAGCGGATGCAATAGGGGTCCTGCACGCGCTCGTCGCCCTCGATGTGGCTTTCGCGGATCACCGAACCCTCGAGCAGGTTGCGCAGTGCCGCCCCCGCATCGATCTGGCCCTTGTGGCCGCGCAGCGCATGGATGTCGGGATGGAAGGGCGCGGAGGAGCCCATCGCCGCATCGGTCGAAAGCGCACCGGTCACCAGCGCCGCCTGGGCCGCCCGGTGGGCGCGGAAGAGACCGGCGAGCGCCAGCGCCGTCGAAACCTGCGTGCCGTTGATAAGGGCAAGACCCTCCTTGGCGGCCAGCGTCACGGGGGTGAGGCCCGCCCGCTTCAGCGCCTCGGCGCCAGACAGTCTTTCGCCGGCGAAGAAGGCTTCGCCCTCACCCATCATGACAGCGGTCATGTGGGCGAGCGGCGCGAGATCGCCTGAAGCCCCGACGGACCCCTTTTCCGGAATCAGCGGCGTGACGCCCTTGTCCAGCATGGCCTCGATGAGGCGCACCAGTTCGAGCCGCACGCCGGAGGCGCCCCGTCCCAGCGAGACGAGCTTCAGCGCCATGATGAGGCGCACGATGTTGTCCGGCAGCGGCTGGCCGACGCCGCAGCAATGGGAGAGGATGAGGTTGCACTGGAGCGTTGCGACATCCGCCGCATCGATCTTGATCGAGGCGAGCTTTCCGAAACCGGTATTGATGCCATAGACCGGCGCATTGCCCCGGGCGATTTCAGCAATGCGGGCGGCGGCACGCTCGATGCCCGCATCGAAGGCACGGTCGAGCCGGGCAGACTTGCCATCCCAGTAGATGGCCATGAGATCCTGAAGGGAGACGGCTCCCGGGGTGAGGGTGATGGTCATGGGCTGATCCTCTGTCCCTTGAAATAGCGGCTGTGCAGCGGGTTGAAGCCCATGCGGTAGACAAGCTCCGCCGGGCTATCGATCGCCCAGATGGCGAGGTCGGCGGATTTGCCGGGTTCGATGGTGCCGGTTTCGGCAAGGAGGCCGAGCGCCCGCGCCGCCTCACGGGTGGCGCCCGCAATGCACTCGGTGACCGTCAGCCCGAAAAGCGTCGCCGACATGTTCATGGTCAGCAACAGCGAGGTGAGCGGCGAGGTGCCGGGATTGCAGTCGGTAGCAATCGCGATCGGCACGCCCGCCTTGCGCAGCGCCTCGACCGGCGGCTTCTGCCTTTCGCGGATGGCATAGAAGGCGCCGGGCAGAAGCACGGCCACGGTGCCGGATGCGGCCAGCGCCGCCACGCCCTCCTCATCGAGATATTCCACGTGATCGGCCGAAAGCGCACCGTAGGAGGCCGCAAGCTTCGCGCCGCCGAGATTGGAGAGTTGCTCCGCATGCAGCTTGACCGGAAGCCCCAGCGCTACGGCGCGGTCGAAGACGCGGGCTATCTCATCCGGCGAAAAGGCGATGCCCTCGCAGAAGCCGTCGACCGCATCCGCCAGCCCTTCCGCATGGGCGCGGTCGAGGCCCGGCAGGACGACATCAGCGATGTAATCGCCGTTGCGGCCCCGGTATTCGGGCGGCGCGGCATGCGCCCCGAGATAGGAGGTGACGACCCGGACCGGCCTTGCCCCTTCCACAAGACGGGCGGCGCGCAGCATGTTCAGTTCGCCTTCCACCGAAAGCCCGTAGCCGGACTTGATCTCCAGCGTCGTCACGCCCTCGGCAAGCAGCGTGTCGATGCGGGGCAGGCTTGCGGCCAGAAGTTCTTCCGGGGAGAGCGCATTGGTGGCGGTGACGGAAGAGACGATGCCGCCGCCGGCGCGGGCAATTTCTTCATAGGACGCCCCCTCCAGCCGCATTTCGAATTCGCGTGCGCGGTTTCCGCCATGGATCACATGGGTATGGCAGTCGATGAGCCCCGGCGTCACCCATCGGCCTTCAAGGTCGATGACCTCGGCGCCCTCTGTGGAAACGAGGTTCACCACTTCGCCGACAGCCGCAATCCGGCCGTTCTCGATCAGGATCGACCCTTCCTCGACGAGCCCCAGACCGGGTCGAGCGGGATCGAGGCTGGCGATGCGCCCATTGACCAGAAGAACGGTCTTTTCCTCCATCGACACCAGGCCTCTCCCCCCATTTTTCCATTTCCCTTGAGGCAAAACATGTATATACATATTATCAGGATTGCAACCGGAATTTTGGGGAGGGCAGGATGGACAAGAGGGAATGGCGGCTCCATGCGGGTTCGGCGCTACTGGATGGGGGCTTTGTGGGAGACGTGCGCCTCAAGATCCGCGACGGGCAGATTGCCGGGATCGAAACGGGCGTTGCGGCCGAAAGCGGCGACGAGCGCCACGATATCCTCGTTCCGGGCATGGCGAACCTGCACAGCCACGCCTTCCAGCGCGGCATGGCGGGCGCGGCGGAGCGGCGCGGACCGGGCGACGACACCTTCTGGAGCTGGCGGAAAGCAATGTATGACGTGGCGCTCTCCTTCACGCCCGATGATGTGGAAGCGGTGGCGGCCCAGCTTTACATGGAGATGCTGGAGGCCGGCTTCACGAGGGTCGGCGAATTTCACTATCTCCACAATGACCGGGATGGCAGCCCCTATGCGGATCTCGCCGAAATGGCTGCCCGCATTGCGGCTGCCAGTGCCGAGACCGGCATCGCGCTGACACTGCTTCCGGTCTTCTATGCGCATTTCACCTTTGGCGGCGAAGCGCCGAGCGAGGGTCAGCGGCGCTTCATCCATTCGCCCGCGCGATTCGCCCGCCTGATGGAAGCCTGCCGCGGGATCGTCCGGGGTCTTCCCGGCGCCACCATCGGGATTGCACCGCACAGCCTGCGGGCCGTGACGCCGGAGGAGCTTGCCGAGATCCTGCCGCTGGCCGAAGGCGGCCCCATTCACATGCATGCGGCCGAACAGGTGAAGGAAGTGGAGGACTGCATCGCCTGGTCAGGCGCGCGGCCCGTGGAATGGCTGCTTCACCATCAACCCGTCGACGAGCGCTGGACGCTCATCCACGCCACACACATGCTGGCGGATGAAACGCGCGGGCTTGCGGCCCGCGGGGCGACGGCCGGCCTTTGCCCGATCACCGAGGGCAATCTCGGCGATGGCATCTTTCCGGCCCGCGCCTTCCTGGATGCGGGCGGCCGGTTCGGCATCGGCTCGGATTCCAACATTCTCATTTCGGTCGCCGCCGAATTGCGGCAGCTGGAATATGCGCAGCGGCTTCAGCATCGCGGCCGCAACATCATTGCCGAACCCGGCCAGTCCACCGGCGAGCGGCTCTTTACCGAAGCGGTGGCGGGCGGGGCCAAGGCACTTCAGGCGGGCGGTGGCATCCGCACCGGTGGAGCCGCCGATTTCGTCTCGCTCGACCGGAGCGCCGTTCCCTATGTCACGCCGGAACGGGTGCTCGACCAGTGGATCTTTGCGGGCGGCATTGCGGTCGATTGCGTCTGGGTGCAGGGCAAAAAACTGGTCGAAAAGGGAAGGCACCGGCTCCGGGACCGCATCAGCCAGCAATTCCGTGCTAGGATGGGCGAACTCGTTCCCCGCTTTGCCTGACTTCGGCCGATGCGATCCACCGGAAAGACTTCATGACCGCAGAAAAACGGCCTTCCGCCACCCTGCACCAGCAGATCCTCAGCGATATCGAAGGCCGCATCGTCTCCGGCGAATGGCCGCCCGGCTATCGGCTGCCCTTCGAGGTGGATCTCGCCGAGGCCTATGGCGTGTCGCGCATGACCGCCAACAAGGTGCTGACGAAGCTGGCGGCGGCCGGGCTGATCGAGCGGCGGAAGAAATCCGGCAGCTTCGTTGCCCAACCGCAGGTCCAGTCCGCCATCCTCGAAATCCACGATATCGAGGAGGAGGTCCGTTCGATGAAGCGGGAGTACCGCTTCCGGCTGATCGGCCAGACGGCGCGCAAGGCAAGCGAGGAGGAGCTGCGCGCGCTCGCACTTTCCGGAAAGACCCGGCTTCTGGCGCTCGAAAGCCTGCATGAGGCGGGAGAGCGGCCCTTCTGCTTCGAGAGCCGGCTCATCAATCTCGATGTGGTGCCCTCCGCCGCGGCGTGGGATTTTTCGGCCACGCCTCCCGGCAAATGGCTGAGCGCGCAGGTGCCCTGGACGACGGCAGAGCACAAGATCTACGCCATCGGCGCCGATAGCGAGGTGGCCCGGCAGCTGGACATCAAGACAGGCGCCCCCTGCCTCGTCGTGCAGCGCCGCACCTGGTGCGACCAGGGGCCGGTGACGCTGGTGCGCCTGATCTACCCCGCCGATGCCCATGCGCTGGTGGCGCGCTTCACCCCCGCACAGGCAGCGCGCGGCTGAACTCCCCGCCCATTCTTGCCCATTGACAGGTGGAGCGCAGCAGAGCCACCCTCCCCGCCTTCCCCGAATGAGGAGACCGGACCATGGCCGAGGACCAACAGGATGCTTCAGCGCAGATCGACCGGCATATAGCCGTGCTCGACGACTGGCGTGGCGCGATGCTTTCACGCATACGCGGACTGATCCATGCGGCGGTGCCCGATGTGGTCGAGGAGGTGAAGTGGCGCGGCGTGCCGGTCTGGTCCGCCGATGGCATTCTCTGCACCGGCGAGACCTACAAGCAGGCGGTGAAGCTGACCTTCATGAACGGCGCGGCGCTTCCGGATCCGAAGGGCATCTTCAATTCGAGCCTGGAGGGCAATGTCCGCCGTGCGATCGACATCCACGAAGGCGCGACGCTGGACGAGGAGGGGCTGAAGGCACTCTTTGCCGCGGCCGCGGCCTTCAACAGGCAGAAGAAGGCGGCCCGCAAGGCGCGGTGAAGACGGCTCCCTCAATAGGGCGTGCCGTCCTTGTGGAGATAGACCCATCGGCCCTCCGCATCCTGCACGGCCCTGAGGTCGTCCCTCGGATAAATGCCCTCGTCGCCCGGCGTCCGGTCGCCGATTTCCAGATAGACCACCGGCTCTTCCGTGCGGTTCACCAGCTGATGGGCGATGCCGCTCGCCGGAAAACCGGCGCACATGCCGGGTGCCATCGGAAATTCCCCCTGATCGGTGACGAGGACCGGATGGCCGGACAGGATATAGATGAATTCGTCCTGGCGCGTGTGGCGATGCAGGATGGCCGATTCCGCGCCTGGAGTAAGGGTGGTGCGGTTGACGCCGAAATTCTTCAGCCCGAAGAGATCACCGAGCGGCTGTTTCGACCGGCCGGAAACGCGACTGCGGAAGGGCTCGGGATAGGTGGAGGGTCGCGCCCGGGCGGGCGCCCTCTCGGCCTCGATGACGACGGGTTTCCGATCCTGATCCATGGCTTTGCCTCCTCGGCTCGCTTGCGCAGCGGCTTCATCATCGCGGGCAGGCCCGAAGGGTTCAAACCAAA
Organism: uncultured Rhizobium sp.; assembly: GCA_945952415.1. GTDB lineage: Bacteria > Pseudomonadota > Alphaproteobacteria > Rhizobiales > Rhizobiaceae > Gellertiella. The sequence goes on along the minus strand of CAMFIF010000001.1, from coordinate 69,855 downwards.
AAAACTCAGCATACTTTCAGCAATACCGGGGCTTCACAGCGCCATTTAACCGTCACAGGCCCCCTCTTTCTGCCCCGGACCCCCTCAACCCCTTGCATTTGCACCGTCCGGCGAATCAGATAGCGCCGAGACAGGACGGTCCGCTTCCGGACCGGAAATGGTGAGGATGCGATGCTGGTGGAACGGACGGGTGCAGGACTGAGGATCGACAGTGCAGAGCTGCGGCTGGTGCGGCTGGAGCTTCTGACACCCTTCACCATTTCCACCGGAACCATGTATGAGAAGATCATTCCGCTTCTCACGCTTCGTGCCGATGGCATCGAGGGTTATGCGGAAGGGGTGATGGACCCGCTTCCCGACTATCTGGACGAGCAGATTGCCGGCGGCATGGCGCTTCTGCGCGACGTGCTGCTGCCGCAGGTAATGGGGCAACGCTTCGACAATCCACAGGCGGTGGAGCGACTTCTGTCCCCCTGGCGCGGGCATACCATGACCAAGGCGATGGTCGAGATGGCCTTCATGGATCTCTGGGCGAAATCGCTCGGCCTGCCCCTGAAGACACTGCTTGGTGGATCCAGCGATGCAATCGATGTCGGCGTGTCGCTCGGCATCGGCCCGATCGAGGAGACGGTCGAGCGGGTCCGCGCCCATGTGGAGCAGGGCTACAAGCGCATCAAGCTGAAGATCAAGCCAGGCCATGACGTGGGGTTGGTGGAGGCGGTGCGCAGGGTGTTCCCCACCCAGTCGCTGAGCGTCGATGCCAACAGCGTCTATACGCTCGCCGATACGATGAAGCTCGCCCGGCTCGACCAGTATGCCATCGACTACATCGAGCAGCCGCTTGCCTGGAACGATATTCAGGACCATGCCACGCTGCAGAAACGGCTCGTCACGCCGATCTGCCTGGACGAGAGCATCCGCAGCGCGCGGCTCTGCCGTCAGGCGCTGCAGATCGATGCGGCGCGGGTCATCAACATCAAGGTCGGTCGCGTCGGCGGTCATCTGGAATCGGTGCGCATCCACGATCTCTCCGCCGCCTTCGACGTGCCGGTCTGGTGCGGCGGCATGCTGGAGAGCGGCATCGGCCGCGCGCATAACATCCATATCTCGACACTGCCGAACTTCTCGAAGCCCGGCGACACGTCGTCCGCCAGCCGCTATTTCGCCCGTGATCTCATCCACGAAAAGCTCGAGACGGTGAATGGGCAGATGCCGGTTCCCGAGGGGCCTGGCATCGGCGTGACGCCGGATCGGGATTTCATCGAAACCATCACGCTCTCTGTCGAAAGCTTCGGCCGATGACGGCGATCGAATACCGGCCGCTCCGGGGCATTCAGGAATTCAAGGCTGCGGAAGAAATGCAGCGCACCGTCTGGGGCGAGGGCGACAAGGAAGATCCTTTCGACCTGATGATGGTGGTGCAGAACGAGGGTGGCCTCGTCGGGGGCGCCTTCGTCGAGGGAAAGCTGCTCGGCTATGTCTTCGGCTTCCCGACACGGGCGGCGGATGTGCAGTATTCGCACCGGCTGGCCGTGCTGCCCGAAGCGCGTGGGCTGGGGCTTGGAGCCGGTCTCAAGCGTTACCAGCGCCGTTGGTGCCTCGAAAACGGCATTCGCGTGATCCGCTGGACCTATGATCCGCTGCGCCGGACCAATGCGGCGCTGAACATCCGCGTTCTCGGCGCGGAGGCCTCGACCTATTATCGGGATTTCTACGGCGAGATGGCCGGTATCAATCAGGGCGCCCCTTCCGACCGGCTGCGGGTAGACTGGGTGCTCGACGATCCGGTCGTGGAAAGCCGCATGGCCGGAAACCGTGACCCCCTGCTCCTTGCCGGGGAGGCCCGGACGATTGCCGTTCCCGCGGATTTCGAGGAGGCGATGAGGACCGATCCGGAGCGGGCGACAGCGCTTCGCCTGGAAAGCCGGGCTCTCTTCGAGGCGGCCTTTGCGGACGGATTCGTGGTCCGCGACTTCGATCCGTCAGCCCTGACTTACCATCTCCTTCGCCGCCCGGGCTGAGGTCAGGCGCGATCGATTTCGCGTCGCAGCACGATGGTGGTGGTGAGATCCTCCACCTCTTCCAGGGTGGCGACGGCGTTGCGGAACTCGTTCAGCGCATTGACCGACCCGACGCTTGCCTCCACCACGAGATCGATCTGGCCGCTGACGGAAGACACCCGCTTGACGGCGGGAAGACCGGCCAGCCGGTCGAGTACGTTGAGCGCCGGCGTGCGCCGGAGGGTGACGAGCAGGAAGAAATCGATCGTTCCCTCCTCCAGCTGGCCGATATCGGCCCGGTAGCCGCGAATAACGCCGGTCTTTTCCAGCCGGGCAACCCGTTCGGTGGTGGCGCTTCGCGACAGCCCGATGCGGCCCGCCAGCGTCTTCATGGGAATGCGCGCCTCGCGGGAAAGGATGCTCAGAATCGTCCGGTCGATGGCGTCGATGTCCTGCATGAATTGCTCCTCCCCTTCTGCCGACAAAATGCTGGTTATACCGGACACTCTGCCGGTGCAACCGGCGTGTTGCCGGATGCGAAACCGGAAAGGCCGTGTAAATCTTCTCCCTACAGAGAAATATCCGGAGTTGCCTGATGAACGACATGCTGAAGACCCGACCCGCCTTTTCCGAAGAGGAGGCCAAGGCGCTGTTGCGGATGCATTTCGGCGTGGAGGGGCAGCTTTCTCCGCTCGAGAGCGAGCGCGACCAGAATTTCAAGGTGAAGACGCCGGGCGGGGAGATCTTCATCCTGAAGATCGTCAATGCGGCCGAACCGCTGTCGGAAAGCGATTTCCAGACCGCCTTCCTCGACCATCTCGGCAGGGCTGCGCCTGATCTGCCGGTGCCGCATCTCGTCGAATCCCGCCAGGGCGGCTTTCTGGCGGAAGCGGTCGGCCCGCGGGGCCTCATCCACCGGGTGCGGCTGGTGCGCTGGGTGAACGGCACGCCGCTGGCCGAGGGGGTCCGCAGCGAGGCGGTGCTCCGCGATCTCGGCCGTGTCCTCGGCCGGCTTGCTCGCGCCTCCCGCGGCTTCATGCATGCCGGCAGCCTGCGCGACATCGACTGGAACATTCTCCATGCGGACCGTTCCCGCGGTCGTCTCGCCCATGTGGCCGATCCCGGCGACCGGGCAATTCTCGAGCGTTTCCTTACCCGTTTCGAAGGTGGGGTGAAGGACCGGCTGAAGCGCCAGCGCGCGGGCGTCATCCACAACGATGCCAATGACTGGAACGTGCTGCTGACCGCCGACGGCAACCGCGTTTCGGGGCTGATCGATTTCGGTGACGCGCTTTACGGCCCGCTCGTGGCCGATGTGGCGATTGCCGCGGCCTATGCGGGCTTCGACCATCCGGCGCCCGTGGATACGGTGGCGGCCATCGTCAGCGGCTATCACGAGGCCCTGCCGCTGGAGGACGAGGAATTCGACCTTCTCTATGACGTGATTGCCATGCGCCTCGTGACCTCGGTGACGATTTCGGCTTCCCGACGGGAGGAAAGCGCCGACAATCCCTATCTCTCGATCAGCGAGCGGGGTGCCTGGGACTATCTGCGCAAGCTCGACCGGATCAATCCGCGCTTCTTCACCGCGATCATCCGCAAGGCCTGCGGGCTCGAAACCGTGCCGGGCGCGCGCGCCGTTTCCTCCTGGATTTCGGCGAACCGCCGCAGCCTGAAGCCGCTTCTCGACCGACCCGCCGCCTTTTATCCGGCAGCGCTGGTGCCCTATGGCGATCCCGCCCATCCGATGACGGTCGCTTCGGCGGCCGAGGAACCCGAAAAGGCGCAGAGCATCTGGGAGGAGGCCTGCAAGGCGAGCGGCGCGAAGCTCGGCATCGGCCCCTTCGGCGAGAAGCGCTCGGTCTACCAGGGCGAGATGTTCGTTTCCCGCTTCCGCGACGAGACGCGCCGGGTCAGCCATCTCGGGCTCGATCTCTTCATGCCGGCGGGCACGCCGGTCTACACGCCGCTGGATGCCACGGTGCGCAGCGTCGAAATCGAGAAGGAACCGCTCGGTTACGGCTGCCTCATTGCGCTCGAACATTATCCGGAAAACGGACCGGCCTTCGTTTCGCTCTGGGGTCACATGGCCCATGAGGCCATGGGCCGGCTGAAGGCGGGAGACCGGCTTCCCGCCGGGGCACTCGTCGGCCATATGGGCGCGCCGGACGAAAATGGCGGCTGGGCGCCCCATCTCCACCTGCAGATTTCCGCCGATACCAGCCTTTCTGCCACGCAGATTCTCGGCGTCGGCGAGGAAGCCTATCTCGATGTCTGGGCCGAACTTTTCCCCGATGCCCGGGATTTTGCCGGTGTTGCCCCTGAATTCTACGGCACGACCGGCCGCAGCCGCGAGGAAATCGTGGCGAAGCGCCACGAGATCCTCTTGCCCAACCTTTCCATTTCCTATGACAAGCCGATCAAGTTCGTGCGCGGCGAAGGGGCCTGGCTGATCGACGACCGGGGCCGGGCCTATCTCGACTGCTTCAACAATGTCTGCCATCTCGGCCATGCCCATCCGCATGTGGTGGAGGCGCTCGCCCGGCAGGCGGCGATCCTCAACACCAATACCCGCTACCTGCACGACAATATCGTTTCCTATGCGGAGCGGCTTACGGCCACCCTGCCCGAAGGCCTTTCGATCTCAAGCTTCGTCAACAGCGGCTCGGAAGCCAATACGCTGGCGATCCGCATGATGCGGGCAAAAACCGGCAGCGAACATGCGGTCGTGCTGGACTGGGCCTATCACGGCACGACGCAGGAGCTGATCGACATCAGCGCCTACAAGTTCCGCCGCAAGGGCGGCAAGGGGCAGAAGCCGCATGTGCATGTGGCCGAAATCCCGGACAGCTACCGCGCACCTGCGGACTGGCCGATCGAGGAGCATGGCAGGCGCTATGCGCAAAGCGTCGCCCGGCTGCTCGAGGACATGAAGAAGCGCGGGGAAAAGCCCGGCTATTTCATCGCCGAATCGATCCCGAGCGTGGCTGGCCAGGTCTTCCTGCCGGAGAACTATCTCAAGGAAGTCTATGGCATGATCCGCGAGGCAGGCGGCGTCTGCATTGCGGACGAGGTGCAGGTGGGCTTCGGCCGCGTGGGCAGCCACTGGTGGGCCTTCGAGACACAGGGCGTGGTGCCCGACATCGTCACCATGGGCAAGCCGATCGGCAACGGTCACCCGATGGCCGCCGTGGTGACGACGCGCGAAATGGCCGAAGCCTTCAATACGGGCATGGAATATTTCAACACGTTCGGGGGCAATCCGGTCTCTTCCGCGGTCGGCCTTGCGGTTCTCGACGTGATCGAAAAGGGCAATCTGCGCGACAATGCGCTTCAGATGGGCAATTACCTGATGGCAGCCTTCCGGCGGATGCAGGAACGCTTCGACGTGATCGGCGATGTCAGGGGGCTCGGCCTCTTCCTCGGCATCGAACTTGTGACCGACCGCAAGACCAAGGCACCGGCGACCGACATTGCCCGCGCCATTTCGAACGGCGCGCGCGAGCGCGGCGTGCTGATGGGGACCGAGGGTCCGCATGACAATGTGCTGAAGATGCGTCCGCCGATGATCTTCACCAAGGCCCATGCGGATCTGCTGATCGAGGTCCTGGAGGATACCTTCGCCGCCGTTCTCGCCTGAGGCGCGGCGAAGCAGATTAGAGAAAAAAGCCGGCTTAACGAGCAACCGGAACCTGCGCCTGACGGCCAGGTCCCGGAACGGGGAAACCTTGTCCAAAAACTGAGGAGGAACAGGACATGAGAAAGATCATCTATCCGGCCCTTGCAGCGCTTCTGCTGTCCGGGACGGCCGCTTCGGCGGCAAGCACGCTGGAGATCGTCAAGCAGCGCGGGGAGCTGCAATGCGGCGTGAGCCAGGGCGTGGCCGGCTTTTCGGCGCCGGACAACCAGGGCAACTGGAGCGGCTTCGACGTGGATTTCTGCCGTGCCGTCGCGGCCGCCGTTCTTGGCGATCCCATGAAGGTGAAGTTCGTGCCGCTGTCCACTAAGGAGCGTTTCACGGCCCTTCAGTCCGGCGAAGTCGACCTGCTCTCGCGCCAGACCACCTGGACGCTGTCACGCGATGCGGACATGGGCATGAGCTTCGTCGGCGTCATCTATTATGACGGCCAGGCTTTCATGACCCGCAAGGACCTGAACGTGAAGAGCGCCAAGGAACTGGAAGGCGCCTCGATCTGCACCGAAACCGGCACCACGACCGAGCAGAACATGGCGGACTATTTCAGCGCCAATGGCGTGAAATATTCGGTCGTGACCTTCGAACGGCCAGACCAGACGATCCAGGCCTTCGGCACGGGGCGCTGCGACGTCTATACGACCGACGCCTCCGCCCTCTATGCCCAGCGTCTCGCGCTTCCCGATCCGGACAAATACACGGTTCTGCCGGAGGTGATCTCCAAGGAGCCGCTCGGGCCGGCCGTCCGCCAGGGCGACGACCAGTGGTTCAAGATCGTCCGCTGGACGCTTTTCGCGCTGACCGAAGCGGAAGAGCAGGGCATCACCAAGGAGAATGTGGCCTCGCTTCTCGAAAGCGGCACGGCCACCCAGAAGCGCTTCCTCGGCAAGGATGGCGAGGCGGGCAAGGAGCTCGGCCTTTCCATGGACTGGACGGCCAAGGCCATCGGCGCGGTCGGCAATTATGGCGAGATCTTCGAGCGCAATCTCGGCGCGTCGAGCCCGCTGAAGATCGATCGGGGCCTCAACAATCTCTGGAACAAGGGCGGCCTCCTCTATTCGCCGCCGGCCCGCTAAAGAACCAAGATCCGTACCCGCCCCCGGGTGTCCTCCGGGGCGGGCAACGGACGATCCAGGCCCTCGCCTTGCCGGCCGGCGGAGATATCCGACCGGCCGGTCTTTCCATTTGGGGGACGCCGCGCCCTACCAGCGCAACAGCCGGCGGCCGATGCCGAAGCCCGCGGCGGTGACCAGCAGGATCGCAAGCATGTACCAGCTTGCGACGAAGAAGGGGCTGTCATCCGGGCAGTGCCAGGCATAGAGGGCTGCAGCGACAGACCCTGCCGCCAGGCCCGCAGCAGCGCCCGCAAGGCCGGGATCGTCCGGCGCACCCTGACGCAGAGTGAGAAGGAGGGCCGAAAGGGGCGCCCCCGCGAGAACCGGGATGAAGAACAGGCAGAAAGCGGCATGAAGACCGAGCCAGCGGCTCCGCCACTCCTCCGCCGGAGTCATCGTGCCTTCGAGCACGACGGCGGCGACGAGCAGGAGGGCGGGCAGAGGAAGAAGTTTCAGCCGGCGGCGGAGATCCACCCCCGGCTGCCCGGCGGAAAGCACGATCCGGCAGGCCAGGGTCGCCAGAAACAGCATTGTGAGGATCTTGAAGAGAACGCGGGGCGTGGCGATCTTCCCCGCGAGATCGGGGCGCAGGCCGACCGTGAGGAGAAGAAGGCCGAGCGATGCCAGCGCACCGAGGGCGAGAAAACGCCGGAGGCTTTGCGGCAGGCGCTGCCTTACAGGCGCATCCTCCTTCAGGAGACTGATCAGCTCTTCCGTCTTCATTCGCCACTCCGATAGAAACCTGAAAGCGCCTTCAGCGCCCGGTGCAGGGCAACCCGCACCGCTCCCTCGCTCATGTTCAACCGCGCCGCCGTTTCCCGCACGCTCGCGCCGTTCAGTGAGATGGAACGGACGATATCCCTTTGCGGCTCGCCAAGCCGCGCCACCAGCTGCTCGGCATCGAGCCGGTTCGTCTCGTCGGCCGTTTCCGGCGCGGCCAGAAGGTCCATGACATCCTCGATCGCGACGGTCACCCGATGTCCCCTGCGGCGCAGGCTGTCGATCAGCTTGTTGCGCAGGATGGCGGACAGCCAGGGACCGAGCGGCCTTTCCGGGTCCCAGGTGCCGCGTTTCAGATGGACGGCGAGCAGCACTTCCTGCACCATATCCTCCGCATCGCCGGGCGGTGCGCCGAAGGCGACCGAACGCCGCCGGGCCGCCGCCCGCAAATAGGGGGTGAGATCCGTCAGGAAGGCCTCATAGGCGCGGGCATCGCCTTCCATCGCGCGCTTCAGCCAGTCTGCCCATTGCCTTTCCCGTGCCGAACGATCCACCCCGACCTATCCCCTACGTGCGACGCGGGCATTTTGTTACAGGCATGTTCTGAAATTTTCCCGGCCCGGTCCGCTGCGTCTTCTTTTCGCCCGCGGGGCTGGCGGTGGCAAGGGGGCCTCGCGCACTTCGACGTGATTGCCTTGGCGCCATGCGGATGGGCCCGTGACAGGCAAGGGCCGATGTGCGAAAGGGGCGCGAGCGCTTCGGGCGACCGTAAGGCGAGGGAGATGCGGGATGGCAGGAAAGGATGAAGGCCGCAGGCTTGCCAAGCTGAAGAAGCACTGGCGGCGGGCGACGGCGGAGGAGCGGCAGGCTTTTGCGGCCTGGCTGGGGCTGGAAAAGGCGATCCTGCCCATTGCCCGGGGTCGTTATCTGACGGCGGAGGCAATCCAGCGGATCCGGCGCGAAATCGGCGCGCGCAATCTGGATCTGGCGGGCTTGAACAGGGCCCTTTCCCTCGATCCCGGTGATGCGGCGATTGCGCGGGCGCTGACGCTCGGCATGCCGCTCAGGCTATCGGTCATCGCAGCACTGGAGCGCTGGCTCGATGGGAGGGCCGATCGATCCTGACGGGAAGAGGATCAGTGCAGGGTTTCCGTGCCGGCATCCTCGCGCAGCAGCTCGAAGGCGCGGTAGAGCGCTTCGACGGCGATTTCGGTGAGCTGGTCGCCCGTCAGTTCAGTCAGCATGATCTGCGTCTGGATATCCTGCTGTTCGAAAAAGCTTTCCACCTGGTTAGACATGTCATCGTCCTTTCATTACCGTCATCATTGCGGCTGGCTCTCATCCTAGGCGCGGGACGTTGCCCGAAGCTTGCGCAGGCTTGCGTGAGACTGGCGGCCGGGCCCGGCCGTTCCAAGGCGGGAAGCCGGCAAAGACGGGGCATTTCCACGATTTCAGCGAAAGGGCAGCGGGAATGGACATCAAGCGCGCAGGCAGCCAGGCATCGGTTCGGGTGGTGTCTGACTATTTCACCGGCACGGTCCGGCAGGATCCGCTGAACGAGGCGGAGGCCCCCGGCCGGGTGAAGGTCGTGAGCGTGACCTTCGAGCCCGGTGCGCGCACCGCCTGGCACACCCATCCGCTCGGGCAGACGCTGATCGTCACCGCGGGCATGGGGCTTGCCCAGACGGAAGGCGGGCCGATCCTGGAAATCCGGCCCGGCGACGTGGTGTGGTTTCCCGCCGGCGAAAAGCACTGGCACGGGGCCGGCCCTTCGACGGCCATGACCCATATCGCCATTCACGAGGCGCTGGAGGGACGCTCGGCCGACTGGATGGAGCCCGTGAGCGACGCGGAATATGGGGCCTATTCCGGCGGCTGAGAAGGCGGCGCTTGCGGAGGGCGCTGCACTTTGATTAGCTGCCGCTTCTCATCCATCAACGGGAAATATCCATGTCCGAAGACAGCCGGCCGCTCGTCCTCTCCTCGCCCCTCCCCCGCACGCTCGATCTGATCTTCAGTCCTGAAAACCTCAAGCGGCTGCATGACCGCTACCGGGTCATCGAGACGACGGACGAAGCCCTGCCGGGCCTTCCCGACGCCATTCTTGAGGAGGCCCGCTACATCATCGGTCAGCCGCCGCTTTCGGAAGAGACGCTGGCGCGGCTGAAAAGCCTAAAAAGCGTGCTGAACGTGGAGAGCAATCTTCTGAACAACATGCCCTATGACACGGTCTTTGCCCGGGGCATTCATGTGCTGACGACGGGACAGGTCTTCGCCCTGCCCGTGGCGGAGCTGGGCCTTGCCATGGCTCTCAATCTGGCGCGCGGCGTGATCGATGCGGATCTCGATTTCCGCACCGGACGCGAGCTCTGGGGCGGAGACGGCAACCAGAAGGCAAGGCTGCTCACCGGCGCCGAAATCGGCATCATCGGTTATGGCGATCTCGGCAAGGCCCTGCACCGGGTGCTCACCGGCTTTCGTCCGCAAATCCGCGTCTATGATCCCTGGATCCCCGATGCGGTGCTCCGGGATGCGGGTGTAGAGCCTGCCGATCTTGCCACGGTGATGGCGGCCAGCGATTTCGTCTTCGTCGTCGCCGCCGTGACCAGCGAGAACCGGGCCTTCCTCGGCGAGAAGGGTTTTTCCTCCATGCGCCCCAGGGCGGCCTTCATCCTGCTTTCCCGTGCCGATGTGGTGGATTTCGATGCGCTTCTGAAGGCGGTCGCGAGCGGCCGTATCGTCGCGGCCTCCGATGTCTGGCCGGAAGAGCCGCTGCCGGCGGATCATCCGGTGCGGCAGATGCCGGGCTTCGTGCGTTCGGCTCACCGGGCGGGCGCGCTTGACGTCGCCTTCAAGAAGATGGGCGAAATGGTGCTCGACGACATGGAGTTCATGGACAAGGGCCTGCCGCCGGTGCGACTGCGCCGCGCCGAACGGGAAACCGTGGCGCGCATGCGCTCGAAGCCGGTTTCTGTGAACTGAAGGGGTCGGCGGCTCAAGGCCGCCGCCCTTGCTCTTCCAGCCTCAGGTGGCCGGGGATGGGGCCATGTCCGGCGTGATCTGCAGGCCCGGCGTCTCGAAACGCTCCGCCTCGTCCAGCACGCGCTGAAGTTCGGCGCCGCGCTGGAAATCCGGTTCCGGCGTGTCCTCGCCGCGAATGGCGGAGATGAAGCGCTGATAGACCGTCGGCACGTCCGGGGTCGGGACGTCCTCCCAGGTCGCGGTGATCATGTTGGGTTCGAGGCAGGCGCGCAGGCGGCTTTCCTTCTTCTCGAACAGCACTTCCAACCCCCCCTTGTCACCATAGACCCGCAGGCGCAGGTCGTTCAGATGGCCAGTCGCAAAGCGGGTGGCGCTGATGGTGCCGATCGATCCGTTTTCGAGCGCGAGATGCATGACGAAACTGTCATTGGCATCGAGCGTGTACTGGTCGATGACCCCGCCCGGGGCCTTGTCGAAGGTGACGAGGCGGCAGTTCAGGTCCCTGACGCCGCTGCCGATAATGAAGGTGGCATAATCGATGATGTGGATGCCGACATCGCCGAGCACGCCCTTGGAGCCGTGCGCCTTGGAAAGGCGCCACAGCCACTGGCTTTCCGTGTGCCAGTCGCCCCAGGCGGGCTGGGTGAGCCAGCTTTGCAGATAGGAGGCTTCGAAATGGCGCACCGTGCCGATATCGCCGCGGGCCACCATCCTGGCCGCTTCCTGCAGGGCCGGCACGTTGCGGTAGCTGAGATTGACCATGTTGACGACGCCCGCCGCCTTTGCCGAATCGGCCATTTCCTGCGCCAGACGGTAGCTCGTCGCCAGCGGCTTTTCGCAGAGCACGTGCTTGCCCGCCGCGAGAAACGGCAGGGTCGTGGCGTGATGCACCTGGTCGGGCGTCACGTTGGAGACCGCATCGAATTCTCCCCAGGCAATGGCCTCCTCGATGGAGGCGAAGCCATGGGGAATGCCATGGCGTTCGAGAAAGGCGGCCCTCGGTCCCTCGCGCGGGTCGACGCCGCCCACCACCTCCACGCCTTCGATGGTCTGGTAGGATTCCACATGAGTACGGGCCATGCCGCCCGTTCCCACGATCAATAGCCGGATCGGTCCTTCCTTGATGAAGCCGGACTGAACAGTCATGTTGCACCCCTTCGTGCGGCAGGGTCGGAACGCGCGTCGCCTACCCCCATTGCGTGGCGACGCCGTCCGGCCCGATGGTCAGATGATGGGGAGAGGATCGACCTCTCCCGGATGGATATCAGCGATAGCCCGCCTCGCCCGGCCGGTGCAGTTTCGGCCCGCGCTCCTCGATCTTTTCAGGCGCCTGCGCCACCGGCACTTCCGGCGCCTCGTTGGGATCGGCAATCCGCTGCAGCGGATTATAGGCCCAGTGCACCGCATTGCGGATCACTGTCTGGACATTGGCGTCGTGATAGGTCGGATAGGTTTCGTGGCCGGGGCGGAAATAGAAGATATTGCCCGCGCCGCGGCGGTAGGTCAGACCCGAGCGGAAGACCTCGCCGCCCTGGAACCAGCTGACGAAAACGGTCTCCAGCGGCTCCGGAACGCCGAAGGGCTCGCCATACATTTCCTCGTTTTCCAGCTCGAAACTGTCGGGAAGGCCGCGGGTGATCGGGTGATGGCGGGAGGTGACCCAGAGACGCTCGCGCTCACCGGCCTCGCGCCAGGAGAGATTGCAGGGCGCGCCCATGAGCCGCTTGAAGGGCTTGGAGAAATGCGCCGAATGCAGGAAAATCAGGCCCATGCCCGCCCAGACCGCGTTGCAGACCCGCTCGACGACCGCGTCTTCCACATCGCCATGGGCCGCGTGGCCCCACCAGATGAGCACATCCGTTTCGGCCAGACGCTTTTCCGTCAGGCCGTGGTCCGGCTCCTGAAGCGTGGCGGTGCTGACGGAAATCGCGCTGTCGCCCGAAAGCGCCTTGGCGATGCAATTGTGCATGCCGTCAGGATAGATCTCCTGCACGACCTTGTTTTTCTGCTCATGCACATTCTCGCCCCAGACAACGGTTCTGATGGCCATCAGTTTCTCCTTTTTTCCAGCTTTGGAGGCGGAACCCTTGGGAATGCACCGCCTCTCGTGATGGCGACCGGCGCTCAGGCGGCCGGCACGCCCTTTTCGTCAAATCGGTGCAGGTTTTCCGGTGAAGGCACCAGACCGATCTTTGTTCCATAGGGAATGGTCAATTTGCCCGCCTGGCGGACGATCACCGGCTCTGCCGCGCCGATATCGACGAACAGGTAATTGTCCGATCCGAGATCCTCGGCATGGACCACGGTGCCGGTCCAGACCGCGCCTTCATCGGCCACCGCAATATGCTCGGAACGGATGCCGAGCGTGTGGCAGCCATAGGCTTCGGCAAAGGCGCCGGTGAGGAAATTCATTTTCGGGCTGCCGATGAATCCGGCGACGAAGATGGAATTCGGCTTTTCGTAAAGCTCGGCCGGCGTGCCCACCTGCTCCACCCTGCCATCGCGCAGCACGCAGATGCGATCCGCCAGCGTCATCGCCTCCACCTGGTCATGGGTTACGTAGATCATCGTGACATTGTTCATCGAGTGGTGGAGCTTGGCGATCTCCAGCCGGGTCTGGACGCGCAGTGCCGCATCGAGGTTCGAGAGCGGCTCGTCGAAGAGGAAGACGCGCGGATCGCGCACGATGGCGCGGCCGATGGCGACACGCTGACGCTGGCCGCCGGAGAGCTGCTTCGGCAGGCGGTCGAGGAGGTGGTCGATCTGCAGCAGCTTCGCCGCATCCGTAACGCGGCGGCGGATCTCGTCCTCGCCGGCACTGGCGAGCTTCAGCCCGAAGGCCATGTTGTCATAGACCTTCATGTGCGGATAGAGCGCGTAGGACTGGAAGACCATGGCGATGCCGCGCTTCGAGGGCACGAGGTTGTTCACCCGGTCGCCGTCGAAGAGGAGATCGCCTGACGTGATGTCCTCAAGGCCTGCGATGAGGCGCAGCAGCGTGGACTTGCCGCAGCCGGACGGCCCGACGAAGACCATGAATTCGCCCGAGCGGATCTCGAGATCGATGCCCTTGATGACGTCGAAGGCGCCGAAGGACTTGCGGAGGTTCTTGAGTTCGATGCGTGCCATTGGTTTGCCCCTCAACCCTTGACGCCGCCGGCGGTGAGCCCGGCCACGATTTTACGCTGGAAGATCAGAACGAGCACCACGAGCGGCACGGTCACGATGACCGAGGCTGCCATGATGGGTCCCCACGGAATTTCCTTGTCCGAAGCGCCCGTCAGCAGTGCGATCGCGACCGGCACCGTGCGGGTGGTCTCGGACGAGGTGAAGGTGAGTGCAAAAAGATATTCGTTCCACGCCCCGATAAAGGCGAGAAGCCCGGTCGTGACCAGCGCCGGCCAGAGAAGGGGCATGAAGACCTGGGTGATGATCACCCAGGGCGTCGCCCCGTCGACGATCGCCGCTTCCTCGATTTCCAGCGGCAGGTCACGCATGAAGGTGGTGAGCAGCCAGACGGTGAAGGGCAGCGTGAAGATGGTGTAGGAGAAGATCAGCGCGAAAGGCGTGTTGAACAGGCCGAGATAGCGCACCAGCTCGAAAAGGCCGGCGAGAACCGCGATCTGCGGGAACATCGAGACCGCCAGAATGGTGATCAGCAGCAATCCCCTGCCCCGGAAGCGCACCCGCGCGAGGGCATAGGAGGCCGTGACCGCAAGCAGCAGCGAGAGGCCCACCGTCGAAGTGGCGACGAAGAGCGAATTCAGAAGGTTGCGCGGGAAGGTCGCCTGGGTCAGCACCTTGTCGTAATTGGCGAGATCGAAGCTCTTCGGCCAGTAGTCGACCTCGAAGATCGCGGTCCCTGTCTTGAAGCTCGTCAAAACGGCATAATAGAAGGGGAAGACCGAAATCACCACGATCAGCACGACGGCGATATAGAAACCGATGCGGTAGAACAGCCGGGAGGCAGACATCAGCGGCCCTCCCCGGTCAGGTTCACCTTGCCGAGCCAGATGTAGACCGCCACGAAGACGGCAATGATGGCAAAGAGCAGCGTCGACTGGGCCGAGCCATAGGCGAACTTGTCGAAATCGATGAGATTTTCGCGGGAGATCACCGACATGGTCTTCGTCGCCTTGGAATTGGGCGTCAGCACATAGACGAGATCGAAGATGCGCAGCGCATCGAGGGTGCGGAAGATCACCGCCACCATCAGCGCCGGGCGGATGAGCGGCAATGTGATGCGGAAGAAAACCCGCACCGGATGCACGCCGTCGATTTTCGCCGCCTCATAGATGTCCTTCGGGATCATCTGCAGACCGGCAAGGCACAGGAGCGCCATGAAGGGCGTGGTCTTCCAGATATCGACGAGCAGCACGGCATACATGGAGGTTGCGTCGCTCGCCGTCCAGGCAATCTTCTGCCCGATGACGCCCATGCGCAGCATGAGATCGTTGATGATGCCGAACTGGTCGTTCAGCATCCAGCTCCACATCTTGGCCGAGACGATGGTGGGAATGGCCCAGGGGATGAGGATCGCGGCCCGCACCAGTCCGCGCCCCTTGAATTCCGCGTTCAGCACCAGCGCGACAAGCAGACCGAGCACGGTTTCGAGCGCGACCGAAACGAAGGCGAAGCGCACCGTATTCCAGACCGCATTCCACCAGGCGGGATCGACCAGCGTTCCGCGCCAGATCGTCTTGCCGGAAGAGAGCGTCCGCCAGGAAAGATAATTGTCGAAGCCGATCCACTGGCCCTCGTAAAGCGAGGAAAGCGTGGTGTTCGTCATGGAAAAATAGATGGTGCGCAGCAGCGGCCAGGCAGCGGCGGCGATCAGCGCGATCACCATGGGCGCCAGAAACCAGAAGGCTGAGCGCACCCGTTGCTGCTGGAGGCTCAACTCGCGGCCGGATGCGCGGTCCGACGGGGCAAGGGAAGCGGAGGGGGTCATCATCATCTCCCGAAAGGTTCCGCATGGCCCGGGTTCATGCCCGGGCCAGCCTGGCGAACGGGGCCGGGCATGACGCCCGGCCGGGAGGGGAGCGTCGGCTTACCAGCCGGAGCCCTTCAGCTCTTCCAGATCGGCCTGGAGGACTTCGAGATTTTCCGCGGCCGTGCCCTTGCCGGACAGCGTGTCATGCACGGCCGACCAGAACTTGGAGGACACTTCGTTATACTTGCCCTTGGTGGGTGCGGAGGGACGCGGAACCGCGTTCAGGAAGACTTCCTTCCACTGCGGGATGATCGGCTGCTTTTCCTTGATCTCCGGATCGTCATAGAGCGCCTGCAGCGTGGGCAGGTGGGAGGCGAGAAGCGCATTCATCTTCTGGGCTTCCGGCCCGGAGAGATAGAGGGCGAGCGAAATGGCCGCTTCCTGATGCTTGGAATATTTCGACACGGCGACATTCCAGCCACCGAGGGTCGCCGCCGACTGGCCGCCCTCACCGCCCGACGGCAGTGCAACGGTTTCGAACTTGCCCTTGACGGCGCTGTCTTCGCCATTGCCCAACGCATAGGCATAGGGCCAGTTGCGCATGAAGACCGCATTGCCCTTCTGCCAGATGCCGCGGGTATCTTCTTCCTGATAGGCAAGCGAGCCGTCGGGCGAGATGCTGCCGACCCAGCTCTTGGCGGTTTCGAGCGCCTTCACGGCCTTTTCATTGTTGATGGAAACCGTGCCATCCGGCTCGACGATCTGGCCGCCGCCATGGGACTTTACCCATTCCAGCGCATCGCAGGTGAGGCCCTCATAGGCATTGCCCTGGAAGACGAAGCCCCACATGTCCTTGTTGCCGCCCTCGCGCTCCTTGTCCTGGATCTCCTTGGCGATGGCTGCCATTTCGTCCCAGGTCTTCGGCGGCTGCTTGCCATATTTCTCAAGCAGGTCCTTGCGGTAGTAGAGCGCCGGCGCATCGGTGAAATAGGGCAGTGCGGCGAGCTTGCCGTTCACGGTCTGGGATTCGATGATCGAGGGGAAGTGGTCCTTGATGACGTCCTTCGCCGCATCCTTGAGGTCCACGAACTGGTCGGCCAGCTGGGGCGCCCAGATCACGTCCGTCTGATAGACGTCGATATCGCTGTTGCCGGCGGCGAGCCACAGGCGGTACTGGCCGAATTGGTCGGTGGTCGAAGCCGGCATGGGAACGAGCGTGACCTTGTTGCCGGTCTTCTCTTCCCAGGGCTTGACGATCTGCTTGAAGATCTCGAGGTCGTTGCCGACCGCGCCGGAAACATAGGTAATCTCTTCGGCCTTGACGGCGGTGGCAGCCAAAACGGCGAAAAGTGCCGAGCCCGCAATCAGGCTCTTGATCCTGAACGTCATGAAATATCCTCCCGGTTGATGCGAGTTTTCCCGCATTGCGCTCGATTGAGGGCTCCCTCCCGCAATCCGAAACGTTTCGGAAAGCTAGCGCCAACTGCTCGCTTGTGTCAAGAGCCCTGTTGGCGAAGCGGGGAAGCCTCAACCTCTCCGTTAAACGGCGGGGCCCGCTTAACGTTCCAGCGGTGCGAGGGAGGCGCGGTCGATGAAGCGGGGGCGTTCGACGCGCTGCATTTCGGCAAGCGGCCGGCCCTCGATGGCGCCGGTCAGATATTCGGCAAGCGGCGGCCAGCTTTCGCTGAGCGGTGAATAGGTGGTGCTGAGCGGCGGGTCGAAGGCAGCCGGATCGGCATTGGGCAGCGCATCGTCATGGGCGATCACCGAAAGGTCGCGGGGAACGGAAAGCCCGCGCTCGGCTGCCGCCCGATAGACACCGGCGGCGATCAGCACATTGCTGCAGAAGATTGCGGTCGGCGGATCGGTCTCCAGCATGTCGAGGGCAGAGCGATAGCCGAATTCCTCAGTCATATGGCCGTGGAAGACGAGGGCGGGATCGGTCGCGATGCCGCGCGCTTCGAGCATGTCGCAATAGCCGCGGAAACGGGCGAGCGCATAGGTGAAATGGGCAATCCCGTTGATCAGCCCGATGCGGCGATGGCCGGCATCGAGAAAGCGCGTCACCGATTCCACCGCCACCCAGCGATTGTCGATGTCGAAATAGGGATAATCCGTTCCGCCGGGCAGCCGGCCATGGACGACGAAGGGCACCTTGCGCCGGGTGAGATAATCGATGCGGGGATCGTTTTCCACGGGCTTGGTGAGCACGAAGCCATCGAGGGAACCATTGCCGACGAGCTTCTGATAGACGGCGATGATATCGTCTTCCTCCTCGGCCACATGCAGCACGAACTGCATGCCGCGCCGGGCAAATTCCGAGGAGAGGCCGGCGACGATCTCGAAAAACAGGAAATCGGAGGTGAGGCCCGGATATTTCGTGTCGACGAGGGCCACCATGCCGGAGCGGCCGGAGACCAGCTTGCGGGCGGAAATATTCGGCTCGTAACCCAGCCGGGCTGCCTCTTCCTTCACGCGGCGGCGGGTTTCCTCATTCACGTCGAAATGGTCGTTCAGCGCGCGGCTGACCTGCGTGACCGACAGGCCGACCGACCGTGCGACATCCTTGAGGGTCACCATTTTCAAAATTGAGCTCCCCGGCGGCGACCGGACAAACGGTGCATCGCATGATGGTGTGCGTTCATACCGGCGCAAGGGCTTACACGAAAGGCGGGCGAGATGCAAAAGGGGCGGCCGAGGCCGCCCCTTTGAAGTCCGATCCCTTGTCAGGCGGCATATTGCCGGGAGAAGGATGCCTGGCCGAGCCGGAAGCGCCCGACGAGTTCCATCAGCTGGTCGGCCTCGGCCGAGAGATCGCGGCTCGCCTCGGTCGTATGGGCGGCGGCCGCCGCATTCTGCTGGGTCATCTGGTCCATGTTGTTCACCGAACCATTGATTTCCTGAAGGGCGGCGGACTGGTCCTGCGCGGCGGTGGCGATGGTTTCCACATGGTGGCTGACGGCGGAAATCTGCCGGCTGATCTCGGCCAGCACCGCGCCGGTTTCGAGCACCAGGCGGGAGCCGCCCGTCACTTCTTCGGAGGATTTGGTGATCAGGTCCTTGATTTCGCGTGCGGCGCCGGCGGAGCGCTGGGCCAGTTCGCGCACTTCCATGGCAACGACGGCGAAACCCTTGCCTGCCTCCCCGGCGCGCGCGGCCTCAATGCCGGCATTGAGCGCCAGGAGATTGGTCTGGAAGGCGATCTCGTCGATAACCTCGATGATCTGCTCGATCTGCTTCGAGGCCTCCTCGATGCGACCCATGGCCGAGATGGCGCTTTCCACCACGCTTGCGGAATTGTCCGCCGTTGCACGGGTTTCGCTGACTGCGCGATTGGCCTCGCGGGCCCGGTCTGCGGTGGAGCGCACGGTGACGGTGATTTCGTCCACGGAGGCGGCGGCCTCTTCGAGGGAGGCGGCCTGATTTTCCGTGCGGTGCGAGAGTTCAGAGGCCGAGCGCATCAGGTCGGCGCCCTTGTTCTGGATGGCGACCGCATTGTGCTGGATATCCACCAGCGTGTCGTGCAGTCGCTCGACGGAGGCGTTGAAATCCACGCGCAGCTGGTCGAGCCGGCCGCTGAAGGCGGTATCGAGCTTGACGGACAGATCGCCCTGGGCGAGGCGGCCAAGACCGGCGGCGAGCTGGCTGACGGCCTGCTCCACCTGCAGGTCGCAGGCACGCTTCTCGTCGTCGTTGCGGCGGCGTTCGGCTTCCGCCAGACCGCGGGCCTGGGTGCTTTCCTCCTCCATGCGCAGCTTGGACAGGGCATTGTCCTTGAAAATGCCGAGCGCACGGGCCATTTCGCCGATTTCATCGGCACGGGTCTCGCCGGAAATCGTGGTGTCGAGATAGCCATCGGCGATGCGGCGCATGACGCCGGTGATCTGACCGATCGGGCGCTGCAGGGTGAGCACGAGGGCGATGCCGCCGGCGATCGAAAGAAGAATGCCGAGACCGGTGGTCATCAGCGATACGCCGTTTGCCTTTTCCTTCTCGTTGCCCGCCGCAACCTTCTGCATTTCGGCAAAATCGGTAAGGTTCTGCCAGACGGCATTGATCGAGTCATTGGCGGCCGTGAAGGTTTCGTCGCGCTGCTTGCGCAGGTCGAGCAGGGCATTGGCGTTCTTTTCGACAGCTGCGGTAACCGGCGGCACCTGCTCGGTCAGGCCCTGCAGTTCGGGCACGTCCTTGGCGGAGGTCTCGACGGTCGAAAGATCGGCGGTAACGCCCTTCACTTCGGCGAGCAGCCGGCCAAGGGATGTATCCGTCATGTCGATGCGAAACTCCGCTTCGGCGAGCTGCAGGGCATCGATGTGCTTTTGCAGGATGCGAATATCCGTAAGGGCAGAATTGGCGGCGACGATCTTGCTGTCGAGGCTGGCAAAGAGCTTGGTGGCTTCGCCGGTGCGACGATTGGCGGTGGTGAAGAATTCAGACGCGATGGAATTCACCTGCGGGAACTGGGCCTGAAGCTTCGAAATCGTGTCCTGGGTCGGTTCGCCTGCAATCAGCGGCTCCACCGCGGCAATCAGCTCGTCCATGCCCTTGATCGCCGGCGATGCCGGATCGCCGATCGCCTGGGCAAGCGGACCCTTGATCCGTTTCAGCTTGCCGATGACATCCGCATAGACCTTCACCTTGCCGGGCAGATCCTTTGCGCTGAAGAAATTGCGCGGAATGGAGCTCATCATCTCGCGGGAGCGGATGAGGAAATCGGCCTGCCGGAGCATGTTCTTGGCGGTGCTTTCCTCCAGCTGGATGCGCTGCTCCACCTCGGTGGACTGGGTGGCGACCGCCAGGCTGATGCCGACCAGGCTTTGCTGCGCCTTGCGCATATCGGCAAGCCGGGCTTCGGAATCGCCGTAGAGGGTCCAGAGCTTGCCTACCAGCGGTTCGAGCTTGCCCGTGCCATCGATCGCCTGGGTCAGGCGGTCCTTGCCTTCAGCCTTGTCGCCGGCGCCCTTCAGCGTTTCCTTCAGCGATTCCGTCTGCGCCTGGAGATAGCCGAGCACGCGGCTGTGGCTCTCTTCGCTCGGCTTTTCCAGGAATTCGTGCATGGAGCCGGCCAGTTCCTTGAAGCCGCTCAGGGATTGCAGGACGCTGTTCGACAGGTTGATGCGCCCTTCAAGCAAACCGGACGCATAAAGGCCGGTGAAGCCCACCGCCGAAATGGTCACGACGAACGGCA
This sequence comes from uncultured Rhizobium sp., assembly GCA_945952415.1. Classification (GTDB taxonomy): domain Bacteria; phylum Pseudomonadota; class Alphaproteobacteria; order Rhizobiales; family Rhizobiaceae; genus Gellertiella. The sequence continues at coordinate 49,223 of CAMFIF010000001.1, read as the reverse complement.
TGACGAACATCAGCACCTTGGTCTTGATCTTGAAACGCGACAATATCTTGTCAACCAGCATCGCTACCTCGCACATCTCTTAAGAAAGTCCTGCGGGCCGCTTCAGCGCAGGCCGGACCTCTCTTTCGAAAGGGTCTGTCAGCAATCATTGCCGGGGGACTCAGTCCATCACGAACTCATCCGGACGAGAATTGTCCAAAGGGGTTAAAAATTGGCATGCAGTCCCGTGCGATTCCAAATAAAAAACGGCGGGAAACCCGCCGTTTCTACTTCTGATTTCGTGATCCGCACTCATGTTACTGTGTGAGACGGTTCGCGAGCTTGGACGTCTTCTGGCCGATCGACTGGAAGGCGCTGATAAGCTGCGCCACATTCGAGGCTTCAAAGTAATATTCGGTGCCGCTGGAGCAGCTTGCCAGCAGCGCCTTGCCACGATCCGGCGCGACGAAGGCCACCGTGTAGATCTTCATGCCGGCGTTCTTGGCGGTCGTGCACCAGGAGAGCGTGGTTGCGTCATTGTTGGTGTTGTCGTTGGCGCCATCGGTCATCAGCAGGATGAACTTGCTCGGCGTGCCACCATTCTTCTGCATATGCGCCTGGTTTTCCGAAGAGGCGTTCAGCGACTGATAGGCGGTCTGCATGCCGGGCGCGGCATTGGTGCCGCCGGATGCCGTCAGCGCATTGACGTAAGTGCGGACATCGGTGGTGCCCCAGGCGAGCGCCTGCGGCGTCTGGATGGCGGTGTTGTAGGACACGGCACCCATGCGGACATATTCCTTGGTCGGATCGTTCGAATCCAGCTGGTCGGCCAGGACCTTCACGGCGGTCTTCAGGGAATCGATCTTCTTGACGTAGCAAGGGTTCTGGTAGGTCGGGTTCGGCCAGTTGGCCTCGTAATAATTGTTGCAAGCGGTCTGCGTGGTATCGACGACCGTCGTGACCCACTGCATGGAGCCGGAGCGATCGAGCACCAGATACATGGAAATCGGGTTCTTCTTCTCGATCTCGCTCTGCGCGCTGCCAACGGCCGAGATGCGCGAGGCGGTGTAGCCCAGCAGCACCTGGAAGCCGCTCAGCGGCACGTCGTAATTGGCGACCACTTCTGCGGTGTAGATCTTGCTGTTGACGCTGGGCGAGGTCTCGGTGATCGTCACCGTCGGCGCCTCGATGTTGACCGACTCACCCGTTGACGTGGTGGCCGACATCTGGCCGCGCAACATGCTTGCGGCAAGCTTCTTGGCATTGTCGGCCGTCATGCCGCTGTTGACCATGGCGGAGGTGGCTGCGAGCGCGGCCGAATCCACCGCGTTCTGCAACTGCTCACGCGTCCGGGTCAGGGTCGTCAGATCCACGGCAATGCCGATGCCCATGAGCAGAACGGGCATGACGAAGGCAGTGGTAATGGCGAAGTTGCCATTGCGGCACTTGAGGAGTTTTTGAACGGCGGAGATCATGTGCGATGCCCAATGATATTTATTGAAAGCAATAATGATCTAAAAAGATTTCGTTTCAGTTAGACAGTTAGGCACAATTTTCACGAATCGCCGTTTGCCGAACCGGAAGTGGTGAGACAAAAAATCGGTAGGGTCATTCTCCATTTTCTTTTTGAGCTTTGCCGGGCCTTCGGTGCTTGACTTCGAAGGGGTGCTCGCGGCCCCTTATGGCCATTGAAAAAGCGGACCGAAGCGGCGCCATCCCGAGGGGAAAATCAGGGCATGCCGGCCAGGTTCCTGCCCATGCGGGCAGGGCCGGGTTCAAGCAAAAGGCCGCGCGGCAAGGGAGGTATCCATATGAAGTCTCACGCGAGAGTCGTGATCATCGGCGGCGGCATCATGGGCGTCGGCCTGCTCTATCATCTGGCGCTCGAGGGCTGGACGGATATCGTGCTGGTGGAAAAGGGAGAGCTGACCTCCGGCTCCACCTGGCATGCGGCGGGCCAGTGCCCGCAATTCACCACCTCGCTGAACCTCACCAGGGTGCACAATTATGGGACACAATTGTATCCCAAACTGGAACAGCTGACCGGCCATGCGGTTTCCTGGCACGGCTGCGGCGGCCTTCGCCTTGCCACCACTGACGAAGAGCTGAACTGGCTGAAATATGTCTACGGCGTCTCCCGCCTTGCCGGCTATGAATGCGAGATCATCGGGCCTGACGAGATCAGGCAGTACCATCCCTTCCTGAATACGCAGGGCGTGAAGGCGGCCTTCCACACGATCACCGACGGCCATGTGGCCCCGGCAGACGTGACCAATGCCATGGCAGCAGGCGCGCGCAAGCTGGGTGCGGAGATCTATCGCCGCACCATGGTCACGGACGTCAAGCTTCTGCCGACAGGCGAATGGCTTGTGGTGACGGACCAGGGCAACATCACCTGCGAGCATGTGGTGAACTCCGCCGGCTCCTATGCGGATGTGGTGGGCGCCTGGTCGGGGCACAATGTGCCGATCGCCAACATGCTGCATCACTACCTGATCACCGAGCCCTTGCAGGAGCTGGTGGACCTGATCCCCGAGCTACCCGTGGTGCGCGATCCCTGGAGCCATTCCTACCTCCGCGAGGAGACGAACGGCATCCTGATCGGCCCCTACGAGACCGCGACCGCCCATGTGTGCTGGGATGGCAAGCCGCCGGCCTGGGATTTCGAGAGCGAGCTGGTGGCACCCGAACTCGACCGCCTCATGCCCTGGCTGGAGCGGGCGGGCGAGCGCCTGCCGCTCTTCAACAAGGCGGGCCTCAAATCGGTGATATCGGGGGCGATTACCCATACGCCCGACGGCAACTACCTCTCAGGCCCGGCTCATGGCCCGAAGAACTACTGGATGCACTGCGGTGCCTCGATCGGCATCTGCCAGGGCGCTGGCGCGGGCAAGTATCTGGCCCAATGGATGGTTCACGGCCAGGCCGAGATCAACATGCGCGAATTCGATCCGCGCCGCTTCGGTTCGCGCTGGGCGACGAAGGCATATACGGAGGAGGTCTCCGTCGAAGATTACCACAAGATGTATTATTGCTATAAGCCCGGCGAACAGCACCATGTCGGGCGCAATATCCGCACTTCCTCGCTGCACGAGACACTGAAGGCAGAGGGTGCCCAGTTCAGCCAGATCTATGGCTGGGAGCGGGCCCGCTGGTATGACAGGTCCGGAAAGGGCGAAAACTACTCCTATCGGCGCAACAACACTTTCGAAGCGGTGCGGGCGGAAGCGCTCGCGGTGCGCGAGCGGGTCGGGCTGATGGATCTGTCCACATTCTCCAAGTTCGAAGTGAAGGGTTCCGACGCCTATGCCTTCCTTCAGCGCATCTGCGCCAACATGGTACCTGCAAAGGATGGCGGCATCATTCTCGGCCACCTCCTCAACGCCAATGGCTTCATCGAGTCGGAACTGACGATCACCCGGCTGGCTGCCGATCATTTCTACGTGCTTTCCGCCGCGGTGGCACAGGAGCATGATTACGACCAGATGGCCTGGCGGAAGCTCGACAGCGAGAATGTCACCATTAGCGACATTACCGACGATTTCGGCGTGCTGGTTCTGGCCGGCCCCCGCGCGCGCGACGTGCTTTCAGCCTGCACCGACACCGACCTTTCCAACGGGGCCTTCCGCTGGCTGACGGGCAAGGTCGCAACCGTTGCCGGCGTGTCCGGCGTGCGGCTGCTGCGGGTCAATTATGTGGGCGAACTTGGCTGGGAGCTGCATTGCCCGATGGCGGACATGCCGAAGGTCTATGCGGCGCTGATGGTGGCCGGCAAGCCGCATGGCATCCAGCTGTTCGGCACGCTCGCCATGAATTCGCTGCGCATGGAAAAGGCTTATCGCGGCTGGGGTTCGGAGCTCACCACCGAGATCGACATGTTCGAGGCCTCGATGGAGCGCTTCATCCGCACCGACAAGGCCGATTTCATCGGCCGCGAGGCGAGCCTGCGACGGAAACAGCAGGGCGAGCGCATGAAGCTCGTCTATATCGAGATCGACGCCACCGATGCCGACAGTCTCGGCAACGAGCCGGTCTATGCGGGCGATGCCATCATCGGTCTCACCACCGGCGGCGCCTATGGCTACGCGACGGGCAAGTCGCTTGCCTTTGCCTATGTTTCGCCGGACAGGGCAGAACCCGGCACCGAATTCGAAGTGCTGATGTTCACCGAACGCCGCAAGGCCCGCGTGCTGCCCGATGTGGCCTGGGACCCGAACAACGAGCGGCTGCGGGCGTAACGCGTGATGAAAAGGGGGGAATATGCCGACGCCCACCCCCCTCTGTCGGCTACCGCCGACATCTCCCCCTCACGGGCAGCGAAGCTGCTCCGGATGTGGAGGAGATGTGAGCGAAGCCGACAGAGGGGGGGATGCGGTCCGGCTTATTCCGAACCCGCCAATGCGCATCGCCCTTTGCCCGATCCACCGGCCATGATAAAGCCCGGCGGTCATTATGCGGAGCGCACCCATGTCTCTCACCATCTACGGCATCAAGAACTGCGATACGATGAAGAAGGCGCGGGCGTGGCTCGCTGCCGAAGGTCATGAGGCTGCGTTTCACGATTACAAGCTTGCCGGCATCGACGAGGCGACGCTTTCCGGCTGGGTGAAGGCGCATGGCTGGGAGACGGTGCTGAACCGGGCCGGCACCACGTTCCGCGCCCTGCCGGACGGGGAGAAAGAGGGCCTCGATGCGGACAAGGCGATCCGGCTTATGCTGGCCAATCCGTCGATGATCAAGCGGCCCGTGCTGGTCAAGGCGAGTGGCGACAGCCTCGTCGGCTTCAAGCCCGAGGCTTATGGCGCCTTTCTCGGCTGAAGCTCAGGCCACGTCCGGTACGCCGTCGACGACAACGAGGCTGCCGCGGCTGGATTGCTGGCGAACCGGGATGATGTCCTGATAGGCTTGGCTGGCGTAGAATCGGTCATAGACCTCCCGCGACGGGAATTCGATCACAATCAGCCGGTGGGTTTCCCAGGTGCCCTCGATCGGATAATTGTCTCCGCCGCGTACCAGAAAGCGGGCACCACATTCCGCGACAAGCTCACGGACACGGCGGGAGTAGACGAGGAACTGGTCGAGGTCGGTGATTTCGAGATTTCCAATGACATAGATCTTCATGATGGCCTCCCTGACAGGCCATCATGTTTACATGCTTAATTTCGGAAATAAAACCGAAATCGGATCAGACGGTCACGTCCTGCACAACCTGATCCTCGGTGCCGAAGAATTTCAGGTAGCGCTGGACCTCTGCCGGATCGCCGGTCGCCTTGCGGGGATTGTCGGAGAGCTTGACCGCCGGGCGGCCATTGGCATCGGTGACCTTGCAGACGATGGAGATGGGCTTCAGCCCGGCATTTTCGGCGGGCGCGCAGCCGGCGAAATCATTGGTGAGGTTGGTGCCCCAGCCGAAGCTCATGCGCACCCGGCCCTCGAAATGGCGATAGGTGGCGATGATCGCGTCCACGTCGAGCCCGTCGGAGAAGATCAGCAGTTTTTCCCGCGGGTCCTTGCCCCTCGACTGCCACCAGTCGATGATCTTTTCCCCGCCTTCGATGGGGGGCGCGCTGTCCGGACGGAAGCCGGTCCAGTCGGCCACCCAGTCGGGCGCATGCTTGAGGAAATGGGCGGTGCCGAAGGCATCGGGCAGCACGATCAGGAGATTGCCGCCATAAAGCCTGTTCCAGTCCTGCAGCACCTTGTAGGGCGCGGCGGCAAGCTCCTCGTCGGTGGTTGCCAGGGCAGCCGCGACCATGGGCAGCTCATGGGCATTGGTGCCGACCGCCTCGAGATCGCTGTCCATGGCGAGCTTGACGTTGCTGGTGCCGGTAAAGGCTTCGCCGATGCCTTCCTTCAGAGCCTCCACGCACCAGCGCTGCCAGAGGAAGGAGTGGCGGCGGCGGGTGCCGAAATCGGAAATGCGCAGGCCCGGCAGCGTGCGCAGTCGCTCCACCTTGCTCCACATCTTCGCCTTGGCGCGGGCATAGAGCACGTCGAGGGTGAACTGGCCGAGATGCTTCATGGCGGCGCGCGAGCGCAGCTCGTTGATGATGGCGAGTGCGGGAATTTCCCACATGCTGGTTTCCACCCAGCGGCCATGGAAATTCAGCACGAATTGCCCGTCCTCCCGATAAAGCTCGTATTCCGGCAGGCGGAAGGCGGCGAGCCAGGCGAGGAATTCCGGTTCGAAGATCTGGTTGCGGCCATAGAAGGTGTTGCCGGCGAGCCAGATCGCCTCCTTCTTGGTCAGCTTCAGCGAACGTGCATGGTCCAGCTGGTCGCGCAACTCCTGCTCGTCGATATCGTCCGCCAGGCGGACCGAGGTGGTGCGGTTGATGAGGGAGAAGGTGGCGTTCACCTGCGGATAGAGCTTCCAGATCATCTGGAGCATCAGGAGCTTGTAGAAATCCGTGTCGATCAGGCTGCGGATGATCGGATCGAGCTTCCAGGTGTGGTTATAGACCCGGCTCGCAATATCGGTCTTGGTCATGGCAACACTCCGGCGCCCGTCCGCGCCTCTCGAATTGGCAAGCCGTCATGGCCCTTACGCAGATTTCTAAATCGATCTTATTGGAAACCGGCGCGGGAAAGTCCAGCCTCGAACGCAGAATTTCGGTTCGCCCGGCCGGCAGAATCAGTAGCCGATCGTCCGGTTGACCAGGTTTTCGAGCGGCTCGCCCCTTTCGAAGCGGGCCATCTGCCGCTCGACGGCGCGAAACAGCGCCCGCTCGTCGGAGGCGGCGGCCGCATGGGGCGTGAGGATGATCTTTTCCACACCCCAGGCCGGATTGTCGGCCGGGAGCGGCTCCTCCTCGAAGACGTCGAGGGACGCGCCGCGCAGCACGCCGGATCGAATGGCCGCGACCACATCCGCCGTTACCTGGCTCTTGCCACGGCCGGCATTGATGAAGACGGGCTTGCCGAGCGCCCCGCCCTGCCGGAGCCTGGCGAAAAGCGCCGCATTGTAGAGGCCGGTCGTCTGCGCCGTCAGGGGCAGGAGGCCGACGAGGATATCGGTCTTGCCGAGGAAGGCATCGAGGCCGGCAGCATCGAAGGTTTCCATGCCCTCGACCGTCTTTTTCGTCCGCGACCAGCCGATGACATTGAAGCCCATCATCTTGAGCTTGCGGGCCGCATCGAGGCCGAGCACACCGAGCCCCATCATGCCGACGGTGAGATCGGCCGCCTCCGGCTGGGTGAGTTCGCGCCACTCCCGCCTCTTCTGCATGGCCGCATAGGTCGCGACCTGGCGCAGGTGGGTGAGGCATTGCAGCACCACATATTCGCTCATCCGGTTCGTCAGCGTGTCGTCGACGAAGCGGACGATCGGCACGCCCTCCGGCAATGTGGGGATCGCGAGAATCTTGTCGACCCCGGCGCCGCCGGAAAAGATCACCTTCAGATCCGGCATCCGGGCAAAGAGATCGTGGTCCGGGTTCCAACAGATGGCATAGGCGATCCCGGAGAGATCGCGCCCGCGGTTTCCCGGCTCCGCCATGTTGATGACCTCACGGCCAGGGAAGGCGCTTTTGAGCGCGCTTGCCACGCTTTCGGGGTCGAATTTCAGGTCGATGACAACGGGGCTGGTCATGGGGGCAGATCCGGATTGAAGGACGATCAGGCGGTCTTGACGACCTTGAGGTCGAAGGCGGCGGCGAGCAGCTTCTGCGTATAGGGGTCCTGCGGGGCCGCGAAGAGATCGGCTGCCGGCCCCTGCTCCACCACCTTGCCGGCGCGCATGACGACGATGTCGTTGGCCAGCGCCTTCACCACCTTCAGGTCGTGGCTGATGAAGAGATAGGCGAGATCGTGCTTCGCCTGAAGGTCGCGGAGAAGATCGACCACCTGCGCCTGCACGCTCTTGTCGAGCGCCGAGGTCGGTTCGTCGAGCATGACGAAACGCGGCTTCAGCACCATGGCGCGGGCAATGGCGATGCGCTGGCGCTGGCCGCCAGAGAATTCGTGGGGGTAGCGCCAGCGGGTGGCGGGATCGAGGCCCACTTCGGCCAGCGCCTCAGCCACCCTGCGGTCGCGGGCCTCTGCCGACAGTGTGGGTTCGTGGACCGCCAGCCCCTCCGCGATGATATCGGCAATGCTCATGCGCGGGCTCAGAGAGCCGTAGGGGTCCTGGAAGACGATCTGCATGTGCCGGCGCAGCGGCCGCATGGACTTGAAGGAATACTGGTGGATGTCGGACCCGACGAAGGCGATCCGCCCCTCGCTGGAAATCAGCCGCGTCAGCGCAAGCCCCAGCGTCGTCTTGCCGGAACCGCTCTCGCCGACGATGCCGAGCGTCTGGCCGGCGCGGAGCCTGATGCTCACGTCGTCCACCGCCTTCACGTGGTCGACCACGCGGCGGAGGAAACCCGACTTGATGGGGAACCAGACCTTCACATGCTCGCCCTCGATGATGACGGGCTTGGAGGGATCGGCAACCGGCGGCTCGCCCTTTGGCTCGGAGGCGAGAAGGTGGCGGGTATAGTCGTGCTGCGGATTCTCGAAGATATCTTCGACGGGTCCGCTCTCCACGATCTTGCCTTTGGTCATCACGCAGACGCGATCGGCAAACTTGCGGACGATATCGAGATCGTGGGTGATGAAGAGCATGGACATGCCGTGCTCGGTCTTCAGCTTCGCCAGAAGCTCAAGGATCTGCGCCTGCACGGTCACGTCGAGCGCGGTCGTCGGCTCGTCGGCGATCAGGAGCTCCGGGCGGTTGGCGAGCGCCATGGCGATCATCACGCGCTGGCGCTGGCCGCCGGACAGCTCGTGCGGATAGGCGGAAAGCCGCTTTTCCGGCTCGCGGATGCCCACCTGGTTCAGGAGTTCGAGGATCCGGGCGCGCGCCGCCTTGCCCTCCATGTTCTGGTGAAGCGAGAGGATTTCGGCAATCTGCTGCTCGATCGTATGCAGCGGATTGAGCGAAGTCATCGGCTCCTGGAAGATCATGGTGATGTCGTTGCCGCGCACCTTGCGCAGCACGTCGTCAGACGCGGACAGCAGGTCCCTGCCTTGAAACAGGATCTCTCCGGAGGGGTGGCTCGCCGCCGGATAGGGCAGGAGCTTCAGGATGGAATTCGCCGAGACGGATTTCCCCGACCCGCTCTCCCCCACCAGCGCCACCACCTCGCCCCGGGCGATGTCGAAGGAGACATGATCGACGGCAAGCGACGTCTTGCCACCCAGATGAAAGGCCACCGACAGGTCGCGGACGGAGAGAAGCGGTTCGGTCATGAATCCAGACTTTTGAGGAGTGTATCGAGGGTGGCGAGATCGGGGCGGAGGATGGCGAGGTCGCGAAAGTCATCGAGCCCGTCTGCTTCCAGCTGACTTGGGCGAATGCCCTCATCCCCCGTCAGGAAATGACTGCAGCCGGCGGCCGCTGCTGCCGCCAGATGCAGGGCATCCGGAAGTTTCAGGCCCCTGTTGCTGGCACGCAGCTGCGCCGAAAGCCGATAGACGGGACGCGTCAAAGGGCAGAGGGAAATCAGACCGCCCTCCGTCAGAAGATCCTCATATTGCTGGATGAGGACGGCGTTCTGATCCCGGTAAGGCTTCACCAGCAGTTCGGAGAGCGTGAATTCGGCCGTGACGAGCATTCCGCCGCGCGGCATTTCGGCCAGGATCAGGGCTTCGAGCCGGCTGGCCACCGGATCGAGCTTCTCCATGGCGCGAATGAAGATATTGGCATCGAGATAGATCCTCATCGATCATCCCATTCATCGCGCAGGGCGCGGATGCGTTCGACGGGATCGTCCGTCGCCTCGCGGAAATCCGGTGAGGTTTTGTAGCGCCGGATGGATTCCCGCAACTCTTGGGCGGATCGGGATTTGCGGGGCTCCGGTGGGAAGTCAGACAGGGCGCGCATCCCTGTCACTTCGATGGTGACCATGACTTCGGCACCCTCGGAGATCCCCTCCCTGAGGTCCTCGGGGAGTTTTGACACGGGGTAGTGTTTCCGCACGATCCTGTTCATGGCCTTTTTCCTCCGCGGGGACGGTCCGAAGGGGAAATATAGCGCCGAAGCTGCCTCATTGCATCACCGGAAGGTCTTGCGAGGGTCGAAGGCGTCGCGCACGGCCTCGCCGATGAAGATCAGCAGCGAGAGCATGATCATCATGGTGAAGAAGGCGGTGAGCCCGAGCCAGGGGGCCTGGAGGTTGTTCTTGCCCTGCGCGATCAGTTCGCCGAGCGACGGCGAGCCCGGCGGCATGCCGAAGCCGAGGAAATCGAGCGAGGTGAGCGTGGCGATCGAGCCCGACAGGATGAAGGGCAGGAAGGTGAGCGTCGCCACCATGGCATTGGGCAGCAGATGCCGCCACATGATGGTGCGGTTGTTGACGCCAAGCGCGCGGGCGGCGCGGACATATTCGAAATTGCGGGCCCGGAGAAACTCGGCGCGAACGATCCCGACGAAGCTGACCCAGGAAAAGAGCAGCATGATGCCGAGCAGGACGAAGAAGCCCGGTGGCAGGATGGCCGCGATGATGAGCAGAATATAAAGCACCGGCATGGAGGACCAGATCTCGATCACCCGCTGCAGGAGCAGGTCCGTCCAGCCGCCGAAATAGCCCTGGATGGCGCCCGCCGTCACGCCGATCACGGCGGAGCAGACGGTGAGGATGAGGCCGAAGAGGACGGAGATGCGGAAGCCGTAGAGCATCCGTGCCACCACGTCGCGGGCCTGGTCGTCGGTGCCGAGCCAGTTCAGATTGCCGAGCGTGCAGCCGGGATCGTTCACGCCTTGCGGATAGCCGGCGCAACGCTCCTCCCGACTCATGGTCCAGAAGGGCGCGGTCGGTGCCGAATAGGGAATGTTCGAATTGACCGTCTGGTAGGAATAGCGGACCGGCGGCCAGATCATCCAGCCATTGGCATTGATCTCTTCGGCAATATAATCCGAGCGATAGTCGGTCTCGGCCAGGAAGCCGCCGAATTTCTCCTCGGGATAATCGACCAGGACAGGCACCAGCAACTCGCCCTTGTAGGAGACGAGGAGGGGCCGGTCATTGGCGATGAAATTGGAAAGAAGGCTGAGCACGAAAAGGACAAGGAAGATCCAGAGCGACCAGTAGCCACGCCTGTTGGCCTTGAAATTCGCCCAGCGACGCTGGTTGATGGGTGAAAAGAGGCCCGTGCGCGGCGGCGCCTCCATGGCCGGAACGGGCGCTTCGAGCGGAGCGGCGGTCATGGTCAGACGTCCCTCCGGTCGAAATCGATGCGCGGATCGATCCAGGTATACATGAGATCGGAAATGAGCCCGACGATCAGCCCCATCAGCGAGAAGATGTAGAGTGTCGCAAAGACGATCGGATAATCGCGCTTGACCACCGAGACATAGCCAAGGCGCCCCAGCCCATCGAGCGAGAAGATATTCTCGATCAGCAGCGAACCGGTGAAGAAGGCGGTGATGAAGGCACCGGGGAAGCCGGCAATGACAATCAGCATGGCATTGCGGAACACATGGCCATAAAGCACCTGGCGCTCGGTGAGGCCCTTGGCGCGGGCTGTCGTCACATACTGCTTCTTGATCTCGTCGATGAAGGAATTCTTCGTCAGAAGCGTCGTCGTGGCAAAGGCCGCGAGCGAGAGCGAGATCAGCGGCAGGGTGAGGTGCCAGAAATAATCGAGGATCTTCTGCCACCAGGAAAGCTCGGCGAAATTGTCGGAGACAAGCCCGCGCAGCGGGAACCAGTCGAAGAAGGAGCCGCCGGCAAAGAGCACCACGAGAAGAATGGCAAAGAGGAAGCCCGGTACGGCATAGCCGATGATGATGATGCCGGAGGTCCAGATGTCGAAGGCCGAGCCGTCCTTTACCGCCTTGGCAATGCCGAGCGGAATGGAGATTGCGTAGGAGATCAGAAGGATCCAGACGCCGAGCGAAATGGAAACGGGCATCTTGTCAGCGATCAGATCGATCACCGAGGTGTTGCGGAAGAAGCTCTCGCCGAAATCGAAGCGGATATAGTTCCACATCATGTCGAGGAAGCGGGTGAGCGGTGGCTTGTCGAAGCCGAACTGCTTTTCGAGCTTGGCGATGAGCTCGGGATCGAGGCCCTGTGCGCCGCGATATTTGGCGTTCATCTCCGACGAGGCTTCCTGCTGGTTCAGCAGGTCTCCGCCGCCGCCGTTCAGCCGCTGGTCGGCGCTGTCACCCTGACCCGTCAGATCGGCAATCACCTGTTCCACCGGACCGCCCGGCGCGAACTGGATGACGGCAAAGGATATCGCCATGATGCCGACGATGGTCGGGATCATCAGCAGCAGGCGCCTCAGGATATAGCCACCCATCAGCGCATGCCCTTCAAGGTTTCGGGCGCCCGGCGCCGCATCATCGTCTTCAAACCTGCCCCCTTAGGCCGGCGGGGCGAGGGCGGCCGCTGCCCCTGCCCTCCCCTGCCGATTCGCTTCATTTTCCCGCATTTGGTAACGGGGGAATGCGGCAAAGCAAGTCATTCCTGCCCTGCCGCCTATTGACCCGCCGGTTTCGACCACCAGACATCGGGAAAGCCGACCGAGTATTTCGGCAATTCCGCGGGATGCATCAGACGATCCCAATAGGCGATGCGGCTTGCGCGCAGCGTGTATGTCGGCACGACGAAATCATGGGCGAGGAGAACCCGGTCGAGCGCGTGGGTGGCGGCCTTCAGCTCCTCCGGCGTGCCGGCAGCAATCACCTTCTTGACCAGCTGGTCGATGCCGGGATCGGAAATACCACCGTAATTCTTGGATCCCTCGCGGGTCGCCGCCTGAGAACCCCAGAATTCGGCCTGTTCATTGCCCGGATGAAGCGATTGCGCCCAGCCGCTGTAGATCACATCGAAGTCGAAGCTCCGGACACGGTTCGTATATTGCGCGGGATCGACGACGCGCACGCTGGCGGCAATACCGATCTTCTTCAGATTCTGGGCAAAGGGCAGTGCCACGCGCTCCAGTGTCTTGCCGTCCAGCAGGATCTCGAGGCTCACGGGCGTGCCGGACTTTGTCTCGACCATCTTGCCGCCGCGGATCTCGTAGCCGGCTTCGCGGAAGAGGCCAATGGCGGTCTTCATGTTGTTGCGGAACAGATCCGGCTTGCCCCCGACAGGGTTTTCGTAAGGCGTGGTGAAGACCTCAGGCGGCACGAGATCCTTGACCTCGTTCAGGATTTCCAGCTCGCGTCCTTCGGGAAGCCCCTTGGCGGCCAGCTCCGTTCCGTAGAAATAGCTGTTGATGCGCTGGTACTGGCCAAAGAAGATGGTGCGGTTCAGCTCCTCGAAATCGAACACGTGGTTGAGTGCCTTGCGCACACGCTGGTCCTTGAAGAGGTCGCGGCGCAGATTGGGAATGAAGCCCACGAGAACGCCCGCGTTCCGGTAGGGGTTTTCCACCTGTTCCCGTTTGACCCGACCGTCCTGCACGGCGGGAAAATCATAGGATTTCGCCCAGCGCAGGGCCGTCAGTTCCAGCCAGTAATCGATCTGGCCGGAACGGAAGGCTTCGAAGGCCACGTCATTGTCGCCGAAATAGACGTATTTCATCGTGGCAAAATTGTTCTGCCCGACATTCACGTTGAGGTCCTTGCCCCAATAGTCGTCCCGCCGCTCGTAGCGGATCGAGGCGCCCGGCTGCACTTCGGCAATCCGATAGGGACCCGAGCCGATGACCGGCTCCAGCGTGGTGCGGGAAATGTCCCGCTGGTTGCCCTTGGCATCCTTGGCTTCCCACCAATGCTTCGGCACGACCGGAAACTGCCCGAGAATATTGGGCAGTTCCTTGTTGCCCGTCATGTCGAAGCGGAAGGTCACGTCGCGCTCGCCGGTCTTTTCGGCCTTCACCACATGGGCGTAATAGACGGCCAGCTGCGGGTTGAGCTCTTTTCCCTTTTCAAAGGAAAAGATCACGTCTTCAGGGGTTACGGGCGTGCCATCGGCAAAGCGGGCTTCCGGGCGCAGGCGGAAGGTGGCCGACGATATGTCAGCCGGCACGGAAACGCCCTCGGCCAGCAGTCCGTAGGCGGTGGTCACCTCATCCAGCGCGTTTTTCAGCAGCGTTTCGAAGACGAGATCCGAACCGGAGGCCGCATCGCCCTTGGCAAGCAGGGGGTTCAGCGTATCGAAGGTACCGACGACCGCCTGGGTAACCGCGCCCCCCTTTGGCGCATCGGGATTGACATAGTCGAAACGGGGAAAGTCCGGCTGGTATTTCGGCGGTTCGCCGCTGCTGGAAAGTCCATGAACGAAACCCCCGTCCTCCGCCGCCACGGCGGAAAACCCGCCCGCCGCCAGCAGGGCTGACAGAATGAAAGCTCCCCAAGTTCGCCTGTGCACCGATGACCCCTTCGATTGAATTCTTTTTCGCTTATCAAAATAGATGAACACGAACAAAAAGGTAAGCCCGGGACGATGCTCCTGCTTTAAGGACGGTCGGGTGCCTTGCTGCGGACGTCGTGCGGTACGACGATCATGCTTTTGCCTTTCCTCTCGGGAAGATAGGCTCGGCAGCAGCGATTCGCGCCTCAACGCGCCCGACCGGACCTGACCGATGACGCCCAGTTTCTTGACCCGCCTTTCCCGCCTTGGTCTTAAAACCCTGATTTTTGCGGCTGCGCTCAGCGCATCCCTTGCCGAAAGCCTGCCCGCCCGGGCGGATGGCGTGGCGAAGGAGCTCTTCGGTGCGGTGCAGCTGCCCAATCGTGGCCAGCCGCAATCCTACGGCTTCTATGCCAAGGGTTGCCTCAGCGGCGCGGTGGCGATCCCGACCGACGGGCCGACCTGGCAGGCGATGCGGCTTTCGCGCAACCGGCGCTGGGGCAATCCGCAACTGATCGGGCTGATCGAGCGGCTTTCGCAGGATGCGGCGCGCTATGACGGCTGGCCCGGCCTGCTGCTCGGCGACATCTCGCAGCCGCGCGGGGGACCGATGAAGAGCGGGCATGCCTCGCACCAGATCGGCCTCGATGCGGATATCTGGCTGACGCCGATGCCGTCGCGCACGCTTTCGGCGGCAGAGAGGGAGAACATTTCCGCCCGCTCCATGCTGAAGCCCAATGCCTTTCTGACGGTGGACAACTCGGTCTGGACGCCGGCCCATGCGGCGGTGATCATGCGGGCTGCAAGCTATCCGGAAGTCGAGCGCATCTTCGTCAATCCGGCGATCAAGAAAAAGCTCTGCGATACCTGGACGGGCGACCGCCGCGCCCTTGGCAAGGTAAGGCCCTATTACGGTCACGACTATCATTTCCACATCCGCATCCATTGCCCGCCCGATGCGATCGGCTGCAAGGCGCAGGACCCCGTGCCGGACGGCGATGGCTGCGGCAAGCAGCTTGCCTGGTGGTTCACCAAGGAGCCCTGGGCGCAGACCAAGCCCGACCCCAACAAGCCCGCCCCGAAGCCGCGACCGATCATGCTGTCGCAACTGCCGAAGGCCTGTGCGGCGGTGTTGAATGCACCTGCGGTTTCCTCCATGGCGGCCGCCACCTATGGCGGGGCGGCAGCGACCGCCTTTGCCGAAACGGCAGCGCCGGAACCCGCCTTTTCGGAAGAGCCGCCGGCCGCAGGCATCATTCCGGGAGCCGATTATCCGTCGCTGCCGGATTATGGCCCCTATCCCCATCCGCATCCCTGAAGCCGGAAGCGGCGTTATTGCCTCACGCTTCCGCTTTCACGCTTTTCAAGCGGGGAAGAAGTTTGTATGAGGAATAAATCGATTTAAACCCCGTGGACCCCTGATTGCGCATGCCCGTGGCACCCTATATCGCCCTGATCGCCCATGATCAGAAGAAGGATGAAATGGCGGCTTTCGCCCGCCGCAACGAGGCCGTGCTGCGACGGCATTCGATCGTCGCGACCGGAACGACCGGCGGACGCGTGCTTGAGGCCTGCCCCTCGCTCGACGTGGTGAGAATGAAGAGCGGCCCGCTCGGCGGAGACCAGCAGATCGGCGCGCTGATCGCCACGGGGGATGTTTCCCTGCTGATCTTTCTGGTGGACCCGCTCTCCGCCCTGCCCCATGATGTCGATGTCAAGGCGCTGACCCGGCTCGCCACCGTCTATGACATCCCCATGGCGCTGAATATCGCGACCGCGGAAATCCTCGTGCGCAGCCTCATCGCAACCGAACCCACGAACTGACGGACCGGACATGCCCAGGAATCCCCATTACAGCCACCCCCTGCCCTTTCCGATCCTGATCGGCGATATCGGCGGCACCAATGCCCGGTTCTCGATTCTGGTCGATGTCTATGCGGAACCAAAGGAATTCCCGATCATCCAGACGGCGGATTTTGCCACCATCGACGAGGCGATCCAGGCAGGGGTTCTGGACAAGACCTCGCTGCAGCCGCGGGCTGCCATTCTGGCCATCGCGGGTCCGATCAGCGGCGAGGAAATTCCGCTGACGAACTGCCCCTGGGTGGTGCGCCCGAAGGCGATGATCAAGGGCCTCGGCCTTGAAGAGATCCTGATCGTCAATGATTTCGAGGCACAGGCGCTCGCCATCGCCTCGCTGTCGGATGAGCATCGCGAGCCCATCGGCACCAGCACCGATGGCATGACGGCATCGCGCGTGGTTCTCGGACCGGGGACGGGCCTCGGCGTCGCGGGGCTCATCCATGCCGAACATACCTGGATACCGGTGCCCGGCGAAGGCGGCCATATCGATGTCGGCCCGCGCACCGACCGGGACCGCGCGATCTTCCCGCATCTGGAGCCGATCGAGGGTCGCATTTCCGCCGAGCAGCTGCTCTGCGGGCGCGGCATGGTCAACATCTACCAGGCGCTGTGCAAGGCGGATGGAAAGCCGCAGCTTTTCACCGATCCGGCCGCCATTTCCACAGCGGGGCTGCAGGGCAAGGATGCGCTGGCGGAGGAAACGCTTTCGCTCTTTGCCACCTATCTCGGCCGCGTTGCGGGCGACGTGGCGCTGATCTTCATGGCGCGCGGCGGCGTCTATCTCGCCGGCGGCATTTCCCAGAAGATCCTGCCGGCGCTGCGCCGGCCGGAATTCCGGGCCGCCTTCGAGGACAAGGCGCCCCATTCGGCCATGATGGCGACCATTCCCACCTATGTCGTGACCCATCCCATGGCCGCGCTTGCCGGCCTTGCCTCCTATGCCCGCACGCCCAGCCGTTTCGGACTGGGAACCGAGGGAAGACGCTGGAAAGGCTGAACCGATTTGATGACAGGCCCCGTCCGATTTTCCCTTGAGGACGGGGGGATCAAGGTATAGAGCCCGGGTAACGGGCTCGCCGCCCGTGGCTGAAACGCGAAAAAGGGAAGGCTCGTAGCCCGTTGAGCGACAGAATGGACCAGGAACGGCCCGCCGTCAGCACGGCCACCAACCGGGAAGTGATGCGCCGGATCTTCATGGAGAACGGCAAGGAACATTTCCGGGGCTATGTCTTTGCCATTTCCTGCCTGGTGCTGATGGCGCTGACCACGGCCTTCGTGGCCTGGATCATGGAATCGGTGATTTCCACTGCCTTCGTGCATCCGGACCCCAGCAAGGTCTGGCTGATCTGCGGCTCGATCTTCGTTGCCTTCCTCATGCGCGGTCTTGCCACCTACGGCCAGTCGGTGACGCTGTCGAAGATCGGCAACAACATCGTCGCGAGCTACCAGCGCCGCATCTATGAAAAGCTGATGAAGCTTTCGGTCGGCTTCTACAATGCCTCGCGCTCGTCCCACCTTGCGGCCCAGATCAACCAGAACGTCACCGGCATCCGCGACGTGCTGAACATGACCGTCACCTCGCTTGCCCGCGACGTGCTGACGCTCGTTGCCCTTCTCGGCGTGATGGTGACCAAGGACCCGATGCTGACGGTCATCATCTTCGTCACCGCGCCGCCGCTGATCTTCGCGATCCGCTATGTCGGCGACCGGCTGCGCACCGCCACCCGCGAATCCATCGAGCTCAACAGCCATGTGCTCGGCGCCATGCAGGAGACCGTTCAGGGGATCGCCATCGTCAAGGCCTTCACCATGGAACAGGAGCTCGGCAACCGGCTGAACCGGGTGATCGGCGAGGCCGAAAGCCGTGCGAACCGGATTGCCCGGCTCTCCGAACGCACCGCGCCGCTGACCGAAGGCTTTGCCGGCCTCGTCATCTCGGGTGTGCTCGCCTATGCGGCCTACCAGTCGATCTACGGCCATGTGCCGCCGGGCGCCTTCTTCTCCTTCGTGACGGCGCTTCTTATGGCCTATGACCCGGCCCGCCGGCTGGCCCGCCTGCAATCGCAGCTCGAACGCGCGGTGGTGAATGCCCGGATGATCTACGAGCTTCTCGACATGCGCGTGCAGCAGCAGGACAAGCCGGGCGCAACGGAGCTGAAGATCTCCGAGGCCCGCATCGAGTTTCGCGGCGTCAGTTTCTCCTATCCCGGCAGCGATCCGGTGCTGCGCGAGGTGAACCTCGTGGCCGAAGGTGGCAAGACGACCGCGCTCGTCGGCCCCTCCGGCGCGGGCAAATCGACGATCATTGCCCTCATTCCCCGTTTCTACGATCCCTCCGAGGGCCAGATCCTGATCGACGGGCAGGATATCGCGACCGTCACCAAGGCCTCGTTGCGCCGCCACATCGCCTATGTCTCGCAGCAGCCTTACCTCTTCGAAGGCACGATCCGCGACAATATCCGTTATGGCCGCCCGGAGGCGAGCGATGCGGAGGTGGAAGAGGCCGCACGCCTCGCCTATGCCCATGATTTCATCCTCGCCCAGCCGCAGGGCTATGACACGCCCGTCGGCGAAAACGGCGTGACTCTGTCCGGCGGCCAGCGCCAGAGGCTTTCGATCGCCCGCGCGCTGGTGCGCAACGCGCCGATCCTGCTTCTCGACGAGGCGACATCCGCGCTCGACACTGCCTCCGAGGCGGCCGTGCAGAAGGCACTCGAAGAGGCGATGAAGCACCGCACCGTCGTCGTCATCGCCCATCGCCTCTCGACCGTCATCAATGCGGACAAGATCGTCGCCATGCAGGAAGGCCGGGTGATGGAGGAAGGCACGCATGAAAGCCTTTCGAAGAAGCCGAACGGGCTTTATGCAAGGCTGCACAGCCTCCAGGCGCCGGAAGGCGGGCTGGTGAACGATACCGAGACCGAGGGAGCATGAGCATGGAACGGGACATGAAGCTTGTCGTGACGGGTGCTGCAGGCCGCATGGGCCAGACGCTGATCCGCATGATCAACGCCATGCCGGGCGCCGTGCTGCATGCGGCGATCGAGCGGCCGGGTTCGCCCTTCATCGGCAAGGATGCGGGCGAGATCGCCGGCCTCGGCGCCAATGGCGTGATCATCGGCGACGAGCCGCTCGAAGCCTTCGTGCATGCGGATGGCGTGGTGGATTTCACCTCGCCCGCGGCAAGCGTGACCTTTGCCGGGCTCGCGGCGCAGGCCCGCATCGTCCATGTGATCGGCACCACCGGCTGTTCGTCTGACGACGAGGAGAAATTCCGCGCGGCCGGCCGCCATGCCCGGATCGTCAAGTCCGGCAACATGAGCCTGGGCGTCAACCTGCTTTCGGTGCTGGTCGAGCAGGCCGCGGCCGCCCTCCCCGCCCGCGACTGGGACATCGACGTGCTGGAGATGCACCACCGCCACAAGGTGGATGCGCCCTCCGGCACCGCGCTGCTGCTTGGGCAGGCGGCTGCCCGTGGCCGCAAGATCGATCTTGCCACCCATTCGGTCCGCGTGCGCGACGGCCATACGGGGCCGCGCGGCTCCGGCACCATAGGCTTTGCGACGCTGCGCGGCGGCTCGGTCATCGGCGAGCACACCGTCTATTTCGCCGGCGAAGGCGAGATGGTCACCATGTCCCACAGCGCCGGCGACCGCTCGATCTTCGCGCGCGGCGCGGTAACGGCAGCCCTCTGGGGCATGGACCGCAAGCCGGGCTACTATTCCATGCTCGACGTGCTCGGGCTTTCCAACTCTTGATCATCAGTTCAGGGAGACTTTCGAATGAGCGGTACTCTGGTTCTCGTCCGCCACGGGCAGAGCGAATGGAATCTCAAAAACCTCTTCACCGGCTGGCGTGACCCGGACCTGACGCCGCTCGGCGTTCAGGAGGCCAATGCCGGCGGCAAGGCGCTCGCCGATTACGGCATCAAGTTCGACATCGCCTTCACGTCGACACTCTCCCGTGCGCAAAAAACCTGCCAGATCGTGCTCGACAATATCGGCCAGCCGAACCTCGAGACGATCCGCAACGAGGCGCTCAACGAGCGCGACTATGGCGATCTCTCCGGCCTGAACAAGGACGATGCCCGCGCCAAGTGGGGCGAGGAGCAGGTGCATATCTGGCGCCGCTCCTATGACGTGCCGCCGCCCGGCGGCGAAAGCCTGAAGGACACGGGCGCCCGCGTCTGGCCCTATTACATGACCGAGATCCTGCCCCGCGTGCTGCGCGGCGAGAAGGTTCTGGTTGCCGCCCACGGCAATTCGCTGCGTTCGCTGCTGATGGTGCTCGACCGGCTCGACCGGGAGCAGATCCTCTCCGTCAACCTCGCGACGGGCGTGCCGATGGTCTACAAGCTCAATGCCGATTCCACCGTCGCTTCCAAGGAAGTGCTCGGCGACATGTCCGGCGCGCACTGAGACATCCCCTTCGGTGAAGACATCAGGGCGCGTCCGGGCTGACCGGACGCGCTTTTTCATACCTCAAATTTCCGTCCCTTTTCTTTTATCAAACTGTCATCGAGTTGCGGCAAAGGGTGCTACGGTTCGCCCGAACCCATGAGTCGCTGCCCTTGCCAGGCCATTCGTTTTCTTCAGGAAGACCACCTTGCGTTACGCCCTCTATGTCGCTCCTCCCGCCGATCATGCGCTGACGCGTGCTGCCGTTTCCTGGCTGGGGCGGGATGCCTTTGGCGGTACCGCCGCGCTGCAACCGCCGGAGGCCACCGGGCTCGACGCGGATTTCTGGAAGACGATCACGGCCGATCCGCGCCGCTACGGCTTTCATGCGACAATCAAGGCGCCCTTCCGTCTGGCCGAAGGCAAGACGGAGGCCGGGCTCCAGAGCGCCGTCCGGGCCTTTGCCGAGAGGAGGCAGCGCTTCGAGATCACGCTTGCCCTTGCCGCCAT
This sequence comes from uncultured Rhizobium sp., assembly GCA_945952415.1. GTDB lineage: Bacteria > Pseudomonadota > Alphaproteobacteria > Rhizobiales > Rhizobiaceae > Gellertiella. Next base: position 28,183 of record CAMFIF010000001.1, on the reverse strand, counting down.
CGGCCCCTTCTTCGCGCTGATCGAGGACGAGCCGAGCGCGGCGCTTGCCCGCTTTGCCGGCGATGTCGTCACCGAATTCGAGCCCTTCCGTGCCCCGCTTTCGGAAGCCGATTATGCCAGGCGGCGGCCGGAAAGGCTTTCGCCCCGCGAGCGGGAACTGCTGGACCAGTGGGGCTATCCTTATGTCTTCGACCAGTTCCAGTTCCACATGAGCCTGACAGGCCCCGTTCCCGTGGAGCGGCAGGAAGACGTCTACCGGGCGCTAGAGCGCCATTTCGGCGGCTTTATCGGAAAGCCGCTGTCCATTTCCCATCTTGCCCTTTTCGAGGAGCCCGCAAGCGGGGCCGACTTCACCGTCCGCGCCCTTCACGCCCTCCAGTAAGACAGAGTCGATATCCATGGCCCATGAAACCGTTTTGAAGAATGCCCGCATCGTGCTGGAGGATGACATCCTCTCCGGATCGGTGCTGATCCGCGATGGCGTGATTGCGGACATTGCCGAGGGAACCGCCGCTGCCGGCGAGGACATGGAGGGGGATTATCTCATTCCCGGCCTCGTCGAGCTTCATACGGACCATCTCGAAATCCACTACGCGCCCCGCGCCGGCCTGCGCTGGAACAAGACGGCCGCCATTCAAGCGCATGATGCGCAGGTGGCCTCGTCAGGCATCACCACCGTCTTCGACTGCCTGCGCATGGGGGCGGAACTCGATTCCGGCTTCCGGAAGGGTGAGATGCGAGAGATGGCCGATGCGATCCAGAAGGCATCCGCCGAGGGGCGCCTGCGCGCCGACCACCTGCTGCATCTGCGCTGCGAGGTTTCGACCGCCGACGTGCTCGAGCATGTGGAGGATTTCGCCAGCGACCCCAATGTCCGGCTCGTCTCGCTGATGGACCATGCGCCCGGCCAGCGGCAGTTCCAGACGATGGATCAGTACATCTTCTACTACAAGACCTCGAAGGGCCTCTCGGACGAGGCCTTTGCCGACTATGTGAAGCGCAGGCTGGAGGCCTCGGACCGCTTCGCCCGGCCGCATCGCGAGGCCCTGGCCGCCTTCTGCCGCGAGCGCGGCATTGCCCTTGCCAGCCACGACGACGCGACGCTCGACCATGTGGAAGAGGCGGTTTCCTACGGCACCCGGCTTGCCGAATTCCCGACCAGCATCGAGGCTGCCCGCGCCTCGCACGAGGCGGGCATGAGCGTGCTGATGGGCGCCCCGAACGTGGTGCGCGGCGGCTCCCATTCCGGCAACATCGCCGCGACCGACCTCGCAGCCCTTGGCCTGCTTGACGTGCTCTCGTCCGATTACGTGCCGCTCAGCCTGCTGCATGCGCCCTTCATCCTTGCCGATACGGTCGAGGGCATGGATCTGCCGAAGGCGATATCGCTGGTTTCCGCCACGCCTGCCCGCACCGCCCATCTCGACGATCGCGGCCGGATCGCGACGGGGCTTCGCGCCGATCTCGTCCGCGTGGAGCGGCGTGAGGACGTGCCCGTCGTGCGCTCGGTCTGGCGGCAGGGCAAGAGGGTCGCCTGATGGATGCGCCTTCGCCCGCCGTCTCCCTGCCCTCGCGCGGGATGCTGGTTGCCGTCGTCGGCCCGAGCGGGGCCGGCAAGGACACGCTGATCGATGCGGTGCGCCGCCATTTCGAGGGTTCGGACCTGATCCGGATCGTCCGCCGGGTGATCACCCGGCCGGCGGAAGCGGGCGGCGAGGACCACCTGCCCGCCACCGAAGAGGAATTCGCGCGGCTGAGGGACAGCGGCGCCTTTGCCTGCCACTGGCAGGCGCATGGCCTTTTCTACGGCATCCCCGCCGCGGCGCGCGCAAGCGTCGATGAGGGGGCGCTGGTGATCGCCAACGGTTCGCGCTCGGCGCTGCCGCATTTCGCCGCCGCCTTTCCGCGCCTCAAGGTGCTGAACATCACGGCCCGGCCGGAGGTGCTTGCGGAGCGGCTTGCCGCCCGCGGCCGCGAAAGCCGCGATGAAATCCTCCGCCGCCTCGACCGCTCCAGCCTCGAAGTCACCGGCGATTTCGACGTGGAGACGATCGACAATTCAGGCAGTCTCGAGGAGGCCGAGAAGGCGATCATCGGCTTTTTCCAGGGCCTCGACACCGATGCCGGCATCGAGGAAGCCGATCGCCGCGACTTTGCAAGCGACGAAAGGATGGCCGAGATAAAGGCCCGCTTCCGTGTGCCCGGCGCGGCGGACTAATGCATGTCGCGCGCAATCGGGACCGATGGCGCGGAACGAACATGCATCATTTCAAAGTGTTACAGCATCATTCGCGCGTTCAAACGAACGCGCCGCGCTGTAAGGCCCGCCGCCCCCTCCACCGCTCAGTTCCGGATGAAATCCGAAATCAGGGCCGCGAGCTGTTCGGGCTGTTCGACCGGGGAGATGTGCCCGGCATTTTCCAGCACCTCATAGGCGGAATTTTCCACGAGATCGGCCGTGTCTTCCACCACCTGCGCGGCAACGGAGCCATCCTGATCGCCAGCGAGGAAGAGGGTGGCGAGCTTCAGGTCCTTCACCTGCCCGCGGTAATCCGCGTCGCGGATCGCTTCCGCGGTGCGGATATAGGCATCCACGGACTGGCGCTCCAGCATGGTTCGATAGCCGGCTACTTCCGCGCTGCGTTCCCGGTGAAAATCGGGCGTGAACCAGCGCTGCATGGTGGCTTCGGAGATGGCGGCAAGGCCGCCCTTGCGGATCGCCTCGATGCGGGCGTTCCAGGTTTCGGCATCGCCGAGCTTCGCAGCCGAATGGGCAACGATGAGCTTCCTCACGAGATCGGGGCGCTTGACGGCAAGCGCCTGCACCACGAGCCCGCCGACGGAGAGGCCGCAGAAGATCGGCTGGCGAAGTTTCAGGTGCTCGACGAGCGCAATCAGGTCGTCGGCAAGATCCGCGATGGTGAAGGCCGTGCCGGGATCGGATGTTAGGCCGTGGCCGCGCATGTCGTAGAGCAGGATCGAGACCTCGTCCGGCAGCTCGTCGAAGATCGGCAGCCAGATGCGGAAATCCGTGCCGAGGGCATTGGAGAAGACGATCAGCTTCTTCGCCTTCGGATTGCCGATCAGTTCGTAATGGACGGTCAGTCCGTTCAGGGTCACAAAAGCCATGATGGCTCCTTTCACAATTGCAGGGTGGCCGCAAAATGCGGCGGCGGCTGTTTCGCGTCAGAAGGGAGCGAAAAGGGTGGCTTTCGAGCACCGAAGCGGAGCGTACTCGGAGGTACGTGAGCATCGGAGCGCAGAAAGACGCACTTTGCAGCCCCTTCTCACGCGAAACCGCTAGTGGGCTTCGTCCCAGTTGTGAGCGGCCCGCGCATCCACCTTCAGCGGCACGCGCATGGAGAGCGCCGGCATGGCGGCATTTTCCATGACATCCACGATGACGGGCAGCGTCGCCTCGATTTCCCCATCCTCGACCTCGAAGATCAGTTCGTCATGCACCTGCAGCAGCATGCGGGCATTGAGCTTCGCTTCGACGAGCGCCGGCTCGATCCGGATCATGGCGCGGCGGATGATGTCCGCAGCCGAGCCCTGGATCGGCGCGTTGATCGCGGCGCGTTCGTTGAAGGCGCGCACGCTCGGGTTCGAGGAGCGGATATCGGGATAATGGATGCGGCGGCCGAAGATGGTTTCCACGTAGCCCTTGTCGCGCGCCCCGGCCTTGGTCGCCTCCATATAGTCGCGGATGCCGGGGAAGCGCTCGAAATAGCGCTTGATGTAATCGCCCGCCTCGGAGCGCTCGATGCCGAGCTGGTTGGCAAGCCCGAAGGCGGAGATGCCGTAGACGATGCCGAAATTGATGGCCTTCGCCCGGCGGCGAACCTCCGAGGGCATGCCCTCGACCGGGACGCCAAACATTTCGGAGGCGGTCATGGCATGGATGTCGATGCCATCGGCAAAGGCCTGGCGGAGCTGCGGAATATCCGCCACATGGGCGAGCACGCGCAGCTCGATCTGGCTGTAGTCGGCCGAAATCAGCTTGCGGCCGGGCGTGGAGATGAAGGCGGTGCGGATCTTGCGGCCTTCGGCATTGCGCACGGGTATGTTCTGGAGGTTCGGCTCCGAGGAGGAGAGGCGCCCGGTGGTGGTGGAAGCCAGCGAATAGGAGGTGTGAACGCGCTTCGTTTCCGGATGGATATAGCCGGGCAGCGCATCCGTATAGGTGGATTTCAGCTTGGTGAGCTGGCGCCAGTCGACGATCTTGCGCGGCAGCTCGAGCCCGGCCGCGGCGAGATCCTCCAGCACCTGCGCGGATGTGGACCACTGGCCGGTCTTGGTCTTCGCGCCGCCAGGCAGGCCCATCTTGCCGAACAGGATATCGCCGAGCTGCTTCGGCGAGCCGATGTTGAAGCGCTCGCCGGCGAGCTGGTAGATCTCGTCCTCGAGTGCGGCGGCTCCCTGCGCGAGTTCGCCCGAAAGGCGCGAGAGGATCTGCCGGTCGACGGAAATGCCGCGCTCTTCCATGCGGGCGAGCACCGGCACGAGGGGGCGCTCCAGCCGCTCGTAGACGGAGGTGAGGCCCCGCGCCGCCAGAAGCGGCTTCATCGCAAACCAGAGGCGCAGCGTCACATCCGCATCCTCGGCCGCATAGGCGGTCGCCTTGTCGATCTCCACGCGATCGAAGGACACGAGGCTCTTGCCCGAGCCCGCCACATCCTTGAAGGCGATCGGCGTGTGGCCGAGCCAGCGCTCGGACAGCGGGTCCATGCCATGGGTGCCGATGCCGCCTTCCAGCACGTAGGAAATCAGCATCGTGTCGTCGAAGCTCTTCACCTCCACGCCGTGGCGCTTCATCACCAGGTAGTCGTATTTCAGGTTCTGCGCGACCTTCAGCACGGCCGGATCTTCCAGAAGCGCCTTCAGCCGCGGCAGGGCCTCGCCCATCGGGATCTGGTTCGGCGCAAGATCGTTGCCGCCGAAGAGATCGTCGCTGCCCGAGCGGTGGCCAAGCGGCACATAGGCGGCCCGGATCGTGCCCGGCCTGCCGGTATCGCGGCTGTCCGACAGCGCCAACGAGAAGCCGACGAGATCGGCCTGCATGGCATCGAGCGAATTGGTTTCCGTATCGAAGGCGACGAGGCCGGTTTCACGGGCATCGGCAATCCAGCGGTCGAGCGTGGCGATGTCGCGGATCGTCTCATAAAGCGAGCGGTCGATGGGCTGGTCCTTGAAGAGCCCGGCCCGCTCGATGGCGAAAGCCTCGCTTTCCCGCGCGCCGGCGGGGGTTGCGGCCTTCGGCGCGTCCAGCTTCGCCGGCTCCGCGGCGGCGGGGGCCGCGGGTCCGCCCGATGCCTCGCCCTTGTCGAGATCGGGACCGCGGGCGGCGGCACCCCATTCCACCGGCACGGCAGCCGGTTCGATGGCGGATGCATCCGTTCCGGTCGCTTCGGCGACGCGGCGGGTGAGGGTGGTGAATTCCATGGCCTTCAGGAAGGCGATCAGCTTCGGTCCGTCCTGGGGGTGCAGCATGAGGTCCTCGAGCGCCATGTCGACGGGCGTATCCGTCTTCAGCGTCACGAGCTGCCTGGAGATCTTCACGAGCTCGGCATTGGCGAGGATGTTCTCGCGGCGCTTCTGCTGCTTGATTTCGCCGGCGCGGGCCAGCAGCGTGTCGAGATCGCCAAACTCTTCCAGAAGCTGCGCCGCGGTCTTCGGGCCGATGCCCGGGACGCCGGGGACGTTGTCGGTGGAATCGCCGGTCAGCGCCTGCAGGTCGATCATCTTTTCGGGCGGCACGCCCCATTTCTCGATCACTTCGGGGATCGAGATCTGCTTGTCCTTCATGCTGTCATACATGTGGACATTGGGGGTGACGAGCTGCATCAGGTCCTTGTCGGAGGAGATGATCGTCACATCCGCGCCGATGGCCTCGGCCTGGCGGGCATAGGTGGCGATGATGTCGTCCGCCTCATAGCCTTCGATCTCGATGCAGGGCAGGTTGAAGGCCTTGGTGGCATGGCGGATCAGCCCGAACTGGGGGATGAGATCCTCCGGCGGGGCGGAGCGGTTCGCCTTGTATTCCGGATAGAGTTCGTTGCGGAAGGTCTTCGAGGAATAGTCGAAGATGACCGCGAAATGGGTGGGCGTGACCCCGACGGAGGTATCGCGCGCATCGGTCAGCAGCTTCCACAGCATGTTGCAGAAACCGGAGACGGCATTGACCGGCAGGCCGTCCGACTTGCGGTTCAGCGCGGGGATGGCGTGGAAGGCGCGGAAGATGAAGCCCGAGCCGTCGACGAGGAAGAGATGATCGCCTTTTTTCATGGGAAAGATGGATAGCGCGGGGCTGAGCAAAGGTCCATCGGGGAAATCGGAGGGGCATGGTTTAGCGGTGGACCGCCTGCCCTCACCGAAACGTTACCAAAATGTAATTTTGCGGGACGACCGTTTCCCTTGAAAAACCACAATCGGGGTCTCATCTCCTGATTACCGGCGCTTGGAAGCCGCCGACGTCCGAATGCCTGCCCGTCCCCCGCTCGGCACTCGGACCCAGGACAAAGGCCTTATCCCCTCTCCGGGCCTTTGTCCCCTTATTCACAGGCCGCCATGGCTCGCCTCCAGGCCATGGCGGCCTTTCCTTATCCGGGGCTTTCTTCCCTTTTTGCTGCCGCTTGCCATGCAGGAATGCAGGCTTCATTATGATGCTTGAGACATCCGGTTCAGCGAAAGCACCCATGGCCTTCAATCGAATGGATTCCGCGGCCTATCTGGCGGGGCAGCTGGCGCGCGCCTTTGCGCGCTCGCTGCAGGCCCATGCCTCCGAACTCGGCTTTTCTCCCGGCCAATGGCCGATCCTGCTGGAATTATGGGCCGAGGACGGGCTGACCCAGCGCCAGCTGATCGATCGCGTCGGCATCGAGCAGGCGACGATGGCCAATACGCTGTCCCGCATGGAGCGCGACGGGCTGGTAGAGCGCCGGCCGCACCCGACCGACCGGCGCGCCCAGCAGGTATTTCTCACCGAAGAGGCCCGGCATCTGGAAGAAAGGGCGGTGGCGGCCGCCTGCGCGGCGGACGATGCGCTTTTTGCCGGGTTCCGTCGTTTCGAGCGGGAATTGCTGCTCGAATATATCCGCATGGTGCTGGCAAACGGGCGCAAGGACTGAGCCGCCATCAGCATTGGCGATGGTTTCCTCAAAAATTCAAACTGGAAGTCAGGGGCGCGAGTGATTACGGTCCGCGGCCAAGGCTGGGCATGGCCCGGCCATCCGCCTCTTGAAAGGAGTGACCCGATGTCCGATCTCGCCGCCGTGCTCGACCGCGCCGACCAGAACCTTCCCCAAAGCCTGGAGCGGCTTTTCGAACTGGTTCGGGTAAAATCCATCTCCACCGATCCTGCCTATGCGGGCGAATGCCGCCGCGCGGCCGAATGGCTGGTGAAGACGCTGCAGGAACTCGGCTTTGCCGCTTCCGTGCGCGAAACCGCCGGCCATCCCATGGTGGTCGCCCATCATGACGGGGCAAGCCCCGATGCGCCCCATGCCCTGTTCTACGGCCATTACGACGTCCAGCCGGTCGACCCCCTCAATCTCTGGGATCGCGATCCCTTCGATCCGACGATCCGCGAGGAGAACGGGCGCGACGTCATCACCGGGCGCGGCACTTCCGATGACAAGGGGCAGCTTTTGACATTCGTCGAGGCCTGCCGGGCCTACAAGGATATCAACGGGTCGCTGCCGATCCGCGTCACCATCCTCTTCGAAGGCGAGGAGGAAAGCGGTTCACCGTCGCTGAAACCGTTCCTCGAAGCCAATGCCGCGGAGCTCAAGGCCGATTTCGCGCTGGTCTGCGATACGAACATGTGGGACCGGGAAACGCCGGCCATCTCGGCGGGCCTGCGCGGGCTGGTGGGCGAGGAAGTGATCGTGAAGGCCGCGAACCGCGACCTGCATTCCGGCTATTATGGCGGGGCCGCCGCCAATCCGATCCATGTCCTGTCGCGCATCCTTGCGGGCCTGCATGACGACACCGGCCGCGTGACCCTCTCCGGTTTCTATGAGGGCGTCGAGGAAACGCCCGAGGAGATCAAGGCCATGTGGCGCTCGCTCGGCCGTTCGGATGCGGATTTTCTCGGCGATATCGGTCTTTCGGTTCCCTCCGGCGAAAAGGGCCGCTCGGTGCTGGAGCTCACCTGGGCGCGGCCGACTGCCGAAGTGAACGGCATCGAAGGCGGCTATACGGGCGAAGGCTTCAAGACGGTCATCGCGGCCAGGGCATCCGCCAAGGTTTCCTTCCGTCTTGTGGGCAAGCAGGATCCGGAAAAGATCCGCGCCGCCTTCCGCGCCTATGTGCAATCGTGCCTGCCGGCGGACTGCACGGCGGAATTCCACCCTCATGGCGGATCGCCGGCAATCCAGCTGCCCTATGATTCCGCCCTGCTCAACAAGGCCAAGGAGGCCCTTTCGGCCGAGTGGCCGAAGCCGGCCGTCGTCGTCGGCATGGGTGGATCGATCCCGATCGTCGGGGATTTCCAGAAGATGCTGGGCATGGAATCACTGCTTGCCGGCTTTGCCCTTTCGGATGACCGCATTCATTCGCCGAACGAGAAGTATGACCGCAATTCCTATCACCGCGGCATCCGCTCCTGGATCCGGGTCATGGATCGGCTGGCGGCTCGCTAAGCGACAGCGCGAAGGCCATGCCCTTGCATGGAGGGCATGGCGTATTCCCGCGACATTTCGCAGCGCAATACCGACAAAAAGCAAAAGGCCGGGCGAAACCCGGCCTTTTATCGGTCTCGGGCCTGCCAGTACATCCGTGGTCAGACCGTCGACGATGAATTGTGTGTCGGGAAGCTTGCCCGAACCATTTCTGCATCATAGCCCAAAATGGTTAACAATTTATGAACATCATGTGGGGTCGGGTTAGCGGAATTTCAAGCGCTTGGTGCGAAAGGCCCGAAATGCGCGAAACCCGGCGCGGGAGGAGCGCCGGGTTTCGAAAGCTGACTGGCAATTTAATGGGAGGAGGAGGATTGCCAGTCTCCACGAAGGACGCTGGGAGGAGGAGTGCGTCGCTTCGATGCTTTGAATATAGATCATCGGATGAATAATGCTATCGCTAATGCTGCAGTGCAGCGTTGCAAAAATAACATGGCTAAAAAAGTGGCTTGCCCTTGATCTGCCCATTTTCTAAACAGGGAATCATGAGCCTCGATTCCGTTCGCCAGTTTTTTGCCGAGAACGCCCCCGATATCGCCGTGATCGTCACGGAGAAGAGTTCGGCAACGGTGATGCTTGCGGCGGAAGCGCATGGCGTGGCGCCGGAACAAATCGCCAAGACGCTGTGCGCCCGGGTGGGCGAGCGCGTGATCCTGGTGGTCATGGCCGGGACGGCGCGGCTCGACAATCGCAAGTTCAAGGATCTCTTCGGCGTAAAGCCGCGCATGCTGGATGCGGAAGAGGTGACGGCGCTGACCAGTCATCCTGTCGGCGGGGTTTGCCCTTTCGGCCTGCCGCAGCCCATTCCCGTCTATTGCGACCTGTCGCTCAAAGCGTTCGATCAGGTGGTTCCCGCTGCCGGCGCCATCAATGCAGCCGTGCATATTGCCCCGGACCGCATGGCGGCGCTCACCGGCGCCGAATGGGCGGATCTCGCCCAGCCGACAAAGACGGAGGACGCCGCCTCCTGAGCGGCTTCGGCCCCTATCCCGGTGCCCTTTCCCAGTCCGCCCTTATGTTGCGCAGCCCATCGCCTGAATCGATGAAGAAACCCGCTTCCGGCGTCATCCGCGCCAGAATGCGCGGCATGGCTTTTGCCCCCAGTTCCGGATGCCGCCCGTCGAAGGCGCCCACGCGGATGGCGACCACCAGATCGAAGGGCGGGCACTCCTCCACAAGGGCGAAGTCTTCGGCCGTCATGCACCGGAATTCGAGGCGGGCCTTACCCTTTTCCGGAACCAGCCGCTTCGCCCGTGCAATCGCGCTCTCAGACCGGTCGATCCCGAGAACATGGCCCTCGCCGATCCGCTCGGCGATCGCGGCGGCCATCACACCCGTGGCACAACCGATTTCCAGCACCCGCATGCCCCGCCGAAGGGGCAGCGCATCGACGATCAATTGCAGGCGTTTCGAGAGCATGAGGCGGTCCTGCACATCCGGAAGGTTTCAAGACAGTGAAACAGGCCCCTCGCCTTCCGTCATCTCCCGAAAATCCGCCAGGGAACGGTTTCAGGCTCACCGCTGGCTGCTCTTGCTTAACGCCCCTTGCGAACAGCCCTGACCTTGTAAGACCAGCAGCCGGACAGAACGAGGCACGCGGCAAGAAGCGAAAGAATGGTACTGGCTCGGTGCATGGTGCCGTTCTTCCGTAATCGCATAGCCGCCCGCTTGGATAGGCAATTCGGCACCCCTTCAAAGCGGCAGCTTCGCCTTCATGAGACCGGCGATTAATCGTCCTGCCGAGCAATTCGGCGCTTATCCCGAAGGGCAAGCCACAGATTTGCTGCGCCCACCACAAATGTGATTGATGCGAAACTCTTCCGATATTGCAGGCCATCCTGCGCTACGCTCACAGGGCCGACAAACGCACTTCCGACGACAAAGAAGCCACCTGCAAGCGCGCCGATCAGCAATGCGTGCGCGAGAGACCTACGGGCAGCGGGAGAGCAGTTGCTGATCGCTTCGACGAAGTCGGCATTTCCCACAAAGGACTAGCCAGTCACGCGGGATGAGCCAGATGCCCCCTGAATTCATCTTCTATTTTATCAACCAGCTGCGGGATTTGCCCTTCTTCATAGACCTCCGGGGCAAACGCTGCACCCCGTAAGATCCCGATCGCATTATGGTATGCTGGAAGTAAGGAAGGATTTCTGGGAGCCCCTACTATGAAGTGTAGCCGAATGTCTGAAGTGCGGTCATCATGCACCGCCTCTAAGTGCCCGCGCCATCTGCGCGCCTTGTCTTTGATCCCATCCGCATCAGCCAAGTCAAAAGAGATGGGTTCATAGGCGTGCCAAACACCATTCTTCCAGGCGCGCTTAAACACGATCTCATCATCCTGACCAGCGATAATCTTCTCATCAAACTCGACTGGAACATCCTTTTCGGCTAGCAACTGGCGGACCGGTCTCCAAACGTCGTCATCGCTCCGGCGATGAGGCGATCGCGCGTCATACTGGCTCACATGGCGGCGATATATGCGGTCAACGGCTCTCTCAAGATCATCGGCGACGCCACCTGCAAGCGGTGACCACTGCAGGGAGCTATCGTCCGAAACTAATACCTTTCGCGCAACAGAATGCGCGTCTTTAAATTCACCGAAAAGGTCCCCCTGCTCGATGTCTTTGCTGATCTTTCGGGCTGCGCGTTCGGCCCCCTTGACGGCCGACAAGAAAGCTCTGCGGTCCAGGTCGGGAAAGACGCCCTTAATACGCCCGACCGAATTCCTTACAACCATTTTGAGGAGATTGCTGGATGGGGCATAGAACAGCACGCCTACATTTATAAACTCCCCGGTCACTACATCGTGAACGTAGCGCAAAACTGTGTAAGTATACCTCTGCTTCGCCGTCATCGGAGCACCCGCTGGATTTCCAAAATGCACGCGTCTATGTTGTCACGAGCATTCTTAATGAGTTCTAACGCGGTTTCAACGAAATTGGTTGCCGTTGACCACTCTACAGGAACGGCGCTCCCATAGTCCGAAATGCGAGCATCTGACAAGCCCTGCCACGTGTCGCGGATCGCGCCGAAGTCTATGACTCTACCTCGCAAACCTGGTCGAAATATGTGAGCACCTGCTTGTTCCAAGTCTCTCAAGCCGCCTATAACCCAAGGCGCCTTCCAGAAGAGGACAAGATTATGCCTGAAGGCTAACTCGTGGTCGATGACTCTTACGTCGTCTCCTTTTACCAGACAGTTCGGGTTGCCCTCGCGTCGATCTGGATTCTGAGTGATGCCATCAAATGCGAAAATTGCGGCGGCACACGGCAGCAGCTTTTCGGTTACATAATTGCCGCCAGCCCAAGCAGAATACTGCCCGGTGATGTGCTTTGACCCGAACGCTATAGGGTTACTCTTAGCAAGCTTACCGCGAAACTCAGAGTAGCTATCGGGGACAGAGGCAACGAATTCAGCGTCCATTTGCACAATGAAAGGCTCGGGAACCGGAAGTCCCAAGTCGGCAGCCAAGCATGCGCTGATCACCTCAGATGCTAGATTGATTTCTTTTTGATCGCATCCCTCAGAATATTTTAGAACAATATCAATTTCAGTGCCTGAGGGGTGCTCGCAAACTGCCAGCGCAGGCCCAGTTCGACCATTGCTTGTCGGCCGCAGGAATTCCAACGCGCTAACCCTAGTTATCAAACGATCCCTCCCTTTCTGCTCAAGACAAGCCTATCTTTAAGGTTGCGTATCGTAATGCACGAGACCTTGTCCAGAGGTTGCGAGTGCCATTTCACGTAACATCATCACGAACCATGACGCGCCATGATCAGCGAGCGAAAACGGCAAGGGAACGTATCGATAACGCCAGTGGTAACGTACGTTAACGGTTTGATCACAAGGCTTTGAGAAAATAGCGCTTTTCTTCTTATGTTCTTTAACGCCCCCTTAAATCGCCGCAATTTAAGATCATCGCCTCCGGAATGCTGAATGACGGGCAAATCGGTGCGGGCGGGAACCGTTTCCGGGGCTTGCTCCGCCGGAGATGGGACTGATCGCAAGCGATGGCATCAAAACCGAGATCTAACCAGAGGATCGAACCCTCGTTCGATGGCGGCGATGCGCGCGACGAGGACGATTTCCGGCTGGATCAGGAAGATCGCGTCGTGCCGGGCCGGGCAAAGGCTTCTGCCAAGGGCAGCGGTCCGCGGGCATCGAGGAGCGCGCCCAGGGGCGCGGGCCGCAAGCCGCCACGCAAAAGTGGCTTCGGTCTCTTTCGCCTGATCCGCCGCCTGTTCTACTGGATGATCGTTCTCAGCATCTGGGGCGGCATCGCCATTGCCGGCCTCGTCATCTACTACGGCGCGCGCATGCCGAGCGCCGATACCTGGAAGATCCCCGCCCGTCCGCCGAATGTGAAGATCACGGGCGTCGATGGCAGCGTGATTGCCAATCGCGGGGCAACGGGTGGCGAAGAACTCTCGCTTCACGACATGTCGCCCTATATCCCGATGGCGCTGGTCGCCATCGAGGACCGGCGCTTCTACAGCCACTACGGGGTCGATCCGCTCGGCCTCGCCCGCGCCATGGTGACCAATCTCACCGCCGGCCACATGGTGCAGGGTGGCTCGACGCTGACCCAGCAGCTGGCCAAGAACATGTTCCTTTCGCCCGAGCGGACGCTGGAGCGCAAGGTGCAGGAAGTGCTTCTGGCGCTCTGGCTGGAACATACCTATTCGAAGGACCAGATCCTCGAAATGTATCTCAACCGGGTGTTCTTCGGGTCGAATGCCTATGGGGTGGAGGCCGCCTCCCGGCGCTATTTCAACAAATCGGCGCGCGACGTTACCCTTGGCGAGGCCGCCCTTCTCGCAGGGCTCCTGAAAGCGCCGTCGCGCCTGTCGCCGGCGCGCGATCCCCAGGCGGCGGAAGCTCGCGCCCAGGTGGTGCTGAACGCCATGCGCGAGGAAGGCTACATCACCGACAGCGAGATCAAGACGGCCATGTCCGCCCCGCCGACCCGGGCGAAGAGCTACTGGTCGGGCGCCGAATTCTACGCCGCCGACATGGTGATGGACGAGCTTCCCGCCCTCATCGGCGAGGTGAAGCAGGACATCGTCGTCGAGACCACGCTCGACATGACGCTCGAAAAGAAGGCGGAAGAGGTGATCGCCACGGCGATTTCCAAGAATGCCAGCAAGTATCGCGTGTCGCAGGGGGCCCTGATCTCCATCGATGGCACGGGCGCGATCCGCGCCGTCGTCGGCGGGCGCGACTATGCCGACAGCCAGTTCAACCGCGCGACCAAGGCGCGGCGCCAGCCGGGTTCGGCCTTCAAGCCCTTCGTCTATGCCGCCGCGCTCGAAATGGGCGATACGCCCGCCTCGATCTATAATGATGCGCGCATCCGCATCGGCAACTGGACGCCTGAAAACTACGAGCAGAAGTATAATGGCCCGGTGACGCTCGCCGAGGCGCTCGCCCGCTCGCTGAACACGGTGGCGGCCCAGCTCGTCATGCATGCCGGCCCGGATCGGGTGATCCAGCTTGCACGCAGGCTGGGCATCACCTCGCCGCTGCAATCCAATGCCTCGATCGCGCTCGGCACATCGGAAGTCTCGCTGATGGAGCTGACGGCAGCCTATGCTTCGTTCCAGAACGGGGGCTACAAGGCCACCCCGCATCTCATTCGCCGCGTGACCACGCCGGACGGCAAGGTGCTCTACGAAAACACCTATGACACGCCGCCCCGGGTGCTGGAGGAAAAGATCGCCGTCGACATGAACTACATGATGGGCCAGGTGATCGCGATCGGCACGGGCAAGAAGGCGGCGCTGCCCGGCTGGCAGGTGGCCGGCAAGACCGGCACGACCCAATCCTACCGCGATGCGCTTTTCCTCGGCTTTACCAGCAATCTCGTCACCGGCGTCTGGTTTGGCAATGATGACGGCAAATACATGCGCAAGGTTACCGGCGGCGGTTTGCCGGCGCAGACCTGGAAGGAATTCATGGTCGCCGCCCATCAGGGCCTCTCGCCGGCTCCGATCTTCGGCAACGGGCTGCCCTCCGATCAGGTCCTGCCGGGCGTCGGTCAGGGTCCGCTGACGGTGAGCGACATCATTACCGGCGATCCCGAAGCCTATCCGGAAGCGCCGCCCGGGGAGATGCCCGACAATCCGAACCTCGCGCCCGATCCCAATCTTCCGCCGCTCGGCGAGGCCGCCCGGCCCGTGCCGCATCGCAGCAGCCTTCTCGACATCCTCATGGGCGAGTGATGCCCCCGCCATCGGCCGTGGCATGGCCCGCGCAAGTGTGCGCTGGCATCTTGCGCCGCGCCTTAAAGAAAGGCCTGTCAGCGGGCGTTTTTTAAGGGCTTCTTCTCTTGCACATGCCTTGCAGGGAGGAAAAGCGCTTCTTATATACGCCGCATCACCGCAGCGTCCTGCTGCGACCGAACTGAAATCAATTCCCGTTAGGGGCTGACCCGGGAATGCCTGTATGGGGTTCCTGCAGCCTGCTTCAAGGAGAGTAGACATGGCGAAAGTAATTGGTATCGACCTCGGAACGACGAATTCCTGCGTTGCCGTCATGGATGGCAAGGATGTGAAGGTCATCGAGAATGCCGAAGGCGCGCGGACGACCCCGTCCATGGTGGCCTTCTCTGACGATGGCGAGCGCCTTGTCGGCCAGCCGGCCAAGCGTCAGGCCGTCACCAACCCCACCAATACCCTCTTTGCGGTCAAGCGCCTGATCGGCCGCCGCTATGACGATCCGACCGTGGAGAAGGACAAGGGCCTCGTTCCCTACAAGATCGTCAAGGGCGACAATGGCGATGCCTGGGTCGAAGCCAATGGCAAGGGCCAGTCTCCTTCGCAGATCTCCGCTATGATCCTGCAGAAGATGAAGGAAACGGCTGAATCCTATCTCGGCGAAAAGGTCGAGAAGGCCGTCATCACGGTTCCCGCCTATTTCAACGACGCCCAGCGCCAGGCCACCAAGGATGCCGGCCGCATCGCCGGTCTCGAAGTGCTGCGCATCATCAACGAGCCGACCGCCGCTGCCCTTGCCTATGGCATGGACAAGAAGGACGGCAAGACCATTGCCGTCTACGACCTTGGCGGTGGTACCTTCGATATCTCGGTTCTCGAAATCGGCGACGGCGTGTTCGAGGTGAAGTCCACCAATGGCGACACCTTCCTCGGCGGTGAAGACTTCGACATGCGTCTCGTCGAATATCTCGCAGGCGAGTTCAAGAAGGACCAGGGCATCGACCTGAAGGGCGACAAGCTGGCCCTGCAGCGCCTCAAGGAAGCGGCCGAAAAGGCGAAGATCGAGCTTTCCTCCTCGCAGCAGACCGAAATCAACCTGCCCTTCATCACGGCAGACGCCTCCGGTCCGAAGCACCTGACGATGAAGCTCACCCGCGCCAAGTTCGAAAGCCTGGTGGACGACCTCATCCAGCGCACCGTCGCGCCCTGCAAGGCCGCGCTCAAGGATGCGGGCATCACCGCCGGCGAAATCGACGAAGTGGTTCTGGTCGGCGGCATGAGCCGCATGCCGAAGGTGCAGGAAACCGTCAAGCAGCTGTTCGGCAAGGAGCCGCACAAGGGCGTCAACCCGGATGAAGTCGTCGCCATGGGCGCCGCCATCCAGGCCGGCGTTCTGCAGGGCGACGTCAAGGACGTTCTGCTTCTCGACGTGACCCCGCTCTCGCTCGGCATCGAAACGCTCGGCGGCGTCTTCACCCGTCTGATCGACCGCAACACGACGATCCCGACCAAGAAGAGCCAGGTCTTCTCGACCGCCGAGGACAACCAGCAGGCCGTGACCATCCGCGTCTCGCAGGGCGAGCGTGAAATGGCGGCGGACAACAAGCTGCTCGGCCAGTTCGACCTCGTCGGCCTGCCGCCGGCCCCGCGCGGCGTGCCGCAGATCGAAGTGACCTTCGACATCGACGCCAACGGCATCGTGCAGGTTTCGGCCAAGGACAAGGGCACCGGCAAGGAGCAGCAGATCCGCATCCAGGCTTCGGGCGGTCTCTCCGATGCCGACATCGAGAAGATGGTGAAGGATGCCGAGGCGCATGCGGCCGAAGACAAGAAGCGTCGCGAGGCGGTGGAAGCCAAGAACCAGGCCGAAAGCCTGATTCACTCCACGGAAAAATCGCTGAAGGAATATGGTGACAAGGTTTCCGAAACGGACCGCAACGCCATTACCGATGCGATTGCCGCGCTGAAGACCGCTGTCGAGGCTTCCGACCCGGATGCCGAAGACATCAAGGCGAAGACCCAGACCCTCATGGAAGCATCCATGAAGCTCGGCCAGGCCATCTATGAAGCGCAGCAGGCGGAAGCCGGCGCCGAGGGCAATGCCGATGGTTCGGACGACAATGTCGTCGATGCCGATTATGAGGAAGTGAAGGACGACGAGCGCAAGCGTTCCGCTTGAAGCCCATCATCCCCACGCGAAAGACGATAGTCCCGTTCTTTCCGGGTTCCATTGGCCGGGCTGCCCTTCGGGGGTTGTCCGGCGGAACCCCGGGAAATCTTCAAGCCGCGCGCCAGAAATGTCGCGCGGCTTTTGAGGACAGGGCGGGCGCTTCATGGACCGGAGCCTGAACCAGAATGGCGAAAGCTGATTTTTACGAAACCCTGGGCGTTGCCAGGACCGCGGACGACAAGGAGCTGAAGAGCGCCTTCCGCAAACTGGCCATGCAGTATCACCCGGACAAGAATCCGGGCGATGCCACTGCGGAAAAGAAGTTCAAGGAAATCAACGAGGCCTATGAAACGCTGAAGGACCCCCAGAAGCGCGCGGCCTATGACCGATACGGCCATGCGGCCTTCGAGCAGGGCGGCATGGGTGGTGGCGGCTTCGGCGGCGGCGGTTTTGGCGGTGGCTCCTTCTCGGACATCTTCGAGGACATTTTTGGCGAGATGATGGGCGGTGGCCGCGGCCGTCGCTCCTCCGGCGGCCGCGAGCGCGGTGCCGACCTGCGCTACAATATGGAAATTTCGCTGGAAGAGGCTTTCGAGGGCAAGACGGCGCAGATCCGGGTGCCGACGGCGATCACCTGCGATGCCTGCACCGGCACGGGCGCCAAGCCCGGCACCAAGCCCGCCACCTGCGCGACCTGCCATGGTTCGGGCCGGGTGCGGGCCACCCAGGGCTTCTTCTCGGTCGAGCGCACCTGTCCTACCTGCGGCGGGCGCGGCCAGACGATTGCCGATCCCTGCGGCAAGTGCCATGGCGCGGGCCGCGTCACGGAAGAGCGCTCGCTCTCGGTCAACATTCCCTCGGGCATCGAGGACGGTACCCGCATTCGCCTTCAGGGCGAGGGCGAGGCGGGCCTGCGCGGCGGGCCTGCGGGCGATCTCTATATTTTCCTGTCGGTGGCGCCGCATCCGTTCTTCAAGCGGGATGGCGCGGACCTCTATTGCAGCGTTCCGGTTTCCATGACGACGGCGGCGCTTGGCGGCAAGTTCGATGTGACCACGCTTGACGGCACGAAATCCCGGGTGACGATCCCCGAGGGCACCCAGGCCGGCAAGCAGTTCCGTCTCAAGGGCAAGGGCATGCCGGTGCTGCGCTCCGCACAGGTGGGCGATCTCTATATCCAGATCCAGATCGAAACGCCGCAGAAGCTGACCAAGCGCCAGCGTGAGCTGCTGGAAGAGTTCGAGCGCATCTCCTCCAAGGAAAACAATCCGGAATCGTCCGGCTTCTTCGCCCGGATGAAGGATTTCTTCGATACGCTGAGCGACTGAGACAGCGATCAGGGCTGACCCATGGAATAAGGGCGGAAGTGCTGCTTCCGCCCTTATTTCTTTTTCCCGCTGCCATTAACCGTAATTCCAAACAGGACGTTAACAGAACTGCTCGCATTGTCCGGAAAACCGGCCCGCTTATGAGAAGCGGGCTTCGCATCCTTTTCTGAAGGGTTGCGGCAACCGAATGATTTGGGAGTTTTCCGGTGCGCCCCATCCGCCGCCGTGCGCCTTGCGTGCTTTTGAGCCTTTCCGCGAGCCTTCTTGGCCTTTCGCCTGCCCTTGCCGCAGGCACCAACAGCTTTACCGCCTCGCTCAACAATGACTGGTCGAACGGTCAGAACTGGACCACGGGCAAAGCCCCCACGGCGTCCGATACCACCCTGATCGACCGCATGCCGCAGCTCTGGCTCGGAGCGGGGCCGGGAAGCGCCGGCGCGCTTTTCATCGGCCTTACGCGGAGCGCCGGCCTTTATGCGGAAACCGCCCTTTCTGCCCGCGAAATCACGCTTGGCAGCGGGGCGGGTGGGGCGGGGTCCATCGTTGCGGTCGGCACAGCCGCGCGCCTGTCGGTTCAGGGACCGGTCGCCATCGGCCAGAATGGCGTGGGCGAGATCGATCTCTATCGCGCGGCCAGCCTTTCCGCTCTATCCATGGTTCTGGGGAGCGGCGCAACCGGCCAGGGGACGCTCGTTGTTTCCGGCCAGTCTTCGGCGACCATCGCAGGCACGCTCGTTGCGGGCGGTGCGGGAAGCGGGCGGATCGACGCGAATACGGCCGCAAGTCTCAAGGCAGGGGCGCTGGTGCTGGGTGCGGAGGCAAGCGGCAAGGGTAGCGCCAGCATATCCGGCGGCGATACGACGGTGGCCGTGGGCGCTCTGACGATCGGCCAGAGAGGCAGCGGTGCGCTCGACCTTTCCACAGCCGCCAGCCTTTCCGCGAACAGCCTGGTTTTAGGGGCGGAAACCGGGGGCAGCGGCCAGATGGGCCTTTCCGGCGGGGGAACCCGGCTCGGCGTCTCGGGAGGACTGACCATCGGCCTTTCCGGGCGGGGGGTGGCGAGCCTTTACACGGGGGCAACGGCGACGGCAGGTCGCGTCACACTGGGTCAGAGCGCCGGCTCTTCCGGTAGCCTGACGGTCGGCGGTGGCGGAACGGCTCTTGCCATTGCGGGCGACATGACCGTCGGCGATGCGGGCCGCGGCAGCTTCGCGCTGCAGGACGGGGCTGTTGCACGGGCGGGCCGGGTGATCTTCGGCAATCAGGCAAAGGCGGAGGGCAATGGACTGCTTTCCGGCGACGGAAGCGTGCTCAGCGCGACGCAGGCCGTGGAGATCGGCCGCGACGGGGCCGGGGCGCTGACGGTGACCGGCGGAGCCACCCTTTCCGCCCCCAGCATCGACCTTGCCGTTCACGCCGGTTCGTCAGGCATGCTCGCCATCGGCGCACGGCACGGGGAGATTACCCGGGGCGCAGGTGCTGTCAACGCATCCGCCATCCGCTTCGGCCAGGGGGCGGGAACTTTGGTCTTCAACATTGGCGGCCCCACTTACCGGCTGGGCGCGGCGATCAGCGGCAACGGCACCATTCTGGCAGATGCGGGTTCGGTGGAGCTTACGGGGGATTCCTCCGCCTTTACCGGCAGCACGCGCCTGACGGGCGGCACGCTTGCGGTCAACGGAGCGCTGGGCGGTACGGTTTCGGTCGGCGGCTATGGCACGCTTTCCGGCAGCGGAACGGTCGGCTCTCTTTCGGTTGCCGGCGGCGGCACGGTGGCGCCCGCCGGAAGCGGCACCGGCACGCTTCGGGTGAAGGGCGATCTCACTTTCGGCAGGGGCGGCCATTTTCAGGCAACCGTCGCCCCGGCAGCGAACCGGGCCGATCTGCTTGCCGTTTCCGGCCATACGGCCATCGGCGCCGGCGCGGTGCTCGACGTGGTGCAGCAAAGCGCCGTCACGCTCGACCGGCAGGACGTGATCCTGCAAAGTGGGCGCGGCATCAGCGGCAGCTTCGATACGGTGACGTCCAACTATGCCTTCGTTACCCCGAGCATCAGCCGCGATGCGAACACTCTCTTCCTGAAGCTCCATCGCAACGGCACCCGCTTCCAGAGCCTGGCGACCGATGGGGACGCGCGGACGGTGGCCGAGGTGGGGGACGCGCTCGATCCCGCCAACCCGCTTTACCGGCAACTCGTCTCCCTCTCCGCAAGCCAGGCGCAGACGACCTTCGGCGATCTTGCCGGAACCATTCACGCTTCGCCTTCCCTGCTTGCCTTCGATGTCGGCCGCTTCGCCCGGGGTGCGGCGGTGGAACGGGCGGCGCTGGGTGGCCTTGGCGATCCCAGCCCCGCCGCAACCCCCTCGGCGCTGACGGCCTATGTTGCCACCGAGGAGCCGGATGCGGCCAAAGCCTTTGGCGATATACTCCGGCAGGAAAAACAGCGCGGGCCGGTCGGATGGGCGCGGGCCTATGGCGGCTATTCCACCCGTGCGGAAGAGGGTGGCGACCGAATCGGCTCGACCGGTGGACTGCTGTTCGGCTGGGATACGGCCATCGGCGATGAAAGCCGCCTCGGCCTACTCGGCGGCATCGGCATGGGCCATGTGCGCGAAAGCGCCCGCCTTTCGAGCGCCGACAGCCGCGACTACACGCTGGGCCTCTATGGCGGCACGCAAGCGGGTCCTTTCTCCCTTCGCTTCGGCACAACCTATGTGCATCAGGATATCGATTCGGCCCGCACCGCCCGGTTCAACGGGGTCAGCGAGGATCTCTCGGCCAGCTATCGCGCCGATGCGGTGCAGGCCTATGGCGAGATCGCCCATGATATCCACTTCGACCAGCTGACGGTCGAGCCTTTCGCCAACCTCGCCGTGACCTGGCAGCGGACGGAGGGCTTTTCCGAAGCGGGGGGAACGGCAGCGCTTTCGGTCTCCGCCGCCGAAAGCACCCAGGCGGAGACGCTCATTGGCCTGCGGGCTGCGCAGGGTTTCGATCTTCTCGGCCAGCCGGCCCGGCTGCGTGGCATGATCGGCTGGAACCACGCCTTCGAGGCGCAGGGGGAAGGCCCGCTCTTCTCCTTTGCCGGCAGCACGGCCTTTAGCCTGAGCGGGGCGGAGACGGCCGCCGACAGCCTGGCGCTGGAGGCGGGGCTCGATCTCATGGCCGATGAGGGGCGGCTCAATCTGGGGCTCACCTATGGCGGCAATTTTGCCGCGGGCGCGCAATCCCATCTGGTGAAACTCACCCTTTCCCGGCAATTCTGAAAGCTGCGCTCCCCGCCCGCCGCGCTTGCCAGCGGCGGGCCTTCGGCATAGGAGACGGGCAGTGCCCCGCCACCAGGATTCTCCATGCCCGAAAAGGTCTTCATTGAGGAAATCAGGCTCACCGCCTTCCGCAATTATGCGGAAGCGGCCTTGCGCCTCGATGGCCGGCATGTGGTGCTGACCGGCGACAATGGATCGGGCAAGACCAATCTTCTGGAAGCGATCTCGCTGCTTTCGCCGGGCCGCGGGCTGAGGCGTGCGCCCTATGGCGAGGTGACCCGGGTGAATGGCGGCGAGGAGGGTTTCTCGATCTTCGCCCGCGTTCGGGGCATGGAAGGCGAGGTTACCATCGGCACCGGGGCCGAGGCGCGGGACGAGGGCACGGCCCGGCGGCTGCGGCTGAACGGCACCGCAGCCAGGACCGCCGACGAGCTTACCGATCATCTGCGCGTGCTATGGCTGACGCCCTCCATGGACGGCCTCTTTACCGGCCCTGCCGGTGACCGGCGGCGCTTTCTCGACCGGCTGGTGCTGTCGATCGATCCCGCCCATGGGCGGCGGGCGAGCGATTTCGAACGCGCCATGCGCAGCCGCAACCGCCTGCTTTCCGAGGGGCGAATGGATCCCGCCTGGCTTGCCGGGCTGGAGCGGCAGATGGCCGAGCTTGGTGTTGCCATGGGGGTGGCGCGCCACGAAATGCTGGGCTTTCTCACCCATCTGATTGCGGGCCTTGCGGCCGACGCGCCCTTTCCTTCCGCACGGCTTTCGCTGACGGGTTTCTTCGATGAGGGGATCGCGAGCCGGCCTGCCGCCGATCTGGAGGAGGATTACGCGGCACTGCTTGCCGAAAACCGCTACCGGGACGCCGCTGCCGGGCGCACGACGGAAGGGCCGCACAAGGCCGATCTCCTCGTCTTCCATGCGGCAAAGGACATGGATGCGGGCCGCTGCTCCACCGGCGAGCAGAAGGCGCTGCTCGTCGGCCTCATTCTTGCCCATGCCCGGCTTGTGGGCACAATGACGGGCTTTGCGCCCGTGCTGCTCCTTGATGAAATTGCCGCCCATCTGGACGAAGGCCGGCGGGCCGCCCTCTTCGACCTCATCGACGGGCTGGGCGGCCAATCCTTCATGACCGGGACCGATCGCATGCTCTTCGATGCGCTGGGGCCGCGGGCACAGTATTTTACGGTCGCGGCGGGACAGATTAGCGGATAGGCTACGACCATGGACGAGACGGACGACGACCGGCTGAGCGCCCTCGAAATCGACCGCTACAAGCGGCATATCCTTTTGCCTGAGGTGGGAGGCACCGGCCAGCAGGCGCTGAAGCGCGCCCGCGTGCTGGTGATCGGCGCCGGCGGGCTCGGGGCGCCGGTGCTGCAATATCTGGGCGCCGCGGGTGTCGGTACGCTCGGCATTGCCGATGACGACCGGGTCTCGCTCTCCAATCTCCAGCGTCAGGTCATCCATGACACGGGAAGCCTGGGCGAGGAAAAGACCGAGAGCGCGGCGCGTGCGCTGGCGCGTCTCAACCCCCATGTGCGGGTGATCCGCTTTACCGAGCGCTTTTCGCCGGAATGGGCGAGGCTCCAGCTTTCCGGCTTCGACCTCCTCATCGACGGGTCGGACAATTTCGAGACGCGCTATGCCGCCGCCGATGCAGCCGAAGAGGCCCGTATTCCGCTGGTGACGGGCGCTGTCGGACGCTTCGACGGCAGCGTGACGGTGCTGAAGCCCCACGAAACAAATGCGGCGGGCGAGCAGAACCCCTGTTACCGCGATCTTTTTCCCGCCCCGCCGCCGGAAGGGCTGATCCCGGCCTGTGCCGAAGCGGGTGTCATCGGCGCGCTCACCGGCGTCATCGGCACGCTCATGGCCATGGAAGCCATCAAGCTAATCACCGGGGCGGGCGAGCCGCTGGTCGGGCGCCTGCTGCTCTATGACGGGCTTTCCGCACGCTTCGACACGATCCGCTACCGCCGCCGGAAGACGGGCTGACATGGGCCCGCCGCGCCGGATCGATCCCTAGGCCGACGACATGCAGGCGCTGCATGACCTCATCCTTCGCGCCTTCGCCTTCATGGACGGACGGATCGACCCGCCCTCCTCCGCGCATGCCCTGACGCCTGCAAGCCTTCGCGCCAAGGCGGAGGCGGAGCATGGACTCGTTATCGAGGAGGACGGCCGGCCGGTGGCCTGCCTCTTCTGCCGCCCGGAGGAGAAGGGCACGCTCTATCTCGGCAAGCTTGCGGTCGATCCCGGCCGCCAGGGCCAGGGGCTCGGACATGCGCTGCTCGTGGCAGCGGAGGACCTGGCACGGTCGATCGGCTGCATCAGCCTGCGGCTCGAAACCCGGGTGGAGCTCATCGAGAATCACCGCGTCTTCAGCTGCTGGGGATTTGTCCGCTCCGGAGAAAGCCGCCATCCCGGCTTTGATCGCACCACTTCCATCGAAATGACGAAGACAGTGAAGAGCAGCACTTAACCGAATTTCGGTTAAGTGTTTTTTTCTAAATCCCTACAGCCTCTTAAGGCCGGTTCGGCAGAACTCGGTTCGGCGGACGATGGCCATCGAAATAGGTGCGGATGTTGATGATCACCTTGTCGCCCATGTCTATGCGCCCCTCGATGGTGGCGGAGGACATGTGCGGCAGCAGCGTGACCTTGCCTTCCTGGGCGAGCTTGATCAGCTTCGGGTTCACCTTCGGCTCGTTCTCGAAAACGTCGAGGCCGGCGCCGGCGATCTTGCCCGCCTTGAGGCAGGCGATGAGCGCCTGCTCGTCGATCACATCGCCACGGGCGGTGTTGACCAGGTAGCTCGTCGGCTGCATCAGCGCGAGGCGCCGGGCCGACAGAAGGTGGAAGGTGGCCGGTGTCGAGGGGCAGTTGACGGAGACGATATCGACGCGCGCCAGCATCTGGTCGAGACTGTCCCAATAGGTGGCCTCGAGCGCCTCTTCCGTCGCCGGATTGACCCGCTTGCGGTTGTGGTAATGGATGGAAAGCCCGAAAGCCTTGGCGCGCCGGGCAACCGCCGTGCCGATGCGGCCCATGCCGATGATGCCGATCCGCTTACCCCAGATGCGGTGGCCGAGCATCCAGGTGGGCGACCAGCCGGTCCATTCTCCCGCCTTGTCGGTGAGCACGCGCGCACCTTCCGCAAGCCGGCGCGGCACGGAAAGAATGAGCGCCATGGTCATGTCGGCCGTGTCTTCGGTCAGCACGTTCGGCGTGTTGGTGACGGTAATGCCCTTCCTCGCTGCGGCGTCGACATCGATATGGTCGACACCGTTCGAGAAGCTCGCGATCAGCTTCAGCTGCGGCCCGGCGGCGGCGATCAGCGCCTCGTCGATGCGGTCCGTCACCGTGGGAACAAGAACGTCGGCGGTTTCGACCGCCCGGATCAGGTCTTCCGCGCTGCGGGGGGTGTCGTCGATGTTGAGATCCGCATCGAACAGCTCGCGCATGCGGGTCTCCACCGCATCGGGCAGTTTCCGCGTGATGTAAACCTTGGGTTTTTTCTTCAGGGTCATGGCGCTTTCGGCGGTTCGTTCAGGTCTCGTTAACCAAAAAGGACGATACAATCCGTCGAGGCCAGTTCTAGCAGACGGACCGGGGAAGACAAAGGCCCCCGCGCGGACGGCTGTTGATATCGGCCGAGCCGCAGCGGCTCGCGGCCGTCGGGCAGAGGCGCCCGGGGGCGGGGCCGGACCTCATGGGGAACGAGATGACCGTGCCGATGCCCAAGACTTCCCTTCCGGCCAGGAGGTTTCGCAAGGACCTGACGGCGGCGCTCGCCGCGGCTTTGATGCTGCTTGCCCCGGCAGCGGCGGAGGCGCAATCGGCCAACAAGGGCCCGAGCGGCCTGCCCCTGCCGCGCTTCGTCAGCCTGAAATCCAAGAAGGTCAATCTGCGCGTCGGACCGGGCACGAGCTATGCGGTCTCGTGGATGTATCTCAAATCCGGCCTGCCGGTGGAAATCATCCAGGAATATGACAACTGGCGGAAGATCCGCGATGCGGATGGCACGGAAGGCTGGGTGAACCAGGCACTGCTTTCCGGCCAGCGCACCGCCGTGACCGCCCCCTGGATGCGCGGCAAGGGGGGATCGGTCTTCGTCAACATGCGGCATGATCCGCAGTCCAACAGCCCGCTGGTCGCCAAGCTGGAGCCCGGCGTGGTGGTGAAGCTCAGCCAGTGCAATGGCGACTGGTGCGAGGCCGATTACGAAGGCACGGAAGGCTGGATCTCGCAGGGCGAGATCTGGGGCGCCTATCCGGCCGAAGTGTTCAAATAGCCGAGCCGCTCAGAGAAGCCCGGCCTTTGCGGCGGCTTCCTTCAGCGAAACGAGCGGACGAGGCCCGATCTGCTGGATGACGATGCCGGCCGAGAGGCAGCCGAGATGGCCGCAATCCTCAAGCGAACGGCCCTGCGTATAGCCGAAGAGGAAACCCGCGGCGAAAAGATCGCCCGCCCCCGTCGTATCGGTCAGTTCGCGGATCGCGGTTGCGGGCACGCGGATGCGCTCCGCACCCTTGACGATCACCGCACCCTCTTCGCTCATGGTCACGGCTGCGAGCTTGCAATCGGCGGCGATCCTGTCGAGCGCCGCTTCGAAATTCTCGGTTTCATAGAGCGAGAGGGTTTCTTCCTTGTTGGCGAAGACGATATCGACCGTGCCGGAGCGCATGAGATCGAGAAACTCCGCCCGGTAGCGCCCGACGCAGAAACTGTCGGACAGGGTCATCGACGTCTCGCGGCCGTGCTGATGGGCGATGCGGCAGCTTTCGACGATCGCCTCCTTGGCCCGCGGCGGATCCCAGAGATAGCCCTCGAAATAGGTAACCTTGGCTTCCGCCACGACCTCGGGCTCCACGTCTTCCGGGCCGAGCTCGACGCAGGCGCCGAGATAGGTGTTCATCGAACGCTCGCCATCCGGGGTCACGAAGATCATGGAGCGGGCCGTGGGCGGGAAGGTGCCCTTGGGCTTCGTCGCGTAATGCACGCCCTGGGCGCGGATATCATGGGTAAAGATGCGGCCAAGCTGGTCTTCCGCCACCTTGCCGAAATAGGCCGCCCGTCCGCCGAGGCTTGCCACACCGGCTGCCGTATTGCCGGCGCTGCCGCCGGAGGCTTCGATTGCCGGGCCCATGCGGGAATAGAGCAGTTCGGCGCGATCGGCATCGATAAGGTTCATCGCCGCCTTGGTGATGGCGTTGTCGGTCAGGAATGCATCGTCGCAGCGGGAGATGATGTCGACAATGGCATTGCCGATGGTGAGAACGTCATAGGTGGTCTTGGTCAAAGGGAAGCCCCGGTCAGGAATGTCAGCCGGTATTCGGTTCTACTGTTTTTTACCGAGGAGGAAAGCGAAAAACACGGGCCGCGGCGGATGTGCACTGGAGAGCGCCCGGCGGCGGTGCTAGGAGCGGTGAGATCTCACCGCCTCCCGCTTCGAGCATTCCATGATTGCCGTCATCCATGATGTCCTGCCCGTCTTCCTTCTGATCCTTACCGGCTATCTCAGCGTCGTCTGCGGGCTGATGAAGGCGGAAACCGGCGAGGCGCTGGGCGAATTCGTCTTTCGCATCGCCGTGCCGGTGCTGCTGTTTCGAACGCTCGCTCAAGCGGATGTGGGATCGGGCACGCCGGTGAAGCTGTGGATCGCCTATTTCTCCGGCGTCGCCGTTGCCTGGACGGCGGGCCATCTCGTCGCAACCAGGCTCTTTGGCCGTGACCGGCGAAGCGGGGTCATTGCGGGCGTGTCTTCGGCCTTCGCCAATAATGTCTTCATCGGCCTGCCGCTGGTGGAACGCGTGGTGGGTCCCAAGGGGATCGTCGCCGTCTCCATCCTGCTCGCCGTACACCTGCCGCTGATGATGGTTGCGGGAACGGTGCTGATGGAGGAGGCCGTGAGGCGCGAGACGGGCGAAGCGGGACGCGGAGCGCTCGCGGTGCTGCGCCAGACCGTGCTCAACCTCGTGCAGAATCCGCTGATCATCGGGCTGGTGCTGGGATCGATCGTCCATTTCACCGGGGTCACGCTCCCCTCCCTTCTCGACACGCTGACCGCCCAGGTGGCCGGTATTGCCGGGCCGGCTGCGCTTCTGTCGCTGGGCATGGCGCTTCGAAGCTATGGCATTTCCGGCAATCTCGGGCTTTCCACCACGATTGCGCTTTTAAAACTCCTTCTCCTGCCAGCAAGCGTCTTCGTCTTCAGCCACCTCCTCGGCCTCACGCCCGAATGGTCGGCGGCGCTCGTGCTCACCTCTTCCGTCCCGACGGGCGTCAATGCCTGGCTGATCGCCAACCGTTTCGGCACCGCCCAACCGCTTGCCGCCTCGGCCATCACCCTCTCCACCCTTCTCGGCGTCGCAACCGTCACCTTCTGGGCAGCCCTTGCGGGGTTAGGCTAGAGCCGCGCGACCTTCATAAAAGGCCTGAAACATCGTCAAAATAAATTTCCCGCCCCCTCTTTCATTTTCTCCTCATATATAGGATTATATTCCTTGTTCCGCTCTGG